>JBGUQW010000116.1:0-48539 GCA_045131435.1 Prevotella sp.
TAAGGAACGGTTATTTTCAAATAAGCGTGCCTTATCAGGAATTAAGCTTGCCTTATCGGAAAATAAGAACGGAGTATTGAAAAATACTTTCGGAGTAATATTATTTTCTTTCGGAGTATTTGAGAAAGGAACCATAAAAATAAAAAAGATAGCAAAAGATTTGGATAATCAGAAAAAACTTCGTACCTTTGCACCCTCAAAGTGTGAACTTATATACATAACATTAAATAATTAACAAGTAAAATGAAAAAAGGTATTCATCCAGAAAACTATCGCCCCGTCGTGTTTAAGGACATGTCCAACGGCGATATGTTCCTTTCGCGTTCTACCGCAAAGACTAATGACACTGTAGAATTCGAAGGCGAAACTTACCCCGTGGTAAAGATTGAAATTTCGAGCACTTCTCACCCGTTCTACACTGGTAAGAGCAAGCTCGTCGACACTGCTGGTCGCGTCGATAAGTTCATGAGCCGCTACGGTAAGGCTGCGAAGAAATAAATACATTTCAGAAGCCACAAGACATCTAAGGCGCGTCCAAGGTAGTTGCATATGCCTATGGTCGCGCCTTAAACTTTTAAAACAAACTAAAAACCCTTTATTACTACAACACATGAAAACTTCAAAACTTGCGATTCTTCTGTTTGCCACACTTCTGATGGCTGCCTGTGACAACGACGACCCGATTGTCATTGAAAAAGGCAAACCACTGGATACCAGTGGTGCGAACATCAACAAGAACAATACAAACGGTAATGCCACCTTGGCACGACTGGAGTTTCCCAAGGTCAAGGATAATGGCAGTGTGGTTATTATACACCGGGCCGTACTGAACGATAAGATTAACCAGGCAGGCATCAACTACTGTGTAGAGTGGGATCCCTCCATCAATGCCCAGCGTTGGAGTTGTTTCCAGTTGTACAGTACCATTAACTACAGCTCGGCAAGCAGTGGCAATGTATCGCGCTATTCGGCAGACAATGACGGCACGCTGTCATCCACATGCCAGTATCCCAACGATGCTGACCTGCCTGCAACCTACCAGTGGGCGGAAGACCCATATAAATACTCCGGTTACGATCATGGGCATATCTGTGCGTCAGCTGATCGCCAGCGTGCCAAAGAGGCCAACTACCAGACGTTCTATATCACTAACATGCAGCCACAGTTCAACAAATTCAATGCCGGATTGTGGGAGAGGATGGAAGGTGATGTGCGCACCTGGGCGAACCTCTCGGACACGTTGTACGTCTGTAAAGGTGGCACTATTGACAAAAGGGAGAACATTCTGGAATACATCTCCCGCAACAGCCACCAGCAGTCCAAGGTCAACAATAAGCACATCCCCGTACCCCGCTACTTCTTCATGGCCGTGCTGAGTCGCAAGGGCACCACATGGAACGCTTTGGGCTACTGGGTAGAGAACCTCAACGAAGACCACACCAATGATACCCGTAAGAACTACGCCATATCCATCGACAAACTGGAACAGCTGACAGGACTGGACTTCTTCTGCAATCTGCCGGACGAGATTGAAGACAAAGTGGAGAGTTCATTAAGCACTTCGTTCTGGTTTAAATAAAAAAAACTAAAAGATTTGGTTATCCCAAAGAATTATTGTATCTTTGCCAATGAAAGGCGAAGTAATCAACACTTGGCTCTAAAAAGAACAACATTATAACACAAAACAATGAAAACTATCTATGAATTCTCTGTCAAGGACAGAAAAGGGAAAGACGTATCACTCAAAGAGTACGCCAACGAAGTCTTACTGATTGTCAATACCGCCACCAAGTGCGGTTTTACGCCTCAATACGATGAATTGGAGAAACTCTACGAGAAGTATCACAGCCAGGGTTTCGAAATCCTCGACTTCCCTTGCAACCAGTTTGGACAGCAGGCTCCTGGCACTGACGAGTCGATACACGAGTTCTGCAAGTTGAACTTCGGCACAGAGTTTCCCCGTTTCAAAAAAATCAAAGTCAATGGTGACGATGCGGAACCACTCTACAAGTTCCTGACAGAACAGAAAGGTTTTGCTGGATGGGATATGGAACACCCTATTGCCCATATCCTGGATGACATGCTCACGAAGGCCGACCCCAACTACAAGGAGAAGCCCGATATCAAGTGGAACTTCACTAAGTTCCTTATCAACAAGAAGGGTCAGGTTGTAGCACGCTTCGAACCTACAGAAAAGATCGAGAACATCGACAAGGCTATCGAAGAACTGTTGCAGTAATACCATTACCACTCTAACACCTTCTTACACCCCATTACTCCCTATTACAACCCTAACATGAATAAAACAAAATGTTTGATTATCGGCAGTGGCCCAGCAGGGTACACTGCCGCTATTTATGCCAGCAGAGCAAATTTGAATCCCATAGAGTATAGCGGAATGCAACCTGGAGGTCAGCTGACGCAGACCACTGAGGTGGAGAACTTCCCGGGTTATCCACAAGGTGTCGACGGCAATCAGATGATGATGGACCTACGCGATCAAGCAGAGCGTTTTGGTGCCGACATCCGCGACGGCGTCATCGATAAGGTGGACTTCTCACAGCGTCCCTATAAGCTTTGGGCCGACGACGGTACGGAGATAGAGGCCGACACGGTCATTATTGCCACAGGTGCCTCAGCCAAATATCTCGGTCTGCCTGATGAAACGAAATACAATGGTATGGGCGTCTCAGCTTGTGCCACTTGCGATGGTTTCTTCTACCGCAAGAAGACTGTGGCTGTAGTTGGCGGTGGCGACACAGCCTGTGAGGACGCACTCTATCTGGCTGGATTGGCCAAGAAAGTCTATCTGATTGTCCGCAAACCCTTCCTCCGTGCTTCAAAAGTCATGCAAGAACGAGTAATGAAGTCAGAGAACATTGAAATTCTCTTCGAGCACAATACGTTAGGACTCTTTGGCGAAAACGGTGTAGAAGGAGCTCACCTCGTAAAGCGTAAGGGAGAACCCGACGAGCAGCTCGTAGACATCCAGATTGATGGATTCTTCCTCGCCATCGGGCACAAACCCAACACGGATATCTTCCGCGAATGGCTCGAGACCGATGAGGTTGGCTACCTGAAGAAGATTGACGGAACACCACGCACCAAGCTGCCAGGCGTCTTCGTGGCTGGCGACTGCGCTGATCCTGTCTATCGTCAGGCTATCACTGCTGCAGGCACTGGCTGTCAGGCCGCCATCGAGGCCGAGCGCTTCTTGTTGGAGCAATAACCTCAATATTCTGGAACATCGAGACATCGGAACATCGAAACTTCGAAATCCTATACAATCAAAAGAGCCCCGCTTCACAGCGGAGCTCTTTCTTAAAAAACTAAATTAATCAACCATAAACCTTAACCATTAAAAATCGTGCTCACAATTTAAACTTTATAAGACCTCTCGTCTCTTTGTTTAAACCTGGGAACCGAAACGTTGTTCCCTTTTCACGTTGCAAAGATAGTATAAAAGTATCATATAAGAGTTCAGATAATGTTAAATGAGGTTTAAATTTTGTGATTTTCACATTTTATCGACCATAATTAACAGAAAACAAACTATTTTCGCCCTCTTTCTTGAATTTTTCTACAAAAACTATTGTTATTTGGAAGAAATTTCGTAACTTCGCGGCCATGGAGAAATGGTTAATTAATTTGAATGGATGGGAATTGGCAGGCACGTTTTTGCTACTAATCATCATGATTTCATTGGGACGATGGCTGTATGTGCATGGAATGCGCGTAAAAAGCCAAGTTCAGACGAGCAAGATTTTCTCCGTCGTCTCTCATGAGATTTTGACCCCTCTTACCATCCTTTCTGCCTCACTTGAGCACCTCAAAGAAACCCTTCCTGAGGGAACGAACGACTACAAGCTCATGCAGATTAATATTGAACGCATTGTCAGGTTACTGCAGCATTTGATGGAGGATAATAATATGTTGCAACACGGTTACCAACAACTGCGAATCAACAATTGCGATGTCATCAGGGACATTACAGAGACTGCCTGCTACATCGAACCGCTGATGGTCAGCAAGCATCTGGAATTCACCATTCGCTGCAAGCCAGAGAGCATGATGGGCTGGATAGACTCTCTAAAGGTGGACCGCATCATCTTCAACATACTGTCGAACGCTGCGGAACATACGCCACCGCATGGGCGCATCACTATGGACATCAGCACCAGCAAACATTTCGACCATATCATCATCCGCATCAGTGACTCTGGCACTGGTGTACAGAAGAATGAGCTCTCTCGAACACGCGAGCTTGTCTACCTGCATGGTGGCAACATCCAATGGAGCACCATCGAAGGCCAAGGTACCACATACCTTATTGAGCTGCCCATCAATAAAGAGGCCTACAAGCCCTCGGAAATTGACGAGAGTCACAAGGTGGACTTCAGTGATCCCAACACACAAATTACCGACCTACCGCCGGTATCCTTTACTGAGGGTGGTCACTTTACCACAGATAAAGCGGACGATGACGCTCCTCATCTGCTGATTGTCGAGAACAACAGCGAGTTGAAGAACATCATGCAGCAATTGCTCAGCAGTCGATACCACGTGCTGGCCGTCGACAACAGCGAAGAGGCAATGGAAGCCATTCATAACAACGACCTCGACGTCATTATTGCCGATGTCATGCTACCTAAGACAGACGGTTTTGAGCTGACACGTCAGATCAAGCACGACGAGGAGTACAGTCACTTACCCGTCATTCTTCTAACACACAAGACGCAGGAGGAAGACCCCCAGGCGGCTCTTTCCGCTGGTGCCGACGACTATATCACCAAGCCTTTCAGGGTGAAGGACTTGATGCTGCATATTGACAACCTCATAGCCAACCGCGAGCGCATCCGCAAGTCGCTACCCATAGCCGAGGAGCCTGTCGAGCTGGCTGTTAATAGGCGGATGTCACTCGATGATGAATTCCTGCAGCGTGCCTTGAAATGCGTGAATGATCATATCGACGACTCCGAATACGACCGCGAGAGTTTTGCTGCCGATATGGGTGCCAGTTCCAGTACACTCTACAACAAGCTGCGCACTCTGACGGGCAAGAACATTTCCAGTTTCATCCGCGACATCCGTATTCAGACAGCCTGCCAGCTGGCTAAGGATAATCCTGACCTGCGCGTCAGTGACATCGCATACCGTGTAGGATTCAAGGACCCAAAATATTTCGCCACATCGTTCAAAAAGGTGATGGGCGTACAGCCGAAGGAATATTTTGAGAAGTTAAGAAGTTAGAGTTAAGAAGTTAGAGTTTTTACTTTTTTGCAGGGAAAAGCCACAAGCCGCAAAAGGTCAGTAAACCATTGAGCATCAGTAGTTCATAGCCAAAACGATAACCCGTCAACTGATAAGTCAGCGTATCGATTGCCAGACAGAGCAATGGCGACAACACGCAGATATAGGGAACGTAGCGGTCGTTAGCCTGCCGCTTTGTCAGCAGTCCGAAGGCAAAAAGTCCCAACAGCGGGCCGTAAGTGTAGGAACAGAGGATATAGATGGCATCAATGACACTTGTCGAGTTTAACAGTCGGAACAGCAGGATAAACACCACAAAGACGCCTGCCATACCAATATGCACCCTGTGGCGCAGCCGTTCGTCATCAGGTCGTCCGCAGATGTCCACGCAATAGCTCGTTGTCAGAGCCGTCAGGGCGGAATCGGCACTCGAGAATGCCGCAGCTACCATACCCAGCATAAAGATTATCATGATGGCCGGAGATCCTTGGGAAGCATGCATAATGAACCGGGGCAACAAATCGTCGCCAGAGGCAGGCAGTGCAACGTCCTGCTGCTGATACCAGAATGTCAACAGTACACCCAACGACAGGAATAGCAGGTTAGCTGGCAGGAAGGCAACGCCATAGCTGCACATATCCTTTTGGGCATCATGCAACGAACGGCACGTCAGGTTCTTCTGCATCATGTCCTGGTCAAGTCCTGTCATCACGATGGCGATGAAAGCACCACTCAGAAACTGTTTCCAAAAGTTCTGCTTCGACACCCAGTCGTCGAAGACGAACACCTGCGACAGCTCGCTATGCCGGATGGCGGCCACAGCATCACCGGTAGTCATGCCCAACTCACCTACTACCTTATATATAATAAGAATGAGTGCCCCAAACAGGCAAACAGTCTGCATGGTATCCGTCCACACGACTGTCTTGATGCCCCCTTGACGGGTATACAGCCAAATGAGTGACGTCATCACTACCACGACGACAACAAACATCCAATCATCAGGACCAATGCTGCCAGGAGATTCATTGCCAAGGGTTCCCATTCCGCAGGCCATAAGAATCCAGCAGACCACATAGAAGCGCACAGAGGCTCCCGTCATCTTCGACAGCAGGAAGAACGACGCACCGGTCTTGTAGGCTCTCTTTCCGATGCGCTGCCCCAAGTAGCTATAGATGGTCGTCAGGTTCAACCGATAGTATAGCGGCAGCAGCACGAAGGCGATGACCACATAGCCCACCATAAACCCCAGACACGTCTGCAGATAAGTCATTCCTATGCTGTTTACCATTCCAGGCACCGATATGAAGGTGACGCCAGAAATACTGGCACCTATCATACCGAACGCCACCAGATACCACGGCGAACGTTTGTCGCCACGATAGAAAGTCTCGTTCGTTGCCCGTCTGCCCGTCCACCTGCTGACGGCAAAAAGCAGGAAGAAATACAGAATAACTATTGCAATAATATCCATAATCGCCTGCAAAGGTACAATTTTTATGCGGCGGCAGCAAATTTTTCACTCTTCACTTTTCACTTTTCACTTTATTTTATTACCTTTGACCTACGGTCGAAAGTACTCATGCTCGACAAAACAAAATAAAAAAGTCCATTTTATTTTGTTTTGTGCTCACTTATTCGTACCTTTGCACACGGTAATTATTCACCAACAACAAAAAACAATGGCAAAACAGAAGAAATTTATCCTTCAGGAGAGTGAGATTCCCAAGCAGTGGTACAACATCCAGGCCGACATGCCCAACAAACCCATGCCGCCTCTGAATCCTAAGACCAAGGAGCCACTGAGCGTAGACGATCTGGCACACATTTTCCCACGTGAATGCTGTGTGCAGGAACTGGACACGGAGCACCGCTGGATTGACATCCCTGAGGATGTGCTCGAGAAATACGCATACTACCGTTCTACACCGCTGGTGCGTGCCTATGCCCTCGAAGAGGCTCTTGGCACCCCTGCCCACATCTATTTCAAGAACGAGAGTACCAATCCGCTGGGTTCCCACAAGATCAACTCTGCCCTGCCCCAGTGCTACTACGCCAAGCAAGAGGGTACTACGAATGTGACTACCGAGACGGGTGCCGGACAGTGGGGAATGGCTCTCAGCTATGCTGCTAAGCTCTACGGACTGGAAGCTGCTGTCTATCAGGTGAAGATCACCATGCAGCAGAAGCCCTACCGCTCCAGCGTCATGCGCACCTTCGGTGCTGCTGTCACTGGCTCCCCTTCCATGTCCACACGTGCCGGTAAGGACATCATCACCAAGGACCCCACACATCCCGGTTCACTGGGCACCGCTATCTCTGAGGCTGTCGAGCTGGCTACCACTACGCCCAACTGTAAATACACGCTGGGCTCAGTGCTAAACCATGTCGGACTGCACCAGACCATCATCGGACTGGAGGCCGAGAAGCAGATGCAGATGGCAGGCGAGTATCCCGACATAGTCATCGGATGTTTCGGTGGCGGCAGTAACTTCGGTGGCATCTCATTCCCCTTCATGCGTCATAACCTGAGTGGTGAGCGCCATACGGAATTCATTGCCGCTGAGCCAGATAGCTGTCCGAAGCTGACACGTGGACAGTTCCGCTACGACTTTGGCGACGAGGCTGGCTACACGCCCCTGTTGCCTATGTACACGCTGGGTCATAACTTCAAGCCCTCGAACATCCACGCCGGTGGACTGCGCTATCATGGTGCCGGTATGATCATCTCGCAGCTCATCAAGGACGGTCTGATGCATGGTGTCGACATTCCTCAGCTCGAGACCTTCGAGGCCGGCATGCTCTTCGCACGCACCGAAGGCATCATCCCTGCTCCTGAGAGCACCCACGCCATCGCAGCCACCATCCGCGAGGCCATGAAGTGCAAGGAAACTGGCGAGGAGAAAGTCATCCTCTTCAACCTCTCAGGTCATGGACTGATCGATATGCCCAGCTACGAGCAGTATATCAATGGCGATCTGCAAAACTACACCGTTACTGACGAGATGATTGCCAGCAACCTTGCAGATTGCGACGCTCTCTGACCATAGTCAGAGAACTCGATAGGCATATCAGCTATGATAGTAAAAAGCACATGGACTGGTCAATTGGCCAGTCCATGCTTGCTTATCTCCGTTCCGATATTGGTTTACATCCGTTCCGATGCTGGTTTCAAGTTGTTTCCGTGCTGGAAACAACTTGTTTCTCCAAAGGAAACAAAGTGTTTCCGCCATCGCCACAAGTCGAAACAGGCATGATAAAGAATCAAGAAACCTCACTCGAAATGAGTGAGGTTTACTTTTTTACAATCCTTTTACCTTATGCGATATCAATCTGTCGCGATACCTTTACCTTCTCCTCAACCATCTTCGGCAGTTCAACAGTCAGCACGCCGTGCTCCACCTTAGCCGAAATGTCATCCTTCTTGACGTCGTCAGGCAGAATCAGCGTCTGCTCGTACTTCGAGTAGCTGAACTCGCGACGCAGATAGCGCGTGGTCTTATCGTCTTCCTTGTGTTCCTCCTTGTGCTCCATCTTTACCACCAGGTTGCCGTCATCGTTGATATGAACGTTAAAGTCTTCCTTCTTCATACCAGGAGCGGCCAGCTCTACGGTATATGCTTTGTCCGATTCTTTCACGTTGATAGCAGGTGCCGTGCAGTTAGCCTTCGGCAGATAGTCTGTATCAAACAGATCGTTGAACACTGCAGGAATCCAGTTGTTTGTTCTCATCATTGGCATCATAATCGTTACCTCCAAATTCTATTTTAAAAGTTATACATATTGTTAAGTTCTTTCGATTGCCTTTCGGCTTTCGTTATAGAGAGGGCAATATCAATGCCAAACCCTAGCAAGCTGTCATGTTGACATAGCCGAATGTCAGAATGGCAGATTTGTATTTTGCATTATTTATTATAAAACAGAGCGCTAATCGGCGGATTTTTGTTATCTTTGCATCCAGTTTCTGATAGTTTTATCAATCATCAAAGCAACAAATGGAAATAGTAATTCTTGACGGCTATACAGCCAATCCTGGCGACCTCTCCTGGCAGGCGTTGCAGGAAATAGGTACATTGAAAGTCTATGAACGTACAAAACCCGAGGAGACCATCGTAAGGGCAAAGGATGCGGATATCTTACTCACAAATAAGGTATTACTCAGACGGCACGAAATCGAGCAGTTACCTTGCTTGAAGTATATCGGTGTGTTGGCAACGGGCTATAACGTAGTAGACCTGGAGGCAGCTCATGAGCGTGGCATCATTGTCACCAACGTGCCTGCCTATAGTACTGAGAGCGTGGCACAGATGGTATTCGCACATTTGCTCACCGTTACCAACCGAACAGAGCATTACGCCGTACAGAATCGTGCAGGGAAGTGGACTGCCAGTCCTGACTTCTGCTATAGTGACACGTCGCTGACAGAGTTGGCTGGCAAGACCTTCGGCATTGTGGGACTTGGCAATATTGGTCAGCGTGTGGCAGCCATCGCCCATGCCTTTGCCATGAATGTCGTGGCCTATACCAGTAAACCAGCTGATACATTGCCTTCGTATATCAAGAAAATGACGCTGGACGAACTGTTGGCAGAGAGCGACGTGTTGAGTCTGCATTGTCCGTTGACACCAGATACGAAGCATCTCATCAACCGTCAGACGCTCCAGCAGATGAAGCCAACAGCCATTCTTATTAATACTGGACGCGGACCATTGGTGCAGGATCAGGATGTGGCCGACGCACTCAATGAGAACCGCTTGCGGGCTTTCTGTGCTGATGTGTTGACCGAGGAGCCTCCTAAGGCCGATAATCCGCTGCTGCAATGCGATAATGCGTACATCACACCCCATATTGCCTGGGCATCGTTCGAGGCGCGTGTCCGACTACTGGATGTAGCTATCAGCAACGTACGCGCTTTCGTGGCTGGCAAGCCCCAGAATGTGGTTTGACTCCGCCGAATGTAGTTTGACTAGCGTCGAAACGAAAAAACTCAAACAAAAATTTGGTATTTTGCTCGTTTATTCGTACCTTTGCAGCCGCTTTTCGCATCGTGTGATGGTGGATTAAGCAAAAACAACTTAATTTTAGAGTAACACATTATTAAATTATGAAAGAAATTAGCATTAACGGTCAGAAGCGCACCGACACAGGCAAGAAGGCCTCAAAGTTGCTTCGCAAGGAGGGTTTGGTACCCTGTAATTTGTATGGTGAGAAGAAGGGTGAGAACGGTCTGCCCGAGGCTATGGCATTCACAGCTTCTATGGCTGAGCTGCGCAAGGCTGTCTATACTCCCCACGTATATGTAGTGAACCTGAACATTGATGGTACTGAGCACAAGGCTATTATCAAGGAGCTTCAGTTCCATCCCACAAGCGATGCCCTGCTGCACGCTGACTTCTACGAGATCAACGAGACCAAGGCTATCACTGTTGGTATCCCCGTGAACCTGACTGGTCACGCTCAGGGTGTGCGTGATGGCGGTCGTCTGAACCTCTCTATCCGTAAGATTGACGTTACCGCTCCTTACAAGAACATTCCTGAGAAGCTGGACATCGACGTTACCGATCTGCAGCTGGGTAAGGCTATCAAGGTTGGTTCGCTGAGCTTCGAGGGTCTGGAGATCGCTACCTCAAAGGAGGTTATCGTATGCTCTGTGAAGGCTACTCGTGCTTCTCGTTCGGCTGCTGCTGAAACTGCTGTCGCAGAATAATTGACAATTGATAATTGATAATTGACAATTAACTTTGGACAAGTACTTAATTGTTGGTTTGGGTAATCCTGGCGACGAATACGCTGAGACCCGCCACAATACAGGATGGATGGTATTGGACGCTTTTGCTAAGGCGTCCAATATCGTTTTTGAGGATAAGCGTTATGGCTTTGTAGCTGAGACTAGTCTGAAAGGCCGTAAGGTGTTCCTGCTGAAACCCACTACGTTTATGAACCTGAGTGGCAATGCCGTGCGCTACTGGCTGAACAAGGAGAATATCGAGCAGAGCCGTCTGCTGGTCATCAGCGACGATGTCGCTATTCCTGTCGGCCAGTTCCGTCTGAAGGCCAACGGCTCGAATGGCGGTCATAATGGCTTGGGACATATCCAGCAGCTGATAGGACAGCAGTATGCCCGTCTGCGCATGGGTATCGGCAACGACTATCCCGTTGGTTCGCAGATAGACCATGTGCTCGGGCGTTTCCCGTCTGAAGAATTAGAGAAGCTGCAACCTGCCATCACGTTGGCTGTCGACATCATCAAGAGTTTTGTGCTGGCCGGCATCGACGTCACGATGAATCAGTATAACAAACTGGGTAAGGGAAAATGAACGAAGCAAGAGTAGACAAATGGCTGTGGGCTGCACGTATCTTCAAGACGCGCAGCATTGCTGCCGATGCCATCAAGAACGGACGTGTGACGATTCAGGGCATGAACGTGAAGCCCTCACGTATGGTAAAGGTTGGTGAGGTGGTCAGCGTACGCAAACCACCTGTAACCTATTCGTTCAAGATTCTAAAGACGATAGAGCAGAGGGTAGGGGCGAAGCTGTTGCCTGAAATCTACGAGAACGTGACGACGCCCGACCAGTATGAGCTGTTGGAGATGAACCGCATCAGCGGTTTTGTGAACCGTCAGCGTGGCACAGGACGTCCTACGAAAAAAGAGCGCCGTGCCCTTGACGAGTTTGTAGGCCCGTCACTCGAAGGTGACTTCTTTGACGATTTTGATTTTGACGAGGAAGAATAATATTGTGATTTCGAAATATCGATATAACTTTATAACGATTAATTGAACCCATCATGCTGATAGATATTATCTTAATTGTACTTGGTGTTGTGTTGGTGCTGACTGGTGCCGACCGCTTGACGGAAGGTGCTTCGGCTTTGGCTCGCAAGATGAATATTCCAGAAATTATCATTGGACTGACCATTGTCGCTGCCGGAACGTCGGCTCCCGAGTTGTTCGTGAGTCTGGTGTCGGCTCTGAAGGGTACGCCTGACTTGGCTGTAGGTAATGTGGTAGGATCGAACACGATGAATGCGATGCTGATAGTCGGTTGTGCTGCTATGGTGGCACCGATGGTTATCAGTCGTAGCACGGTGAAAAAGGATATCCCCTTCTCCGTCGGAGCCTCCGTGCTGCTCATCTTATTGGCTTTCGATAGTTTTATGTCACGTATTGACGGTATTATCTTGCTCATTGGCTTTGCAGTCTTCATGGCCTACACCTTGTTGCAGGCCAAAAAAGGTCAGGTTGAGGACGCCGGAGAAGTCAAACAAATCAATCCCTGGCTGAGTACTCTCTATGTAGTATTAGGCTTGGCTATGCTGGTGGCAGGTAGCAACCTGTTCGTCGACTCAGCCTCTAGCGTGGCATACGCTTTGGATGTTAGTGAAGGTGTCGTAGGCTTGACTGTGGTGGCTGGTGGTACGTCGCTGCCTGAGTTGGCTACCAGTGTCGTTGCTGCCCGTAAGGGACAGTCGGCTATCGCCATTGGAAACGTCATTGGCTCGAACGTCTTCAATATCCTGCTGATACTGGGTCTGACAGCAACCATCAGTCCCCTGCAGATAGAAGGCATCACCACCATCGATATGGCTGTGATGCTTTTGTCAGTTGCACTAGTATGGCTGTTCTCCTTCACCAAGTTCACCGTAGAACGTTGGGAGGGGGCTTTGCTAGTGGTAGGCTATTTGGCATACTTAGGCTGGCTGATTAGCAACTTGTAACAAAGAAGGCTGTCCAATCGGGCAGCCTTCATTATTACTTGACGTTGACCTTTATCTTCTGCAAATCCTTGTCGGCACTCGACGAGCCCACCATGAGTTCGTACTGTCCTGGTACGACGCGAATGGTGTTGGTGTTGACGTCCCATCCTTCGAAGCGTTCACGAGGGAAGTCGATGTCAAAGGCCTTGCTCTCACCAGCTTTCAGTGTGACACGCTGATAGGCACGCAGCGTCTTCAGTGGTCCTTCAGCATCGGCAATATTGCGCATATAAACTTGTATGACCTCAGTTCCTTCACAATGGCCTGTGTTCTTGACTGTCACGCGTACCTTATTATTGTGGTATATGGGCTTGCTGATGTTGAAAGTGGTATAGCTCAGACCAAAGCCGAAGGGGAATAATACATCGCCTTTAAAATAGCGGTAAGTACGGTTCTTCATCGTATAGTCGAGGAAATCAGGCAGGTCGTTGACGCTTCTGTAGAATGTCATAGGCAGTTTTCCGCAAGGATTCTGCTGCCCCATAATGACTTCGGAAATGGCCTGACCACCCAGTTCTCCACCATACCAGCCCTGAATGATGGCATCGCAGGTCTCCAGTTCAGGAACCATCGCCATCGCACCACCTGAGCAGTTGACGAAGATGACCTTCTTGCCTGCCTCATGCAGCGTTTTCAACAGTTCACGCTGTACGCTGGGCAGTTCGATATCCGTACGGTCGCCACCCTTGAAACCTGGCTCGCTGACCTTCATCTCCTCACCTTCTACACGTGGTGAGATTCCCCCCACGAAGACTATCGTCTCTGCATCGCCTATCTGGCTGAGCAGCTGTTGGCGCGTGGGATTCAGTTTCTTACAGATGTCAAACTGTAATGCTGCCATATCGGCTTCCTGAACGTAGTCGATATGGATACTATAGCTGTTACCCTTCTTTACTTTCAGTTCGCGTGTCTTTTCCTGAATACGATGGCGCACATTCCAGATATTCACCAACGTGTCGCCGTTGACGACAACACGCACCTTATCGTCAGCTGCCACCCGCATGTAGAGTGTCTCGTCCTCATCTGGAATGAATATTCCGTCGTAACAGGCAGAGAAGTTCTCCAGATTGACACCAGGAGCGAAGACGGTGTTTCCCCCATTGCTGAGATTGATGGCAGTGGGCATGAGAACAGTGTTGGCAGGATTACCCTTCATCTCGGTATCGTTCCAATAGACAGCCTGTATGCCATGTTCACCCTGAGGACTCTGTATCTTGTCGAAACGACTCTCGTAGACTTCGTTGTGTGTCACGCCACAGCCTTGGATGTAAGGTACATTGCCCAACAGCTTGCGCATTCCTTCCAACACAGTCACCGTCTTGGTAGCATAGCCGTAGTAGTTACCCCACTGCATGACGCTGTCGTTGGCGTTGGGACCCATGACTGCCACTGTGTGTTGCGACTCAGTCGCAACAGGCTGTAATGGCAGTATGCCGTTATTCTTTAGTAATACCACACCTTCGCGGGCTACCTGTAGGGCCAGCTGCTTGTGCTCCTTGGAGGCAACGGACGAAGACGGAATCTTCGTCCACTCGACCATTTCGTCTAGGTCGAAGTCGCCCAATTCGAATCGAGCAACCAGGAGACGCTTCAGACTGACGTCCAGCTGTTGCTCGGAGATATCACCACGACGGACAGCATCAGGCAGATTCTTGTACTCAGAACCGCATTCCACATCAGTGCCGCTAAGTACGGCCTTGGCAGATGCTGCTGCACCATCCTTCGATACATGATGCCATTGGGGCAGGAAGTCACGGATGGCTCCGCAATCGCTGGTGATGAGACCCTTGAACCCCCAGTCGTCGCGCAGGATATGCTGTTCATAGCGGGCATTGCCACAACAGGGGTCCCCGTCAATGCGCTGATAAGCACACATCACCTCTGCCACGTTACCCTTCTGCACCAGTGCCTTGAAAGCAGGCAAGTAGGTTTCCCACAGGTCGCGCTCAGGCAGTTGCTGGACATCGAACACATGACGGTTCCACTCTGGTCCGCTATGTACTGCGAAGTGTTTGGCACAAGCCAGGAGTTTCTTGTACTTGCTCTGACTGCTTTCCCCTGTCATGCTCTGCCCCTGCAGACCGTTGACTACTGCCAGTCCCATACGTTCTGTGAGATATGGGTCTTCACCGTAGGTCTCCTGTCCGCGACCCCAGCGAGGGTCACGGAAGATGTTGATGTTGGGTGTCCAGAACGACAATCCCTGATAACGCTGAACGTTGCCGGAGCGTTTGGCCTCCTGATGCTTGACACGTGCCTCGTCACCGACGGCTGAGAAAACCTGATGTACCAGAGTATCGTTCCACGAAGCTGCCATCATGGTAGTAATAGGGAATACGGTGGCAAACCCGTTACGTCCTACACCATGCAGGGCTTCGCTCCACCACTGGAATTTGGGAATGCCTAAACGGGGAATGGCTGGCGATGCATCCATCATCAGCAGTACTTTCTCTTCCAACGTCAGTCGTGATAGCAGATCCTCTGCGCGTTGTTCGGCAGAGAGGTTCGGATCCTGGTAGGGCAGTATCTGTGCTGTCAGTGCAGCAGTTGCCATCATGAATAATGCAGTCAGTAATGTTTTCATCGTTTGTATAGTTTTGGTAATGGTGCAAAGATACGTCTTTTATTTCATATATCCAAATAAAAAGGCAAAAAACAAAGGGCAGAACCGTGTCTGCCCTTCGTATTGTTAGTATTGAAATGCATATTAATACCAGCGTGGGTCACCGACCTTCTTGCTGCTGACACCGTCGTTGCCAAGCTTGAAGTTGCCATTGGCAGCATCGGCATACTTCGGATCCTCACCGTTCTTACCGCTCGTGTCGCCACGGAAGTAAACCTTCGGGTCGGAAGCCTCGTCGTCAGCTGCGAACATATTGGTGTTACAGCCAAAGTAGTAGTTGTTGCTGAACTCAGGCAGTGAGGTCTTGCTCTGGTTAGAGTAGACGGCCTTCGTGTTGGTCACCAGGTTGTTAGTCCACTTGATACTGTTGCCTACGAAACGTACGTAGAGCAGACGCTTGGCGTTGGCAACGTTGAGGACGTTGTCGATGGTGCAGTGGTCAACAGTGATGACAGGAGCAGCATCGGTGTAGTTGCTTGAAGCATCGTCGTAGCGGATGAAGTCACGCTCCTGTGCCACATTCCAGATGGTGCTGTTCGAGAAGGTCACCTTCTTGGCATAGCTCTTGCGGAGGTCGAAGAAGTCACCACCCTCACAGGTAATGTCGTGGATGAGACAGTTGTTGAAGGTAATAGACTCGATGGTACATACAACGTTACCATAGCAGATACCCTTCACGAAGTTCTTGATCTCAACATCCTGCAGGTCAAGGGCACCATAGGTTAAGTCGGCATCCTTGTAGTTGAAGGTCTGGTCACCAGTAGCATTGGTAGAACCGTCAATCACCAGCTGGCTCAGTGAGAGACCAGCACCGCCATTCATCTGGAAGCGACCCTTCAGCACGGGCTTGTTGGTGGGATAGATACCCTTGATGGTAATGCTGTTGGCAATGACTACCGAACCGTTACCTTCTTCTGTGGGATTCAAGTCGTACTCGCCGCCATACAGGGCAATCACTGTTCCGGCAGGAGCTTCGTCGATAACGGCCTTGATGTCGTCACCAGGATGCAGCACAGTAGCACCGTTCAGGTCGGCAATGGTGGTCACAACGCGGTTGCCACGCTCCTTCTCGCCGAAGTACATACGGATGGTGTACTGTGTTGAAGGTGTTAGACCGCTGAGCACAGCCTTGCCGGCTGCTACCTCTTCAGCAGAAAGCGTCTTCGTAGCTACCACTTTGTTGTCCTTGTCGAAAGCCTTCAGGGTAGTGAGGTCACCGCCTACAGCGTCCACGTCCCATGTGACAGTTACGCTACGGTCGGCAATGTTCTCCTCCTTGAACGACTTCATCAGCTGCTGTGCGCTGGTGCGGAAGAAGATAGAGCTCCACTTGGAGTCGCGTGACTCGTTGCCCTCAGTGATGGCTTTTACACGGGCAGAATACTTGGTGTCGTACACCAGATTGCTCAGTGCGGCAGCGTTCTCAGCAACGGTAAGGGTCTGCTGGGGAGAGCCTGCAAAGGTCAGACTGTCGTCAGCAAAAACTTCCACGATGTATGCCGTAGCCTTCTCGGAGGCCTTCCATTGCAGAGAGGCCTTGTTCTCGCCGACGTTTCTGGCTTCAATTTCTACAGGCGACAGGTTGCGTGGGAATACAATCTCTGTAATCTCGTCTGCCACATCGCTGCAGGAGGTCAGGGCTGCCAATGCCAGTCCCAACACGATATAGGATTTATTGATCTTTTTCATGTTTTCTGTAATTTAAAGATTAGTCTGATAACTGACCATAGACACCGTCGTTGTTCAGGAGACCATTGCTCTTGTCGATGAATGTCTTCCAGATGGGCCACAGACAGTGTGTGCTGGGCTGTACGGTATAGAGACCGTTGATATAGGCATCGGTCAGCACATACTCACCATTGCTGACAAACCAGTTCTTTGAAGACCAGGTTTCCTTGATTGTCTCAATGAATTCCTTGTCGTCCTCACCCTTGTTCAGGCCATAGACCTGAATCTTGTCCTTGTCCTCGGCATTGTTGATGTATGCCTTGTCGGGCAGACCGGCATAAACACCAGTGCGCTGCTGCAGGGCAATGAGCTTTGCCTTGGCCTCGGCCATCTTCTGGTCGATGATGCCCCAGCGAACGAGGTCGGGCTTGCGGAGAGCCTCACCGGCAAACTCCAGTGCACGCTGCTCGTAGATGCCTTCGCGGAAGGCTTGCTTGTTGGCAGTGTACTTAGCCTGCAGGGCAGACACCTTGCCAGAAGGCAGTACACGAGCCAGCACAGGACGCATGTAGTTCCAGGCAGCCGATGTGTTGCCCAGTTCGTTCTCTGCCTCAGCAGCCATCAGATAGACGTCAGCCAGACGCATGTACTGGAAGTTGACACCATCGTCGTTGGTAGATGTCACGATGCGGTTCATCCACTCGTAGCGCAGCTTGCCAAAGCACCACTTGTTAATGGCGCGGAAGGTGACGTGAGCATTGCCATTGACCAGCTCCTTGCTCCACTCGTAAGGAACGCAGGTGATGTCACGGCGGATGTCGTCAGTATCGTAGTCGTAGTACAGGAAGGCAATGGGGCCGTTGACACCACCCTGAGCCTGCTGAGTGTACTGATCCTTGGCGTTATGCTTCACACCCCAGGTGTAGAGCACGCGGCCACGACCTGCAGAGAACGGGATTTCCCAGATACTCTCGCCACCGGCAGCAATATTGTCCTGACAGAGCTTCAGGAAGTTGTCCTTGAACTCGCCCAGCGTGTTATAGCCGCTGTTGATGATGTCCTCACACTCCTGCTTGGCAATCTGGTACATCTTCTCAGGAGCCAGCTCAGGATCCTTTGACAGACGGAAGCCGTCGCCACGCAGTCCATAACCACCGGCATAGAGGGCCAGACGGGCGCGGAGAGCCTTTACGAAGGTCTTGCTGACACGCTCAGTGGTCTGCGTAATCTTGTTCTGGTTAGGCCAGTAGCAGTAGTTCTCAGCCTCCAACAGGTCGTTGAGCAGCTGCTTGTAGATGACGTCGCGGTTGGTACGGGGCAGATAGACATTCTCCGGACCATTGGGAACGAAACGTGCAGGAACGTCACCCCAGGCCTTGATGAGGTCGTTGTAGATAACGGCACGCAGGGTGAGCGCCTCACCTAACAACTGGGCCATATCGGGCTTGTTCTCGATGTCACCATACTGGCGCAGACCCTCGATGGCGAGGTTGGCGCGCTCGATGCCCTCGTAGAACTTGGCATAGGCGTTGTTGTCGGTATTCATCTGACCATTCGTGGGCGATGTGTTGTAGTTTGACAAGTCATTCTTATTGTCATCGCCAGCCTTGGTCAAGTCAGGTGAGTTCATCACCTCGACATCGGTGTTGACACCATAGTAGGGCAGGAAACGTCCGCGGTAAGAGTTGGTCTCACCAAACGATACGTGTACAGACATCACCTCAGCTTCTGCCAGAGAGTAGGTAGAGTATACCGTCGAACCGTCGAGAGACGAGATGCTGGGTGCGTCCATGTCGCAGGAAGCTAAGCCTACGAGCGACATTGAAAACATTGCTATTTTGATATAATTCTTCATTGTTGTATCCTCCTTCATTTTAGAAATTCAAGTTTAGACCTACTACGAACGAACGGCTACGGGGATAACCAGAGTAGTCGACGTTAGGTGTCAGGGCATTCTTACGGATACAGTCAGACTCCGGGTCGAAGCCGCTGTAGCCGGTGAAAGTCAGCAGGTTGTAGCCAGTTACATAGAAGCGCAGGCTTCCGATGCCGACACGCTTGGTGATGTTGGCAGGAATGGTGTAACCCAGTGACAGGGTGTTCAGACGCAGGAAAGAAGCATCCTCCACAGCCCAGTCGGTCAGAATCATGTGTTGAGTCAGGGGCGACCACATGGTGGTATTGGCATTCAGTTCAGCCAGACGTGCGGGATCGTTGCTCAGCAGACCTGTCTCAGGATCGAGGTTGGTCCAGCGCTGTCCGTCGGCCATGATGTCGCACAAGTTACGATACTGGTACTTACTGGTCTGTGTGTACTCAATCTTGTTGGCGTTGTAAACCTTATTGCCCACGCTGTAGTTAAAGTTGGCAGTGAGGTCGAAACCGTATGCACGACCAGTAATGTTGAAGCCACCAAAGAAGTCGGGATTCACGTTACCGATGATTTCCATATCCTCTTCACCGACGATGTTGGGATTGGTGGGGTTGCCATCAGCGTCACGCTTGTCGTCCAGGTTCTTCAGTTTCATCGTACCGGGACGAACCTTGCCGACAACAGCACTGGCGTCAGCAACGCCTTCCTTCAGAATCCATGTGTCAGAAGCAGCGTCGTAGCCAGTAAAGTCGCTGACTTCGTAACGGCCATCGCTGCGGTATCCGTATATCTCACCCAAAGAATGACCAACGGCAATCCAGTAGTCCTGACCAATTTCTGTAGAAGCCCAACCGGTATTCCATCCGTAGTCTTCCATAGTACCAAGACTCTTGACCTTGTTCTTGTTGAAGCTGATGTTGCCGCTGAAGTCCAGGCCGTAGTCCTTCTTGTTGATGATATGATAGGTTACGCTGAACTCGAAGCCCTTGTTCTCTGTCTCACCGATGTTGCGATACTGGTTGTCGTAACCTGTACCTACAACGGGGAATGCGAGCAGCAGATCCTTCGTGGTGTTGATATAACCTTCTAAGCTACCGTTGATCTTACCGCCAAACAGGGTGAAGTCCAGACCTACGTTACGGGTGATGGTGGTCTCCCACTTCAGGTCGGCATTGGCCATGTTCTTTGAGGGTGCCCAGTAGTTGCTGATACCGTTTACCCACGAGGTAGCCTTGTTCTCGTAAAGCTGTACGAGCTGTCCTACGGGGATGTTGTTGTTACCGGCAGTACCGTAGCTGACGCGTAACTTCAAGTCGTCGAGCCACTTCTCAGTGCTCTTCATGAACGGCTCAGAAGAGATACGCCATGCGAGGGCGACAGAGGGGAAGTAACCCCAGCGATTGCCGTCTGCAAACTTCGAGGAAGCATCGGCACGGAACGTAGCACTAACCAGATATCTGTCCATGAAGTTGTAGTTTGCACGTCCGAACCACGACAACAGCTTGTCGTCGGCACTGTAGGCATCGTCCACTGTGAACGGAGTACCCTGAGAGGTCAGCTTCCATGCTGTGTCTGCATCGTAGTCCTTGGGGAATCCGTGAACGGTATTGGTGTTGACATGCTTCTTGGTAATCACATACTCATGACCAGCCAGTACGTTCAGAGAGTGGGGGCTGTCCTTGCCGAACAGGGCCTTGAAGTCGTAGTTGATGGTGTTGGTGTTGCGGAAGCGATGACGCTTTGTGTCCACCAGGTTGATAGCCGGCATGTCTTGATTTTCGACAGCAGGCACGTTCTTGATATAGTAAGCGGTAAGACCCCAGAAACGCTGGTCGTACTCATTGTAGTCGTCGTAGCCGAACTCAGTCTTCAGCTTCAGGTTCTTGTAAACCTCCCAGCCGAACGAGCCAGCCAGGTTGAGGTTCTTGCGCTGCTTCTTGCGGTCGTTGTCCGAGGAAGCGGTCACAGGATTATAGAGGTTACCCAGGTCGTCGTCGTTAGCGCCGGCACTTGAATCCAGATTACGCAGGGGAATCGAGGTGTAGATGACGGCATATTTCAGACGGCGGTCAGTGTCATAGGCACCGGCAGCCTCGTTGGCACCACCACCACGGATATCTGTGATAGCATAACGAGCCTGGAAGTCCAATGTGGTCTTCTTAGTGGGCTTGGTGTTCAGTTTCAGCGAGAAGTTATCACGCTTGAAGCTTGAGCCGACCATGATGGCCTTGTCGTTCATGTGGGCATAGCTGAAGGCATATTTGATGCTCTCAGAACCACCGTTGATGTTCACGTTGTGGTTGAAGGTATGACCCGTACGGCCGAAGGTCTGATCCTGCCAGTCGTTATAGGGAACATCCTTGTAGAGGTCCATATCCTGATACTCGCCAAAGTAGTCGGTGTACGAAGAAATCTTGGAGGGATCGTTGCTGTTCTTCAGCAGGGCCAGCTCATACTGCCACTTGGCATAGTCGTAAGCGCTCAGCACGTCCATCTTCTTAGCCATCTTCTTCCAGCTGTAGTAAGCGTTGTAGCTCACCTTGGTCTTACCTTCCTTACCACTCTTGGTGGTCACCAGGATAACACCGTTGGCACCACGGCTACCATAGATAGCGGTTGAAGAAGCATCCTTCAGCACAGTGATGTCCTCGATGTCGTTGGAAGGAATGTCGCTGATACCATCCACGGGGAAGCCATCGACGATATACAGCGGGTCGTTCGACTGGGTGATAGAACCACCACCACGAACGCGGATCTTGACCTCAGCATCGGGTGAACCTTCAGTGGTCGTAATCTGCACACCAGGCATCTTACCCGTCAGGGCCTCTGAGGCGTTGGCAACGGGTACAACCTGAAGGGCTTCGCTGTTGACAGTGGCAACCGATCCGGTCAGGTCCTTCTTGCGGACACTGCCGTAACCAATGACAACCACGTCGTTCAGCGTGGTGGCGTCGTCTTCCAGCACTACATTGATAGCCGTCTTACCCTTCGCGTTGATCTTCTGGGTCTTCATGCCGATGTAGGAGATGACGATGGGCTTTCCAGCCGTTAGTTTGATAGTGAAATTACCGTCTAAGTCAGTCACACCACCGTTGCGCGTACCTTCTTCGATAACGCTGGCACCGATGACTGCCTCACCCAGAGCGTCTTTCACATTGACCTGTACGGTCTGCGCTGACAGGCTTCCTACTATCAGCAGGAAGGCAAGTGCGAACGCAATTCGCATACTCTTGATTTTAACAGACATAAATTAGTAGTTTTTAAATTTAACAAAATAAATATTTATTCTGACTGCAAAGATACGAAGAATTATTAACATAGCCAAAATACTATAGCGTTTTTTTGTGAAAACGTTTACGAAATGCATAAAAAAACAAAACGGGAAGCTTTCGCTCCCCGCTCTATTAATATAATAAGGTGTAGAGTGGTCAGCGGTTCACCCGCTGACCACTCTTCCTATTTTACTTAATCACCACCTTCTTGCCATTGATGATATACACACCCTTCTGGGCGTTGTTCACACGTACACCCTGCATGTTGTAGATGGTGTCTGTCTGCTGTCCGTTCTTCACGGTGCTGATGCCTGTTGCAGCATCCTTCACCTCCTTGGCCTCACCGAATCCGCCTCGTGCGTTGGCAGCACGGATGGTGTACTTGTCAGCAGCCTCTGCTCTGCGTGGAGCTGCTTCGCCAGTCTCAGCCACAGCCTCGACAACGAACGACGATTCCTCGGTAATACCCAGCAGCTGGCCGTTCTTGAAGATGGCGTAAGCAATAGCACCGTTGTTAGCTGGTGTCCAGCTGATGGTACCATCCTTCAGTTCAGCAGCAGGAGCCTCGACCTGTACAGTGTAGTCGGCAGGTTTCCAGTCGGTGAATACCTTGTCGAGAGCATATCCGGCAGCTTCATCAGCGGTGAGAATGGTCTCGTATTCCTTGTCTCCAGTGCTGTGCGTGAATTTAAGGACATTACTTGCAGGTGAAACCACATTACCATCCTTGTCCATCGAGTTGTACTCCTTGAACTTATCAGCTGCTTCGTTCATACCTGCAGTGATAAAGCGTGTGGCACGAATCTCATTAGGCTGGTTCAGTGTGGTGTTCAGATAAGCAGCCATTGGACCAACAGTAGCACCGCTTGCACCACCCCATGCGCGTCCGAAGTTGAACGTAGCAGCCTGGTTCTCGATGGTACAGTTGTTGAAGACATAGCCGAACTTCTCAGCGGTCTGAGGCTGTGGAGCCACGATAGTAGCCTCACCACTCTTCTCACCCTTCTTTCGAGACTCTGTTACGAGGTCGCACTTCTCGAAGAAGATGTCGCCACCACCGCAGATGAAGTCGACGGCTCCGTGAATCTCAGAGGTCTCCCAGTATGTCTGCTTGTTGGCAGGAGTGAGGTAGGTGTCCTGATAAGACATCAGCTTCACGTTCTTGGCAATGGTCTTGTCACCACCGTCGTGGAAGGCGTTGGCACGTCCTGCACTGCCTGCTGAATAGTAGTCGAGGTCGTTCTGGAGAGTCAGATCCTGCATATAGAGGTTGTTACCCGTGTTGTGGATGGTAGAAGCTGACATCAGACCTTCCTTAGACGTGGGAGGAGCATTCTTGATAATAGTACCCTCCATGCTCTCACCAATCAGCGACACGTTGTTGCGGCTGATAGGCGTCTGCACAGCTGTGCCAAGGTCGTAGGTGCCGTTGGGCAGGAAGATGAACACACGGTCATCGCCTGCAGTGCCGTTAGCCACTTCAAGGGCATCGATGAAGCTGCTGACATCGCCAGCCTTCACGAAGAGCCACTGACCATCCTGTTCGTAGTTGGTCTCAGCCACGTTGGCAATCTTTACGCTGTGGATGTAGCTCTCACCAGAGGTTGTCATCTCAAGTGTCAGGGTACCTTCCTCGCCTTCGTAAGTGTAGCTGACAACCTTGCCATCGGTGTCTGCATCCATGCCTTGCAACTCTGCCAGAGTCTCTTCACCCTTCTTTACGAGAATCTTATCCAGGTGACCATATCGGCAGGTGGCAATTGAGATAATGGCCTTCGGACCAACCAGCAGGTCGATCTTGTCACCATTGTAGACAGACCAGCCGTGAGTGGTGTCGTGGAATTTGCACTGGGCACCCTCCTGCGGAGTGAATGCCTCGTGGTCTTCTGCATAGAAGAACTTATCAGCCAGATTGAACTCGTATTTGCGGCTTGTGCTGGCCACCTCAATCTCAGTCTCTACGGCATAGAGCTTACTGTCCTCTGCGAATGTGCTTGCTGTGGTGTACTTCTCACCCACATAGTTCTTCTTGAACCAACCGCGAGCCTTATAGCCGTTACGCAGTGACGATACGTTAGCAATGTCGACAGCGAACTCACCAATCTCTGCATCCTTCTCAACCTGCTGTGTACCCAGAACGGTCTCACCGTCAACGCCGATGTATGACAGCGTCAGCATGGGTTTCAGCTGGAAGTTGGCAACATACTTTACTGTCTTGCCTTCAGCGGTGACAGGTATTGTGACCATGGTGCCATAACCTGCACCCTGATAGGTGATTTCACCGATCTCACCGTTAGCAGCTACTGCTGTAACAGGATTCTCGGCAGAAGGCATGATATCGCTTCTGAACAGCTCGATTCTTGCCTCATAATCGCCAGAGTTGCCCATCTCGAAGATGTCGTCAGCATTGTAGGTCTTATTGTTGTAGGTCAACGACTCCAGCAGCGGAGCACCTGACAGGTCTACCTTGCCGAAGATCTCGAGCTCGAACAGATATGCGTTCTGGTTGCTTGTCAGGTTGGTGAAGCGCAGCTGACAGTTGGTCTTGTTGATGTCCTTCGTCACCTCGCACCATGAGCTGGGGTTGGCATAGCTGTCAGAGATTACTACCCAGTCGGCATCTCCATCACCCTTGGCTTCCAGCTTCCATCCGCGACTGCCACCAGTAGCACCATGGACAAAGCGCACCTTCGTGATGTTGCCCAGTGCAGTGGTGGTAACGTATGGGTCAGCAGCCTTCTCTGCTCTCAGCGTGTTGTGGGGCAGGGTGGTGTAGTTAGCGAACTTGCTGTCTTCAGTGGTCATCAGGGCCGTATTGAATACAGAGAAGTCAAGATTCTCGTTGGTGTACTTGGTGGTCTTGTTCACTACGACAGGATCAGTGGTTGATGCACTGAACGTTGTCCACTCGCTGAAGTCTGTCTTGTAGATGGACTTCTCAACCAGTACGGGACCAACAGGTGGAAGTGACGGATTCTGAACCACCTTGATTGAGTAAATATATGCTGTACCAGAAGCGATGATCTCTACGAAGCCCTTCTTGACTTCAGCAGCTGTTGCTGTATGGCTGAATTCGTTCTGACCTGTTGCATCCTCTCCGCCAACAGTGTATTTTGACTGGCCGGGATAGCTCACGACAGTTACAACATCGCTTGTGCTAACCACTGGAACCTGTATGCAGGTGTTCTGGTTAAACTGTGCATAGCCTTGACTATTGTATTGCAGCTTGATATTCGTACCAGCTACAGCAGCGAGCACGTTGAGCTTGATGCCTTCCACGTCAGAATCGACTGTACCAGTAGCATCAGCACCCTGAATGTTTACATCGACAATACTTGCAGGAATCTTGTTCTGGAAGTCCCAGGTAGCAGTAACAGGTGCTCCATCAACGGGCTCGTCACCACCTTGTTCTACAACAGGCAGAGTGACCTCCAGCTTATTCCAGTAGTTGTTAGCCATCTGTGCAATCTCGCAGGTAGCATCCGTAGCAGTAGCGGTATAGCTGACAACCTTATTGTCTGCAGTACCGGCATTGCCTGCGAAGGTCATTGATGCACCAGTCTCGTCATTATAGGTGCTTACAGCGATAGTAGCGCCCTTACAAGAAGGAACAGTTACCTTGGCACCTTGGTTCACCTGATGCCAGCCAGATCCGTTATGAGCAAACTTACCACCAGTAGCGTCTACGTCCACCTTCACGTCAATGGTCTTTTCGTTGACAGTGGCCTGAGTTACCATGATGCCGTTATTACCCTCGAACTTATATTTCGGATAGTCGTTGTAACCGCTCAGGTTGTAAGTAACGGTGACGGGCTCTGTACGGTCGGCCAGGTTTGCCGTGTTGGCTTCAAAGTACGGATAGACAGTAATGTCGTCATCCAGGACACCATCGCTAAGAACGTTTCCTTCAGCGTCCATCCAGTATTTCAAGGTCTTGCCTTCGACATACAGCGTGTAGTTGGCTGGGAAATGTACAGTTTCACCTTTAACAACGGTAATAGGATTAGGAACAACACCTTCTGCTGCCTGGTTGCCTAAGGCAAAGGTGACGGTTGCCGTTTCCACTACTGGGGGCAGGTCAGCCTCGTCGATGGCCTCTACAGCGAAGTAGGGGTTGAAGCTGGCTTTGCTGAAGTGTAGCGTAGTAGGAGCATTGGTACGATAGTAAGCTACTGCAACGTTGCTGTGGTCGCTCATCCACTTGTCGCCCATGGTGTTGAGCTTGGCCACCTCTGCACCTTCACTGTTGGTGACAGTGATGTCGTTGCCATAGTCGTGGGTGGCATAGGTAATCTTTACGCAACCCTGCACAGGCACGCTGGCAGTAAAGTTTGAACTTCCATAGCTGTTGTGAACCTTTCCGGTAATGGTGGCAGCGGCATTCTCGGCATTGTCGGTAGTGCCGATAGTACCGTCAGCGGCTACGGTGATGTATACGGGAGCTTCTGTCAGCACTTCGGGATGCTCCATCAGATTCAGCTTGATGTCACGGAATCCGGCAGGGTCGACAGTTGCTGCTTCAACAACATCGTCAGCTGTGCGTGGGCAAATCTCGAGAACAGTTTCATTATTGCTCTGGAACAGGACGACAACACCCGTTACGTCGTAAGCAGCACCGTCTGTAAGTGTGACGGCTGCGCCAAAGGTGTCGTAATACTTAATGCTGTTTGTGCCGTCAGAGAATGCAACGTCTGTTGCGCTGTAGGTAACGTTCTTCAGCGTAACCACTGCACACTGGTTGGCAGTTGTCAGCGCATCGATGGTCTTTGTTATCGGCGTGTATTCTCCGTCTGTGATTTCCAAGCCCGTCGTTGAGAAGTCTGTCAGCTCGGTATATCCTTTATACAGTACCAGATTGGCCTGGGTGGTTCCGTTGAGGACCTTTCCTGCCGTGAGTCCGTGGCCGTCGGTGTAAATCAGCGCACCATAGCCGTCGGCATCTGCCAGATAGGCGTTCTTGTTTTTTACTGCCGTTACGTAAACATTATTAAATGTAATCTGCACAGGCGTGCTGGTAGCCGTTGCTGCCTCTTGTAAGGCGCTGAGTGTGGTGTATGTGGCTCCATAGGCCGTCACCGTATAGCTGGCACTGCTGGGCTTGTTGCTGTTGTCGCCTGCAAATGATGCTGTGATGTCAGCGGTGCCGGCAGCCTTCAGGCTAACCTTGTTGTTGACGATTTCAGCTACGTCTTCGTTGCTGCTGCTCCATGTGACAGTGGCATTGATGGGATTGTCGCCTGCTTTTACAGTAGCAGTGGGCAGGTCAATCTGAGTGCCAACAGCACCTGATGTGGCATAGCCGTCAGCAAACGTCACGGTTGTGGCTGTGCGGTTGTCGGTGGTACCAGGTGCATAGAACACAATCGATACAATTGTGAAGGCGTAATTGCTGTTGTTCGGATTTGTGAGGTTAAATGCAAATTTGTAGTATGAGTTTGCATCCCACTGATCTCCTGTAGGCGTAATCTCGATGGTGCCTTCTGTGGTCTTTTTGTAGGTGAAGTCAGTATCCTTTATCAACTGCTTGGTTTCAACGACATTGGCGAAAGCAGCATCTGAGGCAACCGTAAGGGTAATTGAATTAAGTACGAGTTTGTCGGATGTGTTTCCTAAGTGGTTGATGACAATCTTTCCTACTGCGGCAGGAATGGCACTCTTACCGGTAATGACACGGTCGACGCCCTCGATAGCCTTGCCGCCAAGTCTTAATCCGTCATTAGCTGCCTGGTTGCCAGGGACACTCCATGTCAGTTCGTCGACTGTGACGTCGTAAACTTTTGTATAGTCGCTATTACCGCTGGTCTTCGGCACTATCAGGCTATACACTACGTCATCGTTCGTTGCTTCGTGGAGTGCAGCATAGATGCCCCCTCCAAACAGCATGCAGAGCATACTCAGAAGTGATAATCGTAAAAGTTTGTACTTCATAATTATAAGTTTTTAGAGTTAATATTTTGTTTTGCTTTTGATGCTTAACAGTCTTGCGTTAGTAGTAACGTAGACCGCAAAGGTACGAAATATAATTGATATTTCCATGTTTTTCCTTTATAAAAAACTCTAAAATAACTCGTAAACGTTTACGAGAAAACAACAGGGTTACGAGCCACACTTAGACACTGTCAGGTCGAAGCCCGTCTTGTGGCAATGTAGCGTCAGGCTTGTGACGATGAAAGCTCAGGCTTCTCCCAGACAAACCTCAGGTTTCTCCCAAGGAAGCCTCACGTTTCTCCCAGGGAAACGCCCTAATCCTACCCTTTGCGCTCCATCCTTCTCTGACCTTGGCCAGAGTGTGACGTGCGAACTTCATTCATATTTTTTTTACATTAGCTTTTGTGGAAGTACCCGTTTCCGATTTTTTTCATGGATGTCGCTTTTCTGTTGTACTACGAAACGGGTACAAATGGGCATATTGCCAACATGCGCTCCACTCGGATCTACAAAGGGGTTCCGGCGAAATACCCGAATGCCCGAATGCCCGAATGCCCGAATGCCCGATAAGAAGAAATTGAACTTTAAAATATATTATATATATATATAATATATTTTATATTAATATGTTAATTTGAATAGCCATTAACGGGCATTCGGGCATTCGGGCATTCGGGCACTTTTGTAGCCAAGAAAGAATTTGACATTCTGAGGTACAAGGACATCGAGACTTTGCTCATTAACATTGATTAAGAAAATAATTTCCCGTTTTTCTGAAAGTGTGCGGAATTCTTTGTACCTTTGCATTGTAATAATCAACGCGGTTTTACCGCATTTTGCACCATTTTCATATAGGTCAATGCAGATACATAGGTATAAATATCATCTCGTGGCATTCCTGACGGTAGCCATTTGGGGCAGTACATTCGTGTTTACGAAGATACTGCTCCAGAACGGCCTGTCGCCAGCACAGATCTTTACGCTGCGTTTCATCATTGCCTATGTGCTGATGGTGGCAGGGTGCCTGCTGACCAGACAGTCGTTCAAGCTGTTTGCCGATTCGTGGGTTGACGAGCTGTTGATGGTGCTGCTGGGCATCACTGGAGGTTCCGTGTATTTCTTGTCAGAGAATGCTGCCATGCTATATACCACAGCAACCAATACGTCACTCATCGTGTGTACCTGTCCGTTGTTTGCCATGCTGCTGGTAGCCATTGTCTATCGCAAGACGGAGCACTTCACCAAAACGCAGGCTCTGGGTTCAGTGATAGCATGTCTGGGAATGGCAGTGGTGGTGCTCAACGGCCATTTCGTACTGCACCTGTCACCAAAGGGCGACCTGCTGGCATTCGGAGCCTGTCTCTGCTGGGCGTTCTACTCGCTGCTGATGAAGACGGCTCTGCAACGATATAATTCGCTTTTCATCACACGCAAGGTGTTCTTCTATGGTCTTGTCACCATTCTACCATATTATATTGTCAATCCCGGCTTTCCGTCACTGGAGGTCATCCTAAGTCGCGACGTGCTTTGGAACCTGTTGTTCCTTGGTGTGATAGCCTCCATGCTGTGCTATGTCATGTGGAACTGGGTAATCAGTAAGTTAGGGGCTGTGGTGGCCACCAACTGGGTATACTTCAACCCCATCACCACCATTCTCTTTGCCTGGTGGCTGCTTCACGAGCATATCACCATTTGGTTCCTGCTTGGCAGCATGCTTATTATCGTTGGCATGATACTCTCTGAGGGGAAGCCGAAAACACAGACCATGCCCCCAGAGTAGAAGGGAAAAGAAACAAGGTCACGCTGGTAAGGAAAAAGAAAAAGCCGCAACGTGGTGTTGCGGCTTTTGGGATATGGATAGGAACTAGTTACTTTCCATTTATTTTCACAACATAGCTCTTCTTGCTGGCAAATTCTGGTGTGTTGCCACCATAGTTAATGACTTTTCCGCAAATGATAACTTCATCACCTTTCTTAATCTGAGTGTCGTTTGCTGTCCACTTCTGGCCGTCGGCATGATAGTAGGTACTATAAACTGTAAATTCTTTGCCACTAGTACTGCCGTCGTCTGAAATATTGAAGGTTGCTGTTCCATAATCTGTACTATATTCGTACTTGATACTGCAGATCTTACCCTTTGCATAGTAATCTTCAGATGACGTCTTGTCTTTATCCATAGCAGCTACGATGTCGTATATCTGAGCTGCTGTCAGCGGATTGTCAAGTGTGCCAGTTCCTGAAGCAGTACCACCGCCGCCGGATTCGCCACCGCCACCTTGTTCTCCACCACCAGATCCTTCACCTTCGAAGGTGATGACCATGGCTTGAATGCGCAGTTGCGTACCTCCCTTAGCCTCTGTGTGGTCGTTGCAAATGGTAACAGTCTTTCCTTCTTCCTTAGCATATAGCATGTCATTGCCAATATAGTCTGTTCCGTTGTAAGAGTCACAGTTCATGACAATCTTTGCAATAGCTTTTGAACCCTTGACAGTAATCGTATTCTTTGCATAGACGCGTACGCCCTTCGTAGCTGAATAGAAAACAGGAGAATTGGTACCATTCTCACCTGCGCCAAATTCTATCGTTGTGCCATTACTTAACGTTACTGTTGTCGGAGCAGCCTTATCAGCCCATCCCTGAGCATTGAAGTCTACTGTTACCTCATCAGAACCAGTTACTGAAGAACTTGTTAAAGTAACTGCTGTCCCTGAAACGGCCTTGGTCATATTTCCACCAGAAGGAGTTGGCGTGTCACCACCGCCAGAGCCCTTGACGAGGCTAACCAAATAGTTGCCCTTGTTGATCTCTGGTGTCATCTGACCGCTCTTGTTGACATACTTGTAGAGCTTACCATAAACGATAACTTCGTCGCCAGCAGCCAAATCAGTGATACCCTTGAACTTTTCACCATTCAGACCATCACCACTGTAGACAGTGATGGCATTGGCCTCTGAACCATCATCAGAGATGAGATAGTTCAGATTACCATACTTTTCAAAGTTTTCTTGGTTAGTGGTGACCTTAATGACCTTACCCTTTACAAAGGCATTGCCATCGCTCTCACCACCGTCTGCCAGAGCCTTGATCAACTCAAGAGCCTTGGCACAGGTGATAGGAGCATCCTTTGAACCGATATCAGTACCAGATGGTGTGTCGCCACCACCAGATCCGCTGTCCTTGACACCGTTCAGTTCGACGATGATACATTTGTTCTGTACTGTCTCATAAGTGCCATTATAGTTCATCACTGGGCTCTTGATGACGATTTTGTCGCCTGCTTTAACAGGTGTGGCACCCTCGTTAAACTTCTTGCCACCCAGTCCGAAACCACGATAGATGTAGAACTTGTTTGCCTTGCCATCAGCATCGTCGGAAATCCAGTAGGTAGCATTGCCGTAAGTGCCTGAAGTGTCTATATCCTTTATTTCGGTGACGATACCCTTGACATAGACATCTTTGTCAGTTTGTGAGCCTGAGGCCAAGCCTGAACACAACTCAACGACTGCTGCTACATTATACGGATCAGCCTCAGTACCCGATCCTGCGGGATCTATCACTACTTTCTCTTCGCCGGAGGGTTTCACGATTTCTCCGAAGGGGGAGGGCACATCCTCACAGCTTGTGAATGTGAAGGCCATTGTGGCCAACGCAATCAGATAACTTGCTATTCTTTTCATAGTCTTATATTTTTATTATTGTTTTTCTTACTTAATGGATACTAATGTGCTTCCCTGGGCATACTGTGGTGTATTGCCCTTGTAGTTGACCACCTTACCCTTGATGATGACCTCGTCGCCAGCCTTGATGATTCTGGTAGTAGACTTGTTGAACTTATCGCCGTTCAAGCCGAAGCCGCGATAAACCTGGAACGTACCAGTTGAGCCGTCCTTCTGGTCAGAAACGAGATAGGTGGCGTTTCCGAAGTTGCCATCAGTGTCGATGTCGGATACGGATACGATATATCCCTTGGTATAGATGTCCTTGTCCGACTGTTTGTCGGCAGCCAGTCCCTTGGTGAACTGTGTGACACCGGCTACGTTGTAAGGATCGGCCTGTGTGCCTGAACCTGCAGGTGTGGCAACGGGAGCAGGCTCTGTGCTCGATTCCACGATGTCCTTGTCTGTACGCATCAGCAGCTGCCAGGTGTCGTTGTAACGAGTGGCAACGCCAGTGATGTCTACACGTCCAGTAGGCATTGGCTTGTTGGCAAAGTCTGCGTAGGTGCTGGTGCGCAGCACGACATTGCTCAGTCCTGAAATAATGCGGTTGGCACAGTTGGCTGTCAGGCTGACGCTGCCATCGTTGGGAGCAAAGACGGCAGTACCGTCTGCCTCGGCCAGTTCTACACCCTTCAGCGTGATGAGCTTGGCGCAGTCAGCAGCGATATCTAGGGTATTGAAGTTCCACTTCACCTCGATGGGAGCTACAGACATGCCAGCAGCCAGTTCGTCGGTGGGTAACAGCAGGCGATAGTGGTTCTGCCAGAAATAGCGGCTCATGCGACCCACCTGTGGGGTAGCCCCTTCCTTGTTGGGATTGGTGTAGGTGGTACCTATCTGTGCCTGTTTGCCATAGCCTCCGACGTAGAGACCTTCCAGTTCGATGATGACTGGCTGGCCGACAGCGAAGGGTCCTGCGAGACCACCCTGTCCAACGCTGATGGCGATGGCACCGGTGTTGTCCTGAACGTATATGGCGTTGTAGATGTTGCCGCCTTCGTCATTACCATTGACGAGACCTACAATCTGCAGGGGTTTTGTCACCTGTTTCAGGCTGTTGTTGTTGATTTCATTGCTATAGAGTGCCTTCAGCTCAGCAATTGTCTTCACATTTGTGGGCTGAATGTTCTGATTGCCATAAGCGCTGATGATTTCTCCTGTTGAAGGAACATCCCAGTCTCCGCTATCGTGGCACGACGTAGCCAGTCCGAAGATGGCCAGTGCAAAGAGAATATACTTTGTAGTCTTCATAATCGTCCGTGTTTTTAGAATCTATAACCAATGTTCAGCATACCGTTGATACCGTAGGCGTAGTACTTCTTCGGGTTACGGTCGAACTTGTAGACGCGGGCATTGCCAACCTCACCCGTAGTCGTATTCACAGAGTAGCTGCTTCGGCTTTGCTCGTAGCCGCCAGTCACGATGCTCGTGTTGTTGAGCAGGTTGGTCAGCTGCAGGTTGATGGAGAGCTGTCCTTTCTTCAGGCGGATGCTCTTACCGATAGAGGCATCGAGCATGAATCCGCCCTTGCCCTTCTCCTGAGCGACAGCGTCTTCAATGAGCACCTTGTCGCCAGCTTCGTTGATCTCGTAGACCTTCGTGGCAGCAATGCCGCTCTTCTCGTAGTTAGCCTGACGGTTGTCGAGTGTTGACTTATAGCGCAACGAGGGAGAGTAGTAGAGATAGATACGGTCGTACCAGTTGCCCTTGACGTCGATGAACCAGCCTTTGGCATTGTAGCTCAGCGTCAGGTTGAGGGCTGTCAGCGGTGTGCCGCCTTCGCGCATGTTCTTATTATATACAATGTCGCCATAGTATTTTCCTTCTGTGGCATTCATGTACACCACATCGGCATTGTTCGTGTTCTTGGCCTCGCTGATGGTGCCGAGGGTCTTGATGCTGAACGAAGGCGTCACCTTGAAGTTCAGACCCCATTCCAGACCGTAGTAGGCTTTCTTGATACCCTTCATCGACACGTATGAGAACGAGTTGATATCGTCATAGAAGAACTGTGACCATTCCGTCACGTCTGAGAGGCTGCTGTAGTATCCGCTGATGTTGGCCTTCATCCAGGAGGTCTCGAACTGGTAGGCCAGCTCAGAGCTGAACACCTTCTCGTTCTTCAGGTCGTGGACGAAGTCGTTGCTGATTTCAGGCGATACGAAAGCCGTTGAGGCCTGAGGAGCCTTCAGCTCGTAGCCCAGTCCCACGTGGACAGTGCTACCACCACCCAGGTTGTAGGTCAGGCCACCCTTCAGTCCGCCGTCCAGGAACTTACCCGTGCCGCTCTTGCCGTATGACGAGATGCCGAGAGCTTCTGCAACACCATTGCGCATCTTACCATCGCGCTGCATGGTGACACCACCGATGCGGCCAGCAATGTATGTTGCCAGCGCACCTTTCTTGTAACGGTATGATGACCACAGGTTGGCTTTCCTTACCAGCAGGTTGTAGTCGTAGCCGAAACGGTCGCCTTTCTTCACCTCGCCCGTGGGGTTGTTCATATCGTAATAGATATGGGGGTCGCCCATGGGATAGGTACCCAGGGCATAGGTGTTCAGGTTATGGAAGGTGTTGGCACCCAGCAGGTCTTCCATCGTCTGGAAGTGCATGCCTGTATTGTGTGCCAGCTGGATACCACCGTTCAGCACGGCATACTTGTTCAGTTCGGTCTTGAAGGTTGACGACAGAGCCAGGTTGAAGTTGTCGTTACGTCTGGCGTAGACGTAGTACATGGCGTCGCGGCCTTCAGCATTGCCTGCCAGGTTGGCATAGTACAGACGGTCCCACTGGATCTGACGGGCCTCTTCGCTACTGGTTAAATAAGTACGTGCTCGTATGAAATCATCATAGCAGGCTGCCGTACGATAGTTGACATCTTCAGGATACCACACATCGAAGTAGCTTGAAGGCATGTTCTTCCAGTAGTCGGGGGTTGGGTTCTCTGCGTTGTTATACTGCAGACGTGTGCTCTTGTTGATACCATAGCGACCAGTCAGCGTGGTGGTCAGCTTGGTCTTCTGGTTGATGTCCCAGTCCCACGTCATCAGCAGGGTGGGGGCGAAGTCGTTGACAACGCGAGAGTTACGCTTCTTGCCGTTCTGGTAGCCCCAGTAGGGGTTGTAGTGGCGATCGTTGGCCAGCCAGTACATCTCGTCAGTCGACGCACCCTGTCCGGCACGTTCTGTGGGGTTACCCCATGTGACGATGCTCAGCGCGTGCTTGTCGTTCAGTTTCTTCTCGGCTCCGAAGAAATAGGAGAGCGAGTTGTAGAACGTACCAGCCACGTTCGACGTTGCCATGCTGGCCCAGCGATAGGTGATGTTGCCTGAGAAGGCCCATCCGTCAGGACGCAGGCCGCTGTTGTAGGTGTACATGGCACGAATGGTGTAGTTGCGGTTGGCGCCGGTCAGCGTCAGACGCTGGCCTGTTGCCATTGCGCTGGGACGGAAGTTGTAGTTGTTGGAACCAGCCATTCCGGACATCGCGAAGCTGTTCACCTCAAATGGCAGTGCGTTTTCCACGCCACGGGTCTGCTGGTTCAGACCACCCACGAGTGAGTAGCGGAACTGTCCTGACTCCATGTCGTTCATCTGGGCACCATTGATGTAGATCTCGTTGTACTTTTGGTTAAAAGCACGGTAGCGGAAGCGCATGGGGCTAAAGGTGAAACCCACCTGCGATGCATAGATGTTCTGGTTCGACGAGATAATCGTCACGTTCTGCGACATGTCGTCATCTTCGCCCAGCTGAGCTTCCGTGAAAGTGAAGGTCTGCTCGTTCGCAATGGCTGCCTGCCCATCATCCTGCTTGGGTTCTTCAGTCTGGGCGAAAGCCGTTGTGGCGATGGATAGAGCCATCACTGCTAATGTCAGCTTTTCTTTCATAAGCATAAGTTTATTTTTTTAGTAGTAAATTTATTTATTTGCTGCAAAGATAGTAAATAAAATGAAAAAAACAATGGGTTTATGAAACTTTTTTCAAAAAAACTGCGAGATTCTCAAAAATAATCACTAACTTCGCAACATAAATCTGAAACTATATGAAAAAACTGTTATCAATTATCAGCATTCTGTTCCTGATAGGAACAGTCAGTGCACTCGCTCAGGATCGTAAACTGAGTGCTTATGCCATCGGTTTCTATAACCTTGAAAATCTCTTCGACACCCAGCATGATGAAGGGCATAACGACTATGAGTATCTGCCCGAGGGTCGTAACAAGTGGACGGAGATGAAGTACACTCACAAGCTGCGCAACATGGCTCGCGTGCTGTCTGAGATGGGAACTGACAAGCTGCCATACGGCTGTGCAGCCATCGGTGTCTCTGAGGTGGAGAACGCCCACTGTCTGACTGATCTCTGTAACGAGCCTGTCCTGAAGGAGCGTAACATCCAGTTCGTACACATCGAGGGTCCTGACCAGCGTGGTGTGGATTGCGGCCTGCTCTACAATCCTGCACAGTATTCAATTCGTGATGTAAAGTTGGTGCCCTATGTATATGAGAATCAGGATGATATCGAAAAGGGACGCGCAACGCGTGGCTTCCTCGTAGTCAGTGGTACACTGGCTGACGAGCATGTCACCATCATCGTCAACCACCTGCCTTCACGTGGTGCAGTCTCTTACTATCGTGAGCTGGGTGGCAAGCAGCTGCGTGTCGTCAAGGACTCGCTGCAGCAGGACGATCCCAACGTGAAACTCATCATCATGGGTGATATGAACGACGACCCGAAGGATCCCTCTATGTCAGTAGCTCTGGGAGCCCGTCGCAACATGGAAGAAGTAGAGGAAGGCGGCCTGTATAATCCCTTCTGGAAGATTCATGATAGTGGTACGGGTACCTTATCTTATAATAACGCGTGGAACCTGTTCGACCAGATTATCCTGTCACGCAACCTGTTGGATTTGGAGGGTACCAAGAAGTATGACGGCCTGACTCTGTTCCAGCCACAGATCTTCCGTCGCGACTACCTGTTCCAGCAGGAAGGCAAGTACAAGGGCAATCCCCTGCGTACCCATGCCGGTGGTGTCTGGCTTGATGGCTACAGCGACCACCTGCCCACGCTGGTTTACTTAGTGAAGGCCGCGAAGTAACATCGAAACATCGAAACATCGAAATGTCGTAATAACGTTATAACGAAATAACGAAATAAAGAAAAAAAATGACCATTATCGGAATTGCAGGCGGAACGGGCTCAGGAAAGACCACCGTCGTCAAGAGAATCGCCAGTGCACTGCCCCCACATTGTGCAGCAGTCGTCCCCCTCGACTCGTATTACAACGATACGACGGGAATGACTGACGAAGAGCGTCGGGCCATCAACTTCGACCACCCGGACGCCTTCGACTGGAAGTTGCTGACGGAGCATATCAAGATGCTGAAGAACGGTCAGGCTGTGGAACAGCCCACCTATTCGTACCTGATTTCAAATCGTCTGCCTGAAACGATACATGTGGAACCTAAACCCGTCATCATATTAGAGGGTATCATGACCCTGCACTACAAGAAGCTGCGCGACATGATGGACCTGAAGATTTTTGTGGATACGGATGCCGATGTGCGACTCATCAGAAACATCAGGCGTGATGTGGTGGAACGCGGACGTACTGTCGACATGGTGCTCGATCGCTATGAGCGTGTGCTGAAGCCCATGCACGACCAGTTCATCGAACCTACGAAGAAGTTTGCCGATTTAATCATTCCCTGGGGAGGGGACAATAGGACTGGCATCCACATTCTGAAGACCTACATCGAGGGTATCGTCACCAATGTGTGACGATATCTCTTCGGCAACAGTTGTCTCAACGCTCTGACGATCGGCCATCTTACGGATGCTGCGGATCTTCAGGGCGTTGATGATTTCTGTCACACCATACAGCAGACAGCACCAGCCCAGTATCAGCAAGGGCAGTTCGGCACTCTCCATAGGTTTCAGAATGACGAACAGCCCGACAATCAGTATCAGCGACGGAGCCACCCAGAACCCAAACGGTATGCTGCCCAAGCGACGAGCCGACACGAGGGCCATCAGCTGGTTGATGCCACCCAGTATCATGATGGCTCCCAGAATATACATCAGTCCGTTGACAAATACGCCAGGCGTCAGCGCCAGCGTCAGTCCCAGGATGACACTGCCCACACCCACGATGGGGAATGTGGGCTGGCTGCCTGAGATTACACGGCCCTGCTGATCGGTGATGATATACTCACCAGCATTCTTACGGGCATGCCAGTAGGCTATCAGGGCGATGATGCCTGAAATCAGAAACAAGGCGCCAACAGCAATCGTCAGCCACGTCACTCCGTCCTGCGGATACTTCAGGATGAGCACACCCACCACGATGGCGCACATGGCGCGAAACAGGGAACTTTGGAATATCTTCATAATACCGATACGTGTTTATGCGCTGCAAAGTTACGAAAAGTCGAGAGCAAAACAAAGAAATTTGTTTCTTTTTTTGCCGAGACGGAGTAAGTTCGCCATTTTTAATGGCAAAGTTACGAAAAAAGCTTGTAAAAGCGAAGCGATTTTGGAAGATTAACGCAATTCGGCCTGAAATAAAGGCAAGACGGGTAAGAACGAGGAAGTTCAATTTGGGTCAAATAGCAAATTTGGGAGGATTGATGAAGGAGTTAGGTTGCCAAATCGTAACCCGTTCTTATTCCACAAACTGCTATATTTTGCATAGCGATGGATGCCGAAAGAAATAGTAGTTTTGCAGCCAAAATTAAAAAAGGAATAAGAAACATGAGAAGTACTTTTAACATTCTGTTCTATGTGAACATTTAGAGCCCCTTGGTAAGGGGCGGCTATAATGCAGGGTTATCATGGGCAGGGTTCTTGCTTAAGGCAAGCGGCAAAGCCAAGTCCGATTAACCGAACGCAGTCGCAGTTCAGCTGTAAGAAGACGATTCCGCTTGACATGTGGGATGTAAAGGGGAATTGTGCCAAAGGGCGCAGCAAGGAGGCATTGCAGATTAACCGCGAACTGGATAACATCAAGGTGCAGATTATCAAGCACTATCAGCACCTGTCAGACCGCGAAGCTACGCCCTTCTATAGAACATCATTGTGGAATTGCAAGTAGAAATCCATAGGGAATGTTTCCATATCAAGAGAAAAGACCACTCTTTTTCTTAATTTATGTTCAGGAATTATCATAACCTCGTTATTTTTGATTATATTTGCACACACAAATAATGTCAACATGAAGAAACCAACATTGTTCAAGGAATACATCTGGCTGGTGGAAACTATTCATCAGGCAGGGAGTATCACCTTTTCCGATATCAACAAACGATGGATCAAGACGGGAATGAGCGGTGGAGTTGAGATGGCTCGCACAACTTTTTATCGTCACAAATGTGCTATAGAGGATATTTTTGGCATATTCATCGACTGTGATAAGAAGAATGGGAATAAGTACTTTATCGGTAATAAAGATGTGTTACACGAGGACTCTGTTCAGAACTGGATGCTATCAACTCTGAGTGTAAGCAATATGGTTGGTGAGAGCAGCAGTTTATATAATCGCATTCTGCTGGAGAACATTCCATCTGGAGATGAAAAGTTGCATCAGGTGATTGCTGCCATGAAGGAGAACCGTATGGTGAACATTAAATATCGGCGATATACGTCTGCGTCCAGCACGCTTTTCATATTGGCTCCATTCTGCGTAAAACTATTCCAACGCCGTTGGTATCTGCTTGGCAAGTATGAGGACAGCGATAACCTGGGAACTTTCTCTTTCGACAGGATGGAGAAAGTCGAGATCAGTGACAAGAAGTTTAAGATGCCAGATGATTTCGATGCGGCAACATATTTCAGCGACAGCTTTGGCATTGTGGTAAATTCTCATGCCAAAACGGAGCGGATTGTTTTGAGAGCATACGGAAATGAGCGTTATTACTTGCGTGACTTGCCACTTCACCATTCTCAGCGGGAGATAAATGCCACAGATGAATATACCGACTTTGAACTTTATCTTAAACTAACAGACGATTTCAAAGCTAAGATTTTTTCTCGTGGCGGATGGTTGGAGGTACTGGCTCCACAATCTTTGGCAGACGAAATGGTTGAATGGCATCAAGGTGCTATCGATCGTTATAAGAAGAAAGGCAAAACTGTTAAATAAGTGTTAACGCTGGAGGTTGTTCCGTGATTTGAAACAATGTGACGCTATCTTTGCATCATCAATTATAGTTTAATTCATAAAAAAGATTGAAGATGTATATGCTATTAGCAATCTTAGTTGTTCTGTTAGCAGCATTAATGATTGGTGTTGTGCTCATTCAGGAATCAAAGGGCGGCGGATTAGCCTCAACGTTTAGTGATTACAAACGCATAATAGGCGTTCGTAAATCAGCGAGTGTTGTTGAAAGGACTACATGGATTCTTGCTGGAATGATAGTTCTGATTTGTGTGCTTTGTTCTTATGTATGAAAAGTTGAAAGCATGAAGATATCTTGACGGAAAGTAAATACTAAATTGAATCCAAGCTATGCTAACCCAGCAGACGGGAGGTATCCTTCGGTGGCCAATCCACATTGGATTCCGTAACGGAGCGGTCTGCTCGCTGCCGTTTTTACAAACTAATATAATTGAATGTAATGGATTGACATAAATTCGACGAAAATGCAGAATAAAGATAATAAACTCGACCTTGTGCGTGGCTCCCTAATTGGTGGAGCAGCAGGCGATGCATTGGGTTATGCGGTGGAATTTGACCGCTATTCAGAGATTATCGCAAAATATGGTCCATCAGGCATTACTCAGTATGAACTGGTCAATGGCATAGCAGAAATCAGCGACGATACGCAGATGACGCTGTTTACGGCCAACGGCATACTGATAGGGCTCACTCGTTGGTATATGCGAGGCATTGGCGCTTCTCCAGAGTATTACGTGGAGTGTGCCTATCAAGACTGGTACGACACACAGATGAAATCGTATGAGGAGGTCATGGCACAGGACGATAAGCATTGTTCCAATCGCCACACTTGGCTGAGTGCTCTACCTGAGTTCTATTCGCGTCGTGCTCCTGGCAATACCTGTCTGATGGCTATCAAGGAAATGAAAGATGACCGTACTCCTCAGAACAACAGCAAGGGCTGTGGTGGCGTGATGCGTGTAGCGCCTTGGCCACTTTTTTGTGCTTGTCACGAGACGAGATATGGGATTGAAGAGATCGATGTGGCTGGTGGTGAGATAGCCCGTCTGACGCATAAGCATCCATTGGGTTGGATTCCAGCTTTAGTGATGACGCACATCATCTATCGCATCGTGAAGGATGGTGGATTCGAAGGACTTGAAAAATTCTCAGCAGTAAAGCGTTTTACAGCTATAGTCAACGAGGCTTTGCAGCTGTTGCCCAGTCTTGTGGTTAGAAATAATGTATCTGATGTGACTTGGGATCAAGAGAAACCTATTGGCGAAGTGTTCCACAATTATGTAGAACGACAACGTGAACTTATAGAGCGTGCATTGTTGCTTGCAGAAAACGAATTGAGCGATGTTGAAAATATCAGTCGCCTTGGTGAGGGCTGGGTTGGCGAAGAGACTTTAGCTATAGCAATTTATGCCGTAGCCCGGCATATCGACAGTTCCGAAAAAGTTCTTATTGCTGCCGTTAACCACGATGGCGATAGTGATTCTACAGGTGCTGTAGCTGGCAATATCATTGGTGCCATTGTGGGGTACAAGGCTATTCCTCAGAAGTTCAAAGAACACATAGAACTGCATGATGTTATCCTCTCCGTTGCCGATGACCTGCAACAAGGTTGTGTCATTAACGGGGACTATGAGATGGGAACACCAGAGAAGCGCCAGTGGTTCGAACGTTATTGCGCGATGCGGCCAGCAGGATTTATGTAGATTAATACGAGGACAGAATAATGTATAAAGACCCTTTTGGAAAGGAGTACTCATCCTACGAAGAGTATATCAACTCTCCCGATTTTGATTCTGATTTGGTAGCCTTGCATTTGTGGAGGGGGGACCGGATTCCACAGAACGACGATGAGGTTCGTTGGAAAAAGGAACTCGACGAACTGAGTGCAAAAGGACAAACGCCTGTGTTCTATTTTGAGTAATCATTTTTGAATTATTTTTGGCGTTTTATTATTTTTCTCACATTTTTTTGTACTTTTGCAATCGTTACTGATTAAATAACAGAAAACTATAAAATATCGAATATGACAGACAAAGTATTTTTGGACACGAAACCTATTGGTGAAATAAAAGGAACCTTCTATGTTTCTAATTATCAGCGAGGTTATAGATGGTCAGAACCTCAAGTGGAAGCTCTACTTAATGATATTTGGAGTAGTTGTTTGAAAAAACAAGAAACTTACTGTTTGCAGCCTATTGTCCTTAAGCGAAAAGATGTCGAAGATAAATATGAATTAATTGATGGCCAGCAAAGATTTACGACGATTCTCATTCTCTTAAACTTTATCAAGCAGGAATATATTCCGAGGACAGAAATAAAATACACTCTTGAATATGAGACTAGAGAGTCAACTTCTTCCTTCTTGAATAATATAACGGAAGAAAATGCCCACAACAATATTGATTTTTATCATATCTATAAAGCAAATGAGTGCATAAAGCTATGGGCTGGACAACTTTTCAATGGCGATGATAATGCAATTGGTGATGCTATGTACCAACTTAGGGGATTCCTCTTCAACAACACTAAAGTTATTTGGTACGAAGTAGGCGATGATGAAGATCCAATAGCACTTTTTACTCGTCTTAATATTGGAAAGATAGGCCTTACAAATGCCGAATTGATTCGCGCATTGTTACTTAATGGAAAAAAAGCAGACGACCCAGATAAAGATAAGGATCAGACAGAGATGTCCATACAATTGGATAGTATGGAAAAGGAACTTAGAAGCGGAAATGATGAGCTTTGGTCTTTTATTACTAAAAAAGATCCAGGCAAATATCCTACAAGAATCCAGATTATATACGAAATGATGGTAGGAATTACTGGCCAGGAAATTGACCCTTACGAAACATTCAACCGCTTTGATAAAAAGATAAAGGATGAGTCTGTCGATACCGTTTGGCGTGCCATTCAACATGATTTTCTCCAAATAAAAGATTGGTATTCTGATAACGAATTCTATCATAAGATAGGTTATCTTATCGCTTCTGGATATAAGACCATGCCTGAAATTTTCAATCTTGCCCGTGGTAAGAGTAAGAGCCTTTTTCGCCAACAGTTAAATGAATTCATAGCTGAATCTATCAATTTTAAGAAAATAAAAGATGACGAAACTTATAGGGATTTGAACTATGAGGACGACAAATATGAGATTAATCGTTTACTACTACTCTTTAATGTAGAATCAATTCTTCGTAAAGGGGTTTATCAACGATTTCCATTCTGCATATATAATAATTCCACATGGAGCCTAGAACACATTCATGCTCAGCAATCAGAAGGCTTAAAATCAGAGAAGTTATGGATTGAGTGGATCTATCTGCACATTGATTCTGTCAAAGCGGTGTCATTAGTAGGGCAAAATGATGAACTTATTGAAAAGATGGAACTCATAGTCAAAGGAGATATAAAAATAACGAGACCTATTTTTGACGAGATATTCAATGAAGTTAGTCTAGTTTTGTCAGAGGATACCGATAGCGAGTATATCCATTCCCTCTCTAATATGGCACTATTGTCTTGTGATGACAATGCTGCGCTAAACAATTCAGCCTTTGATGTAAAGCGCAATAAGATTGTGGAAATGGACAAAGAAGGCGCGTTTATCCCATATTGCACAAAAATGGTATTTCTGAAGTACTATACATCTTCTAATGATAATCAGGTACATTTCTGGGGAAAGAAAGACAGAGATGCTTACTTAGCAGCTATGGCAGAGGTTTTAAATCCATATCTTATTCTAATCAATAAAACATTTTAACTATGGCAATATCAAATCTTCATACACTTATCAGTTTGTTTAAAGAATCTGATAGTACCCCGAGTCTGCCGCTTAATAAAATAGAGATTCCTATTATCCAGCGCGACTATGCGCAGGGTAGAAATAGTAGAGAAGTTAATAGAATCAGAGAAGGATTCCTTTCTGCTTTATACAATGCATTGACACAAGACAAACCAATCAAACTTGATTTTATCTATGGTGACATAAATGAGGGAACAAAGGTTTTGACTCCTCTTGATGGTCAGCAGCGATTGACCACTTTGTTTTTGCTCCATTGGTATATTGCATGGCATGAGCAAGTCGATTATAATGACTTTTCTTTCTTGAAAAACTTCTCGTACAGGACCAGGTATAGCGCAAGGGATTTTTGTCAGTGTCTAATTGATTATGCACCAGACTTTTCAAAAGTAAAGATATCCGAAGATATAGAAGATCAAAGCTGGATGCCAATTGACTGGAAAAATGATCCTACAATTAGTGCAATGTTAAATATGTTGGATGCTATTCATGCACTTTTCAAGGAAACAAGCGGATTGTGGGAAAGGCTAAAAAGTGGCTGCATATCTTTTTATTTCCTTGCAATTAACGATATGGGCTTGACAGACGAATTATACATCAAAATGAATTCTCGAGGAAAGCCATTAACTGAATTTGAGCATTTTAAGGCAATATGGGAAGGATATATTCGAGATTTCAGTACAGAAGGAACTGAAACAGCTGATGTCATAAGTAAGAAGATAGACTTGGATTGGACGGATATGTTATGGCCATATAAAGGCGCTAATAATATTATCGATGATGAATTTGTTAAGTACTATTGCTATCTTTGTTCCATCATCTTTTACAAGAAATATCCTGATGAAAGGCCAGAAGAAAACGTTGATGCTCTTAAGCTGACAAAAATACTATTCAAAGATAAAGTTCCTGATGCGGCTGATAATCTCAAATTTATAGAAAAGTCATTTGATATTTTATGTGGGAGAGATATTAAGGAACTATTTGGAAGGTTCCTTACGAACGAGCAGCATGTTTCAGGAAAATCTTCAATCAGTGAACCTGTTGACGTATTCGAAGACTGCTGCAGCCATTTTGGAGATATGAAGAATGCGCGTGTACGTAGTTTCCCCATTGGACGTATGATTTTGCTTTATTGTTTCCTCTTGTATTTAAATAACGAGAATACAATTGATAATATCGCCTTTGCCAGAAGACTACGCATTGTTAATAACATGATTAAGGCTTCAGAGTTTGAATTACGTGATGATAGAATGAAGGCGTTGCTCGAACAAACGGAAGAAATAATCCTGCATGGAGAAATTATTATTAAAGAAGGGCGTCTTTCTTTCAATGCATTGCAAGTTCAGGAAGAGTTTGATAAAGAAGAATGGTTAAAGTCTCATCATGATAAGCAGGAAATCTTGTTTTACCTTGAAGACCACCCGTTGCTTAATGGTGGAATTAGGGTTATTGGTCTTGACAATATTGATTGTACTGATAGATTTTATTCTTTATTCAAATGTGACAAAGGTCTTGTAAACAGAGCACTTTTAACAATCGGAGATTATTCTGTTAAAATTAATTGGCGCTATCAAGTAGGGTCTGCCACCAACGATAATTCATGGCGCGCCATTTTCCACGCAAAGGAAAGCATTTCATATATCCACAACATATTGCTCCAGTTGTTGAAGATGAACGAGTCTTTTTCCAATGATAATTTGGAGCATATTATTAAAAACTATCTTTCCAATACAAACTGTTTCGATTGGCGATACTATCTGATAAAATACGATTCTATGCGACCAGAAAGATATGGGATGTATTACTGGTATGATCATAAGGAAAGAGAGAAAGCCTCCTATCGCATATTAATGATGTTGACAGAGAAGAGCATTGGTGGAACTAATTACAATGTTTTTCTCAAGACCTTATACGATGAGATTGAAGAGGGAAAGGCTTATCTTGGACATTATGCATATGCAGGAGATGGTAATAGACTTGAAATCGGTGACAAAGCCATTACTTGTGAAGACAGTTGTTTCTGCATAACCAATAAGGAATCAAATGAGGAGATTAAGAAAGTTGACATTCCTCAAGATGATTCTATAGATGTTGAGGACAGAATTGAAATCGGTCTGAGAGTTGTCAATGATATAATAAATGGTATTATTTAGTAATATGACACCCATCGAACTCATCAATTCTTTCGTTGCTGAGAAGTTGAATCAGAGGGGACGGTTCTTGTGATTACGAAATAATCGATTAACTTTGCAAACGTTATATGTCAAAACGCAGAGAAATAAGAAACAGTACGGCTGAGTTCCTAATCTTTCAGATAGAAGGGAAGGGACAAGGGGTAGAGGTTTACTATAAGGACAAAACGGTGTGGTGTACCCAGAAGGCGATGGGTGTGTTATTCGACTGCTCAACGGACAATGTTGGACTTCACCTGAAGAACATATTTGCAAGTGGTGAACTGGTAAAGGATTCAGTTACCGAGAAAATCTCGGCAACTGCCTCTGATGGGAAGAACTATATGACGCAGTTCTATAACCTCGATGCCATTATCAGTGTGGGGTATCGTGTCAAAAAATCATGGGGACTGGCACTTGATTAATTAGTGAGAAAGTAGAATCACGAAATAATTGATTAACTTTGCAAATGAAACGAGATATGGCAAACGAAGGGATAAAGTCATTGAGTATCCTGGAAAAGGATTACCTCCAGTGGATAAAGGAGCTGAGTACACGTTTTCGCAGGAGTCAGGTAAAGGCTTCTGTAAAGGTGAATGAGGTAATGCTACGGTTCTATTGGGAATTGGGCAGGGATATTGTGGAAAAGAAAGCAGAGAGTCGTTGGGGCAGCGGATTTATAAAGAACCTGAGCAGGGATTTGAAGGAGGTGAATCCTGATGCGACCTGCTTCTCAGAAACGAATCTTCTGTATATGAAGAACTTCTATCTACTATACCATCCCTATCTGACAATTACTCCACAAGTTGTGGAGCAAATTACTCAACTGGCAGTTGAGCAAAAGGAGAACTCAATTACTCCACAACTTGTGGAGCAAATACAAAATGATCTGTTTTCTGTGCCATGGGGCCATCATCGCTTCATTATCGATAAGTTTAAGGAACAGCCAGAGAAAGCATTGTTCTTTGTTCACCAGACAGTGGAGAACGGATGGAGCAGGGATATGTTGCTGAACTTCATGGGGACTGACTTATATGAGCGTCAAGGTAAGGCTTTGACAAACTTCCAGCGAACGTTGCCAGAAGAAACGAGCGACTTGGCCCGTGAGTTAACAAAGGACCCATACGATTTTGCATTCACCGGCATAACGGGCAAATACAATGAGGCTCTTCTGAAGGAAAAACTGCTAAGTAATATTACTCAGTTCTTGGTGGAGCTTGGTACTGGCTTTGGATACTTGGGTAAAGAGTATCGACTGCAAGTTGGCGAAAGGGAGCAGTTTATAGACCTGTTGTTCTACAATCTTAATCTCTCTTGTTATGTCGTCATCGAGGTAAAGATTGGAAAATTCGAGTTCGCGGATATTGGTCAATTGGGTGGCTATGTGGTTGCCTGCAATCATACTCTTCGCAAAGAAGGACGTGACAATCCTACAATTGGTTTGCTTATTTGCAAGGAAAAAGACCGTATTCAGGCACAATATGCATTGGAATCCAGTAGCCAGCCTCTGGCTATCTCCGAATATGAGTTAGAGAAGTTCTATCCTGAGAAGGTTGAAGGTACAATTCCTACTATAGAAGAGATAGAGGCTAAACTGAGTGCAAGGTAACTCGGTTATATCCACAAGGTAATTCGGTAATAGGACGTATCTAATACGCACCTTTCTGGCAGGTGCCACAAAAGGTGCTGCAGGCAGTTCAAGAGCGTTGAGCAAGCTCGAAAGAAAAAGATGTGAATAGATTTGGCTCTTTCAGAAGAATTGTTTACCTTTGCACCCGATGGCGAGTCATAAAACGGCTGGTGGCTCACCGTCGGGTGTTCTTTGATGCAGTTTATAGCAGAATGTGGAATTGAGTACGGTTGCCAATTCGTAACCCAGTTTTTCCTCAATCCCCCAGACTGCCTTTATACAAAGAAAAGCTGAGAATTCTTACAAAGTTACGAAAAAACTCCGAACTATGTCATGAATGACCGCATTTTTTTCATTATTCCGTCTTAATAAACAACGATATCTGCCACTGTCGTTTGTCAGAATTGTCAGAAAGTGCACAACGGGGTCGGTCGTTGTGCACTCTATCGGAACGAGTCGAAGATGGCATGTCTTGCCCTCGAAGAAGTGCCTTCTTCTGCTTCTTCCGATGCCTTCTAACAGGGTGTAGGGAGCATGCAAACGTGGTGAAAGTGCCGTAGGAACAGGGGTTAGGTGCCATTCCGACAACCTTGCGCCTATACGCAAAATGCTTTACGCCTATACGCAAAACACTTTACGCCTATACCCAAAATGAAATGGGTTTCCCAAAGG
>JBGUQW010000117.1:0-3791 GCA_045131435.1 Prevotella sp.
AAAAAGCCCTCGGCAAAGGCAGAAAAGTGTCTGCCGAGGTGAAAGTCTGAACAAATGTTCAGGGGTTTTGTAACATTTCGGGGGTTATCCGTTAATTTATTCATGATTGAAAACGGCTCTTTTCTTTTTGTGACCTTTGCGTGTGGCATCAAGCATGAAACTATCGGCACGGCTGATACCTGTGCGCTGATCCTCGAACACCTGCCAGTCGTCGATTTCCTTGAAGAGTCTGCCGAGGTGATCGTGATAGCGGTCTGGATAAACCATCGTATAGACAAACCAAAGTTTGCCCCGACTGACTAATCGCGAATAATAGCTATAGTCATCTATACGACTATCATTTTCGTACTGCGGGCCAGAGAGGATGAAGTAATCGCTGCCGAGTCTGCGGTCTGTCGCATGAAGCACTTGTGCAAGCGAGTCCATCCCGCTTTTGAGCGACTGGCCATAGTTGCGCAGGGCATAACATTCGAGCACGACAGTTGCCCACTCGTTATCATAACTGAATCGGACGTGGCCTGTGTATTCATCGAGCGAGTCGGGCTGTACGGCGAAAAACGACGGGTATCTAACCGTGAAGCCCAAATCAGGGTCTTGGTATGTCTGCATCTCAGCAGTATTCAAGCCTTGTTCAAAAACGTCTCCATCTGTCCTTTCCGTGGTGAAAGGCCAGATGAAGTCGATGCTTGCCAGGATAACAAGGACTGCGATAAATAGCAGAGCGGTCTTCTTCATTTGTTTAGAGTCGTTTCATTTCGTCGTTGGCGGCTCCCTCGCCCTTATACTTGCTCTTCTTGGGGTTGAAGGTGTAGGAAACGGTGAGCATCAGTCGGCGGGTGTCGGCATCAGAGTCTTTGTAGAGGCCCACGTCCTTGACGTTCATCCACCAGCTTTGGTTGCGGGTGTGGAAGATGTCGTTGGCAGCAAGGGCTATCTGCAAGCGCTTCTGCATGAAGTAGCGGCGCACGGAGAGGTCGATGCCCCACTGTGAGCGCATTTCGTTGGTCATCGTGTGGCCGCGTGTCGAGCCTGTCACGTCAAAGGTCATCATCCAGTTCTTCGAGGGCGTGAAGATGTTCTTCAGCATATAGCGGAAGATGGGCTTGTTGTACTTCTCGCCGTAGAGCGTGAGCCACTGCTGGTCGAAGCCGACGGTGAAGTTGGGCTTCCAGAACTTGACCACGGGGGCGTAAGACAGGTAGGCGTTCAGCGTGTTGATGTCGGCCTGACGAGGACTGAACACGAGCAGGGGCCTTGCATCGGAATAGTGTTCTTTGGTATAGACGTAGGTGTCGGCCAGATGGCTGTAGGTCAGTTCCAGCGTCAGGTCTTTCCAGCCGAACATGTAGTTCAGTTCGTCGGTCTTGCAGTCGGCCAGCGTGGGATTACCACCCTCCACCTCGTAGGGGCCGACATATAATAAGGAACTGCGCAACTGCTTGTAAGGTGGGCGGGTGATGGAGTGCGAATAGTCGAGAGCCATGAAGGTGGTCTCGTTGAAGTTGTACGAGAGCGAGAGTTTGGGCGACAGACTGTTGTCGGTGCGACTCACCTCATCGTCGCGGATGCCGTCGCGCTTGTAGTCGAACTTCACGTATTCGTAGCGCAAACCCAACTGGAGCGACAGGGCATTCCAGTCCTTCTGCCATGTGGCGAACGCTGCACAATCGGTCTGTCTACTCTCGTTCTCGGTCGATGGAATATAAGTGCCGACGGCGGTGTTCTGCATTGTGTACTGCTGATGGTTGTAGGTATAACTGTCCTCAGTGCCGACGTTCAGTTTACCCGTGGCAAAGGGGAACTCGTAGTAGAGTTTGCCCGCCCAGAGGTCGGAGGTCATGCCCGTCTGCGAGGGAACAATCTCGCTGGTCGTGGGCGAAACGGTCTGCGTCAGGTTGTTATCGGTGTACCATGTGTGGATGTAGTTGCCGTCGAAGTGCAGGTGCGCCTCGTTCTCGAACGTGTTGTCATAGTAGGCCGATGCCAAATGCTTCTCCTGCTTGGAATCGATGTCGATGAGTTTGCCGATGCTCTGTTCTTTGATGCCCAGCACGTCGTCATCCTCAGTGCCGCGGCTTTTGAAGTGAGTAGGCTGGTTGGTGTACTGGTAGTAGGCACCGAGCGACTGCCCGCCTCTGTTCCAGTTGAAACCGCCCTTTGCGGTCGTGGCCTCAGACTTGTTGCGCTTCGTAGCCGTGTTTACAAGCTGGTTTTGCTGACCGTTGAAAAGGAAGTCGGTAGTGCTCACGTCATAGTTCTTGCGCCCGCCATTGTTATACATTATCTGTCCGAACACCTGCCAATTCGTCCAGTTGTAGCTCAGGTCGGCCATCGCCATTTCCTCCCAGATGCGCTTGGCAGACGTCTGCGAGGTCAGTTTTCCGCTCAGTCCCTTGATGAACGGCTGGCGCGTCTGAATCTTGATGACGGCCTTCACGTCCGAAGCGTATTCCGCGCCTGGCGAAGTGATAATCTGGATGTTCTTGATGTTCTCGCTACGGAGCATCTGCAGTTCCGACTCGTCGCGCACGGGGCGGTTGTCAATGAACACCACGGGCTTACCCTTACCTACGATGCTGATTTCGTCGCCGTCCATATTGATGAACGGCAGACGCGACAGCACATCGTTGGCCGTGCCCAGATTGGCCAGTTCCGTATTAGCCACCTGTGCAACGAGCGTGTTGCCCTTCATCCTGACGATGTGGCGGTGTCCCGTCACGGAGATTTCGCTGAGCATCTTATCCCATGCCACGGAATCGTTCTCCGCTGTAGTCTCATTCTGTGCCTGTGTTATTGTGGTCATCAGGCAAACCATTGAAAATAGAATCAGTCTTTTCATTTTATTATGATGTTTTAATCATTATAGCATACACACAACAACGCAAATCGTTCAGCTTTTAACATTAGCGAGTGCAAAGGTACGGTCATTTATGTCTGACAAACGAATTTTCTTCCAGACATTTGTCTGACATTTGCCTATTTCACATCTGATACACGCGGCTCATGCCGTCGGGTTCCATCGGGGCGATGGGTTGGCGAAGCAGGACAAGATAGAAGCGGGGGAAGGTCTCGACGGGTGGATGGTCGGCGATGTAGCGGTCTATCTTCTTTCGGGCCTCGGTGCGCAGCACGTCGTCGTGGCAGGGCACGAGGCGTTCTTCATCCACAAAGGCGATGTGCCAGAAGGCCATGTAGCCGATGACGTAATGCTCCACGGCTGCGGCCTCGTCATTGTCGATGGGGGGGATGCAGGACAAGAGGGGCTGGCGAGCATTTTCACAAATGCCCACCACGGCCCAAGAGAGATTTATGTATTTGAAACTGTTGTGCATAGTTGTTGCGGTTTAAAAGCGGTTCTTTTCTGCGTTACCTGCGCCCTCGCCTTTGTACTTTGAGCGGGCGGTATTGAACTTGTAGCGAAGAGTGACTACGAAACGGCGACGGTCGTAGTAATTCCCCTGATAGAGTTGCACCTGTTGATTATAAACCCTGTTCCCATCACGGCTGCGGTCAAGCAAATCCTCACCAGCCAACTTGATACTCAGCCGGTCGTGGAAGAAGGTTTTGACTAAACTAACGTTAAGAACGGTCTGGTGGTAGTCCAAATAGATGTTCTGATAATGACCTGGGCCTTGATATCTGAAATCTACTTCACCTGTCAGCGTCTTGTTGAAGGCAAAAGTATTGCTGGCTTGAACTATCAGCATCGGCTTGCCAAGTGTGATGTCTCCTGCTGTCGTTTGCATTGTGAGCCATTGCTTGCGCATGCCTACAGATAACTGCGGGTGCCA
>JBGUQW010000118.1:0-2456 GCA_045131435.1 Prevotella sp.
TGATCAAAGACAAACTACTAGTAATTTAGGAAAAGTTAAAAGAAATAAAGGATTTTCTTTAAAGGAATTAAGTAAAATTTCTTATTATTCTATTCTTATTGATTATAGAAAAAATGATTTAGAAACTAAAATACTTTTAAATTTAAAAAAAAAAGTTTTTTGGGATTCGGGATTTAAGTTAATTGGTTCTTAAATGGAAGATGAGGAAAATTTAAAGAAAATTGATGATATTAATAAATTAAGTCAAAAGTATGTTTCGTGGATTGAATGAGAGATTAATAAAAGTTCTAAAGATATTTATTTAGATAATATTGGGAAATATAATCCTAGAGATCATCTTGAGGATTTGGTTACTGATAATCTAAATACTTGTCTTACTTCTATGTTGAATAATTTAGTTTTTTAATTTTTTAATTGTTTATAATAATAAATAAAAAATGATTAAATTAAATATTAAGTTTTATATAGTATATTTTAATTATTTCTTCATTAAGAATCATTACATTTAATTAAATATTTTATATTTTCTATATTTAATAATATCTCGTTTTTTTTCGGGTTAAAACAAAAAATAAAAATATTTACCATTTTCAAATTTATTTTACTATAAAAAATTTATATTTCAATTCAATTTTTAATAACTTATGTTATTATATTGAATAAGTAAATAAAAAATGAGAAAAAATAAATAAGTAAGAATGGGCTATGTGAATTATATCTTATCCTCAATGCCTAACTATTTTTAAAAAATGACTGAATTTTTTGATTTGAGATTTTTACTATTTTAAAAAAGTTAATTTTTTCCATTAGAAGAAAAATAAAAATAATAAAATGACAAAAAGAGTTATTCTGGAAAATTAAAAATAATTAAACTATATTCAACAGTGAAAAGAGGAATAATATTGTCTAAGGAGCGAAAAAAGAAAAAATAATTTTAAAATATATCTATTTGAGATATTTTTTCTAAATTTCTAAATATTTAATTATCTTTATTTTAGTTAAAATAAAGATAATTTTTTTAAGTAAGGCTTAAAATTATATAACAAATTGAAAAAATTAATTAAATTCAATGATTAAAGAAGAGAAAAATATAATCACTATTTTTGCCTCAGGAGTAAAAAATGAAATTGAAAATATATTTTCTTTTGTAAAATCAAATATTAAAGGACTAATAAATATAGGAAAACAATGTTATAATACATTTATAAAACCTTGGGCAGAACCTATAATAAATTTTGCTAAAAACTATATGTCTGTTTATAGTATGTGTAATAATGTAAGAAAAATGATAAGAAATGGATGGGGTTTTTTGAAAAATACTTTTAAAACAGGAAGAAATTATATTTTAAATAAACCTTATGAAAAATATTGGAATAAAGTAAAAACTTATGGAAGTAAATCTGTTAATCAAATTAAATATATTTATCAAAAGGCTTCACAATATTATGATAAAGGAAGAAATTTGTATAAAGATTTTAAAATAAAAATATTGAATTATAAAAATCCAATTGAAAATAATATTTCAGATATAATTAATTCTTTAAACAAATCAAAAGAAATAAAATCAGAAATAAGTGATTTAAAAAGAAAAAAAAGTAATGAAGGATTAAATGAAATTAATGAAAAAAAAAATATTAAAGACATTGAAAGTGAAACAAAGAATAAAAGTGAAAAAATAGAAGAGTTAAGAGAAGATATACTTACAAAAGTTAATTCTCTTAAATTTTATTTTGGAAAATTTAATAATTTATCTCCTAAATTCTATTATAAATTCCAATCTGATATAAATAATGTTGAAAAATTAATGAATAATTCAAATGAAATAGAAATTGAAAAAATTGAAAGTATTATATTTAATACCTTAAAGCCTGGATTTACTTCATTATTAAATGAAAATAATATTAAAGATTTTATTATGACCTTATAAATAAATTATTAAATATCAATTATATTCTATTAATAATATACATTAATAACTAATATTCTTAATCAAATCATTTTATTTTTTTTTATTTAGTTTTATTTTATTAAAATTAATATTAGAGCTTATATTATTAATTAGTAAATTAATTTGAATTGAAATTTATTTTCATTTATAATTTTAAAATAGTTTTTTGATTTTTACAATTTTTAATATTTAAAAAAAGAAAATTATATTATATTAAAAAGTATTTATATATATATATATTTTCTTTTATAATACATATTCAATATCAATTAATATTTATTAAATATTTTTCTTTTAAAGATTATCATATATTTTATCATATGTTATTATTTTTTATAAATACAAATCATATTATCACATGTTGCTTTACTTGGTGGTCATTCTTCAACAAGAACACATTGGCCAGAAAAAATTGTAGTTGGTTATTATTTAGATTCAAGTATGTTTAATGTTATAAAAGATATTAAAAATATTAAATATCAAGTTAATTCAACTGTTATTAAATTAA
>JBGUQW010000119.1:0-43633 GCA_045131435.1 Prevotella sp.
CTCCTTGTCGAAGAAATCATAGCGCTCGTTGACGATGCTCTCGTAGCGACGGCAGCGCAGGGCCTCGGCCTTCTCGCGCATACGGTCATTGTAGTCCTTCTCACGCTGCGACTTCGGCTTGGCATAGATGTAGATGCCCAGCGACTCGTGGCGCATAACCTTCATTGTTGACTCGTCGCGATAACCCGGATAGTAGTCCAGATAGAACGACAGTTGTTCTCCGTTTTTGATTTTCCGTGTTCGGAGTGTCACGGTCTTGCAAATGTTACTCATATACCTTATTATATTTTAATGAATATTCTTGGTGAAGCGTTTCTTCACGGTGTCAAAATTACCTCATTATTCCCCGATTATCAACATTATTACGCATAATGCGTCAATAATTGACAGATAATGTTGGTTGGTGAGGTGCTGACCATGATAATGCCCATTCTGATTGTTTATAATCCGTGGATTTACTTGGTTATTCATACAAGGGAGTAGCTGCCAAATTGGGCCAGTCTTTCAGCCATTACCCTGTCGAAGTCCACTTTTGGTATCAGATTCTTCACGCCCACCTTGACCGCGACGATGCTATTCTTCTTGGCGATGATGCTGACATTGGCAGTGCTCATCCCATATTTCTCAGCAGCCTCCTTGGCTGTGTAGTAGCTGTCATCATTCACGATGTCGGTGCGTCTCAACTGCTCAAAATGGTCTTTTGAGTAATAGGTCTGGCCATATTCACGCTTTGTCGGAATATGATGGCGATAGGCGTTGGAGCGGACAGACGCAGCACTCATGCCATAGAGTTCCTGAGTTTCCTTCATAGTCAACCACTCATTAACGGGCTCCACTTCAGTCGATTTGCCAAACAATGTGTCCATGTGCTTGCGGCTGTAGTAGTTTATTCCCGCTATACGGCAAACTGGTACTTGGTTCCGCTTGGCCGAAGTATAGAGCCACGACTTCTTGACCTTGTATATTCTCATGACATCCTCGCCGGAAATGTAATCAAGCACTTCTGATTCTTGGGCATTGTTCTGAGCAGTCATGGCATTTGCCTTACTTTTCTTTGTCGTTTGGGGTGTGGACTTCTTCGGCCTATTCGTTGGCAACACCCGATGATATGGATTCCCTGTCAGCATCTTCTCAATATCAGCTTTGCGGATAAAAGCCATACGACTGCTGATCCTTGATGCCGCCAGTTTCCCTTCGTTCACCAACTTATACACATACTGCCGCGAACATCCCATCAGTATCGCAGCCTTGGCAAACGTGAGGTACTCCTGATTCTGTAAACCGATTACAGGCTCCACAGCATTTATAAACTCCTGCTGCCTCTTCTTCCGGGCTTCCTTCGCTTTCGTCTGACACTGCTCACAGCAATATTTTTGCATTCCGCTCCTTGCCACGAACTCCTTTCCGCAGTACTTGCACTTTCTGACTTCCTTCATTTTCAACACATTTTAATGGTTCAACAATCATTCTCTTTTTCCCTCTCGTTAAGTCAACCATGCCTCACAGTCGTCGCCTGTTGTCAACTCCGTCCGCATTGTGACTTTCTCCGAATCCGTCCGCTCCTTTTTGTCACTCTTTGCATCTCATCGTAACCCGTTGTCAACCGAGTCCGCAAAGTGACGAATTTGAAGCCCCGTAAATTCCTCGCGGTAGAAATACGTTGCAAAAATATACTGAAATTCGGTAACTACCAAATTCCAACCATTAAGTGTTAAAAATCAAAAGTAACTGAAAATGAGTGTTTTACAAATAGATGGTATTAGATATTTATGGTTATTTATACCCGTTTAGATACAATTCTGGAACGCACCACCTCCAATGCTTGTCACACTATTAGGTATGGTGACAGAAGTTAAGCCAATACAACCAGAGAACGCACCTTGTCCAATGCTCGTCACACTATTAGGGATGGTGACAGAAGTTAAGCCACTACACCAAGCGAACGCATGACCTCCAATGCTCGTCACACTGTATTCCTCTCCGTTATATGTTACAACTGATGGAATATTTATGCTTCCGGAATATTTTTCATCGGAAGGTTTATTTGTTACCTCAGCACCATGAGTGTTGCCTTTTGAAATAAGGTTGTAATAGATGCCATCAATCTCAACAGGATCAGCCATCGCCACCATCGGCAGCAATGTCATCACAATAAGTAATAATTGTTTCTTCATAATCCTAATAGTTTTACATTTTATACATGCAAAATTAAGCATTTATTTTGAAACGAGCAAATCTATCCCACACTATTTTTTATGAGTGTCGCATCCCCACCATTCTCCTTTTGTCAATATTTAAGAAGGCCCTAAAGTTAACAAGTTAACGAGTTAACGAGTTAACGATAAGGCCCCATAAAAGAATGTGAAAATAATAAATAATATATATTATATATATAATATATATTATTTAATGTTGAAAGTGTTCTTAACGTTAACTCGTTAACTCGTTAACTTGTTAACTTGCCCTCAAACCCAGTGGCTACCCGAGTGGAGCGAGATTTGGGTGAAAGTGCGAAGTTCACGTTTTCGTGTACTTTTTGCGAAGTTAAAAAACTGGGTGTTCACCGCTGTTTTCTCGTCAAAAAGGCATATTGTAAGCATATTTTACCCATTAAATATGCTCATAGCGCAGAGTTTGTGCCGATGAAGATGTTATCTTGAAGGCATGTAGATAGCATCTTCATCGGCACAAAATAGTATCTTCAGCAAGAGCAGGTGGCGGCTACTCGGCCTTCTTGCCAAACTGGCGGACGGGCTTGGCGGGCTTTGCTGCTGTGCTGTCATTGCCGCTGCCGCGTGTCTGGGGAGCGTAATAGTAATCGTCGTACCAGGAGTCGTAGCCCCAATTGTCGTAGTTTTCCCAGTTGGGCGAGTAGGTGTGGGTCAAATAGAAGTGGATGTCGTAGTCGCCATCGGCAATATAGCCACTGAAGCGGGAGTCGGACAGGCGATAGTCGGAGATGACCACCGAGGTGCCTTCTTCCAGGAAGTCGATGTAGATATTGCCGTTACTGACATTCCAGTTGATGTGGTTAGCCACGTAGTCCCAGGGGGCGCCAGAATAGTAGTCAACCCAGTAGCCAGAGCCCTTGGTGAATCGGAACGGGTCGATGCTGAAAGTGATTTCGGTGTGGGTAGCGTAGTAGTCGCGTCCGTCGTAGTAGGAGGAGACGTACATGTCGCCACTCCAGGTACCCTCGAGGCTGTCAGCAACAAACTCGTCCTCGCATGCGGTGAATGTGATGCCCATCAGGGCCGTCAGCATCATGGTGAATATTTTCTTCATAGTCGTAAACTTTTAAGCGGTGAAACATCTTGTTTATTATTTCTGCTGCAAAGATACGACTATTCTGCGCGCCGTGCAAGGGTAAATCCATAAATAGAAGTGGGGAAAACTATATGGTATAGAGGAAATTCCCGAATTCCAGAATTTCCCTGCTAAGCCGTAAAAGAATCAGAAGAAAAGAGCAAAAAATGACGCTAAAACGCAAATATTTCAGGTATAGATGCCGTTGTTTCACAAAAAATCAGTATATTTGCAGGCAAATTCTACGTAGAAATAAAAAATGATAACAACAGCATCATTAAAAACGCAATCCGACAAAAGTTGTCAGGCGCTTTCGGAAGAAATGTCCACTCGAGAGCGTATGATAGCAAGTACTATGTCAGTAGACGAATACTTCGATGAACTGATAGATCAAGTACGGGAAGACTATGCGGCTTTATGAGGTAAGAATCAGCTTTTCAGCACGTGCTGACATGGCAGAGTTACGCAAGTTCCTCTATGCGATGATAGATGAATAAAGGGTAATTTGAGTCACCGACAGAATAGTTAAATAATCATAAAACATGGAAACGCGGCGAAAATTGATGGTTTTCGTCACTTTTTCATTTTTTTCTTCTTCTATCTCATAAAAAAGTTGTACCTTTGCGCGCAATTTCTGATGATGAACACATTGTCTAATGTGGTAACTCCCGAAGTAGAGGCAAATACTTCGTGCATCGGGGCTGTTCCTGATGCCATCCCCAAGGCGGAAAACATCCAGAACGGGGTGTCGGTAGAGTATGTCCATGACCCAGAGAAGCAGTGGTATGTGTTCCGCGCTTCCTATGGAAGAGAAGACAAGGCATCCGACTATCTTGTGGCTGACGGCACCTACACGTATATCGCCAAGCGCGAGACGTTCCGCTATGTGAAGGGCAAGCGCCGGAGGGTGACGGAGAAGCTGATTCCGAACCTGCTGTTTGCCTATACCACGAAGGAGAAGGCCGAGACGTACGTGAAGAGGACGCCCGAGCTGGCTTTCCTGACCTACTACTACAACCACTTCACGGTGGTTGAAGGCCAGAAGAATCCGCCGCTGACCGTGTCGACGAAGGAGATGGACAACTTCATCCTGGCTACCATCAGCCGTAACGAGCACCTGCTGTTTGTGGAACCTGCCCAGTGTCACTACAAGAGTGGTGACATGGTGGTGGTGACGGACGGTGTGTTCAAGGGTGTCGAGGGCAAGGTGGCCCGTGTGGCAGGACAGCAGCGTGTCATCGTGTCGCTGTCGGAAATCGGACTGATCTCGACAGCCTATATTCCCACAGCTTTCATCACAAAAATGAAAGATGAAAGATGAAAAATGAAAAATTAAAATTGAACAGATGAAATATGCACTTGTAACTGGCGGGTCCAGAGGATTAGGAAGGGCTGTGTGTCTGGCGATAGCCAAGACGGGAACGCCCGTGATTATTAACTACCAGTCGAACGAGGAGGCAGCGCGACAGGTGCTGGCCGACATCGAGGCTGACGGTGGTCAGGCCGAGCTGATGCGTTTCGACGTCAGCAAGGCCAGTGAGGTGGAACAGGCCCTGGATGCCTGGCAGGACAGCCATGCGGACGACTACATCGCCTACCTGGTGAACAATGCGGGCATCCGTCGTGACAACTTGATGTTCATGATGCCCGAGGACGACTGGCATGCAGTGATCAGCACGTCGCTGGACGGATTCTTCCATGTGACCCATAAGCTCCTGCCGAAGATGATGCAGCGCAAGCATGGTGGCAGGATTGTCAACATGTCGTCGCTGTCAGGACTGAAGGGCATGCAGGGACAGGTGAACTACAGTGCTGCCAAGGCCGCGCTCATCGGCGCCACGAAGGCACTGGCCTTGGAGACGGCTTCCCGTGGTGTCACGGTGAATGCCGTAGCCCCCGGCTTCATTGATACCGACATGACGAAGGAGCTGCCTCAGGACGAGCTGAAACAGCAGGTACCCATGAAGCGCTTCGGACGTCCGGAGGAGGTGGCCGCGCTGGTACGCTTCCTGTTGTCGGACGACGCTGCGTATATCACGGGAGAGGTCATTTCGATTAACGGAGGACTCTATACGTAAATGAGAAATGAGAAATGAGTAATGAGAAATGAGTAATGAAAAATGGATAAGAGAGTAGTCATCACAGGAATGGGGATATGGTCGTGTCTCGGCACGAGCCTAGAAGAGGTAAAGGAGTCGCTGTACCAGGGGAAGTCGGGTATCGGCGTCGACCAGGACAGAATAGACTATGGCTTCCGCTCAGGTCTGACGGGTATCGTCGAGCGTCCGGTGCTGAAAGGACTGCTGGACCGCCGTACACGTATGGGACTGTCGGAAGAGGCAGAATATGCCTTCATGGCCAGCAGGGATGCCTTCCAGCAGGCAGGCATCGACGACGCCTACCTGCTCAGCCATGAGATCGGTGTCATCTTCGGCAACGACTCGTCGGCCAGCGCCGTGGTGGAGTCAGACAGGATTATGCGTGAGAAGCACGACTCGGCGATGATCGGGTCGGGACTGATTTTCCAGGGTATGAACTCGACGGTGAACATGAACATGAACACCATCTTCCACCTGAGGGGTGTCAACTTCTCGGTGAGTTCGGCCTGTGCCAGCGGATCGCACTCCATCGGTCTGGCCTATATGTTCATCAAGCAAGGCTTGCAGGACACCATCCTCTGTGGCGGTGCCCAGGAGGTGAACAAGTATGCCATGTCGTCGTTCGACGCCCTGAACGCCTTCTCCATCCGCATGGACGAGCCCACAAAGGCCTCACGTCCCTTCGACCGCGACAGGGACGGTCTGATTCCCAGCGGTGGTGCTGCAGCACTGGTGCTGGAGGAGTACGAGCATGCCGTGAAGCGTGGTGCGCCCATCCTTGCCGAGGTCTGCGGCTATGGTTTCTCGAGCAATGGCGGAGGCATCTCCGAGCCTAGCGACGAAGGCAGTTTCGTGGCTATGTCGAGGGCTATGAAGGATGCCGGTGTGGCCTTGGACGACATCGACTATATCAACGCCCATGCCACGTCGACCCACCAGGGCGACATGTATGAGGCCATCGCACTAAACCGTCTGTTCCATGGTCAGCGTGCCCTGATCAGCTCGACAAAGTCGATGACAGGTCATGAGTGCTGGATGGCTGGTGCCAGCGAGGCTGTCTATTCCGTGCTGATGATGCAGCACAACTTCGTGGCCCCGAACATCAACTTCGAGAATCCCGACGAATACTCCGAGCCCCTGAACCTCACAGCGAAGACTGTCGACATGGAGGTGAACACGGTGCTCAGCAACTCGTTCGGATTCGGAGGCACGAACTCAGCGCTGGTCATAAAAAAAATGAGAAATGAGAAATGAGATTACTCATTTAACAATACTATGCGTCTGCTGAAGGGAGCAAAGGGAATCACGTTCGGAAGTGCATGGATGTTCCGTGCACTGATCGTCCTGTTGAAGGTCATTCCGATCAGGGCGTTCTATGCCTTCATGGCCATTTGCGTCATCCCCGTCACCATGGTGTTCAGCTCAGGCGCACGACTCACGTTCCACTATTTCCACCAGCGCAGAGGTTATGGCTGGTGGCAGTCGCTGCGTGCCACCTATCAGAACCACTGCCTGTTCGGCCAGACCGTCATCGACAAGTTTGCCATGTATGCAGGCCATCAGTTCACCATACACTATCACGGACTGGACTACTACCAGCAGCTGCAGGAGAAACCCGAGGCCTTCATACAGCTCAGCGCCCACATCGGATGCAGCGAGATACTGGGCTATACGCTGCATGTGAAGAAAGCATGCAACGTGCTGGTGTACGGAGGCGAGAAACAGTCGCTGATGGGCTACAGGAAGGCCTCGTTCGGACAGTCGAACATCCGCATGATTCCCGTAGGCACAGAGGGTTCGCGCAGCGAGGACATCGTCGATGCCTTAGACAGGGGCGAGGTGGTCAGTGCCTTTGCCGACCGCTTTATGAATATTAATAAGGTGGTGGTGGGTACCCTCCACGGCTACGAGGTCAATCTGGCCAAGGGTCCGTTCTCGCTGGCTACCACACGCGGTATCGACGTCGTCATGGCCAGTGCCATGAAGGAGAAGGACGGCTCGTACACCGCCTGGTTTACGCCCCTGCCCTATGACAAGACACTGCCAAAGGCTGAACAGCGTCAGCAGATCGCCAATGCCTATACGGCAGAGATAGAACGGCTGCTGGAGATGTATCCCCTCGAGTGGTTCAACTATTCGAACCTATGGAAGATGAAAGATGAAAGATGAAAAATGAAATATTAAGATTGAAAGATTGAAAAATTAAGAGATAATATACCTTTTGTTAAACTAAAAAAAATTGAAGACATGAAGAAAGTATTTGTAACAATGTGCATGATGCTGATCGGAATGGCAGCATTTGCAGGTAACCCGCTGAAGGTAACCAGTGGTGACAAGAAGTTCTTTAAGACCGCTGAAGGCGGAGCACTCTTAGAAATCAGCTATGACGGTGCGAGCTTTGACGGAAAGATGCCCTTGACGGATAAATATTCAGACATTCCCGGAAAGTGCAAGATTTCTTACGATGGTTTTGTAGAAGATTTCTCAAGGAACAGTAAGAACGTCCAGATTGTCAAGAGTGCTAAAGATGCCAAGTACAAGATTTTCATTAAGGTCACCAAAGTTGATGAATTCATCAATCCGATGGGCTGGGTTGTTGGTCCATGTATCAGAGTCTGGGGAACACTGACCATTACGGACATCAAGGGAGGAGAGCCCCTGCTCGTTGTTGACATCGACGAGATTGACGGAGGTTCGGCAACTTCGACAGACGGCGCTTTCGAAGACACCTTTAACGAACTTGGCAAGCGCATCGCAAAACTGAAATAACTGATATGCATTTATTCCCTGACTTAGAAAAGCGATATTGTCATGAGAACATCTCTGCCCGCGAAGCACAGCGGCTGGCAGAGTTCATCGCTTGGGGACCCATCGTATTCCAGGCTTCACGACTGATGGTGAAGCTTGGAATACTGGATCTGATTCGCGACTCGAAAGACGGCATGACACGTGAGGAGATCGTGGCGAAGACACACCTCTCCGACTATGCCGTGAAATGCCTTTTGGAGGCATCGCTGAGCATCGGTACCATTCTGGTAGACAAGGACACAGACCGTTTCACCCTCTCGAAGACGGGGTGGTTCCTGCTGAACGACCCTGCCACACGCGTAAACCTCGACTTCAACCACGACGTGAACTACGAGGGATGGTTTCATCTGGAGGAGGCTCTCAGGGAAGGCCGTCCTGCCGGACTGAAGCATTTCGGTGACTGGCCTACCATCTATGAAGGTCTGTCGCAGCTGCCTGAACAGGTACAGAAGAGTTGGTTTGGCTTCGACCATTTCTACAGCGACTCGTCGTTCCCCGAAGCCCTGAAGATCATCTTCGACGAGCACCATGTCCGCTCACTCTACGACGTGGGTGGCAATACCGGAAAATGGGCACTGCAGTGTGTGGGCTACGACAAAGATGTGGAGGTCACCATCCTGGACCTGCCACAGCAGATAGCCATGATGAAAGACAACGTAGCAGGCAAAGAGGGTGCTGAGCGCATCAGCGGCTATGGCATCAACCTGCTGGATAGCGAGGCCCTATTCCCCAAGCGCGAGGCTGGTCTGGACGCCATCTGGATGAGCCAGTTCCTCGACTGCTTCTCGATGGAGGAGATCGTGGGCATCCTTAAGCGTGCCAAGGAGGCGATGACTGCTCACACGCGTATATATATTATGGAGACGCTGTGGGACCGTCAGCGCTTTGAGCCTGCAGCGTTCTGCCTGACGATGACCAGTCTGTACTTCACGGCACTGGCCAATGGCAATTCGAAAATGTACAACACGGCAGACATGGAGCAGTGCATCCATGAGGCCGGACTGGAGATAGAACAGATTCACGACTACCTGGGACAAGGACATTCCATACTGGTAGTTAAGAGTTAAGAATTAAGAATTAAGAGTTGATGGAGAAGAAGTGGGGAGGCACGACATACGGTAGTGGGCTGATGCACCGTTGGCTCATCGGACTGCTGAAGCATACGGACACGCGCATCATCTATGTGTTGGCCTATATCTTCGCTGTCACCCCTACCCTCTTCAACAGCGGATTCAGACATGCCTATCGCTTCTTCCACAACCATCTGGACTATTCAGCACCCCGTTCGCTATGGCTGGCATACAAGAACCACTGCCTGTTTGCCCAGGCCGTCGTCGACAAGTTTGCCATGTATGCAGGCCATCAGTTTGAGATAGAGCTGGAAGGCTACGACAACTTCCTCCGTCTGGCAGCACAGCCTGACGGCTTCGTACAGCTCAGCTCACACGTAGGCAACTACGAGATAGCAGGCTACTCGTTAGTGGCCGAAAAGAAACGTTTCAACGCCCTGGTCTTCTCAGGCGAGAAGGCAGAGGTGATGAACAATCGGCAGAAGCTGTTCCAGCATGCCAATATCAACATGATTCCCATCAAGCCCGATATGAGTCATCTGTTTGAGATCAATGCCGCCCTGGCCAATGGCGAGACGGTGAGTATTCCGGCAGACCGTATCTGGGGCTCCCAGAAATATGTTCCAGTGACTTTCCTCGGCTGCGAGGCCCATCTGCCCATCGGTCCCTTCCGCGTGGTGACATCGCGTGGTGTGGACGTGCTGATGGTGCATGTGATGAAGACGGCCTGGAACCACTACAAGATATACGTCACGCCCTTGCCGTATGACAAGACGGCTCCCCGTGGCCAGCAGATAGCAGAGCTGGCGAACAGCTACATCCATGAGGTGGAGCGCATCATCCGCATGTATCCCACGCAGTGGCATAACTATTTCGACTTCTGGAAACAGTGAAGGAGATGAAAGATGAAAGATGAAAAATGAAATATTAAAAATTAAAAATTAAGATTTAAAGATTAAAAGATTTAAAGATTTAAAGATTATGACAAGAACAGAAATTGAAGAGAAAGTAAAGGCATTTTTGATTGACGACCTCGAGATTGAGGAAGAAAACATCTTTCCTGAAGCCAAGCTGAAGGAAGACATGGGTATTGACAGTCTGGACTATGTAGACATCGTTGTCATCGTAGAGAAGAACTTCGGCTTCAAGATCAAGGCCGAGGAGATGACTGCCGTCAAGACCCTGTCGCAGTTCTACGACTATATCGAGTCGAGAATCAGCTAACACAGTCCACATGGAATTTCACGATATCCCCATTACCAGTCTCATCCCGCAGCGACCACCCTTTGTGATGGTCGACCGTGTGCTGAGTTGTGACGAGACGGATGCAGTGACGCAGTTTGCCATCACTGACGACAACATCTTCCTCGATGCCGGCATGCTGTCATCAGCCGGTGTCATCGAGAATATGGCCCAGTCGTGTGCTGCTCGTATGGGGTGTCTCAATATGATGAGAAACGAGTCGGTGAAAATAGGATTCATCGGCGACATACGCAACTGCAGGCTCTTACGTCAGCCTCACTGTCATGAGCAGCTGACCACCTATGTGCATATTATAGAAGATGTGGGATTCCTGACGTTGGCAGATGTTACAGTGAAGTCTGGCGACGAGGAGCTGTGCTCCGCCCGCATCAAGATAGCCCTGACGGATGTGGAATCGGTGGGGTGATAGGTGATAGGTGATGGGTGATGGGTGATAGGTGATGGAATTAAAGACTTCAGTAGGATTTAAGATCAGGTTCAGCGAGATTGATGCCATGCGGGTTGTATGGCATGGTGCTTATGTGAAGTATCTGGAAGATGCCCGTGAACACTTCGGCAAGATGTTCGAGCTGAGCTACGACCTGATAGAGCGCGAGGGGTACTTTGCTCCCATCGTCGACATGTCTGTCCAGTATAAGAGGCCTCTGACCTATAACATGGAACCTGAGGTGACCATCACCTACCATCCGACGGAAGCCGCCAAGATCGTCTTCGACTACGAGATTCACGATACCGTTAGCAATGAACTCATAGCAACGGCACGTACCATACAGGTGTTCATGGATCATCACTATGAACTGATATGGGACAATCCCCCTTTCTTTGAAGCATGGAAGAGAAAATGGCTGAACGAATAGCTGTCATCGTCGCTGACAACATCGTCTCTCCGTTGGGATTCACCACGGAAGACAACTATGCGGCTGTCAAGGACGGACGCTCGGCATTGCAGCGGTATGAGGGACAATGGGGACTCCCAGAACCCTTCATGGCTGGACTGACAGACCGTGAGGCCGTGCTTTCGGAATGCAGGAAAGAAGGCATCGGCGAGTCGTTCACGATGGTGGAACGCATGGCTATCCTCTCCATCACCAAGGCTGTCAGACAATGTCAGGCAGACATGGCGTCGGACAGAACCCTGCTGATTCTCTCGTCGACCAAAGGGGATATTGAGGTGCTGCTGGGCGAGACGGCCAAGACCATTGCCACACATTTCGGCATGACACGCCAGCCCATCGTCGTCTCGAATGCCTGCATATCAGGGGTTTGTGCACAGATAGAAGCCTGGCGCATGATCAAGGCGGGACTGTACGACCACATCATCGTATGTGGCGTCGACGTTCTCTGCCCTTTCATCGTGACAGGGTTTCAGTCGCTGAAGGCACTGACAGACACACCGTGTCGTCCGTTCGACGAAGAGCGCACAGGCATCAACCTGGGAGACGCTGCAGCAACCATCGTCTATGAAGCCGTTGACAGCGCGGAGATAACAGACGGCACCTGGTATGTAGCCAATGGCAGCATACGGAACGATGCCTTCCACATCTCCAGTCCGTCGAACACCGGCGAAGGCTGCTATCGGGCACTGCAACACGTCATGGCACATGAAAACGTGGACGACGTGGCATTCCTGAATGCCCATGGCACAGCCACGCTGTTCAACGACGAGATGGAATCGGTGGCCATCGACAGGGCAGGCCTCAGCCACGTACCTGTCAATAGTCTGAAAGGCTATTACGGACATACCATGGGGGCTGCTGGCGTACTGGAATCCGTCATCTCCATGCATGCCCTCGACGAGGGCATCATTCTGGGAACACGCGGCTTCGAGGCGTTAGGCGTCAGCAGAGTCATCAACGTACAGGCTCACCATGGCCATACCGACAAAACGATGTTTGTCAAGATGATGTCTGGTTTCGGAGGCTGTAATGCTGCCATGCTCTTTAAAAAGTCCTGAACAGAAAGATGTTGAAGACACGATCGGAAATAATCATCACCCCCAGCAGCATTGTCCTGGACGGCCAACGGCTGGAGACGTGGGAGACAGGTATCGGTATGCTGAACGAAGCCTATCGCCGCTATGTCAACGACTATCCGAAATTCTTCAAGATGGACGGACTGTGCAAGCTGGGATTCATCGCTTCCGAACTGCTGTTAAGCCATCTCGGGGAAGAGCGTTTCACACCTCGTGAAGACCGTGCCATCGTTCTGTTCAACAGCAGTGGTTCGATAGAGGCTGACGTTCATTATCAGAAGACCATCAGCGACCCTGAGGACTTCTTTCCCAGTCCGTCGCTGTTTGTCTATACCCTTCCTAACATTGTGACTGGCGAGATAGCTATCCGCAACAAATACCTTGGCGAGACGTCATTCTATGTGCTTGAGGAGTACAACGAACAGGCCATCAGCGACCTGATAGGCTGTGCGCTGACAGACGACAGCACGACCAGTGTGCTGTGCGGTTGGGTGGACTTCTATGACCAGACCCGTTTCGAAGCGAGAGTGGAGATAAGGGAGTTGAGAGTTGAGAGTTGAGAATTAAGAGTTAAAAGTTAAAAGATATATGGAAGAATTGATTTTAGAAGTAAAGAAAGACATTATAGAGACGCTGAATCTGGAGGATATGAAGCCAGAGGATATCAAAGTCGACGAGCCCCTATTCGGCAGTGGCCTGGGACTCGACTCCATTGATGCCCTGGAGCTCATCGTACTCTTGGAGCGTAAATACGGCATCAAGCTGAAAGACCCCAAGATGGGTAAGGAAATATTCCAGTCAGTCAGCGTAATGGCCAAGTTCATCGCTGACAACCGCACGAAGTAACACCCAACACCCATCACCCAACACCCAACACCCATGCCCCCTATCTACATCACTGGTGCAGGAGTCGTTTCGGCCATCGGCGTCGGGAAGGATGAAACGTTGTCCGCTCTGATGGCAGGCCAGACGGGGATACGCCAGATGAAGTATCTGTCGTCGTGTCACGACGACCTTCCTGTCGGCGAGGTACAGCTCAGCAATGACGAGATGATGGCAATGCTGGGCATCGGCTACGATATTCAGCTGACGAGGACTGCCCTGATGGGACGCCTTGCCTTACGGGAAGCCTTAGAGGAAGCCCGTTTGCTGGGTCAGCCCTTGGACCGTGTCCATTTCATCTCCGCTACGACAGTGGGAGGCATGGATCGCCGTGAGGAATACTACGCCCAAGAGGCAGACTGCGACAGGCTACACGCTGCCATTGCCACCCACCACTGTGGCACAAGCACAGAGATGACTGCTGCGCCCTTTGGTCCCTTCGCATCGTGCGCTACTGTGTCTACAGCCTGTTCATCAGCCACCAATGCCATCATCACAGGAGCCAACATGCTGCGCTGTGGACTGGCAGACATCGTGGTGGCTGGTGGTGCTGAATGTCTGACGAAATTCCATCTCAATGGCTTCAATGCCCTGATGATTCTCGACCATGAGCAGTGCCGTCCCTTCGATCGTGACAGGGCCGGGCTGAACCTTGGCGAGGGTGCAGCATACCTGGTACTGGAGAGTGAGCGTTCCTTGAAACAACGCGGAGCCACCCCGTTGGCACGTCTCAGTGGCTATGGCAACGCCTGTGATGCCTACCACCAGACAGCATCGTCACCAGAGGGAGACGGCGCATATAGTGCCATGCAGGAGGCCTTGCAGACTGCAGGTCTGAATCCGGAAGACATCGACTATATCAATGCCCACGGAACAGGTACGCCCAACAATGACGCCAGCGAGAGCTGTGCCATCAAAAGACTGTTTGGCAGCCACGTTCCTCCCGTGTCGTCGACAAAATCCTTCACAGGACACACCACCAGTGCATCGGGCAGCATCGAGGCTGTATTCTGTCTGTTGGCACTCCAACACCAATTCCTGCCCCCCAACCTGAACTGGCATACCCCGATGGAAGACGGCATCACGCCAGTCACCATCACCCATCACCCATCACCCATCACCCACATCCTCAGCAATGCCTTCGGATTTGGTGGCAATGATTCGTCGATTATTCTTTCGAAATGAGAGAGATATACATACAGTCAGCCAAGCAGATTTCCATGCAAGCACCACTCTCGGAGGAGTGGATGCAACAACCGGTATGGCATCAGGAACCCTTTGTACAGGCCACAAATCCTGTATTCCGCGACTATATGGCTGCCAATGAGGCACGTCGCATGGGCGGACTGATGAAACGGGCACTGGTGACCACGCTGAAAGTGCTCAGCGACACAGGCATAGAACATCCCGACGCCATCATCACTGGCACCTGTCTGGGCAGTCTGGACTATACCGAGCGACTGCTCAGTGCCATGACTGAGAATGGTGAGGAAGCACTGAGTCCGACCTATTTCATGCAGTCGACACATAACACCGTCAGTTCGGCACTGGCCATCTACACCAAGACAAAAGGCTATAACAGCACCTATTCGCATGGCACGATGAGTTTCGACCTGACTGTGCTCGATGCCTGGATACAGATGCAGTTAGGGAAAATCAACACGGCGTTGGTGGGTGGTCACGACGAAATGACAGAGCCATATTTCCAGCTGTTGCAGAAAGCAGGCTATGTAGGCACAGAAGGTATGGTGCCATGCAGCGAAGTGGCGATGTCAATGCTGCTGACCACTGACAAGCATGCCGACAACCTGTGTGAACTGGCAAGTATCAGCATCGGCACACATCCCAATATCGATATGCATCAGGTGGATGTCATCATGACTGGTGTCAACGGACAGCCTGCCAACGATGCCCTCTACCAGCAGCTACTGGCACAATGGCCGAAGAAAGCCCATGTGCAGTACAAACATCTGTTTGGCGAGAACTATACGGCCTCGGCATTGGGACTCTATGCTGCTGCACACTGTCTGAAACAAGGCACTATTCCACCATTTATGCAAGCCTCACCCCTAACCCCTCTCCAACAGGCGAGGGGGACTTCACCCATCACCCACACCCTCCGGAACATCCTGTTCGTGAATGCTCAGGCAGACTCCACCACCTATATCCTCCTGAAAGCCGTATGATACTGAAACTGCTACCCTTGGCACTCCTGCAATGCATCCTGCTGACCAGTGGTCAGGTGCTTATGAAAATCGGCTTGACGAGAGTCGGCGACTTCTCGTTTACATGGAACTATTTCGGACGATTGTTTACGAATTGGCAGTTTTGCTGCTGTGGCCTCTGCTATGCTGCAGGTAGCATTCTGTGGATGTATATTGTCAAGCACTTCCCATTCAGCATGGCTTACCCCATGGTGAGCCTCAGCTACGTCATGGGAATGTTTGCTGCCATCATCTTCTTCAAGGAGCACATTCCCCTGGAACGTTGGATAGGCGTATTCCTCATCCTGACAGGCTGTGTGCTGATAGCGAAATAAAAGGAAAAAAGTAAAAAGGTAAAAAGAGATGAACAGACTATTTTTCATACTGCTGACACTGGTCACAACACTGGGTGTCTGTGGACAGACGAAGCTGACTGCTGAGCAGCAGAAACAAATTATAGAAAAGATTGACAAGGCATCAGCCGTGATGAAAACCATGCAGTGCGACTTCACGCAGACCAAGAGCATGAAGATGCTGAAGAAAGAGATGCAGTCGAAAGGAGTGATGTATTTCAAGGCTCCCAACAAGTTGCGCTGGCAATATACGTCGCCTTACGACTACACGTTCATCATGAATGGCGACAAGGTCAGCCTGAAGTCGGCCAAGTCAACAAAAAATATTGATATTCAGCGCAATAAGATGTTCCGCCAGATTACGGACATCATTCTGAAGAGCATCACGGGTGGTGGTCTGAAGAGTGCTGCCGACTTTACGGTGGAGATGTATAAAAACGACAAAGGCTACTATGCCAACCTGTATCCGAAGAAGAAGGAGCTGAAGCAGATCTACAAAACCATCGTCATTTATTTCAATGCTGAGCTGACTATGGTCAGCAGTGTCAGGATGGAGGAAAAGACGGGTGATGTCACCACTGTCAAGCTGCTGAATGTGAAGAACAATACAGCATTCAATGAGAAAGTTTTTGACCTTTAGTCTGCTGGTGCTGTTTTACCTGATGCCCTGCCTGGCTCAGGACGCCACCAAGGAGTACAACCTGCTGATGCAGATCAGAGGACAGGAGATGACCAGCATCTGCATCATGGATCTCTCTGACGAGCAGGACATTGTAGGAACGGTCATGAACGAATTTGGCGTCAAGGCCTTCGACTTTACATTCAATGGCAAGAAAGCCAAAATCTGCAACGTCGTAGGTCCACTCGACAAATGGTACATCAGAAAAGTGCTGAAAGCCGACTTTACGTTTCTCCTGTCGAATATCAGACAGGGCTCAGACGTCACGAAAAAGAAAAGAAAGCTGACCTTCTTGCCTAATGGTGAGGTACGCTTCACTAACGACAAATACAACATACATTACGTTTTCACGCCTTTGACGGACAACCCATGAAACTGATAAACGATTTTTTTGAGATTATTGCCAAGGAATCGAAAGATAACGAGTTAAGGTGCCAGGTAAAAATCAATCCCGACCACTACATCTATCAGGCACATTTCCCTGGCAATCCTGTCACACCGGGTGTCTGTCTCATCCAGATGGCGGAGGAAATACTTCGCCAGGAATACGATAAGCGCTATCAGCTCTTCTTGTTGAAAAGCATCAAATTCAAGAAGATTGTAGAGCCTGCCGACAAGCCTGTTTTCGTGTATAATAACATGACGGAAGACGAAGAGGGTCACCTCTGTGTCAATGTCGGCATTGGTGTGGACGACGATCCGACCATGTATGTGAAGATGTCGTTACAATACGAGATAAGAAAGTAATGGAAACAGCATCTGGACGTATCCGTTTGTGTGTGATTATCCCCACGTATAATAATGCGGGAACCATCAGGAAGGTGGTGGAGGATGTCAGCAGATACTGTGACCAGATACTCGTTGTGAATGATGGGAGCACAGACCAGACGTCAGCGATTCTCAGTACCCTTCCGCCTTCAGTGAATGTGGTGGCATACGACAAGAACAGAGGCAAGGGCCATGCGCTCGTCACTGGTTTCCGAGAAGCGATGAAGATGGGATATACCCACGCCATTACCATCGATGCCGACGGACAGCACTTCGCAGATGACATGCCGCGTCTGACTGCGGAGATGAACAAACAGCCTGACGGCATCATCGTTGGCAGTCGTAATCTGACGGAAGAAAACATGCCCAGCGGCAATACTTTTGCCAACCGTTTCTCGAACTTCTGGTTCAGACTGCAGACGGGTGTCAATCTGCCCGACACGCAAAGCGGATACAGGCTTTATGCCTTCTCAGCACTCCGTGGCTTGGGACTGATTACCTCACGCTATGAAGCGGAGCTGGAACTACTGGTATATGCAGCATGGAGCGGACAGTCTATTACGTCAGTACCCGTGAAGGTCTACTATCCGCCTGCTGATGAAAGAGTCAGTCACTTCCGACCTGTCTATGACTTCGTACGTATCAGCATCCTGAATACGCTGTTATGCATCGGAGCACTCGTCTATGGATATCCCAGAATGATTCTTAGGGCTTTAAGGAGAATGGCAACATGAGGAGAACGCTGTACATCATACGACAGACGGCATATACCGTTTTCTCGTTCTGCTATTTCATCGGTTTGGCCATTGACCTAACCATCAGGGGATTCTTCATTATCACCTTAGGGGGGGCTACGCAAGAAAACAAGCAGAGATACCACCGCATCCTGCAGCGTAAGGCCCGTTTTGTCATCAATCATGTGCCAGGCACTACCTTCTCGTACGACAACCCACATGGAGAGACATTCGAGAAACCAGCGGTGATTGTTTGCAACCACCAGTCGCACCTCGACCTGATGGCCATCATGATGCTGACACCCAACCTGATTATACTGACCAAGAACTGGGTCTGGCATAATCCGTTCTATGGCATCATCATCCGCTATGCCGACTATTTCCCTGTCTTGGAAACCGAGCAGATGACCAAGGATATCGCAGAAAAGGTCAGACAGGGCTATTCGGTGATGATATTCCCCGAAGGCACCCGTTCTGCCAATTGTCACATCCAGCGTTTCCATCGTGGTGCTTTCTTCCTGGCCGAAGAGCTTCAGTTGGATATCATACCCGTATTGATCAAGAATTTCGGAAAGGTGTTGCCCAAGAAGTCGTTCCACCTGTATCCCGGACACATGACCATGGAGGTCATGCCCCGTATCCGTCGCAACGATCCGGAATGGGCATGTGACTACAGGGAAATGACGAAGCGCGTTCACCAAATGTATAAAACCAAAAGCCAATAACAAGCATGAAGAAATGCGTCATCATAGGTAGTGGACTGGGAGGCCTTTCATGTGGCTGCATCCTGTCGAAGAACGGCTATGAAGTAACCGTTCTGGAACAGGGTGACCAAATTGGTGGCTGTCTGCAGTGCTTCCGACGTGGCGATGTCGTGTTTGACACGGGCATGCATTATATTGGAAGTGCAGAACCCGGACAGACCCTCCATACCATATTGCAGTATCTCGGCATAGGCTCCGATGTGAAACTCTCCGCCTTGGATTCCAAAGGCTATGACGTTATCTCTTACCAAGGAGAGCACTATCGCTTTGCCAACGGGAAAGAGGCGTTCGTCGATTCGCTGACCAGTCATTTCCCCAAAAGCCGCGATGAACTGAACAGGTATTACGACCTGATAAAACTCGTGTCGTCGTCGTCGCCCATGCATTCTCTCAACAGAAATGTGGATTTGAATATCCATGCGGAATACCAGATGAGAAGTGTCGACGAAGTCATCGACGGGTTGATCAGCGACCCGGTGCTCCGTCAGGTACTGGCAGGCATCCTGCCACTCTACGCTGGCGAAAAGGGACACACACCCTTCTCGACCCATGCGTTGATATTCGATTTCTATAACCAGGGGGCCTTCCGAATCGTGGGGGGCAGTAGCACATTAGCCGATTCACTGGCTGATGCCATCCGCAGTCATGGTGGCAAGGTATTGCTACGCCACAAGGCTCAGAAGATTGAATGTAACGAGACACAGGCTACGGCAGTCATCACTGGGAACGGTGAGCGTTTCCCTGCCGATCTCGTCATCAGCGCCATACACCCGACGAACACCATCGGACTCATTGACAGTAACCTCATTCGCCCAGCCTATCGTCATCGTCTGCTGGACATCCGTAATACGACATCAGCATTCACTGTCTACCTGAAATTCAAGAAGGACACAGTGCCGTATATGAACAGTAACCTGTATTATTATCGTAACGAATCGGTATGGCACTGTGAAGACTACGATGAGACCGCATGGCCCAAATGTCTGCTGTACATGCATTTCTGCCATGAGGATAATCCACAATACGCACAGACCGGTGAAATCCTGACGTACATGGACTTTAAGGAAATGGAGCCGTGGATGGGTACACACATCGGACATCGTGGCGAAAGCTACGAAGCATTCAAGCGCATGAAGGCGGAGAAGGCCATTGATGCCCTGGAAAAAGAGATTCCAGGTATTCGTGACCAGATAGAACGTTATTATACCTCTACGCCACTGACCTATCTTGACTATACAGGCACGCCAAACGGTTCTATGTACGGCATGGCCAAAGACGTCAACGCACCAGGAACAGGCAGCGTATCATGTAGGACAAACATTCCGAACCTGCTGCTTACCGGACAGAGCATTACGTCGCATGGCATGCTGGGGGTATTGGCAGGCAGTCTGGTGACTTGTTCAGAGGTGCTGACTACGGATGAAATCTTCTCGCAGCTGGAAGTATGAACACTACAGGACAATCCATACGCGCTGTCGCCTTTTATTTTTCGCAGACCGGTCAGGCACTGGAGGCTCTCAAAAGTATCTGCCGGCCACTGGAGAATAACGGTACGGTGATTTATAAGCAGATTGTACCCAAGCAACACTATCCCTTCCCATGGAGTCGTCAGGAGTTCTTCGACGTCTTTCCAGAAACACGACTGGGAATGCCACCATCAGGGATAGAGGTCATTGACTTCTCGGACGTCCAAGATGCCGATATGGTAATCATCGCCGGACAGTCATGGTACCTGTCACCATCGCTGCCACTGCAGTCATTCTTGAGGGATGAACAAGTAAGAGCGTATCTGCGTGGCAGACAGGTAGTGTTTGTCAACGCCTGTCGTAACATGTGGCTGATGACAAGCCGTCAGATCAGAAGAGACCTTCACGACATAGGAGCCCGACTGACAGGCCACATCGTACTGCAGGACAGCGCCCCGAACCTGATCAGTGTACTGACCGTCGTACAATGGATGATGCATGGCAAGAAGAAAGCGTCAGCACTGCTGCCAGAGTCGGGGGTTTCCGCCTCAGCATTACAGGAGGCTTCACGGTTCGGCGACATCATTCTGACAACGTGGAGGGAGGGAAAGCCGGAACTGATGCAACAGCGCCTGTTGGAGGCTGGAGCCATCGACTACAAGCCCTCAATACTCTTCCTGGAAAAAAACGGCCACCGTATGTTTGGCCTCTGGGCCCCCTTCATCCGCAGAAAGGGTGGTTTCCAAGCACCACAGCGTCGTCGGAGACTCAGCATCTTCTATTATTATCTGCTGTTAGTGCTCTTCCTGATATCGCCCTTTGGTCAGTTGTTTTTCTATCTCACCTGGCCACTGCAACACGTCAGACGGCATAAGCGTGAGGATTGCAACGTATAAGAAAGAAGGGGCTAATTGTAAATCACAAATCGACAAATTGAAAATAATAAATCGTAAATAGTCAAATTGTAAATATAAATAATGGATGTATTTATTACCAAAGCTGCAAAATTCCTTCCCAACGAACCTGTCGGCAACGACGACATGGAGAGCTTTCTGGGCATGGTAGACGGGAAACCGTCGAATGCCAGGAGAGTGGTGTTGCGGCGTAACGGCATCAAGCAAAGGTACTATGCGTTGGACCGTGAAGGCAACGTGACACATACCAATGTGCAGATGGCGGCCAATGCTATCAAGGGACTTTGTGACGACCATCTCAGCATCGACGATATTGACCTGATATGCTGTGGCACATCGTCACAAGAACAGATTCTGCCATCGCATGGTGTGATGGTACACGGTGAACTGGGAGGCAGTAAGAGCACCGAAGTGATGTCGTTTTCAGGTTCCTGCTGTACAGGTGTCGACGGCATGAAATATTCATATATGGCTGTAAAACTGGGACTGGCACAAAATGCCGCCGTGTGTGGTTCAGAGCGAACATCAGCATGGATGCGGGCAGACTATTTCCAGAAAGAGTCAGAACATCTGGCACTATTGGAGAACCAGCCCATGCTCGCCTTCGAGAAGGAGTTCCTGCGTTGGATGCTCTCTGATGGCGCCTACGCCGTATTGCTGCAAAACCATCCTGCTGCCAATGGGGTATCGTTGCGCATCGACTGGATTGACATCACGTCGTTTGCCAATACCAAGGAGACTTGTATGTATGCCGGTGCTGACAAGGATGCCGATGGCCAGTTGAAGGGCTGGGCCTCGTTCCCTGCAGAAGAGTGGCTGACACGCTCGCTGTTTATGCTGAAACAAGACACGCGCATGCTTGGCGAAAACGTCGTGACGCTGGGTATCGACTTCCTGATACAATTGGGCGAGAAGCACCATTTTACACCTGATGATGTCGACTGGTTCCTACCCCACCTCTCGTCGATGTTCTTTAAGGACGTCATCCTGAAAGAGTCGGCGGAGCGTGGTTTCTTCATCCCAGAAGAGCGTTGGTTCATCAATCTGCCCAAGGTGGGCAATATCGGTTCGGCCTCAGCCTTTGCCATGCTTGAGGAACTGATGTATTCGGGACGTCTGAAGAAGGGGCAGAAAATTCTGCTGATGGTTCCCGAGAGTGCCCGTTTCTCCTATTGCTATTGCATGCTCACCGTCTGCTAAAAGCCAACACCCATCACCTAACACCCAACACCCATCACCCATGAAAGTCTCCGAAGTTCCTCAGGACCTGAAATATCTCAAAGGCCATGTCGTGCGTGACATGGACTATGCTGTCGACAGCGATGGCAAATACCAAATGGTGACGAGCGATGGCTGGGAAGCCAAGAACGATGTGCTTGAGCTCGCCTTGGAAGAAGACAAGGACAAAGAGGAACGTAGCCGCATGGAGGTGAAGAAGCCCGTAGATTTCCATGGCTTTGAACTGGACATCAGCCATCAGCCGGCTGCCCATTGTGAGAACGGCAGCATATCGTCACTGTTGCGTTATCACGGCATCAACCTGTCGGAACCCATGATATTCGGGCTGGCCAGCGGATTGTATTTTGCCCATCTGCCGTTTATCAAGTTAAGTGGTTATCCCGTGACGGCTTTCCGCAGTTTCCCTGGCATATTGTTCAAGCGTATCACCCGACAGCTGAATATCAAGACTGAGACGCACCGTTTCCTGATCAAGGAGCATGCCATGCAGGAACTGGACAAGATACTGCTGGAACAACAGCGTCCCGTAGGATGTGTGGTGGGCATGTACGACCTGCCCTATATGCCGCCGGAATACCGTTTCCACTTCAATGGCCATAACATCTGTATCATTGGCAAGGACGAACAGGCAGGCATCTATAGTGTCCTCGATTCCAACGCCACGCAGAAGGTGACTATCAGCTGCGAAGACCTGAGAAAGGTACGCTTTGCCAAGAATGGCGCCTACCCGCTGTTTGGACAGATGTATTGGATCAAGGAGGTGCCACAGCAGTTGCCCGACTTAAAACCCATGGTGCTGCAGTCTATCCATAAGACGTGCTATTGTATGTTGAAACAGCCAGGCCCCATACCTTTCGTCGGCATGAATGGCATATTTTACCTCGCGGAAAGCATACGCCACTGGGAGGAGAAAATGGGACGGCGGACAGCCATGCTGCATCTGGCACAGGTCATCAGGATGTCGGAGGAGATAGGAACCGGTGGTGCCGGTTTTCGTTTTATATATGCGGCCTTCCTTCAGGAGGCTGCTGAAAAGACCGGACTGGACGTGCTGAACGATTACTCGGAAAGGATGACGGCCATCGGTGACCAGTGGCGAATGTTTGCCTACAGGGGTTCGCGCTTTATCAAAAACCGCGGACGTGGCAAGGAGCCTTGCAGCTATGAGGAATTAGGTGCCATGCTGAAGGACATCGGTGAACAGGAGAAACAATTCTATCAGGATCTGGATAAGACTGTCAACGAATACTTGGATTAATCTTTATTATTTTTCTCATGAAGTCCCGACTATTGATATGCATCTGTCTGCTGGCCATTCATCTCTGCGTGAAGGCCTATAAACTGACACCCTATATCCCCCAGGACAACAGCACCAAGACGGCTGTCATCGTATGTCCTGGGGGCAGCTATTTCTGGCTCGACAAGGATACGGAAGGCCATCGAGTGGCACAATGGCTATGCGACAATGGCATTGCAGCATTCGTACTGGAATACAGTCATGGCGGATGGGGAGCTTTTGCGTTTCACATGCGTACCAAAGGGCGCCGCTTCCCTGCTGGATACAACGACTTGAACCGTGCCTTGAGGGAAGTGCGGACAAAGGCTGGAACGTATGGCTACGAGCCACACCGCGTAGGTTGTATGGGATTCTCAGCTGGTGGTCATCTGGTGATGCATGCTGCAGAACAACTGGCAGGAACACCCGACGTTCCTTTCTTTGTGGCACCCATGTATCCTGTCGTCTCAATGACACATCCGTGTACCCACAAGCGTTCACGACGTGGACTGTTGGGCGAGCATCCGTCGAAAGCCATGAAGGATTCATTATCGCTGGAGCACCATGTTCCGGCCAATTGTCCACCGGTATTCCTCATGAATTGTGACGACGACCCCATCGTCCACTACCACAATGCTGAACTGCTGGACTCAGCACTGACCGTTCATGCCGTTCCCCATCAGTATGAGCACTATCACACTGGGGGACACGGGTTTGGAACAACACCGGAAAAGACAACAGCAGAGGCCATACAATGGAAGGAGCGTTTCCTGGTCTGGCTCCGAAACCTTTAATTTTTCATCTTTAATCTTTCATCTTTAATCTTCAGTGCTTTCCTTCTTCCTCCATATCTATGACTTCCTGCACCAGCGTCGCCGGCTCTGCTTCGGACTGCTGGCGCTGTTGACAGGTTTGCTGTTGGTCATGATGTCGACGTTGAAATATAACGAGAACATCTATGACTTCTTGCCTGTCAGTGGCAACGAGCAGAAAGCCATCACCCTCTATCAGGACATCACCGGTGGACAGCGCATCGTCGCGATGTTCAAGATGAAGGAAGCCCACCACCCATCACCCAACACCCAACACCCATCACCTAACACCCAACACCTAACTGCTGCTGTCGACACCTTTGCACAAAGGCTGCAGACGGGTGAAGGGCGCAGACATATTAAAGGTGTGACCACTCAGGTGGACTTCGAAAAATACGAAAGCGTCACCGATTTCATCTACCACAACATGCCGCTGATGCTCAACGATTCCGACTATCAGCGCATGGAGGAGATAGTGACGTCGCAGGAGATGATGGACGGACAACTGGCCAACGATGTTCAGATGATGATGATGCCGGCTACGGGATTCTTCACGTCGAGCATCGGCAACGACCCACTGGGACTGTTCAGTCCGGTCATCGATAAGCTGCAGGCCCGTCAGGCATCGCTACCCATGGAGATAGATGACGGCTACATCTTCACTGCCGGAAAGGAATATGCCATCGCCATGCTGACATCACCATACGGCAGCATGGAGTCTGCCAACAATGGTCTGCTGGTAGATTATGTCGACAGTGCTGCACAGCACACCATGCAGGCTGTGCCTGATGTTGAGGTGGCTACAACGGGGTCTCCCGTCATCGCCGTGGGTAATGCCAGACAGATATGGAAGGACAGCCAACTGGCCATCAGCATAGCAGTCACACTGATACTACTGTTGCTCATCTATTCGTTCCGCAGGGTCAAGAACCTGCTACTCATCGGGGTCGCCATCGTCTTTGGATGGCTCTTTGCCATGAGCTTCATAGCTGTCGTACGCAGCGATGTATCATTGATTGTACTGGGCATCGGCTCTATCATCATCGGTATTGCCGTCAACTATCCGCTACACTTCATCGCACATACCGACCATGGAGACACCATACGCGAAGTACTGAAGGAGATGGTGGCGCCATTGCTGATAGGCAACATTACCACGGTGGGTGCCTTCGCCAGTTTGATACCGCTGGATGCTCCGGCTCTGCGTGACTTGGGACTCTTTGCGGCCTTTATGCTCATTGGTACCATCCTCTTCGTACTGGTATTCCTGCCACATCTGGTCAAATCTCAAAGGTCAAATCTCAAACCTCAAACCTCAAATCTCAAATCTCAAAGCAAAGAGCGCCTCGCGTTCGGAAAACTGTCCACCATGTCGCCAGAGCGTCACCATTGGCTGCTGTGGGCTATTCTGGCATTGACACTGGTGTTTGGCTATTACAGTCTCGACACGTCTTTCGATACCAACATGCACCACATCAACTACATGACAGATAAACAACAGGAGCTGATGGCGGATCTGAATGCATCGGCAGGCATCAACGACACAGCCAATGTCTATCTGGTGACTGAAGGTGACACATGGGACGAGGCATTGGAAGCAAGGGAACGACTGACACCTCTGCTGGACAGTCTGAAAAAGCGCGGAGAACTGAGGAAGTGCTCTGATGTCACCTCGTTCATCTGTTCAAAACGTGAACAGCTGCAGCGGATAGAGCGTTGGAACAACTTCTGGCAGCAACACCGCGAGAAAGTGGTGGCAGCACTCAGGGAACAGGCACCACGGCATGGCTTCAGCGAAGAGGCCTTCAGCGACTTTACCGATATCATCAATGCTGATTATTCACCACAACCGTTCGAGTATTTCGAACCTGTCCGTTCAGTGCTCTTGAACAACTCGTTCAGCAAGAGTACAGGACAGTGCTCGGTGGTGGACGTCATAGACGTCAGCGAAACAGGTCAACAGGCGACGAGCGTCAGCAAACAACTAACAGCCAATAGCCAACAGCTAACAGCCAACAGCTATGCCTTCGACTTCAGAGGCATGAACAGCGCCATCGCCGAGTCGCTCTCTGACGACTTCAACTACATCGGCTTTGCCTGCGGATTCATCGTCTTCATCTTCCTCTGGCTGTCGTTCGGACGACTGGAACTGGCCCTGCTGGCTTTCCTGCCAATGGCATTGGGCTGGATTTGGATTCTGGGTATCATGAGTCTGCTACACATGCAGTTCAATATCGTCAACGTCATTCTGGCCACCTTTATCTTCGGACAAGGCGACGACTACACGATCTTCATCACCGACGGCCTTATCAACGAATATGCCTACCGCAAAAAACTGCTGCCATCGTTCAAGAACAGCATCATCATCTCGGCACTTATTATGTTTATCGGCATCGGCTCACTGATTGTCGCCAAGCATCCTGCCCTACACTCGCTGGCAGAGGTGACTATCGTTGGCATGCTGACCGTTGTACTCATGGCATGGGTGGTTCCGCCTTTGGTATTCGACTGGATCATCAATACCAATGGCCATAGGCGCCACGTGCCGGTGACCATCGAACAGCTCATACGCACAGGGTATTCGACGGTGGTGTACCTGTTCGAGCTCACCTATGGATGTCTGTTCGGCTGGATTGCCCGGTTGCTGCCCTGGAACGAGAAGTCACGCGAGGCTTGGTTCCACCGCGTGGTACATAAGTCCATGCTGACAAACATCAACCACATTTGGGGAGTGAAGTCAGTCATACGCAACGACCATAACGAAGACTTCAGCCGTGGCAGCATTATCGTCTGCAACCACATGTCAATGCTCGACCCGATATACGTGCTGGCTGTCAGTCCCCGAATTCTGTGTGTCATGGGCGAGAAGGTATGGCGCAACCCCATTGTCCACAACCTGTTCAAGCTGGCAGGATTCATGAGCATCCAACAGCCGTTGGATGTGCTGACACAGAAGATTGGCAAAGCAGTGGCCGATGGCTATAACGTCATGATATTCCCGGAAGGCATCCGAACCGACAACCGCATCATGCGCTTCCATAAGGGTGCTTTCCATATTGCACAGGAGATTGATGCAGACATCCTGCCCATGTATATTCACGGCAGTGGACACGTCATGCCGAAAGGAAGCGGACCGAGTGCTCGCGGACAGATTACCATAGAAGTCGGCAAGCGTATTCCGGCCAATGAACTTAGCACCTACAGTACCACCAACAGGGCTGTCACCAAACACTTCCACCAACTGTATCTGGAGCATTTTGATCAGATGCGGCAGGAGATAGAGAATACGCACTATTTCCACCATTACATCATCTATAAATATCTGTATAAAGGCTATGGCGTAGAACGCGAGACGCGCCGGCTGCTCAAGCAGTACGACGACTTCAGCCAGTGGATTGACAACTACCGGCCAAAAACTAAATGCCAACAGCTAACAGCCAATACCCTATCCGTCATCCATGCCGGACGCGGACAGTTTGCAATGCTCTTCGCACTGGTACATCCCGATATCGAGGTCCACGCCTATACCGACGATCCTGACGACGCAGCCCTGATAGCTGCCTGCGAACCCATGCCCGAGAACCTGCACGTTCATGATTGCCTTGACGAGCAGGAAGCCATACAGGCTGCGTCGGGCACCGATATCATCAATCTTCACGACATTATTAAATCCTAAAACATATCTATATGAACAACAAGTTTGACGACATACGTCCCTACAATGAGGAGGAGTTTCCTGCGGCCATGCAGCGCATTGCCCATAGCGAGGCCTTCCCCTTGCTGGCATCGTTCGTCTATCCTAACGATTCCTTAGAGGCGGTCCGTGAGCGCATCTGCTCGTTCAAGACCATCCGCGAGTTCCAACACGACACCATGTGGAATGTCAACGAGCAGATTATTGCACGTAGCACCACCGAGTTTAGCGGCTCCGGCCTCGAGAAGCTGAGCCGCGACAAGCGTTATCTCTATGTCTCGAACCATCGCGACATCGTGCTCGATGCCTGTCTGCTGCAGTATTTCCTGGTGAAGAACGGCTTCGAGACCACAGAGATCACCTTTGGTGCCAATCTCATGCAGCACCCCGTCGTCATCGATGCCGGCAAGAGCAACAAGATGTTCAGGGTGGAACGTCCGGGTGGCGACCTCAAAGAGTTCTATCGCGCCTCCATGCACCTGTCGGAATATATCCGCTATACCATCAGGGAGAAAGGCGAGTCGATATGGATAGCACAGCGCAACGGACGCACAAAGAACGGCATCGATGCCACCGACCAGGGCATCATCAAAATGTTCTGCATGAGCGAGTCGAAGGATAAGATCAAGGCACTGGCCGACCTGAACATCGTGCCCGTCTCGGTATCCTACGAATGGGAATCGTGCGACATCCTCAAGGCCCTCGAGCTGTATGAGTCGCAGAACAGGCCCTACACCAAGAAACCAGGCGAAGACCTGAACAGCATCCTCACGGGCATCCTGCAACCTAAGGGCAGGGTGCACTTCCAGATTTGCGACCCCATCACGGAGCGTGACTTGTCGGCTTTCGAGAATCAGACCAACAACGAATACCACCGTTCGGTGGCCGCCCTCATCGACAGAAGGATTAATGCCGCCTACCGTCTGTACCCCAACAACTATATAGCCCACGACTTGCTGTATGGCAATACCAAGTATCGTAGCAAGTACACCGACGAGGAATACCAGGCTTTTGTCAAGCACCTGTCAGAGTTGGACGAATACGACACCTGCGACATCGAACGGCTGAAGGAGATTTTCATCAGCATTTATGCCAACCCCGTCAACAACAATAAAGTCCGTCCATGAAAGAACAAATCAAAGCCCTTTTGGAAGATGCGCTGCCCCTGGTAGACTTCGACTCCCAGTTTCTCTTCAGCGAATTGGATTCGCTGGGGGTTACCACTATTCTGATGATGCTTTCTGACAAGTACGACATCAAACTGGAGTCGAAGGATGCAACACCCAAGAACCTGAAGACGCTGGATGCCATCGTTGCTATGGTAGAACGAAAACTGGCAGAAAAGTAACACCCGATATGACGTTAGAGGACTATCTGGAGCAAGATGCCAAACGCTATCCGGACAAGTTGGCTGTGATCTGTGGCGATGAGCAATGCACCTATGCCGAACTCTGGCAGCGTGTCACTGCCCGTGTCGCCGAACTGAAACAGCCATCTGACTTCAGACATCAGCCATCAGAGATAAGCCAGATCGTCTGCCTCCGCGCTCTTCCCACCATCGACTATTTGGTCAACTACTTTGCCCTGCATCGGGCAGGCTATGTCGTAGCCCCGTTAGAACGCGACATACCGGAAGCCACCTTCAAGGATATTGAGCAACAGCTCTGCCAACACACCGTTCCTGAAGGCTCTGCCGACATCCTCTACACTACGGGGACGACAGGAAAGTCGAAAGGTGTCATCATCAGTCATCGCACCATTGTGGCCGATGCCGAGAACCTCATTGCCGGACAGGGTTTCAGCCACGACACCATCTTCGTCATCAATGGTCCCCTGAACCACATCGGCAGCCTCTCGAAGGTCTATCCCGTCATTCTGCTCGGTGGTACCATCATCATCGTCAATGGCATGAAGGACCTCGATGCCTTCTTCGCTGCCTTCGAGGGTCAGCTAACAGCCAATAGCCAACAGCTAACAGCCAACAACTACGCCACCTTCCTCGTCCCTGCCAGCATCCGCATCCTGATACAGTTCAGCGCCGACCGTCTGGCAGCACTTGCCGACAAGATGGAGTTTCTGGAGACTGGTGCAGCAGCCATCTCGCAGGCCGACATGGAGGCGCTGTGCCGTCTGCTGCCTCATACGAGGCTCTACAACACCTATGCCTCTACCGAGACAGGCATCATCAGCACCTACAACTACAACGACGGACGTTGTATGGCTGGCTGTTTAGGACGCACGATGCCCCACTCCGAACTGATTATCACGCCCGAAGGACTCATTGCCTGCAAGGGCGACACTCTCATGACGGGCTATGTCGGCGACCCTGAGCGTACAGCCTCCGTGCTCCGCGATGGCACCATCTATACGGCAGACATCGGCATCATCGACGACGAAGGCATGCTCCACCTGAAGGGGCGTGAGGATGACGTCATCAACGTTGGTGGCTTCAAGGTCGCTCCTACGGAAGTGGAAGATGCCGCAATGGCCTTCCCCGATGTCAAGGACTGCATCTGCATCGCTGTCGACCACCCCATCACGGGCAAGGCCCTGAAGCTGCTGGTATCTATGATTGACGGCTGTTCGCTCAACAAGCGCTCCCTCGCCCTCCACTTAAAGGACAGGCTCGAAGCCTACAAGATTCCCCTACTCTACGAACAAGTTCCCACCATTCAGCGAACGTTCAACGGCAAGCTGAATCGCAAATACTACAAGAGCGTGTAACCCATTTACGTTACACGCTCTTTTTTTCACCACGAACGCTGCCACTTCCCATTCATTCTGCCATCATGCCATCCTGAAAAATTAAAAAATCTAAACGGCAAACTCTAAACGCTAAACTCTAACCCTAAACTCTAAACTTTTTTGTACCTTTGCAAGCCGAAAGAATGAATATAATATAATAAGGTATGAAGATATTATTGTTAGGTAGCGGTGGCCGTGAGCACGCACTGGCCTGGAAGATCGCTAAGAGTAAGAAATGCGAGAAGCTGTATATTGCACCAGGTAATGCTGGCACCAGAAACTGTGGTGAGAACGTTCAGATGAAGGCAGACGACTTCGAAGCCATCAAGCTGTTTTGCGTGGAGAAGCAGATAGACATGGTGGTGGTGGGGCCGGAAGACCCGCTGGTAAAGGGCATCTACGACGACCTGAAGGCTGACGGGCGTACGAAGGACATCCCCGTGATAGGCCCGTCGAAGGCCGGTGCCGTACTGGAAGGCTCGAAGGACTTTGCCAAGAGTTTCATGCTACGCCACAATATTCCCACGGCCCGCTACGAGACGTTCGACGGCGAGCACGTGCAGGAAGGATTGGCATTTCTGGAAACACTGCAGCCTCCCTACGTGCTGAAGGCCGACGGTCTGTGTGCCGGCAAGGGTGTGCTGATACTGCCCGCACTGGAGGAAGCTAAGAAAGAACTGCAGGACATGCTGGGCGGTATGTTCGGCAATGCCAGCAGCCGCGTGGTCATCGAAGAGTTCATGAGCGGCATCGAGTGCTCGGTATTCGTGCTGACAGACGGCGTCCACTATAAGATTCTGCCTGAGGCGAAGGACTACAAGCGTATCGGCGAGCACGACACTGGTCTGAACACGGGCGGCATGGGCAGTGTATCGCCTGTACCCTTTGCCACGAAGGAGTGGATGCAGAAGGTGGAAGACCGCATCATCCGTCCCACCGTGGAGGGCCTGAAAGCCGAGGGTATCGACTACAAGGGCTTTATTTTCTTCGGCCTCATCAATAGGACTAATACCCCCAGCGGTGAACCGGAGCCTTACGTCATCGAATACAACTGCCGCATGGGCGACCCCGAGACGGAGAGCGTGATGCTGCGTCTGAAGAGCGACATCGTAGACTTGTTTGAGGGTGTTGCTGAAGGCAACCTTGACGAACGCCAGATCGAATTCGACGAGCGTGCTGCCGTGTGCGTCATGCTGGTCAGCGGCGGTTATCCGCAGGCTTATAAGAAGGGCTACCCCATTACGGGCATTGAAAACGTCGAGGGCTCTATCGTCTTCCACGCAGGCACAGCAGTTGCCCCTCCTTCGGAGGGGACAGGGGAGGCTCCTATCGTCACGAACGGCGGACGCGTCATTGCCGTAAGTAGCTATGGCAAGGACAAGGCCGAGGCTCTGCAGAGGTCGTTTGAAGGGGCACAGCAGATTGAGTTTACCGATAAGTACTTCCGCCGCGACATTGGGGCAGACTTGTAACGTTGAACATTGAACATTGAATATTGAAGAAGCGACTACAGAGCAGGATTGCAGTGAGTAAGCTGGCCATGCCCATTACTGCCACCTATGCAGCGGGTTTATGGCTGATTTGCGGACTCATCACTCATGGGTGGTGGGTGCAGTTTGTGCTGTTTGCCATTGCAACCTACCTGATGGTCGAGCTGAACAACATCAACGCGCTGATACGTATTTATTCGCGCATGGTGAGTTGCTCGTTTCTGGCACTGGTCTGCAGCGCGTGTTTTCTATTCCCATCCATACCGAGTGCTGTCGTCCAGATCACTGTCATCGGTGCCTTTCTACTGCTGTTTCTGAGCTATCAGAACACGCAGTCGGCCGGCGTCATCTACTATGCCTTCATACTGTGGAGCATAGCCACCATAGCATCCGTCCACCTGATGTTCTACCTGCCACTGTTATGGCTGTTGATGGCCACCCACCTGCAATCGCTGTCGTGGCGCACTTGGGGAGCCTCCATCCTGGGATTTCTCACGCCCTACTGGGTAGGCTGCTGCTGGCTGGTGTGGCAAGGAGACTTCACACCGGTGATTGAATACATCGGACCACTGACTGACTTTCAGATTTCGTTGCAGTTTACGAGATATACCGTCGGACAAATATCCGTTTTTGCACTCCTGCTGACGCTGACCATCATCGGCACAGTGCATTTTATCCGTCAGAAGCATTTCGACAAGATCCGAATCCGTCAAATATATGGCTTCTTTATATGGATGAACTTAGCCACAGCCCTGTATGTGACACTGCAGCCACAGCATTACGATGTATTGATACGCATCATGTTCGTATGTACTGCACCCCTCATCGGCCATTTCCTGGCTCTTACCCACACCAAGGTGACCAACATTGCATTCATGGTGCTGATCATCGTCACGCTTGCAGTTACAGGCTATAACCTATGGATGTCATCATTTCTCTTCTAATCAGCTACGGCTACTGGGGCATGCTCATCACAGCCTTCGTGGCGGGATCGTTTTTCCCGTTCTCGAGTGAGGCGGTGATGACAGGTCTTCTGGCAGCAGGTCTCGACCCCTGGCTGCTCATCGTCTATGGCACCATCGGCAATGTGGCAGGCGGTATGTTCAACTATTTCATAGGGCGACAGGGACGGCTGGAGTGGATAGAGAAGTACCTGCACGTCAAACAGAAGGACCTGGACCGTGCCACGCGCTTCATGGCCGGACACGGTGCATGGATGGGATTCTTCGCCTTTATACCCATTTTGGGCAGTGCCATCACCATCGTTCTCGGACTGATGCGCGCCAACATCCCCATCTCCGTCTTCAGCATGGCCCTTGGCAAGTTCTTGCGCTACGTGCTGCTCATCTATGGTGCCAACCTGCTTATTGGTTAAAAAAACTCAAAGTTCAAAGTTCAAAGCTCAAAGTTCAAAGTAAAAGAAGTACCTTTGCAAACTATAATAGACAAACATAGACATAATGAAACAATTCAGACTTGTGGACAACATCATGGGCTGGCTGGCATTTGCCATCGCAGCCTTCGTGTATTGCTCCACTATTGAACCAACGGCATCCTTCTGGGACTGCCCCGAATTCATCTCTACAGGTTACAAACTGGAAATCGGACACCCGCCCGGTGCACCGTTCTTCATGCTGACAGCCAATCTGTTCTCACAGTTTGCCAGCGACCCCTCACAGGTGGCCTACATGGTGAACATGATGAGTGCGCTGCTATCGGCACTGACCATCCTGTTCCTGTTCTGGACCATCTCGCACCTGGTGCGTCGTTTGCTCATCAAGCAGGAGGACTTCCGAAGGGCCCAGACGCTGGCAGACCTGTCGTGGAGCAAGCTGATAGCCATCGAGGCCTCGGCCATGGTAGGTGCTCTGATCTATACGTTCAGCGACACCTTCTGGTTCTCGGCCGTCGAGGGTGAGGTGTATGCCTACTCGTCAGCATTCACGGCCGTGGTGTTCTGGCTCATTCTGAAGTGGGAGGACCAGGCCGACCAGCCCCATGCCGACCGTTGGCTGGTGCTGATTATGTATATGACGGGATTGTCCATCGGCGTCCACCTGCTGAACCTGCTATGTCTGCCCGCCATCGTGCTCGTGTACTATTACCGAAAATTCCCCACGGACGATCCGAAGCGCGACCTGAAGGGAAGTCTTATCGCCCTGTTTATATCGGTGGTCATCCTGGCTGCCGTGCTCTATGGCGTCGTTCCCGGCATCGTACAGGTAGGCGGCTGGTTTGAGCTGTTCTTCGTCAACATGCTCGGCTGTCCGTTCAATACGGGTGAGATTGTCTATATCTTCCTGCTCATCGGCATCACCATCTGGGCCATCTACGAAACCCAGCGCACCGGAACAATGGTCAATGAGAAGCGCCAGAACATTGCCTTCCTGCTGGCTCTGGCCATGCTGGGCATTCCGTTCTACGGCCATGGCTGGATGTCGTTCTTCATCGGCATCGTGATACTGGCCATCCTTTGGTTCGTATTGAGTTACAAGAAAGACAAGAAGGCGTTGGTGACGGCCCGTGTCAAGAACACGTCACTGCTCTGCATGCTGATGCTGATGATCGGCTACTCGTCATACGCGCTGATTGTCATACGCTCGGCAGCCAACCCGCCTATGGACCAGAACTCACCCGAGGACATCTTTACGTTGGGCGAATACCTGGGTCGTGAACAGTACGGCCAGCGTCCGTTGTTCTACGGACAGGCCTATACGTCGCAGGTGGAACTGGAACCCGACGGTGGCTACTGCAAGCCGGTCATGGTCAAGGGCGACCCTGTCTGGCAGCGTAAGGAGAAGGCCTCGGCAGACGAGAAAGACCAGTACTTCATCGTCCGTACCAAGGACGAATACAAATATGCCCAGAACATGCTGTTCCCACGTATGTACAGCTCTGCCCACCGCGGACAGTACGAGAGCTGGATGGGTGGCGTCGACGGCAGTGAGGTGCAGTACGACCGCTGTGGCGAGATGGTCACCGTCAAGGTGCCATCGCAGTTAGAGAACCTGCGCTTCTTCATCAGCTACCAGTGTAACTTCATGTACTGGCGCTACTTCATGTGGAACTTCGCAGGACGTCAGAACGACATCCAGGGCAATGGTGAACTGGAACACGGCAACTGGCTCAGCGGTTTCGACTGGTTCGACAACTGGCGTCTGGGCGATCAAGACCTGCTGCCTGACGAGTTGAAGGAGAATAAGGGCCATAACGTATTCTACTGCCTGCCACTGATTCTCGGACTCATCGGACTCTTCTGGCAGTCGCTGGCAAAGCACTTCAACAACGCCAAGGACCAGACGGGTATCCGCCAGTTCTGGGTGGTGTTCTTCCTGTTCTTCATGACAGGTCTGGCTATCGTCATCTATCTGAACCAGACACCGTCACAGCCCCGTGAGCGTGACTATGCCTACGCCGGTTCGTTCTATGCCTTCGCCATCTGGTGCGGCATGGGCGTGGCAGCTATCATTGATATCTTGAGCCAGAAGCTCAAGGCACTGAACGCTAGCGCTCTGGCTGCCGTAGTCAGCATCGTCTGTCTGCTGGTACCCATTCAGATGGCTTCGCAGACGTGGGACGACCATGACCGCTCAGGCCGCTATACCTGCCGTGACTTCGGTCAGAACTACCTGATGTCGCTGCAAGACGAGGGTAACCCCATCATCTATACCAATGGCGACAACGACACCTTCCCCTTGTGGTATAACCAGGACGTGGAGGGTGTACGCACCGATGCCCGCGTCTGCAACCTCAGCTATCTGCAGACCGACTGGTACATCGACCAGATGCGCCGTCCTGCATACGACTCTCCCTCAGTGCCCATCACATGGGATCGCATCGAGTATTGTGCCGGCACCAACGAATATGTCACGGTGGAGCCAGACATGAAGGAGGTTGTACTGCAGCATTACAAGGAGAATCCGGAAGAAGCCCGCAAGCAGTTCGGCGACGACCCCTTCGAGCTGAAGAACGTGCTGAAATACTGGATACGCTCAAAGAACAGCGACCTGCACATGATTCCTACCGACACGCTCTATATGACCATCGACAAGGAGGCCGTACGCAAGAGCGGCATGATGATGGCCACCGACTCTATCCCTGACAAGATGGTGATTTCGCTGGCCGGCAAGCATGCACTATACAAGGGTGACCTCATGATTCTGGAGATGCTGGCCGAGTGTAACTGGACACGTCCTATCTATGTCGCTGTCTCCGTGGGCGACGAGAACTACATCAACCTCGGCGACAACACCATCACAGAGGGTCTGGCATACCGTATCACACCGTTCACCACCACCCGCGACGGCAAAGCCATCGAGGGTGTAAAGAACTTCGATACGAAGCGCACCTACGACAACATCATGCACCGCTTCAAGTTCGGAGGCATCGACCAGAAGGGTATCTACCTCGACGAGACCATCATGCGTATGTGCTATACACACCGTCGCATCATGGCAAAGCTGGCCCTGGAACTCATCGACGAGGGAGAGGACAAGAAGGCCGAGGAGGTGCTGCGATATACGTCCAAGCAGATTCCAAGCTATAACGTGCGCCACAACTTCACGTCAGGGTCTATGGACATAGCAAGGGCATGGGTATCACTGGGCAACAAGAAGGAGGCGCTGTCCGTCATGGACGACCTCTGGAAGAACAGCACACAGTATATGCGCTGGTATTGCTCGCTGGACGGCTACCACTTCCAGTCGTCAGAAAACGACTGCACCATACAGCTCTACATCATGCAGCAGCTCATTGCACTGGCCGACACCTTCGACGAGAAATGGGCCGACAAGCGCATGCAGGAACTGAACAACCTGGCAGGACTCTTCGAGTCGAAAGGTGGCAACCTGGGATTTTAACGGTTAATGGTTAAAGATTAATGTTTATTGAGCAACCTGCCAAGTGGCTACGCTGGCTTTATCCAAAGGCGCTGTGGCGTATGGACCGTCAGGAGAAGGCCGTCTATCTGACCTTCGACGACGGCCCCATACCCGAGGCTACACCCTTTATCCTCGACGTGCTAAGGCGCTATGAGGTCAAGGCTACGTTCTTCATGGTGGGTGACAATGCCCGGAAGTATCCCGAACTGCACCAGCGTGTCATCGACGAGGGCCACCGTATCGGCAACCATACGCACAACCACATCAGTGGTATCCGACACACCATCCGCAACTACAGCTATAACGTCGAGAAGGCCAATGCCTACTTGAAGACCAATCTGGTACGGCCCCCTCATGGATGGATGCGACTGGGACAATATGCGTGGCTCTCGCGGAAGTTCAAAATTGTGATGTGGGACCTTGTGACACGCGACTACTCGAAATGGCTGACGGCGGACGACGTGCTAAACAACGTCAAGCACTATGCCCGCAATGGCAGCATCATCACATTCCACGACTCGCTGAAAAGCATCGAAAAGCTACGCACAGCCCTCCCTGCCGCCATCGAGTGGCTCAAAAAAGAAGGCTATGCGTTCAAAGTCTTTGACTGAACGCATAGCCCTCTTCTATATCTTCTTGTATTCCTGTATACTTGTATTCCTTGTCTTCTCTTCTTAGCACGGACGTTTCTTGGGGAGTTTGAAGACATCCTGCACTTCCTTCATCTGTTCGGCGGTCATTCCATCGGGCTCAGAACCCATGCTGCGGGCGCACATATAGATGTTGGCAGCCTTGCAGAGCACGTCGGTCTGGTCGAAGGCATCCATGATGTCTGTTCCCACAGCCACCGTGCCATGTTTCTCCCACATCACCACGTCGTGGGTCTTGATCTGTTCCAGCGTAGCCTCGGCCAAAGCCACTGACGAAGGCAGGGCATAAGGCACGATGCCGATGCCGAGAGGTGCGAATGCCAGTGTCTCAGGAATCATAGACCACAGCACGCGCGTCATCTCGTCACCCTTCAGGAAACGCTGGATATGACTCATGGCCACCAGTTCGATGGGGTGTGTATGCAAGGTGGCCTTATAGCACGAACCTGTTTCCAACAGGTAGTTCTGCAGGGCCAGATGGGTGGGCAGCTCTGATGTAGGCACCACGTTGACATCGGCAATGACCACATACGAGGCACAGTCATCCAGGATGCGGATGATGCTGCCGTTCTGCATGGGTTCACGAGCCAGGTCGCGCATGCGCTTTCCCGTTCCCTTACAATAGAAATACTTGCCTTTCAACTGGGGCAGTGTCAAGCCAATGGCTTTCACTTCGCTAATGGGTGGCAGCTTCTTGCATTCGTCATCCATATACTCCGTGACATTAACGGTGATATTACCACCATTACGCTCTGCCCATCCTTTCTGCCAAAGATAGCCCGTTACCTCGGCAATCTGATCAATCACAGCCTTTAACTGCGGGCGGCCTTCTAATATGCTTTTCATTGTCTTTTTCTTTGTGTCGTTATTTCGTTATTACGTTATACCGTCATTACGAGATGAGCTCTCCATAACGTTCCTTGGTAATGTCCTCAAGGGCACGGCCTCGAGTAACGGGGGCGCCAATAAAGCCCACGATAAGGGAGACAACCAACAGGGCTATCATGCAGAAGGCTGCAATGGTAAAGCCCTCGCCATTCTCACCATAGATATAGGTAAAAATCAGTCCCCAGACAGCTGAGAGTCCGCGGACGATGAAGAACATCAGTCCCTGAGCACCGGCACGGAACTTGGCTGGGAACAGCTCTGAGCCCCACAGCGCATAGAATATCTGGACGGACGTACCTCCCTGAACACCCCAGAGGATAGCGAATGACCACAAACCTACGGGTCCGTTGACACCGATGGTGACGATAATAAGCCATGCCGAGATAGCCACCAGCAGGCCGAAGGTATAGATGGCCTTGTGCGATGTCTTGTCGATAAGCTTCGAGGTGATAAATGTTACGCCGACGATGATAGCCCACTGTATAAAGTTCATCCAGTTGGCCTGCTCGTTGGTGACGCCACCAGCCGTCTCGTAGATATGGGGCTGGAAGAAGCCCATGACCGATGCCACAAGGTTCCACGTCAGATAGATACCTGCCAGGAAGCACACGGTCTTCACGGCAATATTATTCTGGAACAGCACCTTGATATTGTCCAGCAATCCCGTTTTCTTCTCCTCAGCTTTCTGTGCCGTAAACTCTGCACTCTCCTGCAACTGGCGCTGCAGGTTCCAGGCAATAAAGGCAACAACAAACAGCGAGAAGAACACAATACGGGAAGAGAAGGCATTCACGGCATCTACAGACATGCCGGCACCACCAAAGAGGTGAGCTACTGACTCCACGACGCCAAAGAGATAGCCGCCGGGGGCGAAGAACATACCCAAGAGGAGAATCATCATCGGACCTATTCCCCACGACATCTGCGAGATACAAATGTTGCGACCACGGTTGTTCACCTCCGACGACTCAGAGATATACGTCCACGAGGCAGGCACACCCACACCCACAGAGATACCCGTCACCAGGAATCCTGCCAGAAGCATGGGGAAATTGATACTCAACATGATGAGTAGCACACCTGTCATATACACCAGCAGGTTGTACGTAAAGATGAACTTACGGCCATACTTGTCAGCCAGGAATCCACCGATGATGGCGCCCACGGCAGCACCTAAGCAGTTGGCACTGATGAAATTGAGCCATCCAAGGTGTACCTCGCTCAATCCAAGGTATTTCTGCCACAGCGTCAAACCCGATGCACCGGCCACAATGGCCCCTGCATCGAGATAATTGGTAAGAGACACCGCGATAGTGCTCTTCAAACTTCCATTATTTGCCATTTTTCGTTATATCGTTATTACGTTATACCGTTATTACGTTATTATCGGCAGACCACGTCGCACTCGATGTTAAAAATCTTCGCCACCTTCAGGATGGTGTCGATGTGATGGCCAACGGCAGCAGCCATGTGGTGCGTAGGACCGGCCTCACTCCACTTGTTGACAAACTCGCGGCAGCTCAAGGAAAATTTGGTGCGCATATTAGTATCGCCAAACGTAAAGATTTCTCCTTCTTCGTTAACGCCCTCGGCAGCAACGAACTTAAAAACACCGTTCTTGTCCTGCGTAATAGCCAGATAGGTGACAGGCCCCGTGGGCGGATAGAACTGCGTGAGATAACCTCCGCCAGCCTTTCCGTGGAATACAGGTACTATCTTCATCGTAGGCTTCTTGGCCTGCGAAATATCGAAGTCGCCAGAACCCGAGTGTCCGATAATACAGATGTCCTTCGGGAAGTCGATAGAATACATCTCAGCAAGTGTTCCGGTACCAGAGATCGTCTTCAGTATCGACATCGCCATAGCCACCTTCATATCGCCCTCGACAGCACAGGCTGTATGCTGCTTGATGAGCATTGAGAAAGCTGGAATGAGCATGGAGTCGAGTTTCCCGGCAATGCCCTGGGCAAAACCGTCGTAGTGAGAGGCTATCATGCCCAACTGCTCGTCCTTCACCCACTGTTCGAAGGCTACAACATATTTCGCCATATCCCAGACCTTCTCGATAGTACTGCCACCTTCGATATCAAAGGTGTCCAAAATATCTTGCGCCTTGGCACGAATGGCAGCCTCGTCAGTGATGTTGTCGGCAATGGCCCACATCTTCTCCCAGTCGAACTGCTTGGTATAGACGAACATACGGTGGTAGAGGTTGGTCTCGTCGATATAGAGGTCCATCATACCGGGATACGGACGACCAATCTGTGCTATGTTTGTATCGCGGAAACGGCGACGTACCTGAGCGGCACGGCACCAGTCCTCAATCTCGGCCTGAGCACCAGGGTCACCACCTTCTACTACGCCAGTGATGACAGCCGAGCGCTTGCCGGCACGGTTCAGGTCGGCAACCATCTCTCCGATAGCACCACAGGCATAGAGCTCACCCAGCCAGGTGGGGATATCGGTCTTGGCATAGTCTGGAGCCAGCTTCTTCTGCAAGTTCACGATGACAACAGGAACGTCGAGGTCGCGAACGGCAGGCAGCATATTATAAGAGGTACAATACGTCAGCATCTGCAGGATGACGAGGTCGACATCGGCAGCGCGGAACTTATCGCCAGCCGCCATCGACTGCTCCTTGGTAGTTACCATACCGCCGTCGACAATCTCAATGGTATCGGGCAGCGTCTTCTTAAAGGCCTCATACTGCGCCTCAAACTCGGGAACAAGTTGTGGGAACTGTGGCAGGTAAGCCTGCAGCGCTATACTGAAAACCCCTACCCTTGCTTTGGTTTCTACTAATGGTTTTGCCATAATGATATTCTTTGTTTTGATTTGTTATGTCGTTATGTCGATTGTCGTTATCACGTTATTACGTTATTCCGTTATCACGTTATTACGTTATTTCGGTATTACGTTATTTCGTAATTTCGAGGTAACGCTCATAGGCTTTGTCCCAAGCGGCCTTATCGCCGGAGGGGTGATACGCCACCATGTCAACGCTGTTGGCAATGATACCACGCATCTCCCAGATGTCCTGCACCAAACCCATGGCCTTCGCCTGCAACATGATGTTGCCAATGGCTGTACACTCCTGCGGTCCAGCCAGCACCTCCACGCCACAGGCATCTGCCGTAAACTGGTTCAGATACTTGTTCAACGACCCGCCGCCAATAATATGCAGCACATTTATTCTGCTCGACGGTTCCCGGCCATCCGTTCGCCCAATTGTGCTCGACGGTCCCCCCGTCGAGTTCCAAAACTCCTGCAGCCACCCGAACACCTGCCGATACCTCAGCGCCAAGGAGTCGAAGATACAACGGCAAATCTCCGCCGGCGTCTCAGGAACAGTCTGCTTGGTTTCACGGCAATACTGCTGAATAGCCTCAATCATACTCGGTGGGTTGGCAAAGACCTTATCGTCGGGATTGAAGATGCTCCGGAACGCCGCCACCTGCATGGCAGAAGCCTGTAACTCCTGATGTCCTGCACTCAATGGCTTACCCGTTGAGTCCTTAAATTCCTTCCGACACCGCTCATAGAGCCACATACCGCAGATGTTCTTCAGGAAACGCGTGGTTCCCTCTATACCACCCTCATTGGTAAAATTCAGCTCATACGAGCGATTATTGATAACAGCTGCTTTCGTCTCAATGCCCATGAGGCTCCACGTACCGCTACTGAGGTATGCAAACTGTTCGTCCTTGGCAGGTACAGCAGCCACGGCAGCAGCAGTATCATGACCAGCCACAGCTATCACGGGAACAGCCCCCAAGCCTGTCATCCTCTGTACTTCCTCCGTCAGCACACCAATCTGCGTACCAGGCTGCACCATACGTCCAAACTGGCTACGCTTCAAACCCACGCTCTCTATGAGTTTCTCGCTGAGATCACCACGCCGCGGGTCAAGCATCTGAGATGTCGACGCGATGGTATATTCACACACTGCCTCACCCGTTAACATCCACGACAGGGCATCAGGTATAAATAGTATCTTACAACAATGTTTCAGGGCCGTATTATCTGCCTTACGCATGGCATGGAGCTGGAACAGAGAATTGAAGTTCATAAACTGAATGCCTGTAATATCGTACACCTCACGTTGAGAAACGACGTGACGCAGGTAATCATCCATGGCTTCGAAGGTATGCGGGTCGCGATAAGCCATAGGATTACGAAGCAAGGCTCCATCTTCACCGATGAAAACGAAATCAACACCCCACGTATCAATACCTATCGATGCTATCTCGATACCGCGCTCCCCCACAATCTGCAAGCCCCTTATCATCTCCTGATACAGGGCGTAGATATCCCAATAGAAGTGCCCTCCAGTTTCAATAAGATGGTTCGGAAAGCGCGTCAGCTCCTCCTGCTCCAGTCGACCCTTAGTCAATGTCCCCAGAATAGTACGTCCACTGGTAGCCCCCAAGTCAACAGCAAAGAAATGTTTCTCCATTATTTTTGTATTTATTGCCCTTATTTATATTATAGACGAACATCACGCCTAAACGTCATCACCGAAACAAAACATACAAAAGGAAACAAAACGTCGAAGCCCTCTCATCATTGCTGACGAAAGGGCTTCTCTCTGAAAAAGTGGCGGCCTCCTACTCTCCCACATTGCATTGCAGTACCATCGGCGCAGGCGGGCTTAACTTCTCTGTTCGGAATGGGAAG
>JBGUQW010000120.1:0-27166 GCA_045131435.1 Prevotella sp.
GCCAGTGCTGACGCTTCCATGAAGGTTTACCTGCGTCCTGAGACTGCTCAGGGTATCTTCGTGAACTACCTGAACGTGCAGAAGACCGGTCGTATGAAGATTCCTTTCGGTATTGCCCAGATTGGTAAGGCTTTCCGTAACGAGATCGTGGCCCGTCAGTTCATCTTCCGTATGCGCGAGTTCGAGCAGATGGAGATGCAGTTCTTCGTACAGCCTGGCACGGAGCTGGAGTGGTTCCCGAAGTGGAAGGAGACCCGTATGAAGTGGCACCAGGCTCTGGGCTTTGGTGCTGAGAACTACCGTTTCCACGATCACGACAAGCTGGCTCACTATGCCAACGCTGCTACCGATATCGAGTTCAAGATGCCATTCGGCTTCAAGGAGGTGGAAGGTATCCACTCTCGCACTAACTTTGACCTGTCACAGCATGAAAAGTACAGTGGCAAGAGCATCAAGTACTTCGATCCTCAGACCAACGAGAGCTACACGCCGTATGTTATCGAGACATCAATCGGTGTTGACCGTATGTTCCTGAGCATTATGTGCCACGCCTTCGATGAGGAGAAGCTGGAGAATGGCGAGACACGTACCGTACTGCGCCTGCCTGCAGCCCTCGCTCCTGTGAAGTGCGCTGTGATGCCTCTGGTGAAGAAGGATGGTCTGCCCGAGAAGGCTCGCGAGATTATCGACCAGCTGAAGTATCACTTCGCTTGTCAGTACGACGAGAAGGATTCTATCGGTAAGCGCTATCGTCGTCAGGATGCCATCGGTACTCCTTACTGCGTTACCGTTGACCATGACACACTGAATGATGGCTGTGTCACCCTGCGTTTCCGTGATACGATGGAACAGGAGCGTGTGCCCATCAGTGAGTTGAACAGCATTATTGAAGATAAGGTAAGCATCGCAAGTCTTCTCAAGAAATTGCAATAATGAAACTGAAGCATTATCTTTTTATCGTCTTTTCACTATGTGTCCTCGCATCGTGTAGCGAGGAGGACGATACTGTGAGCGAATTCACCGACTGGCAGCAGAAGAATGAGTCCTATTTCGAACAGCAGTATCAGGCACATAGTGTTCAGAGTGATACGAAGTTTGTGTTGCCAAACTGGAAACAGGCATCAAGTAAGTCGCTTAATAATATTGACCACTTAGAATGTGTGCTGGTAGATGTCCTGGAGAAAGGGCCAGCAAGTGAGACTGTCTGTCCCCTATACACGGACTCTGTACAGGTACACTATAGTGGTCACCTGATTCCGTCGACTCACTATCCTAATGGCTACGAGTTTGACAAGAGTTATCTGACAACCTATGACCCGGAGGTGGATGTTCCGGCAGAATTCTTGCTGAGCGGCAATATTGTCGCAGGCTTTTCAACTGCCATACAACACATGCACCGTGGCGACTACTGGCGGGTCATTGTTCCCTATAACTTAGGATATGGCACTTCTGAATACAACTCAATACCAGCATACAGTAACCTGATATTCTATATTCGTCTGGTAGATTTCTGGCATCCATAACTTAAAAACCATAACGCATATGTTTGACAAGGAAAGAGGGCTGTATATAGCCCATTGCACCAATGGTGCACTCAGTATTACAGGTAAGATGGCGAATCGTCATGGACTCATAGCAGGAGCTACGGGTACTGGTAAAACGGTGACGCTGCAAGTGATGGCCGAGACTTTTTGTCAGGCCGGTGTACCCTGTTTCATGGCCGATATGAAGGGGGATCTGAGCGGTATCTCACAAGTAGGCAAGATGAGTGGCTTCATTGAGAAGCGCCTGCCGGAGTTCGGCATCGAGAATCCTGAGTTCCAGAGTTGTCCTGTGCGTTTCTTTGATGTATATGGCGAACAGGGTCATCCCATGCGTGCCACCATCAGCCAGATGGGACCACAGTTGCTGTCGCGACTGATGCAGCTTAATGAAACCCAAGACGGTGTGCTGAACATCGTGTTCCGCATTGCTGATGAGCGTGGCCTCCTTCTAATTGACCTAAAGGACTTGCGCTCAATGCTCGACTGGGTATCAAAACATGCCAAGGAATATACCACCAAGTATGGAAATATCTCTACAGCAACGATTGGCGCCATTCAGCGTGCCTTGTTGCAATTGGAGAGTCAGGGAGCCGATAAGTTCTTCGGCGAACCTTCGTTTGACATCTACGACCTCATGCAGTGTGAGGGTGGCAAAGGCGTCATGAACGTGTTAGCAGCTGACAAGCTGATGCTTCAGCCCAAGCTCTATTCAACCTTCCTGCTGTGGCTGTTGAGCGAGCTCTACTCTACCCTGCCCGAAGTAGGCGACCTGCCTTTACCAAAGCTTGTATTCTTTTTCGATGAGGCTCACATGCTGTTTACTGATACCAGTAAGGCCTTGCTCGACAAGATTGAACAGGTTATCCGTCTCATCCGTTCGAAAGGTGTGGGTATCTACTTCATCACACAAAGTCCTACGGATATTCCCGAAAACATCCTTGGTCAGTTGGGTAACCGCGTACAGCATGCTCTGCGTGCCTATACGCCGAAAGACCAGAAGGCTGTGAAAACTGCTGCTGACACCTTCCGTGCCAACCCTGCATTCAAGACTGATGAGGCCATCATGAACCTCGAAACAGGTGAGGCATTAGTTTCGTTCCTTGACGAGAAAGGTGCTCCCAGCATAGTGGAGCGCGCTAAGATTCTGTTCCCATTGTCACAGATCGGCGCTGTAACAGAGGGGCAGCGACTGGATATCATCAAGCAGAGCCGCATTTATGGAAAATATGATACTCCAGTAGATCGTGAGAGTGCCTTCGAAGTTCTGATGGCAGAAGCTGAGCGACAGCTGGCCATTCAGGAGGAAGAAGCCGCTGCCATTGAGGAAAACAAGCCTGCTGGTAAGGCTGAAAAGGAAGAAAAACAGAAGCCCGGCATGATGTCGAAAGTGCTGAAAGCAGTCATGACAGCTGTCACCTCCACACTGGCTGCTGTTCTGGGGGCTTGGGTCAGCGACAAGGTCAGTGGCAAGCAGTCGAAGTCACGCAAATCGGCCAAGGAAAAGGTGGTAAAGAATGCCACCAGTGCTGCCACGCGTACCATCACAAAAGAGCTGACTCGCGACATCCTGGGAAATCTGGTGAAGTGATGCCACATCATAGAGGCTTCTGAAATAACACCATTGACCAATGCTGTTCCTAACGTCATACTTTCCGATAACCAGTCCGACGTTGATATTCTTTGTCGTACTGCTTATCATCTTGTTTGCCCCTATTATAATGGGTAAACTACGTATCCCGCATATCATTGGTATGGTGTTGGCGGGTGTACTGATAGGACCGCATGGACTCAATATCCTGGAACGCGACTCGTCATTCGAACTTTTCGGCAAGGTAGGACTATTATACATCATGTTTCTGGCTGGTCTGGAGATGGACTTGGAGAGCGTCAAGAAAAACTCACGACGTTTCCTGCTGTTTGGTTTGTTGACGTGCCTCATCCCACTGCTGCTAACCTACGTGATGTCACGTTGGCTACTGGACTATAGTCATACGGCCTCTTTCCTTCTGGGCTGTATTATGGCTTCGAATACACTCATTGCCTATCCCATCATCTCTCGCTATGGGCTGCAAAGAGACTCAAGCGTCATGTTGAGCGTAGGGTCATCGATGCTGTCGCTTTTCCTGGCTCTGCTGATGCTGGCCGCTCTGTCTGCAGCATATAACGAAGATACGGGATTCGCATTTTGGATCTTCTTCCTATTGAAATTTGTGGCTTTTTGTGCCTTGCTGACATGGGTTATCCCCAAAGTGTCACGCTATTTCCTTCGACGCTATTCAGATGCCGTCATGCAGTTCATCTTTGTACTCAGCGTCATGTTCCTGTCTGCATCGCTGTCAGAGTTTATCGGTGTTGAGGGCATCGTGGGTGCCTTTTTGGCTGGCCTTATATTAAATAGGTATATACCCCATGTGTCACCCCTGATGAACCGTATAGAGTTTACTGGTAATGCGTTGTTCATTCCTTACTTCCTAATAGGTGTGGGAATGCTCATTAATGTCGGAACACTGTTCGAGGGCATGCATATGCTATGGATTGTGGGGTTGATAGTATTCTTTGGCACATGCGGAAAGGCTATAGCCGCCTATCTGTCGAGTCTGCTATTCCGTCTTCCCAAGAGTTCTGGCAATATGATGTTCGGACTGACCTGTGCCCATGCTGCCGGAGCTATTGCAATGGTAATGGTGGGTATGCGGCTGGAAGTTTCGCCCGGACACTTTCTGGTGACTGATGAGATGCTGAATGGTGTTGTCATCATGATACTCTTTACCTGTATCATTTCAACCATGATGACCGAACGTGCTGCCCAGCAGATGACGCTTGAAGCCAAGGCAAACAATCGTGGTGAAGCGCGAGCTTCGATAGACAATGAAAAAATGCTGCTTTGCGTCAAATATCCTGAGATAGCTCCTCAACTATTGGAGTTGGCCATTATGATGCGCAGTCAAAATACCACTAATTCACTGGCTGCCCTGAATGTGGTTTATGATGACCAAAACTCTTCCAAGCACCGTGAAGAGGGGCTGCAGTTACTGGAGCATCTTGTACAGCGTGCTGCTGCCAGTGATATCCAGATGCAGACACAGGTACGACTAGCAACGAATATCGCCAATGGTATCAAGCATGCATTCCGTGAGTTTGGCGCTTCGGAAATCATTATGGGAATGCATGTTCATACCGATGTAAATCCTAAGTTCTGGGGAGAGTTCATCCAAAGTCTATATAACGGCCTCAATCGTCAGATTGTGCTGACACGATTCGTACAACCCCTGAATACGCTCAGAAGAATTCAGGTCGCTGTACCATCGCGCGCAGAGTTTGAGCCTGGCTTCCACCGTTGGTTGGAACGCTTAAGTCGAATGGCAAGCAACCTAGACTGTCGCATCCAGTTTCATGGTCGGAATGAGTCGTTGGAACTAATCCGTGAATACATCAACAACCGCCATCCTAATGTCAGGGCAGAATATACGTTTATGGCCCATTGGAACGAATTGCCACGACTTGCAGAAAATATTAGAGAAGACCATATGTTCGTGGTTATTACAGCCCGCAAGGGTACTATTTCATACAAGACTGCGTTGGAACGACTTCCTAACGAACTGATGCAGCATTTCAATGGCAAAAACCTCATGATACTCTTCCCCGACCAATATGGCGAAGAGAAGGAGGAGAGTATGACGTTTACTGCTGCTCAGCACCAGGAGGAGAGCAGTATCTATGCTGCTATTGCACGATGGATTAATAAGAAGATGGGCGATAAAAGGTGAGTGATAATTGAGTGAGTGGTGATAGGAAAAGAAAGAATTTAATATGATAGAAATCAAAGGCATTAAGAAGAGCTTCGGCTCGTTGGAAGTACTGAAAGGCATTGACCTGACTATCAACAAAGGTGAAATTGTCAGCATCGTTGGCCCCAGTGGTGCGGGTAAAACTACACTGTTGCAGATTATTGGTACTCTGGACCGCCCCGATGCAGGTACCGTACACATTGATGGTATTGATGTGACCCGCCTGTCGCAGAAGAAGCTCAGCGACTTCCGTAATCGCCATATCGGATTTGTCTTTCAGTTTCACCAGTTGTTACCTGAGTTCACCGCTTTGGAGAACATCATGATTCCAGCCTTCATTGCTGGCATGAGTACCAAAGCTGCACGTCAGCGTGCTAAGGAATTACTTGAGTTCATGGGACTTAGCGACCGTGCCAGCCACAAACCAAACGAACTGTCGGGTGGTGAAAAGCAGCGTGTGGCCGTGGCTCGTGCCTTGGTCAACAATCCTGCTGTCATTTTGGCTGACGAGCCCAGTGGTTCACTCGATTCTAGGAATAAGGCCGAACTGCACCAGCTCTTCTTTGACCTCCGCGATAAATACGGACAGACCTTCGTCATTGTAACTCATGACGAAGGTCTGGCAAGTATTACTGACCGCACCATTCACATGCGCGACGGTCTGTTAGAGCAAAGCGTGGTCGAGGGTTCCCCCCTCGACGACACCTTAGAACTCAGCACTCTTGGGAGTACGGGGGAAGGGGATGACGTCACGGATGTTCTGCATACCGGTGACGAACAGAATGAGGCGCTCGAAACCGAGACCGAAGCCAGCGTGGGGGCATGAACCCCACTTGCGGGTGTCCAAATACCACCACAGATGGGTCATATCCATCTCGCGACGCTTGATTTCTGCCATCAGTTTATCGTAACTTTCCTCACGAACCGAACCACCGATAATCTCCCCAATCTGTGGGAACAGCACATCAGTACCCTGCATCGTAGGTCCAGGGGCTACAGCACCCTTATAGCCGGTCGAGTGCCCGTCAGTTCCGCCGACAGGATCGTTCTGCTTCATATAGAACGACTTGAAGCTACGCGGATAGTCCGTCATGATGACGGGCTTCTTGAAATGTTCCTCTACGAGGTAGCGCTCATGCTCTGAAGCCAAGTCATCGCCCCAGTTGCAGGGGAACTCGAATTTTTTACCGTTCTTGATTGCTTCCTGCAGAATATTGATACCCTCAGTATAGGGCAGACGCACAAAGGTCTCCTTCAGTACACCTTCCAAACGTGCAATCAGAGTCTTGTCAATCATCTGGTTCAGGAACTGCAAATCATCCTTACAATTGTCTAAAGCCCAACGAACGCAATACTTAATAAAGTCTTCTTCAAGATCCATCAGCTCTTCCTGATCAATGAAGGCCACTTCAGGCTCCACCATCCAGAACTCAGCCAAGTGGCGTGGCGTGTTTGAATTCTCTGCACGGAATGTAGGTCCGAACGTATAGATAGCACCGAGAGCAGTAGCCCCCAATTCACCCTCCAGCTGACCAGAAACAGTCAGTGAAGTCTGCTCACCGAAGAAATCATCGTCGTAGATAATCTTTCCACTTTCGTCCTTCTTTAGATCGTACAGGTTCTTGGTAGTCACCTGAAACATATTTCCTGCACCCTCGCAGTCACTGGCCGTAATCAGTGGGGTATGGAAATAGAAGAAGCCATGCTCATGGAAATAGGTATGAATGGCCATCGCCATATTGTGGCGGATGCGCATCACAGCACCGAAAGTATTGGTACGCAGACGCATATGAGCATTCTTACGCATTACCTCGAACGACTGCCCCTTCTTCTGCATGGGATAAGTATTGTCGCAGAGGCCGTATATATCCAGCTTAGTGGCCTGCACCTCACTGCTCTGTCCGGCACCCTGACTCTCCACCAACACACCTTCGGCACTGATACATGCACCTGTGGTGATGTCCTTCAGCAATTGCTCATCAAACTTTGTGGGGTCTACCACCACCTGTACATTCTTGATGGTAGAGCCGTCATTCAGGGCAATAAAGTCTACTGCCTTCGAGGAGCGATGCGTACGCACCCAACCCTTTACGCAGACTTCCTTGCCATATTCTGTGCTTTTCAGCACATCAATTATCTTTGTTCTTTTCATTTTATTTGTATTAAGTGTATGTTGCGACTGAGTCGCAACACACTATTCCTTACTCATACGCTCCCATCCGTAGGCGGTCAACCTCTTCTTCTGTGAGGTAACGCCAGTCACCGCGACGAAGATTCTTCTTAGTCAGACCAGCAAACTGCACACGGTCGAGCTTAGACACCCTGTATCCCAAACTCTCGAAGATACGACGTACGATGCGATTTTTACCAGAGTGAATCTCAATACCTACCTGCTTCTTATCTTTCTCGTCAGCGTACTCAATAGCGTCAGCCTTGATTTCACCATCCTCTAACATAATACCCTCTGCTATCTGCTGCATATCATGAGCTGTCACGCTCTTGTCCAAATAGACATGATAGATTTTCTTCTTCAGGAACTTCGGGTGGGTCAGTTTCGAAGCCAGGTCACCATCGTTAGTCAACAGCAATACACCGGTAGTATTGCGGTCCAAACGACCAACAGGATAGATACGTTCAGGACATGCACCCTTTACCAAATCCATCACAGTCTTGCGCTGCTGGGGATCATCACTCGTTGTCACATAATCCTTGGGTTTGTTCAACAGTACATACACCTTCTTCTCTGGAGTAACAGGTGCATCGTGGAATTTTACTTCGTCACTGCGTAACACCTTGGTGCCCAGTTCTGTGACAACCTGTCCGTTCACGGTGACCACACCTGCCTGAATGAACTCGTCAGCCTCACGACGGCTGCAAACACCGGCATTGGCAAGGAACTTGTTCAAACGGATGGGCTCATTGGGATCGTAATTCTCCTCCTTATATTCTATACGCTTCTTCAGGCTGTACTTTGCATTCGGATCATAGTTGCCACTACGCTGCTTCTTAAAACCACGGGGCTGACCAAATTGAGGGCCATAGCCTCCCTGCTGGCGGGGCTGATAACCACCACGAGGTTGATAGCCTCCCTGTTGACGGGGCTGGTAACCTCCACGGGGCTGATAGCCTCCCTGTTGACGGGGCTGGTAACCTCCACGGGGTTGATAGCCACCTTGCTGACGGGGCTGACCTACGTATTCACCATCTTGACCGTACTGTTGACGGGGACGAGGCTGATAGCCACCCTGTCCATACTGCTGGCGAGGACGGGGCTGATAGCCATCCTGTCCATACTGCTGACGAGGACGGGGCTGATAGCCATCCTGTCCATACTGTTGGCGAGGACGATAGCCATGCTGGGGAGCACTGCTCTGCAGTCCTGCACCAAAACCTTCAGGACGGAAGCCACCTTCTTCTTGGTTCTGGTTACGATTGTAGCCTCCCTGACTGGTGAAAGGATGAGGCTTTTGGATACGTGGACGTGGCGAACGTCCGGGGCGATAGCCCTGATAACTGCTTTCATGATTTTCCTGACTCTGCTGCTCATTAGGCTGCATTTCATTTTTCTTCTCGTTTTCAATTTCCATAATGATAACTTTTTTTCTGAGAGCCTCACGGCCCTCTTGGCTTGTTGATAATGTGTTTTAAATCCCTGTATAATTCATTGGCGTAATAGCCATTAATTCTTCTTTAATCTCATCACTGACATCCAGATTTTGGATAAACGTATGAATCGTCTCCTCTGTCATACGCTGGTTAGTGCGTGTCAGAGCCTTCAGTGCTTCGTAGGGGTTAGGATAGGCCTCACGGCGCAATATGGTCTGAATGGCTTCGGCCACTACTGCCCATGTATTCTCCAAATCCGCGTGCAGCTTTTCCTCATTGAGGATAAGCTTACGAAGTCCCTTCAGTGTACTCTGAAGTGCTATCAAAGCATGCCCCATAGGAACGCCGACGTTTCTTAGTACGGTAGAATCCGTTAGATCACGCTGTAGCCTACTAACGGGCAATTTCTGTGCCAAAAATTGCAGAATGGCATTGGCAATACCAAGATTGCCCTCGGAATTCTCAAAGTCAATAGGATTCACCTTGTGAGGCATAGCACTCGAGCCTACCTCACCAGCCTTAATCTTCTGCTTGAAATACTCCATGGAGATATACATCCAGAAGTCACGGTCCAAGTCGATAATAATGGTGTTGATACGACGCATCGCATCGAAGATAGCACCAAGCCAGTCATAATTCGAAATCTGTGTCGTCCACTGTTCACGCTCCAAGCCCAGCTTTTCGCTGACAAACTTATTGCCGAACTCACGCCAGTCATACTGAGGATAGGCCACATGATGAGCGTTGTAGTTACCTGTCGCTCCGCCGAACTTTGCCGTAATAGGCGTATCCTTCAGAGCACGCAACTGTTCTTCCAGACGATAGACATACACCATAATTTCCTTGCCCAGACGTGTCGGAGAGGCAGGTTGTCCGTGGGTCTTGGCCAACATCGGCACGTTCTTCCACTGTTCGGCAAAATCGTTTAGCTGCTCGATAAGTTCCTCAACGATGGGATAGTAGACTTCTTCCAAAGCCTCTTTAATAGACAAAGGAACACTCGTATTATTGATATCCTGAGAAGTCAGTCCGAAGTGGATGAACTCCTTGGCTTCAGCAGGAAAGCCACAAAGCACATCTATCTTTTCCTTGATAAAGTATTCTACAGCCTTCACATCGTGGTTAGTGGTCTGCTCTATCGCTTTAACGCGTGCAGCATCTATTTCTGTAAAATTGCGATATATATCTCGGAGAGCCTCAAAGAGGCAGTGGTCAATGCTTTCCAATTGCGGCAAAGGCAGTTCGCAGAGAGTAATAAAATACTCTATCTCCACCCGTACGCGATAACGAATCAATGCATACTCTGAAAAATATCCTGCCAACTTGTCGGTTTTACTTCTATATCGGCCATCTATAGGCGAGATGGCTGTCAACATGTCTAGTTCCATGACTTTCTTTCTTACCTTAAAATCCTTTATTACCTTATTAATAATAGCCTTCTTCTTAAATATGCTGCAAAGGTACGAATAAAAAACGGACTAGCCAAATTGTAAGGACACTTTTTAATAATCATTTTCAAAGATAAAAGCATTCTCGATTGACAATTTGTAAGCTCTACATATCAAAAATAGTATTAGTAAGGACTAAACGCTCCAAAATTATTGACTTAAATCAAAAAGTAGATCGTTTTTGATTAAAAAGTTTGCAATGTTTTCAAAAAGTTCATACCTTTGCAACGTCAAAAGGTTAAAAATACGACAAAATCATATTAGGATTTAACAAAATAGAGATATTTTTTTGATTTGTTTTAGTAGATTAGTTTTTAAGTAGTTTGTTTGAAAAGCCGATTGTCGTGATGACAATCGGCTTTTGTATTTATAATCATATCTTACTTGATTTCCAGCCACTTGTGGGTTTGCAGAGATAGGTGCCACTCTGGATGCTGGAGGATATAATCGACACATTGACGTGTGATGTCTCGATTATGCTGGGCGTCCCCTGTATCGCAAGGTTGCAGACAAAGATAGGGTTCATAGCCCAGTTTACTGAAGGGCTGTGGGTCATGCTGCCCATCAAACACCATTTTTACTTCATCAATTTTCTGGACAACGATGGCTGGTCCATAATCCACAAAACAGTTCTTGGGCGACACAGTTACCCAGTCGATGGTCGTCGGAACTACATGCGTACCATTGGTTTCCATCGCTACGTAATAGCCCTCATCGTGCAGGGCATCTATTAGTGCGTCATCAACTTGCAGGGAAGGTTCGCCACCTGTCAGAACAGCAAAACCACATTTGTTCCACTGCCTGATGGCAGACATAAGCTCGTTAAGCGACATCTCCGTAAAGTGATGAAAGTCTGTATCACAAAACGGGCAATGCAGATTGCATCCACTGAATCGGATGAACACGGCAGCACGCCCTGTATGACGTCCTTCACCTTGAAGAGAATAAAAGATTTCGTTGACACGATAGCTCATAGCAGATAGCGGGCGTCAATGGGGAAATCATCGTCGTAAGCCTGGGCAATATTGCCTCCAGACTCTTCTACTACCGCCTTATAGCATTGCGGGAACTGCCGAACCACCCATGCTGCAATATTCTCTGCTGTTGGATTGAAAGGCAATAACTCATTAAAGTTACCATGATCCAGATAACCATGCACCTTTTTTTTGACATGTTTGAAATCGGCTACCATACCCTCTGGATTCACATCTCGTGAGGCCAGAAAAACCGTGATAATCCAGTTGTGTCCATGTAACAAGCTACACTTGCTGTCATAGGGCAACACTAATTGGTGACATCCCGCCACCTCCATCTTTTTTGATATACAATAAACCATCGTTCTAAAAGCTTCCGCCCATAAGGACGGGTAGGGAAAAAACAGTTCTTTTTTCAGTTGTTCATTAAAATGCGCTGCAAAGGTACAAAAAAAATAAGAAATATGAATTAAGAATTAAGTTTTTTTCGTACCTTTGTACCCAAAATTATCAACCCATTATGATTATGAAGAGATTTTTGACAATGATCACCCTCGTGTTGGGTGTGTACACTGCCCAAGCTGGTGGTTTAATGACGAACACGAATTATCACATTGCCTTCGACCGTATGATGGCGCGTGGAGCCACATTTGACATCGATGCAGCCTACTCAAACCCGGCCGGTCTCGCTTGGGGACATGAGGGATTTCAATTATCACTGAACTTCCAGAAGCCATGGCAGAATCGCGATATCGACGTGAACATTCCACAGTTCCTTGGACAGGGTTTCCAGCACAAGTACAATGGCAAGGCCTCGGCCCCCATCGTACCAGCCCTTTTTGCTTCGTGGAAGAAAAACCGCATTGCCTTCTCGACGATGATCGGCATTGTAGGCAGCGGCGGTTTCGTGAAATATGATGACGGCATTCCCATGTTCAACGTACCCATGATGGCCATGATGGCCCAGAAAGGCATCATGCCCGGGCAATACACCCTCGACACGCAGATGAAGGGTAAGCAGTATATTTACGGTGGACAACTGAACATCACCTACAAACTCGCCGACTTCATGGCAGTGGCTGTGGGTGTACGTGCCAACTACTACGACGGCTACAACCGCGGCCATGTGGTGGCTGACATGCAGGGCACGAAACTCGTCAATCTGCAGCTGGACTGTCTTCAGAAAGGCTGGGGCTTTGCGCCCATCATCGGACTGGACTACCATGAGGGTCCCATCACGCTGGCCCTTCGCTATGAGTTCCGCACTAAAATAGAAACGGAGAACGACACACAGGAGCTGAAGGCAGAGATAGCAGGCATGGATGCCCAGCAGACGGCAGCGTTGATGGGTGCCAGGGTACAGCCCTACATGGACGGAGCGAAGACACGCTACGACATGCCGTCACTACTATCCATCGCCTTGGGTGTGGACTTCACGAAGCAGCTGCGCGGCACGCTGGAGTACCACTATTTTGACGACATGCATGCGAAGATGGCTGGAGACCGTCAGAAGCAGCTGACACACGGCACGCAGGAGGTGCTAGCTGGTCTTGAATACGACATCAACGACAAGTTCACCGTCAGCTGTGGTGGTCAGCATACTGACTACGGTCTATCTGACGGCTACCAGCAGAACACCTCGTTTGCCTGCGACAGCTGGTCAGTGGGACTGGGCGGTGCCGTGAACCTGAATAAGCACCTGCGTCTGAATGCAGGCTACTTCTGCTCGCTGTATACTGACTACGATAAGCACCAGCAGCAGTATCAAGGTACGCCGTTCCCTGGCACCGAGACATATTCGCGTACCAACCACGTCATCGGTTTGGGTTTTGACTACAAGTTCTAAATGTCTCAATAATGAATTATACAGATATCAAACAGGAAAAGACATTGCGGCCTCGCATCTACAAAGCCATTAACGATATTTAGCAAAGAAATATGGGCTGGTGTTTTGCCAGCTCATTTCTTTTTCGTACCTTCGCAGCATGGAACAAAGGAAACAGATCACTTTTGACACTTTTATTCGTGGCTTCATCACTATCGTCATCATAGTGGGCATCGTCATGTTACTGAACAGGCTCAGTGCCGTACTGGTGCCATTCTTCCTGGCATGGTTGATAGCTTACATCCTATTCCCGCTGGTGAAGTTTTTTCAGTATAAGTGTAAACTCCGCTTCCGCATAGTGGGCATTCTGTGTGCTTTCATCTCGGTGGGCATTGTGCTGACAGGCCTGTTCTGGGTGATGATTCCACCGATGATAGAAGAGGGAGTTCGTGTAAAGGATTTGCTGGTGGCCTATGTATCAAACGATGCCACAATGAGCAATATCCCGCAAATGATAGAAGACTTTATCCATGAGCATGTCACTGCCAAGGATGTCAAGGCCTTTATCACCCAGGAGGGCTTCATCGATAGCATCAAACAGGGTGTACCTAAGGTGTGGGCTGTCATCTCACAGTCTATCAGCATCATGTCGAGCGTTTTCTCACTGACGATGGTAGTGTTATACACACTATTTATCCTGCTGGACTACGAAAAGCTCTCAAAAGGCTGGGTGTCGTTGCTACCAATGCGCTACCGCCATTTCGCAGTCCAACTGGTGGGAGATATTGAACAGGGTATGAACCTCTATTTTCGCGGACAAGGACTAGTGGCACTCTGCGTGGGTGTCCTGTTCAGCATCGGATTCCTCATCATCGACTTCCCCATGGCTATTGGTCTTGGCATGTTTATCGGACTGTTAAACATGGTACCATACCTGCAGCTGCTGGGCTTCATTCCCACCATCCTGCTTGCTGTGGTTAAGGCTGCAGATACTGGTCAAAGTTTCTGGATGATTATGCTTTTGGCACTCATCGTGTTTGCTGTTGTACAAATTATCCAAGATACCATTCTCACACCTAGGATTATGGGACATGTGACAGGTCTCAACTCGGCCATCATCTTGCTGTCACTCTCTATCTGGGGATCGCTGTTAGGCATCTTAGGTATGATAATCGCTTTGCCAATGACTACGCTACTCATTACCTATTATCAGAAGTACGTCATACAAAAAAATAAAGATTAACAATTATTTTATTATGAAGAAGAACATGATGAAAAAAGCGAAAGTGTTTTTACTTTTTTACCTTTTTACCTTTTTACCCCTAATGGGTTGTGCCCAACAGCGCCAGACGGACACTTTCAAAACCAAATCGGGTAAGGACGTAACATTTACCTGTATCAAGCATGCAAGCATCATGATTGAGTATGACGGACGCTATTTCTATTTCGACCCCGTCACTGGTCTGAAGCCTGAGACAGACTATACCACGATGCCCAAGCCCAACATCATTTTCATCACCCATGAGCATCCCGACCACTTCGACCGCATGGCACTGACGCAACTTATCACGACGAATACCATTGTCTACAGCAATCCTGCTGTAGGACAAATGTTCCGCAACAGCCGTGTAATGCAGAATGGCGACAGCGTGACTATCGGCACGGACATTACTCTAAAAGCAGTACCTGCCTATAACACGACGAAGGGCCGTGAGCAGTTTCATCCTAAGGGACGCGACAACGGCTATATTCTGACCATCGACGGTCTGCGCATCTATGTGGCCGGTGACACGGAGGATATTCCCGAGATGGCTGACATCCACGATATTGACATCGCCTTCCTGCCATGCAATCAACCTTATACGATGACCACCGATCAGGCTATTCGAGCTGCCAACATCATCAAGCCTAAGGTGCTGTTCCCATATCACTACAACGACACACCTGTCAGCAAGATTCGCATGATGCTGAGTGGCACAGGCATTGATGTACGCATCAGAAACTACCAGTAAGGTTAAGAGATAAAAGACATATAATAACTATGAAACAAAAGCTACTAATTTTAGGAATGATGATGGGCTTGTCTGCAACCATAGCACAAGCCGAACAAGTGGTGGTGCAGACCAAGAAGGTCTCACTGGTATTGGACGTTGAGAAAGGCCGCCAGCCCAAGTATGTCTACTTTGGTCAGCGACTGAGCGGACAGGAGTTACAACATCTGCAGACACCTGCAGCGACCGGACGCATGGAGGTCTATCCAGCCTATGGTCTGAATCCGCAGGCAGAGGCTGCATTGGCCATGCGACACGGCGATGGCAATCTGTCGACAGACCTCGTGACTGACAGTTGGGAACAGAACAGCAACATGACCACCATCACACTGAAAGACCCCGTCTACCCCATCATCGTGAAGATGTTCTACAAGACATACGCTGATGAAGACATGATTGAGGTATGGACGGAGATTACAAACGGTGAGAAGCAGACCATCACGCTAACGCAGTTTGCCTCGGCCATGCTGCCCATCCGTCGTGGTGACGTATGGCTCAGCCACTTCTATGGTTCATGGGCCAACGAAGCCCAGCTGGTGGAGGAACCGCTGACACCTGGTCAGAAGGTCATCGTCAATAAGGACGGCACGCGCAACTCGCATACCGACCACGGCGAGGTAATGTTCTCGCTCGACGGCAAAGGTCAGGAGAACCAGGGACAGGTCATCGGTGCTGCCTTGTGCTACAGCGGCAACTACCGTCTGAAGGTTGTGACGGACGACACGGAATACCACTACTTCTTCGCAGGCATCAACGAGGACAACTCGGAATACCACCTGAAGAAAGGCGAGACCTTCCAGACGCCGCCATTGGCACTGACATGGTCAGACGAGGGTCTCAGCGGTGTGAGCCGTAACTTCCACAAGTGGGGACGCAAATACAAGCTGATGCATGGCGACAAGGAGCGTAAGATTCTGCTGAACTCGTGGGAGGGTGTCTACTTCGACATCAACCAGGAGGGTATGGACCAGATGATGCACGACATCGCCTCGATGGGTGGTGAGCTGTTTGTGATGGACGACGGCTGGTTTGGTGACAAGTACCCCCGCAAAGTCGATAACAGCAGTCTCGGCGACTGGGTGGTCGACAAGCGCAAACTGCCCGAAGGTATCGAAGGCCTGCTGCGCGATGCCAAGAAGAACGGAGTGAAGTTCGGCATCTGGATAGAGCCCGAGATGGCCAATACCACCAGTGAACTCTATGAGGCCCATCCCGACTGGATTGTCAAAGCCCCCAAGCGCGAGCCTGTGCTGGGTCGTGGCGGCACACAGGTGGTGCTCGACATGGCCAACCCCAAGGTCCAGGACTTCGTTTTCGGCATCGTCGACAACCTGCTGTCGAAATTCCCTGAGATTGACTACATCAAGTGGGATGCCAATATGCCCATCAGCAATCATGGTTCGCAGTATCTGACCATGAACGACCAAAGTCACCTCTACATCGAGTATCATCGCGGTTTCGAGAAAACCTGCCAGCGCATCCGCGCCAAATACCCTGACGTCACCATCCAGGCCTGTGCATCGGGTGGCGGACGTGCCAACTGGGGTGTGCTGCCCTACTTCGACGAGTTCTGGGTAAGCGACAACACCGATGCCCTGCAGCGCATCTACATGCAGTGGGGTACCAGCTATTTCTTCCCTGCCATCGCGATGGCATCGCATATCTCTGCAACACCCAACCACACCGTTTTCCGTACAACAGCCATGAAGTATCGCATCGACGTGGCCATGAGTGGACGTCTGGGTATGGAGATTCAGCCCAAGAACATGACGGAGGAGGAGAAAGCGCTGTGCCGTAATGCCATTGCCGAATACAAGCAAATTCGTCCCATCGTGCAGTTCGGTAACATCTACCGTCTGCTGTCACCCTACGAAAAGAAGGGCCTGGCCTCGATGATGTACGTCACCGACCAGAAGGACAAGGCCGTCTGGTATTGGTGGAAGACGGAGTCGTTCCAGAACGAACACCTGCCACGTGTCCGCATGGCCGGACTCGACGCCAACCGCATGTATAAAGTACACGAGCTGAACCGCATCGACCTCAAGCCACTCGACTGCGAGGGCAAGAGCTACAGTGGTGCCTACCTCATGTCACATGGTTTGGACGTACCCTACCGCAACGAGGTGGACTGGAGCAAGAAGAACGACTGGGCCAGCCGCGTATTGCTGTTAGAAGCAGAGTGAGTTGAGAATTAAGAGTTAAGAATTAAGAGTTAAGAATTAAGAGTTATCGCTTTGCGATTAAGAATTAGGAATTAAGAATTATAAATGATAGACAGAGCGACCGTCGACAAAATCATGGATGCCGTCAACATCGTAGATGTGGTCGGTGAGTTTGTTAGCCTGCGCAAGGCGGGGGTTAACTACAAGGGACTATGTCCGTTCCACGACGACAAGACCCCCTCGTTCATGGTGTCGCCAGCTCGTCAGATATGCAAATGCTTCGCCTGTGGCGAGGGCGGCAATGCCGTCAACTTCCTGATGAAGCACGAACAGATCACCTATCCAGAGGCCCTGCGCTGGCTGGCAAAGAAATACAATATCGAGATTCAGGAGCGTGAACTGACGGAAGACGAGAAGCGCGAACAGAGTGAGCGTGAATCAATGTTTGTAGTCAACGAATGGGCCTGTCAGTATTTTCACGAGATTCTTAAGAACAATGTTGACGGACAGGCCATCGGCAAGCAGTATTTCCGCAGTCGTGGCATCCGCGACGACATTATCGAGAAATTCCAGCTGGGCTTTGCCCTCACCAAGCGCGATGCGATGGCCAACGAAGCCAAGCGGAAGGGATATAAGGAAGAATTCCTTATCAAAACGGGGTTGTGCTACCAGCCAACAACTAACACCCAACACCCATCACCTAACACCCAACAACTCATCGACCGCTTTGCCGGCCGTGCCATTTTCCCGTGGCTGAACGTCAGTGGTAAGGTGGTGGCATTCGGCGGACGTAAGCTCGATGCCGCCACGAAGGGTGTGCAACAGAAATATGTCAACTCCCCTGACTCCGAGATCTATCATAAGGAACGCGAACTATACGGCATCTATCAGGCCAAGAAAGCCATAGCCAAGGAGGATTGTGTCTACATGGTGGAAGGCTATACCGACGTCATTGCCATGCACCAGTGTGGGCTGGAGAATGTCGTAGCCAACTCAGGAACAGCACTATCGGTTTATCAAATCAGGCTGCTCAGACGCTTTACGCAGAACATCGTACTGCTCTATGACGGTGATGAAGCCGGCATTCATGCTGCCATGCGTGGAACGGATATGCTATTGCAGGAAGGTATGAATGTCAAGGTTCTGCTGCTGCCTGACGGCGACGATCCCGACTCATTTGCACGCAAGCATACGACACAGCAACTGAAGGAATATATCGAACAGCACCAGACGGACTTCATCCAATTTAAGACGGAGCTGATGCTGAAGAATGTCAGGGATCCCATCAAACGGGCCGAGGCCATCAACAGCATCGTACGTTCAGTAGCTATCATTCCAGACCCCATCGTCCGAGCCACGTATATCACGGAATGTGCCCGTAGACTAGATGTCGACGAGCGCACGCTGATTACTCAGGCCAACAAGTTTATTGCAGGCGACAGAGAGGAACAGCAGAAAGCCGCAGAGCGTGAGGCCAACCAGCAACAGCAGCAACAAGCATCGGGAAATTCGCCTGTGCAAGCTCCCACCTTCCTAGTGTCAAATACGTCGTCACCTGTAGAGCGTCTCATCATCCAAAACATTATCCGATACGGAGAAATGATTATCTTCAGTGACTTAGAGGCGGAAAATGGGCAGAAGGTCAACTTGAATGTGGCACAATATGTGAATTTCGACTTGGGAAGCGACGGACTGTCATTCAGCAACGAGTTGTACAACAGAGTGTTGCGCGAGGCCGTAGAGCACTCCGCTGAGGAAGGGTTCAAGGCTGACCGCTACTTTATGCAGCACCCTGATGCAGACGTCAGCCAGCTGGCTACAACGTTGGGCATTGACCGTCACCAACTGAGCAAGAGTTTCGAGAAGGAGCTGACGGAGAACGACCTGCGTCAGCGCATGCAGCATCTCATTCTCGACTTCCGCATGGATATCATCAACCGCCATCTGAAAGACGTCCAGCGTCAACTGAAGGAGGTTGGTTCAGACATGGGGCGTATTAAAGAACTGATGGAAGAATACAAGCAGACACAGGAGATACGCAATGCATTGGCAAGACAACGCGGGTCGGATGTGATTGTGTAAGAAGTTAGAGAAGTTAAGGAAATTAAGGAAGTTAACGAAGTAAAGGAGAAGGGATGGAAGGACTGTTTTACATGATAAGCATGACGCTGATGTGGGCACTAGTAGCAGTGACTGCAATTCATGTCATCATGGACAACCGTCAGCCAGCCAAGACTATGGCGTGGGCACTTGTCATTGTCTTCCTGCCCTTTGTGGGTATCGTATTTTATCTGTTTTTCGGCATCAACCATCGTCGTGAAAGACTGGTCAACCAACGACAGTTGGATGAATTGACAAAACGTTCTATGCTGAGTTTCGTAGAGCAGCAGAATCTGAGGGTTGCCGACAACCACAAGCAGCTGGTAGACCTATTCGTCAACCAAAGCATGTCGCTGCCTTTCAAAAATAACCTTATAGACATCATGACCGATGGCTATGCCTTCTTTCCAGAGTTACTGAAAGACATCAGTACAGCACGGCACCATATTCATATCGACATGTATATCTTTGAGGAAGATGCACTGGGAAATTTGGTGGCCGATGCACTGATAGACAAAGCCCGCGAGGGCGTTAGGGTACGTATCATCTACGATGACGTAGGATGCTGGCGTGTGCATCATGGTTTCTTTGAACGCATGCGTGAAGAAGGAATAGAGATTCATGCTTTCCTGCCTGTCCATTTCCCCACTTTTACCAGCAAGGTCAACTACCGTAATCACCGAAAGCTCATCATCATCGATGGTAGAACGGGATATGTGGGAGGTATGAACATTGCACTGCGCTATGCCAATGCCAACTGGCGTGATACCATGCTGCGACTGGAAGGCGGTATCGTCTATTCCCTACAGCGTGCATTCCTCGTTGACTGGTATTTCGTGGACCGCACACTCATCACCGACCGAGCCTACTACCCACCAACACCTAACACCCATCACCCATCACCCAACAACTGCCTCGCACAACTGGTTACCAGCGGACCTACCACGCCCTACCCAGAAATCATGCAAGGATATGTACGTGCCATCACAGCCGCCCGTCGCTATATCTACATCGAGACACCTTACTTTCTACCTAACGAGCCTGTGCTCTTTGCACTGAAAACGGCAATAGTCGCTGGAGTCGATGTATGTCTGCTGTGTCCACGCCATTCGGATGCCCGCTTCACGGAATGGGCTAGTCGCAGTTATCTTCGTGAACTGCATGAAGCTGGAGCACGCATCCATCTCTATACGGCAGGTTTCCTACACAGCAAACTGATGGTTATTGACGACGCTCTCAGCACCTGTGGTTCAACAAATGTCGATTTCCGTTCGTTTGAGAATAACTTTGAGTCAAATATCTTTATATATGACGAGGGCACTGCCTTGCGCCTCAAGAAAGTCTTTCTCGACGATCTGTCGCATAGCACTGCCCTCGCTGACGTCCCTTCATGGGTGCGTCCTAAATTCCTCCAGCGTCTGTGGGAGTCACTGACCCGTCTTCTATCCCCCCTGCTATAGGGCACTTCCAACGGACTATTCCACCATAATATTCACGTTCTCCTTGGTGATGTTCTCGGCATTGGTGAAGGTGGCATCCTTCTTAGCCTTGATGACAATGTTCTTCAGGTTGATACCCTGAATAGGCATTTCAGGCAGACCATTGAACTCCATAGCGCGACCAGCACCGTTGCAGACGATGTCCTGTATGTCGATATTGCGGAAGATGGGGGTTTCCTCAGTGACAGGAGCCTTCGTGGTGTTGTCAGGATTGTCGCCATCAGCCAGCATCTCAGCCACACTCTTACCACCATAGTACATATTGAAGGTGATGGCATCAGTCTTGATGTCAGTCATCGAGACATCGTGTATAAAAATATTCTCGACGATACCACCACGACCACGCGTCGACTTGAAGCGCAGACCGACATCAGTGCCCAGGAACTGGCATTTCTCAACGAGGATGTTACGCACGCCACCACTCATCTCGGAGCCTACCACGAAGCCACCGTGACCAGCAAAGACGGTACAGCCTGAAACGACAACATTCTCACAGGGGCGGCCACGACGGCGTCCATCCTTGTCCTTACCGCTCTTAATGCAGATACCATCGTCACCGGCATCGAACTTCGAGTTGACGATAAGGGCGTTCTTGCACGACTCCAGATCGAGGGCATCGCCGTTCTGTGCATAGGCAGGGTTACGCGCGAGTACATTATCTATAATAATATTCTCACACATCAACGGATGGATGTTCCATGCGGGAGAATTCTGGAAAATGACACCCTGCAGCAGCACGTTCTTACAATTCACCAGACTGATCATGACAGGACGCAGAAAACGCTTATAGCTATTCCATTCGGCTTCCGTCTCAGCCTTGACAACATTCATATCAGCTTTTTTCTCAGCATTGGCATAGCCCTGAGAGGGCACCCAATATCCCTTCTTGGACTCGATGCCACCAGGACGCTTCAGCACTTCTTTCCACTGACCATCAGTCATCTTGCTTTGCTTGACAGGACGCCAGAACTGGCCATTGCCGTCAATAACCCCCAGACCCGTTATGGCAATGTTCTCACAGCCGTTGGCAGAGAGCGGCGACTGACAGCGTTTGGTATCAAGCCCCTCAAACGAAGTATCGATAAGCGAATAGAGACTGTCATCACCTGAGAACAAAATAACAGCGCCCATTTCCAGATGCAGGTCAATGTTTGACTTCATCACAATAGGACCTGTAAACCACACGCCTGCAGGAACGACCAGACGGCCTCCACCCTGTGTACTGAGGGCGTTGATAGCTTTGTCAAAAGCTTCAGTGTTTAGCACGATGCCATCGCCCACAGCTCCGAAGTCCTTCAAATTGACCTGACGGTCTGGAATCTGAGGTGCACTGACAGCTGGCATCTCAAACGGGAGGTCCTTGGTAAATCGCTTGTAAGGGTTGTCACACTGCATGCCTCCATGCTTTCCACATTGCTTGCCTTCATGCTTCTCACATTGCTTGCCTTCATGCTTCTCACAACATGAAGACTGTGCGCTGGCACCCATGGCCACGCCCAGCAAAAACAAACAGATTAGTTTCTTCATACGTAGATTCGTTTTGTAGTTTTTATTATTTTACTTTCTTACCTTTTTACTTAGTTACCTTTTATCTTCTTGTATTTCTCTCAGCGGAATCATCACGAAATCTCGCTCGTACATCAGCGGATGTGGGATTTTCAGGTCGGGATCGTCAACTGTGAGATCATCGTACAGCAGAATATCGATATCGATAGGACGGTCATGATATTTACAATTGGGCCGTTCACTATCTACACCAGGACTGCGCAGTGTTGCGTGTTTTTTCTGCTTACCCATCTCGCGCTCTATCTGCTGTGTCAGGCGAAGCACCTCGCGTGGTGTCTTCGTGGTCTCGCAGAGAATGACGGCGTTGAGAAACCGGTTGTCCGATTCAAAGCCCCACGGCTCTGTCTCAATGAATGATGACTGACGCACCACCATCCCTACCCTCTCGCCAATGAGCCGAATGGCCTGCTGCAGCTTCTGCTCCCTATCGCCGAGATTCGTCCCAAGTCCAAGATAAACCTTAGTCATCAAGTATCAGCAGACAGTCGCCATAACAGCCGAAATGATAACCATTATCGACAGCCTTGTGGTAAGCCTCCATCACGAGGTCATAACCGCCAAAAGCCGCTGTCGCCATCAGCATCGTCGATTCGGAATGGTAGAAATTGGCTATCAAAGAGTTGGCCATACCGAAGTCATAGGGAGGGAAGATGAACTTGTTGGTCCATCCGTCAAATTCCTTCAGCATGCCATCAGTACCGACTGCCGTCTCAGCGGCACGCAACGTACTGACACCTACCACACAAATTTTACGGTCACTGTTTTTGGCTTCGTTGACAACATCACAGGCATCCTGCTTGATGATAACCTGTTCAGAGCTCATCTTATGCTTGGTCAGGTCTTCAACCTCGATGGAATCAAAAGCACCCAGACCACAGTGTACCGTTATGAATGCGAAGTTAATGCCACGGATCTCCAGACGTTTCATCAGCTCACGGCTGAAATGTAAGCCCGAGAATGGAGCCGTCACAGCCCCTTCAGTCTTGGCATAGATAGTCTGGAAGTTCTCCATATCGTCAGCAGTGACATCACGACGGTCTATAATATATCGTGGCAACGGTGCAGAACCTAGCGAGAAGAGTTCACGCTTGAATTCGTCATGAGGACAGTCGTATAGGAATCGCAGCGTACGTCCACGACTGGTCGTATTGTCGATAACCTCAGCCACCATCGGCCCGTCTTCCTCGAAGAAGAGCTTGTTACCGATACGTATCTTGCGGGCTGGCTCTACCAACACATCCCACAAACGCAGTTCCTCGTTCAGTTCACGCAGCAGGAAGACCTCAATCTTGGCATCGGTCTTCTCCTTGGTACCAAACAGACGGGCAGGGAAAACCTTAGTGTCGTTAAGCAACATGACATCGCCTTCATCAAAGTAGTTCACCAGACTGCGGAAGGTAATAAAGTCAGAGGTGTCGTTGCCGTCATCATCCTTCTCATACATATCAATAGTCTGGCTCTTACGATGCACCACCATCATGCGGCATTCATCACGGCGATACACTTTCTCAACGGTGCCGTCCTCATTCTCAAACACCTTATGGGGCGGTTCAAGGGCAATCTGCTCTTCAGGGAGCTTAAATCTGAATTGTGAGAGTTTCATATAATTATATTTCGTTCTTACGTTATTACATTATTTTGAGGCGGGAACTTCTATCTCTTGCTGTTCGAGCCATGCTGGGAAATCGTCGAGAGTGATGCAGTCCTCAATACGGACATTGCCTAGCCGGGTGCGACACAAGGCCGTCAAATACGCTCCGCTGTCAAGGGCTCTGCCGATGTCGCGAGCCAGAGAACGGATGTAGGTACCCTTGCCACATACCACACGGATGCTCATCTGCATCGTCTGAGGGTCGAATGCTGTCAGTTCTATCTCGTCGACATGTACCGTCTTGGCCTTCAGCTCTACGTCTTTCCCCTTTCGCTTCAAGTCATAGGCACGGTCGCCACCCACTTTACAGGCAGAATAGGAAGGGGGCACCTGCTGGATATCACCGATAAAACCGACGAGCACGCGCTCTATCTGTTCGCGGGTGATGTGCTCCGTAGGATAGGTGGCATTCACCTCGTGCTCCATATCATAGCTGGGCGTGGTGGCTCCTAACTGCAGAGTAGCTGTATACTCCTTGATGTTCAGCTGCAGACGTTCTATCTCCTTTGTTTTCTTGCCCGTACAAAGGATGAGCACTCCTGTAGCCAAAGGATCGAGAGTGCCTGCATGACCTGTCTTCACACGCTTTACCCCCATCTTCTTTGAGATGCGGGTTCGCACATAGGCCAGCGCACCAAACGACGTCATGCCGTAGGGTTTGTTGATGTAGATATATTCGCCTTCGGTGAAGTTCATTAGTCAACCATTGCAAGTGAATGACCAGTCAGCAGCAGTATAATGATGATGCTGCCGACGATGATACGATAGACGCCAAAAGCCTTGAAACCATATTTGGTCAGGAAGGCTACAAACCACTTCATGGCCAGCAGGGCCACGATGAAGGCTACAACACATCCAAGAATCAGCATCGTGATATTATGACTCGTGGCCCATGCTGCATCTTCCTTCAACAGGTCGAGCAGGTCAAGCAAGGTGGCACCAGCCATTGTTGGTACAGCCAGAAAAAACGAGAACTCAGCAGCACGCTGACGTGTCAGTCCCTGCGTCATACCACCCACGATAGTAGCCATAGAGCGCGATACGCCAGGAATGACGGAAATACACTGATAGAGGCCTATGTTGAATGCCCGTCGCTCGTTTATTTTATTAGCATCTGTCCCCTTGTTGAACAGCCGGTCGCAGAACAGCATGAAGATACCACCCACCACCAGCATAATGGCTACCACCAGCACACTGTCGAGCAACCAGTCAAGCAAGCCAGACTTCTTAGCAATCAAGCCAATGACTACTGCAGGTATCACACCGACAATAAGCAGCCAATAGAAGTAATATTTGTGCTTCAGGCGCTGGAACAGCGTGCTACCTGCTGGTGCTGGCGTATGATCGAAACGGAAGAAGCGTTTCCAATAGAGGCATACCACCGACAGAATAGCTCCAAACTGTATGATAAAGGTAAAAGCATGAACAAAGGGGTCACCCTGCTGGATTCCCAACAGATTCTGTGTGATAATCATGTGACCAGTGGAAGAAACAGGCAGGAATTCTGTCAATCCCTCCACGATGGCAATAATTACGGTTTCCAACCACGTCATACCTCAGCCTCCTTTTCCTGCTTTTGCTGGCTATTGTCCTTCGCACGGTATACCACTGCGTAAATCATGGACACAAAGCCCAGCAAGCATACCAGTGGAGCCACCTTGGTGCGACGGACGCTGAAGATATCCGGTTCATAGGCCGTCTCCGAAGAGCCTGGTCCTATCATTAACAAAAACCCAATGATGACCACTGCCATCCCTATCGCCAGCAGTATGTAGTTCATGCGGCCAAAGGCCAAATCTCTCTTTTCCATATATAATCTTAATACTTTTACTACTTTATATTTTATACAGTTCTCCTGCCCTCATTCTCAAGAACTTGTTGACGGCTAACCAGGCGCAGAGCACAGTGATGATAATGCCAAACAGGAAAACAGCGACAGCTGTGATGACCATTACCTGCCACGTCACTATCTCCTCAATGCCTGGCTGCGTCAGATAGAGCCCATAGATGCCGGCTCCCAGCACGATGTTAGCCAGAATGGCAGCAATGACGCCTATGACAGCAGCCCGTTTCAGGAACGGACGACGGATAAAGCCCCACGAGGCACCCACCAGTTTCATGGTATGGATGACGAAGCGACGTGCATAAATGCTCAGACGTACCGTATTGCTGATGAGCGAGAAGGACACGAATGTCAGCAGTATAGCCAACACCAGCAACACTAGACTGACACGTCGTAGGTTCACATTGACTTTGTCCATCAGGTCCTCCATATATGTCAGGTCACTCACTCGCGCATCCTTCCTGATCTCCTTGGCAATCCATTCCAGCGAGTCGCGGTTGGCATAGTCAGCATTCAACTGAATCTCCAATGTGGCAGAGAACGGGTTGAAATTCAAGAATTCCGTAGGGTCACTGCCCAACTCCTTCACCTGTTCCTGCTTGGCCTGCTCCTTGCTGATATAGTCAATGTTATGACTGTACGGACGATGATACAGGTCACGGCAGAACAGCTTCGCATCGTTCACCGTCACAGAGTCCTTCAGCATCACCGTCACAGTCAAGTGCTCCTTCATGTGCGCCGAGAGGTTATGGGCCGACAGCACGAAGAACACCACCATACCCAACAAAATAAGCACCATAGTAGTACTTATACATAACGTCACAACCTGCATGCCGTGTCGGCTACGGGTTCCCTTTCGTCTCTTGCTCATATTCATTTAGACGTAATACACCTAATTTAGCCGCAAAGGTACAACATTTTTTGCCGAAATGCAAGCTTTTTCGCATTTTTTCAGGAAATAAAAGAAAAACGCCCTGAATTAGGACGTTTTGCATGCATTTCTCAGTAGCGGGAGGGGGACCCGAACCCTCGACCTCCGGATTATGAATCCGACGCTCTAACCAGCTGAGCTACCCCGCCATTTCTCTGAAATCGGCTGCAAAGGTAAT
>JBGUQW010000121.1:0-9169 GCA_045131435.1 Prevotella sp.
ATCCTGTGTACTCATACTCACGGCAGGGTTATGGAAAGCATTACGCTCATCCATCTGTACCTCCTTGTCTGAAACGGCTTCCTCCAGTCTGGTAGTATAAATCAGTGCATACTGCGAACGGTAACGTTCTGTCACCACCGTAACGATGGCGAGCACGGCTCCGTCCTCATGACCGCCCTCCTTTGGCTTCACACGGATGACATTCTCAATGGGTTTGTCACCCACCACCTTGTCGGTACTGATGTCCACCAGTCGGATGGGTTCTGATGCCGTTATCACTGTGGTGACGTTCTCATTCACCGTCAACTGCTCCATCTCGTTGTAAGTCTGCTGGGCTGAAGCACTCAAAGCAGACGCGGCGCAGAGAAAAAACGCGCCCAATTTGGTTCTCGAAATTCTTTTCATGATGAATATTGTCAAAATTTTTTATTTCTTAAACATCTTTAACATTTCCACAACAACTAACGCTTGCGTTGTTGTTTGGAATTGACCAAGAACACTTGTGTTCCATACTTCAGGCGGACACGGTTTTTCTTAATGGCCTTGCTAATGGCATTAGAGGTCTTCTGATAGGCATTCTGCAAAGCCTGACCTGCCCACTGACTGACAGAAGTACCGCCACTGGTCTGGTTCAGATTCATATTACCCTGCATAGCTGTACTACCAATATCCTTCGCTGTTTCACGGAACTGACTGGCAGGAACATAAAGACCTTCCTGACCATCCGTTACATCGTAAATAGACAGTCCTATCTTCAGGATCTCATCACCTACAAGCACACTCTGTACCTTACCCTTTACGCGCTGCTGACCGAATCCGCTCATCGTAGCATACAGATAACTGCCTTTGGGCAACTGTGTGCCATTGATGTCGATGGCATCCAATAGGCGTAGACGTACACGACTACCCTCTACGGCTTTTACCTCTTCATCGATGATAGCCCTTATTAGGTTCGAGTTGGGCGCATTCTCGCTCAGTGTATTGAAATACTCCGATTCATCCTTCGATACCTTCGTCACGATATTGTTCTGGGCATCATCATCGAGTTCACGCACGGCATTGGGTGCTTCATCTGCTACATCCCTTGCCGCTTTCGCACCCTTGGAAATAATACTATCCTGGGCATCTGCCACAGCACCTATAGCTGCTGCACCTTGCGCACGGATATTATTTAAGTCACGGTCGAGTTCTGCCATCATGCCCTGACGACGCATCGCCAATGCCTTGGCACGCTCTTCGTCTGTCATTGGCACCACATAATCATCGCCACTCATGCTCTCACCCTTCTTGGCTGACTGTGCAATACGGTTATTTAAGTCCTGAAGGTTCTTGATTCTTGCCTGCTCCTGGGCCTGTGCATCCAACAGACGCAACTCCTCCTCAGAATACTTCGACTCAAAATCTTCTTTCTTATTCACGGTGTCCTGATTCTCCGTAAAGTCCTGCACCGCACTGCGGTCAGTTATCTCACCAAACGCATCGCGCATGTTCTTTCGCTTACTGCCAATATCCTTAGATACGTTGGCTGATGGCAGCTGAGCATTCAGATACTCGGTCGTCTGCAGGTTGGCGTCTTTCTTATCTTCTATCTCTACATCGAATACCTCCATGAAGAGATAGGGTATCACCAGCGACCCGATATAAACCAATGTCGGAATGACGTACTTCGGTTGTTTGAAATTAATCTTCTTCATATCTTCACTTTACTTTGTTTACTACTATGTGGTGACCTTTCGACTGCATCGCACTGTCAACACGCTCGATGGCTGTCGCCTTTATCTGCCCCTGATGTTGCATGACATCCATCAGGTAGAACACGTTCATCATAAAGCACACCATCACGAATCCGAACACGATAGCCAGAAATGCCATCTTATGTTCCTGACCGACCTCCTGCAGCCGTTTAGCTCCCCAGCTGATGCCGCACTTGTCGGCAAACCTTTTGCCTGCTTCCACCTCGCGCTCATAACGCTCCTTATACTTCGGATCGTTCTTGTCCGGCATCGGCTCTCCTACTATCAATCTCTTCCAACCCATAGCTTAATAAATGGTTTTTTGTTTCTGCTCCAGATCTTGATTCAGGAGGGTTCGCCAGTTTGTTATCAACAGTCCGTGAGGATTATTCTCAGTTCTCGGCACACGTTTCAGTTCTCCAGCTGTTACGAGCTTTCTCATCAGGATGTTTGTACGTCGCTCGATGCGCTGACGGCCATAATAGGTGAAGGTCATCTGCTGCTTGTCGAACTTGATACTGTCGCAGAAGATTGAGAATACAGCACTCGTACCCATGATGTTGTTATAAAAGCCTTTTTCCTTCAGGGCATTATACTGAGCCAGTCCTGTCTCATCGACCAGATACATGGCCTTCTCCATCGTATAGTTGATGTACTTGTCATCAGGCGCGAGGGTGAAGAAGAGGTGGTGGAACAGTTCCACATGACTCTTGGCTTCCACGTCGAGCGTCTCATCCATCGTTGTGCGCTGCACCAGGATAGGCACATTGCCGTCCAACACATACACTTTTTTGTGGGCATCGTCCACCATGCCTTTGGCGGTAAAGATGGACCCCAGCGAGATGATGATGCAGCCCACCATGAACAGGCAACTCACTATCATCACCAACTTAATCTTATTCTCCAGATTCTTTATTACCATATCTCATTTACATTTTTATCGCATTACTGACATTGCACTTGTCTTGGCCTGACTGGCCACACCCTCGCCGAAGTTTCTCGTCGAGAAAGCCGTATCTCCCTCTGGAATCATCCATGCTGCCAAATCCGGCACAAGGTTCAGGCACTTCAGGGCCACCAACGAGGCCACCAACAGATAACCCGCCGTCATAAACGAGTTCTGCAAATACCCTGAGAATCCTCCGTCGAGAATCGCCTGCAGGTTCTCATATTGGATGCTCAACACAATGTCGAACAACAGTAGCACATAGAATCCCACGAAGTAGAGCATTGCGCCGTAGAAATGCACGGTGAGATACCGCGTAATCCATTTCGCCCAGGCACCTTCCCATTTCGGCAATAGCGAAAAGGCCCATTGCAGCGGTCCGAAGATGGTCAACATGCCTAACAGTATCTGCTGACAGAAGATAGTTCCCCACCAGCCGATGCGGAAGACCACAAGCGACAGTAGCATGATAATCTTATCCAGTCCTATCATCAGGCCCGTGTACGTGCTCTGCAAGTAGAACTTACAGGCCTTCTTCTCCGAGTCCGTCAGCGTCTGGTAACCCACATACTGCGTTATGTCAGAGACTCCGGCCTTCTGCATACCGTCCACCGTCACCTTCGCTATCGCCATATAGTGGTCGATGCTGTCCTGACGCTGCTTCAATGGTTCATGCAGGTTGTCGAACTTCTGCTGCACCTGCGCCGCCTCTATCTCATACAGGTCGTGTGTATAAGAGCCGATACAGTTAGGAATATAGGCCAGTACACCCAATACCGATGCCCCGCTGCCTCCGTGAGGATACCACCAGAACATCACAATGGCGATGGCCAACACGCGCAGCACCTTCAGCACGTCGAACGGCTCGCCCTTAGTCATCATCTTATACGCCATGCCCGCCGCCATGATGATGGCGAACATCGCTCCCAGGGCCATACACATCTCCAGTATCCACCAGAACGGCCCGCTTGCTCCGATAAACGTCGCATCCGTCAGGAACTCGTTCGTCTGGAAGATGACATCATCTATCTCCTCGTCGAACATGTCGATACCGATATTGTTGACGATACTATCGACAACCTCCGGCATCCCGCCTGCCTGCAACATCAAACTTGAAACTCCCATCTTGCTTTTTTGCCGCGAAAGTACTGCATATTCCCGATATAGCCCATGAAATGAAATTTAAGTTTGCAAATTAACAATTCATAGAACTAATATGACATTGATAATTCGGACAAAGATAATCCCGACGTAAAAGAACCTATTTGTCTTTTGTTTCGCAAACCTCCCATCCGTCTTTCCGTCCTACCCGAATCGACATGTTTCAGCGGCAAAGGTAAACCCGCAGCTTGGAACAGCAAGACATTTCGGGAAAAATCTCCATCCCATGCGGGTAGTATTTTTACCGAAAGTCTTGCTTTATCCAACCGTGCGACCTATGCGAAGCCACTGAAACAAGACGATACGGGGACAGGAAAGACGCAAAAAAAATGTCGGATTTGCGAGAGACAAATAAAAGGATTGAAAACAAGACGTCCGGCTCTTGGAATCCGCATAAAAATAAAAAACATTTTAAACATCATCAACATGCAGACAACAGAACATTTCAAGCAAGCCATCCGCAACTATCTGCAAGGCATGGCAGCAGAGGACGAAATCTTCGCCCAGACATTCAGCAAGCCGGAGAAGAACATCGACGACTGCACGACCTACATCCTCAACAAAGTGATGCAGAGCAAGTGCAACGGCTTCACCGATTCCGAAATCTACTCTATGGCAGTCCACTACTACGAGGAAGACGACATCGAGGTTGGCAAACCCATCGACCACGCCCAAATCGTAGTCAACCACGTCGTGGAACTGACCGACGAGGAAAAGGCAGAGGCAAGACACGAGGCAATGGCGCAGTACCAAAGAGACTGCTATAACCGCATTGCCAACCGCCACAAGCCCCAACCCAAGAGAGAGCAGACCACCCAAGTACAACAACTATCATTATTCGACTGATTATGAAACCAAGAAACAAGTTCCAAAAGCAAGTCGCAGCCGCTATGAAAGGACTGCGCCCCATCAACAAAGACCAAAAAGGATACGGCAGGGAGAGCGCTGTCTACCACTATGCCTATCGTGTCAAGAGCGGAAGAACAACTTGCCTTGACTGCGGTCATGTGTTCCACACGGAGGACGGGCAGACGCAATGTGTCTGTCCCAACTGCGGGGAATATCTCAGAGTAGAGAATACCCTGAAACGCAAGCATAAAGAAAAGGGCTTTTTCTGCATAGGCACCACCAAAAACGACATGCAGGTCATGCGTATCATTATGGTAAGTGCATATTACGAGAAAGGCAAGCCAGCCCGTTTCTTCTTTGACGAAATAGTGCAGCAATGGCTGAATGATAAAGGCAACTGCGTATATGCAGCACGGCGGCGAAACGGCATGTGCTATTCAAATACAGAATGTTGGACGCTGAACAGCCCGTTGGAAATACGCACGGATAGTTGGATATACGAGCATGTGGCCGACTGCCCCTACTACCCGAAGTCAACCGTCATCCCTGCACTTATGCGCAACGGATATGCGGACAATGAGCACGAAGTTGTACCATCATTACTATTCAAGGCACTACTGAAAAGCCCGAAGATTGAAACGCTTTGGAAAGCAAGGCAGTATGAGGTGGCGAGACTGTTCATTCACAGCAGCCATAACAATGTTGATAGTTACTGGCCGTCACTGAAAATCGCCCTGCGCAACCACTACCATATCAATGACGCGAATATGTGGCGAGACTATATAGACCTACTCAGGTATTACAAGAAAGACTTGAGCAACCCCAAGTTTGTATGTCCCAATGACCTTAAAGCCGAGCATGACCGCCTTTATGACAAGAAAGAGAAGCAGAGGAAAGAAGAATATGAGCGGCTTCAAAGGCAATACGAGGCGCAACGACGCGAACGCGAATTACAGCGCCTTGAATGGGAACAAAAGACCGCAGCCGAACGTGAAGAGGTGTTCCGTAACCTCAAATCCAAGTTCTTCGGCATTACATTCACCGACGGACTAATCAAGGTTCACGTCCTTGACAGCATAGAAGCATATAGGCAGGAAGGAGAGACGATGAACCACTGCGTATATGAGAATAAGTATTATCTCAAAAAAGACTCGCTTATTCTCTCTGCGACCATTGACGGAGAGAGCATAGAGACCGTAGAGGTGTCTCTCAGCACACTGCAAATCCTTCAGTGCTACGGATATGACAACCAATTCACAGAATATCATGAGCGTATCATAGAACTCGTGAACAGAAACACATATCTAATAGGACAGCGAAAGGCGGCGTGACGTATATACATTTTTGTGCGAGAAAAGGAGTTTTGATGCCTTTTTGCAAGAAAAACAATCAATTTTTCATAAACTCGCCCATAAAACAACTGATGATTTAAAAAAAATGTGTACCTTTGCACAAATTAATAAAAGATATCCTATATGAACAATAGTGGCATAAAAGCCTTCTACGTAAAAAGGCTATGGGGTGAAAAGAACGTGTGTTGGGAACATATAAACCCTGACATGAACATCCTTGTGGGCATTAACGGAAGCGGAAAGACGACGCTGATGAACCTGATGTATGCCTACTATTGGGACCCGAAAGCCTTCAGCAAAATAAAGTGGACTGACACATACGGCACTCCCCTCGCAGAGCAACTTTCCGCGATGGAGGCTGTATATGTCAGGAACTTGGATGTCCCCACCCGACGGAAAGAGGAGTCTCCCCTTCTGCAGGAATTGAACAATGCCGTTTTCCAGAACAAGCAAGGGGTATCGTTTTTCAACTATCGCATGAAGATGCTCGACTACCCCGAGCGTTATGACGAAATCCGCAAGAACATTGAGAAGTTTGAGCAACTGGTGAACAGAATGTTCTCTGAAACAGGCAAGACCATGCAGATAAAGGACAGCCAACTGATGTTCAAGACTGAGAAGGGTCATTTCTGCGAACTGAACGACCTGTCGTCGGGCGAGAAACAGCTTTTGCTCATCCTCCTTCGGGTATTCCTCTTGGAAGAGAAACCTGCCGTCGTGTTTATGGATGAGCCTGAGATTTCCCTGCACATTGGCTGGCAGCAACAATTACTTGATGTACTGACATCGCTCAACAGCAACGCACAATTCTTCATCACCACACACTCACCAAGCATTTTCGGCCGTGGATGGGGTGATAAGGTTGTCTATATGGAGGACATCATTAAATCGGCAGACTGATGGCAAACCTGATAGAGCAACAGGCCATTGACTTTGCCAATGTGCCGATTATTCAGCGAGGCATAAAGGCTTCAGTACATCTGGAGGATTGGGAAGACGCCCTGTTCTGGGACACCATGATACAACGGGTGTCACCGGGACGCTATAACTATCTTGCATATAGCAAGGCCGACAATGGAGAAAGGGCCACAGGCAGCAGCCAGTGCCTGAGATATATGGAGTTCCTGTCCGAGCGATTCTTTGTCTGCATCGACAGCGATATGCGCTATCTGCTGAACGAAGCCGGTATCGATAGCGACCATTTCATATCGCAGACATATACTTATTCGTGGGAGAACCACTACTGCAAAGCATCTCACTTGCAAGCAAGGCTCGCTAAGGCTCTCCCCGTTGTAGCACAGAAGTTCGATTTTGTCCAGTTCCTGAATGAGTATTCCCGGATTGTGTATCATCCGTTTCTTGCCTTGCTATATTGTTTAAGGACGCATGATGCGAGGATTTCCCGCAAGGATTTCACGGCATGTCTGCCCCACCAGTGCAAGGCAGAACAATTAGCCAACAACGGGAACGGCATCCTATGCGTCATAGAGCAAGGCCTCACGGACCTGATAGCTAATTCCGGCGTTGAATCAGATGTCGATTTTGATCAAGAAGAGAAACGGTACGCAGAGTTAGGCCTTACGATGGAGAACGCCTATCTCCACGTCCGTGGTCATAACCTTTATGATTTGCTCAAAAGCATTGGCCATCAGCTATGCTCATCTTACCAAGTAGATTTTGAAAACCAGATACTGAACAAGTCGGTTCCTGAAGAAGAATCCTATTGGCAAATAGGTAAGGTGGGCGAAGATCTTCGGCATATTCTCAGATAATTCTCCTTATCTCACTCCCCTATCCCGCCACCAGCGGCCATGGCTACCTTCCAACGACCATGAGCGGAACGGCAGATGGTGGTGATGTTGGCACGATGGGGCGCAGGGGCTGTGCCGGAACTGTTTTTCACCTCCTTCAGTTTGCGGAGATAGAGGATATACTCGCAGACCTCGGTGTTCTTCAGGAGGATGTCCTTGTAGATGGCCAGATACTGCTCCTTACGCTTGCCCTGGGGCATGTAGGCATCACGGACGGCCTGAAGCCCGCAGTTGATGGCATTGTAACATTCCAGCCACGTGGTGTAACTCTTGGCAGAGCCGCCCTCCAGCGTGATACGCTCGATGTTGCCCTTCAGCACGGATAACTTCGACTCTATCTTTCCCCGCTCCACCTGCCAGGCAATATCGGTCACGCCCGGTGTGCGGTCGGCAATGTTCTTCGCTTCCACGCGCATACGCTCCGTCAGTGCCGAGTCGAGGGCTTCGGCATGGGGAACCTCCTGATAGAGCGTGAGGTTCATCTCGCTGCGGAAGAACTGCTTGTTGGTCATCATGGCCCCGTTGCGGTAGTTCTTGTGCAGCGCATCGTAATACCAGTCGGGCGTGAAACTGCCCGCGCCCGTCTCGCCGATGGTAAACTGGTTCATCACCGACTCATCGTGATTGTAGGTCACGCTCTGAGCCATCACAGAAAGCGGCAGCATCGCCGCCAACAACAATACATAATCATATAGTCTCTTCATAGCAAATCATTCTTTCTAATACCCTACTTCCTCCGCCACCCGTTTCCAATGCGAGAAGGCATCGTTGGCCATCTCGCGGATGGTCTTCGACATATAGAGCGTCCGCTTGAAGTAGTTCAGGCGGATGGTGACATAGCGCGAGACGACATAGTAGGTGTGGTCGATGCAGTGGCAGATATTGTCGAGCGACTCATTAATCTGACCCAACACCGTGAGCAGGCCCTCGGTGGTGATTTGTCGCGCACCAACAGCGTACTGCGCCAGTTCATAGAGGCTGTTTGTCAGCTCACGCCCGTCAACCAACACCTGATTGACGGCACGGTCACAGGCATTGATAATGATGGTGTCAGACGAGACAATATTGCCCCGTAGCGTCAGCTGGGTGGTGAACCGCTCCAGTAAGTCCTTTAACTGCGTGATACGGTCTGAGACATCATCGTAGGTATTCTTGACGTTCAGTACCGTCACGCCGCCATTGTAGATGACATCGATAATGTCGAAGCACTTGGTGTATTTGTCGAGCTTTACGTTCAGCGAGTCGTAATCCACATTGGCCTCACTGGAATACTGGTGCAGCAGTTCATTGGCCTGCTCCACACCGCTACGGGCCATC
>JBGUQW010000122.1:0-1983 GCA_045131435.1 Prevotella sp.
AACCCAAGAGGTCAAAATACCAGATGCTGTGTTCACAAGGGCCTCAGAAATACCGGCAGACAGAGCCATAGAGTCAGCACCACCACCAGCAGACAGAGCCTGGAATGATCCGATCATACCAAGCACAGTACCGAACAGAGCGGTCAGAGTACCCAGAGATACGATGGTAGCAATCATTGCCATGTTCATCTGCAGTGTAGGCATCTCCAACTGGGTAGCCTCTTCGTGAGCCTGCTGAATCTTAGCAATCTTAGCGGCCTTCTTCAGTGTATCATCGGTCTCAACGGTCTGATACATAGCGATAGACTGCTGTACAACATTACCAACAGTACCCTGCATCTTGTTGCAGAGATCCTTTGCCTTAGCAAAGTCCTGAGCCTTGATTGCAGCCTTTACGTCGGCAGTGAACTTAGCCAGATTCATCTTACCTGAAGCGGTCTTGATAGCGAAGAAACGCTCGATACCGAGGCAGATAACGGTGAACAACAGAGTCAGGATAAGACCTACTACGAAACCTCCTTTATAAACAGTACCTAACAGGTTTGCGGGGTGTCCGGTACGATCGCCACCAACGAAGTTGTCGGGGTTACCCATTACGAAGTACCATACACCATAACCAGCTAATGCACAAATTACCAGGATAATCCATGCTGCCTTAATACCACCAAAGCCCGAATTCTTTTTGGCTGGGGCTGCAGCCTTTGTTGTTGTTGCCATAAAATAATTAATTTTTTAGTTATTATAAATAAATAAAGATTTGTTTCACCTCGCAAAAGTAGCAAAATAAAGCGGAATACAAGCCTAATTAATACATTTTAACTATGAATTTCCGAATTATTTTAGTTTTGCTACCACTTCTTTGATGCGCTTCATTGCTTCTACGATGTTTTCATCGCTCAAAGCATAGCTCATTCTGAAGCATTCTGGGTCGCCAAACGCATCACCACCAACGGTTGCTACGTGACCTTTTTCCAACAAATACATAGCAAAATCGGTAGAGTTATTGATGGTTGTCTCACCATCGCTCTTGCCAAAGAAACTGCTGCACTTTGGGAACAGATAGAAGGCGCCCTCGGGCACGTTTACCTCCAGTCCGGGGATGTCCTTAGCCAGCTTGACAATGAGGTTACGGCGGCGCTCAAATGCCTGGCGCATATCCTCTACGCACTGCTGGTCGGCTACGTAAGCAAACTCAGCGGCCTTCTGGCTTACTGAGCATGGACCACTGGTATACTGGCCCTGCAGCTTGTTACAGCCCTTTACAATCCACTCTGGGGCGGCAATGTAGCCAATACGCCATCCTGTCATAGCATACGCCTTTGATACACCGTTTACGATGATGGCGCGCTCCTTCATGCCAGGGAACTGGGCGATACTCTCGTGCTTGCCGATATAGTTGATGTGCTCGTAGATCTCATCTGCCAGCACAAACAGGTCGTCGTGCTTCAGGATTACATCTGCCAGCGCCTTCAGTTCAGCCTTGCTGTACACGCTGCCTGTAGGGTTGCTGGGCGAGCAGAGGATAATCATGCGTGTTTTGGGGGTGATGGCTGCCTCGAGCTGCTCGGGAGTCATCTTGAAGTTCTGGTCGAAACCGGCCTCTACGAACTTTGGTGTACCACCAGCCAGCAGTACCATCTGGGGATAGCTTACCCAGTATGGGGTGGGGATGATCACCTCTTCGCCGTCGTTAACCAGAGCCATTACGGTGTTGCACACGCTCTGTTTGGCACCGTTGCTTACCAGAATCTCGTTTACAGTATAGTCGAGCTGGTTCTCGTTCTTGAGCTTAGCTACGATGGCCTTGCGCAGATCGGGATAACCTGGTACTGGTGAGTAACGCGAAAAATTGTCGTCTATTGCCTTCTTAGCAGCTTCCTTAATAGCGTCGGGGGTATTGAAGTCGGGTTCTCCAACACTCATGTTAATAACATCGATACCTTGCGCCTTCATTTCGGAGCTTTTCTGAGACATTGCCAGCGT
>JBGUQW010000123.1:0-2326 GCA_045131435.1 Prevotella sp.
CTCGGCATTCAACTTGAAGGACTTGCCCGTGTCGTGGTCCATCCAGTCCCAGATGATATGAGCATGGTAGTTCGGTTCCCATGATGCAGGGTCTTCGGTGTCTGGCTCCGCCGAGTTCTGTCGCGACTCGGCAATGTTCAAGTTTGCTTGACATTGCTCTCGCTGCTCCATCACTTCATAATGCCCTTCGTCCTTATGGATGTGTATCTGCAAGGCTCTGATGCCCCACCTCTCATGCACTCTTTCGGCATAGCGCAAAAGGTCTTCCATCGTCGTGTCGGGCTTGATGTTCACCACACCTTCACGGATAGGGCTGCACCCCTGACGGACACGCTGCTTGCCTTTCTTGTCGGTAAACTTCACGTCCTTCTCCTGCATCGCCCTGCCAGTCTTCTGCCTCACCATGATACGGATGTCGTCATAGTGCTGCTGAAGACTGACACCCACCATGTCAGGTGCGACATACACTTCATTCAGGTGAGCCAGGTCTTTGCGGATGTAGAGCATGGCAGGATTGAGGGATGCGATGTAGTCTGCGTCCCTCCTGTTGTGCCGCTCACTCTGGGCGATGTTGCACGGCTTGATGTGCTCGGATGCTTTGGCTGTCGTTGCCATAATTCTGCTTTAGCGGTTTCCTGTATAATTGGTCATCGGGGTATCGGGGCGGAGCCTTGATTGGAGGGTGCAGGGAGAGAGTCACTTCCTGCTCAGGGGTCTTGGGGGCAGATGCCACTGAGCGGAGCGTCCAGAGAGAAGGTCACTCTTTGGTCCGGGTTCTCAGGGGTGAAACTCATGAGCGAGGTTTCGGGGCAGCGTCCTGAACAGGTCAAGGGCAGAGCCTTGTGGGTTCTCAGGGCAAAGCCATGAGTCCCTCGGAAGAGCCCACAACTACGAAAGCGGAGCGTGTAGTTATAGTGGGCTATAACAAGGCAAGCCTTTTTTTCCCGCGCCACGTTCCGAATCGCCACGCTGTGCTCATGTCTCTATTCCTTTCCCTTCTGTCGATACCTCTTGGAGCAAGCTCTCGTCTTGATGGCGAAAAGAGAGCTGTGTATCTTCCACGACAGTAGGTTGTTTATTCTCTTCTCGCATACCATCAGACTGGAGATTGCTGCTTGTTGGATAATGTCGGTTGTCAGCAACAGTTTCACTTGATGACTGACAGACTGGACTCACACGCTCTCGTGTATTATCATTAGATGGTAGGGAAAGGGAATGACTATGCTCCTTCATCCCTTCTGCCAGAGATTCGGGCGGCATGACCTTAGCCACGTCGCCTGTATCGGCAGAAGATGTCCCACCTGAATCTGTTGGTGCCGGCTTACAGACTTCAACTGTTTGAACACCGCTTTTAGGTGGGACATGGTTAGTCGGTCTTGTCGGTTTCTCTATGGGCTTGACCATAGGGTTGCTGACAAAGTAAGGATTCTTGATTGTCCGCTGATCCGTGAACCAGACGGACAGACACAACAGCGTGTGGATGGTCGTGCGGTTTGACGGCTCAGAACGGAGAATGCCCATCTGATTAAACTCCCTGATGATTCGGGTGGCAGTCTTCCGGTTGCAACCCCACATCAGGGAAAGCTCGACCTTGGAAGCCATGAACTGCCCAGGCTGTAGGACAGCAGAGAAATGGGTCTTAGTCACGGTTGTCTGTTCCATGAGGGTTAGGCGGATGAAGGTCTTGAAACACTTCATACGGTTGATGTCCTGGCATTCATCCGACAGGTAATCATACTGTGCTTCATTCAGAAGCGTACTGTATCTGATATTGGTATATCGCATAATAACAAATGGTTTTAATGAGGAAGTGGGACCGTCATGTCCCACCTCCGAATGTAAGAATCATTGTTGTTGGACGGCAGCCGGCTTGTGCCGTTTCTTCTCACGCATTTGCTCCAGATGGGCATCAAACTCTGCCTGTTCCTGCTCGGAGAGGGTATAAGGCTTGTCGTATGCCCCTCCGCTCTGGATCCACTCAATGAGTTCCTTCTTAAAGAAGTAGAGCTTGTTGCCACGCTTGCGGTATGGGATGCGTCGCTCAGAGGTGAGAGAGTACATCGTGGAGCGTTTCTTGCCAATGAACTGACAAGCTTCGTCCATCGTCATCATCTGGTCATCGTCCTGAGTCGGGGAAGAACCGTCCACTTCCTTTTTCTCGTCAAGGCGGCTAATCACATAGTCCACCTTGGTCAGGAGTTCACCAACTGCCTTGGGCAACTGGTCGAACGAGAGATTGCTTTCATTTTGTTCCATGTGAGTTTTTAATTTTGTTTTAACGTCAAGAATATCATTGAGCAAGTGTTTCTTTGTTCTGTGTTTCTTC
>JBGUQW010000124.1:0-23760 GCA_045131435.1 Prevotella sp.
ACTGAATGAAGAATTCTCAATTATTCATTGAACAATCGCCGAAGGCGACCATTCAACACTCCTCATTCAACATTCAAAATTATTAAACATTGAACATTGTACTCATAACAGCAGCCCTGATGTTCTGCATGACGCCTGTTCAGGCACAGCAGAAAAGGTCGTTCAAGGAACGGCTACTCCATTATTTGGACTCATCGAACGTCATGAGAACAGACCCGGCATACATCGGACTTCCGGAGAAGAAATGGTGCATCACGCTGAATTCGTCCACCGACCAGCATAACCTGGATTTGAACTCACACTTCGAGCAAACGTATGAGAGTGTTATGCATCCTGGAGAAACCGGACATTTCTCTTTTGACTTCAAACAGAAAATCAAATCCGCTGTCGCCAATTCCGTAGGTCTGTGGGTGGGCTACCGAGGCTGGGGAGCCGGCTATTCTCTGTCACTGTCAGGCAATAAAGGCATCAATATGTCGTTTAACATTGCCACCCCCAGTAATGGTGTCAATATCCGTTGGCGCCGTTTCGACTTCTCGGAGCCAGAAGCAGGACTTTATAACTTCAACAACAATGGTGACATGATGGAAGACATGGTGGGCACCGAAGAACTGAAACAGCCGATGAAAATCGAGTCGTTCGTGTTCGACGGCTACTGGATTTTCAACAAGAAGCGTTTCTCGCTGGCCGCTGCCTACGGACAGTCGGTGCTCCAGAAACGCTCTGCCGGTTCGTTTATCGCCGGACTGATGATGTATTACCAAAAGTACGACATGTCCCAACCCATGAATATCTATACCTATGGGAGCATATTTCAAGGTGCCGGATGTTTTAAGGTTTACCAAGGCAGTCTTGGTGCCGGCTACACCTATAACTGGGTACCCACTCGCGGATTGGTAGTTAATGCGGTGGCCATGCCTGTGGTCAGTCTCATCAATTACATCAAAGCAGATTGTTATAAAGGAACACTTGACGAAGACATTCCTGAGGAAGCAGACACTGACGATTTTATCATGAAACATATGAAGATTGAGCATACCCAAGACGATAGCGACTGGGGACGAATCCGGCTGAACCTCGACGTCCGGGCTTCCGTCACCTACTGGATTGGCAATTGGTTTATCAATGCCATGGGACAGATTCACAGTTTCTCGTCCAGCTACAACAATACCACCATCAAGATGAGCAACTGGGACATCAAGGGCGCCGTAGGCTTCACCTTTTAGATCATAACAAAACAAATTACTGACAATATGAAACACAAACTACTACTTACACTTTTTGCCCTCCTGCCTATAGGCATGATGGCACAGAAATTTGTCGGTGGCGACATTTCGATGCTCACCAAGTATGAAGACGCTGGCGTTGTCTATAAGGACCAGGGAGGAAAGACCGTCCAGCCATTGACGTTCTTCAAGGAACAAGGACTGAACGCCATGCGAGTCCGTTTGTTTGTTGACCCTTCAAAAGACACAGACAAAGCCGTCTGTCAGGACCTCGACTATGTCAAGGCTCTTGGCAAGCGTATCAAGGACTGTGGCATGAGCTTCATGCTCGATTTCCACTATAGCGACACCTGGGCAGACCCCGGTAAGCAGTGGACACCTGATGCTTGGAAAACTCTGGACGATGCTGCACTGGCAGACAAGGTCTACGAGTACACCAAGGATTGTCTCAGTCAGCTGAAGGCTGCTGGTGCCACCCCTGACTTCATCCAGACAGGCAACGAGATCAGCTACGGCATGTTGTGGGGTATCAAGGGCACCAACGCCAACCGCTGCTATACCACCTCTTCTGCTGCCAATTGGAACCGTTTCTTCAATCTGCTGAAAAAGGCCGGCCAAGCTTGCCGTGAGGAGTGTCCTGACGCTAAGATTGTCCTCCACAGCGAACGGACGCCAAAGCCCAACGTGCTGACAGACTACTTCGACCGCATGAAGAACAATAGCATCGACTACGACATCATCGGACTGAGCTACTATCCGGAACATCACGGAAATCTGGCAACATTGGAAACAGCCCTTACCACACTGGAGAACAAGAACTACGGAAAGGACATTATGATTGTGGAGACGGGCTACAGCTACGCCTGGAGTATAGGAGGCGAATATGACTATACGTCAACCTATCCCTATACTGAAGAAGGCCAGCGCAGGTTCACGGCCGACCTGGTGACCAAGCTCAACAGCCATCCCAGTGTAAAGGGTCTCTTCTGGTGGTGGCCAGAGGACAACGGTAATAAGAGCGTGACCAATAACTGGTGGAACGCAGCCCTCTACAACCACAATACGGGTCAGCCGTATAAAGCTTTCTATGAACTGAAGAACTTCAACGACGGTGGTACGGGCATCAACGCCATCACCCATCACCCAACACCCTTCGCAACGCCACACTCCTACCTTCAGGTGGGAGAACCCCAAACATGGTATACCCTCGATGGCAGACGCCTGGCAACGCCCCCTTCAAAGGCTGGGGTGTATATTCACCAAGGACAGAAAACAATTGTTAGATAAACAAAGAAAGGCTTGCAGATGATTGCAAGCCTTTCTTAATGTATCAGAAGTTGAGATCCCTGCCTCGGTAGAATTCGATAAGGGCCTGCTGGTAGAGCAGTTCGTAACGAGCCTGTACCAAGTCGGACTCAGACTTCAGGTAATTGTTCTTCGATTCGTTGAACTCCGTAATGGTGGCCTTACCATTCTCATATTTGGCCTGCATCAGCTTAAAGGCATCAAGTGAACTCTGGAGGGCCTCGCTGGAACTCTTCTCTTTCGACTGCGCATTTACTGCATTATAATACACCTGCTGTATCTCCTTATAGAGCGTCTTCTTCGTGTTGTCGAGCTGCAACTGCTGGTTCTCCAGACTTATACGAGCCGTGCGGACATTGTTTCGTGTCTGGAAACGGTTGAAGATGGGGATGCTCAGGCTCAGACCGATATACTGGCTGAAGTTGTTTTTCAGCTGTTCACCGAAGCTATCGGAGGTAAAGCCCGACGTGGTGTAGTAATTCGTGCCAAGACCACCACTGAGCGAGAGTGTCGGATAGTAGCCTGCCTGGGCAATCTTGATATTGCGGTTGTAAGCCTGCAGGCGCAACTGCTGAGCAGCAATTTCAGGTTTCAGGCCAAGAGCCTCAGCATAGATAGCATCGGGAGAGAGGGCCGTGAGAGAACCGTCGGAAATGGTGGATAAGTCCGGACGGACAATACCGAAGTCTTCGGGCGTAGGCAATTCCAGCAATTGTGTAAGCGCAAGGATGGCCAGACGAGTGTTGTTGTCGGCCTGCGTCGCTGTCAGATGACTATTGGCGAGTGTCGCCTTCTGCTGGGAGAGTGTCGCCTCAGCAGCCTTTCCATTGTCAACCAGCGCCTGGAGACGTACCACCTGCATCGAGTCGATAGTCACCTGGCGACGTGCCACATCCCCAATCTCCATATCATAGAGAATCTGGACATAAGCCTGTGCTACCTGCAGGCGTATGTCATTTTTCGCCTTCTCAAGGTCTGCCGTAGCCGCTTCGAGGTTCAGCTGGTTCATCTTGATCTGGTTCGGAATCTGAAAACCCGTAAACAACGGCACACTCGTTCCCAACTGAAAGCTTGTACTGCTGGTGTTGGTATTCGAATAGGTATTAGCAGCTGTCAGGCCACGTCCGAACGAGAAGTTCTGTGAGGCAGAGGCGCTGAGGTCTGGCAGGCGCGAGTTCTTAGCCGTTGAAAGCTGCACCTCCTGCTGTCGGCATTGGTTCTGTTGCTGCTTAATGCTGATGTTATGCTCTATGGCATAGTCGCAACACTCGCGGAGGCTCCACCGTTTTGTCTGAGCCTGGGATGACTGTGACAAAGTCGCAGCACACACTAAACAAAAAACAACCGTTTTCATGATTTAGTCCTCCTTTTCGTCTGCAATAATTTCAGGTCCACGCACCTTATCCTTAGCACTGAGACCCTTCTTAATCTCGATATTCACGCCATCGGAGAGTCCTGTTATGACGTGGGTACGCTCGTAGGTCTTATCACTGCCCTCGCCCTTGATGATATAGACAAAGGTAGAGTCGCCACTAAACTCGATGGCACTCTCAGGAATACTGAGCACCTTGTCGGCCCTGGCCAGCACAATCTCCGCATTGGCACTGTAGCCAGAACGTATCTTACCACCCTCGGAGAGCTTTACAGCAGCCTTAATCTCAAACTGGTTGGCACCATTCGACTCGACAGCCTTTGGCGAGATATACTCCAGGTTGGCATCGAACTTCAAGTCCTGCAGGGCTCCGATAGTGATCTTCATGGGCATGCTGTTGACCAGTTGTCCCACTTCCGTCTCGTCAATATTGCCCCGGAAGATGAGGTCGTTCATGTTGGCAACAGTAGCAATGGTGGTACCATCGTTGAAAGTGTTAGAGAGGATCACGGAGTTACCCACCTTGACGGGGATGTCGAGGATGACACCGCTGATAGTCGAGCGAATCAGTGTCGAGGAAGCCTTGGCATTCGACTGCGACACACCATCACGAACCACCTGCAGTGCATCGACAGCAGCAGCCTTCTCCTGCTTGGCCTGATTCAATGACAGCTTGGATTTGTCATACTCATCGGCTGACACCAGCTTCTGGTTATAGAGGTTCTCCTCACGCTGGAAGTCAGTCTCGGCCTGCTTCAGGTTGATATCTGCCAAACGTACGCGCATCTCTGCCGAGCTCAATTGGCTCATGTCAGGAATCACCTTCACCTTAGCAATCACGTCTCCTGCATTCACATAGTCACCTGGCTCCTTATACAATTCCGAGATGATACCGGAAATCTGAGGCTTGACGTTCACCTCATTACGAGGCTCAATTTTGCCCGTGATGATAGTCGTCTTCTGGATGCTGTCCAGTTTCGGAGTAAACTCGTTGTAGACAATCTCCTTGGGTTGGCTCTTCTGCCACAGAAACACGAATGTTCCGATGAAAATCAGTGCGATAATCGCAGCGATAATCAGTTTTCTGTACTTTTTCATTGTTATGTTGTTATTATTGTTTTTGTTCATTGCTATTCGGACGGGGGAACCGTCCGAAACACTATTCGTCACGCATGGCATCGACGGGTTTAATGCTCATGGCACGGGCTGCAGGAGCCAAGCCTGCCAAAACACCCATAGCCGACACCACAAGGGCAGCAAAGATAGCTATCCAGAAACCAATCTGGAAGTGAGCAGCGAGAATGCCGTCTTCAGTATTCGCCAGTTCCAGCATCTGTAGGATCAGCACTGCAAAGAGGATGCCACTCATGCCTGCTACCAGTGTCAATACGATGCTCTCAGAGATGATCTGCGAGAGAATCATCCTCGGGGTGGCACCGATGGCTCGACGGATACCAATCTCCGTGGTACGCTCTCGTACTGTGACCATCATGATGTTCGACACACCGATGGCTCCAGCGAGGAGTGTTCCCAAGCCAACCAACCATATCAGGAAGTTGACGCCCTTGAACAGATTGTCAAGCAACTGGAACAGTACCTCCGTATTGAACACCATCGCACCCTGCTCGTCAGTAGGGTCAATGGTGTGGGCACGGGCAACGGTCTCGCGGATGCGGTCAGTCAGTTTCGACATCACCACACCAGGACGTCCTGTGACGGCAATCAGGTCAACGGCATTCCCTCGGTTGTAGGCCTGTTGCATGAAGGTCAACGGGAGAATGACGCCTGTACCGTTTTCACCGCTGATATTGACACCCTCACTCATGTTATAGTCGACACCCACAATCTGGTAGTAGATGTTGTCGATGCGGATGCGCTTGCCGCAGGGGTCTCCCCCACCAGGAAACAATTCCTTGTAGGTCTTCTTCTGAATGACGCAAACCTTACGATGGTCGCGGATGTCAGTCTCGTCGATAAACCGGCCATAGTACAATTTCGGTTCGTTGACGCGTTGGTAGTCAGGCATAGCCCCGCTGACGCCTACGGTAGCCTTACGGTCGCCATAATAGGCAGTGCCTCCGTTCGAGAAAAGCAAAGGTGTGACGACATCGAGTTCAGGGACACTATGACGTATGCGGTCAACGTCTTTATAGTCCATTGCCCACATACGCCCCTTACGGAATCCCTTGTAAGCCTTGCTCGTAGGTTGTGCCCACACCAGTGCACTGTTAGTGGCAAAACCGGCGAAGTTCTGCTGAAGCAGTTCTTTCAGTCCGTTGCCACCACCCATCAGTGCCACCAGCATAAACACGCCCCAGAATACGCCAAAGCCTGTCAGGAACGAGCGTGCCTTGTTGCGCGTCAGGGTGTCGAGCACCTCTCTATATGAATCAATATCTATTCTCATTTCAGTTCACAGTTCACTTTCATAGTTCATAGTTAGTCAGCGCGGAGTGCTTCAATAGGACGTATACGACAAGCCTTGAAGGCAGGAATCAATCCTGCTATCGTACCAGCGATAATCATGACCATCGTCGCCTCGAAACAGACATCCAGTCCGACAGTCGGGTTCAGGAACATCGTGGCCTTAAACAGGCCTGTATCAATGGTCTCATGACCTATCGTCGCATCCATGTACTCATTGGCTGCAACGCCCAGCACCATGCCGATATATCCGAAGAAGGTGGTGATAATGACACTCTCAACGATAATCAGTTTCAGAATGTTCCAAGGCTTGGCTCCAATGGCCTTACGGATGCCAAACTCATGAGTACGCTCCTTGACAGTAATCAGCATGATGTTCGAGACGCCCACAATACCTGAGAGCAACGTAAAGAGGCCTACGATCCAAAGAGCAGTACGGATGATGCCGATACCCTGCTCCATCTGTAGGTTCTGCGTAAAACGGTTCCACAACCATACGGCATCCTCGTCTTCCGGATGCGCCTGGTGCTCCGCGTTCAAGCGTCGACGGTAGTCCTTTTCAAAGTCTTCATTGGCTTTCTCAGTGGTCAGTCCATGAAAGGTAAACTCAATGCGGCCGGCATCGTCGGTATTGGCACCAAAGATGCGCTTGATAGCTGAATAGCTGCTGAACACGTTCGCACGTCCATTCTCCTGTTCCTTATAGATACCCACCACCTTAAAGGCGAAGTTACCCACATTCACAAAATCACCAACACGGCAGTCCAGCTCCTTCGCTTGTTTATTGCTAAACACCAACACCTTGCGGCTTTCCTTAACGTCGATCTCATTAATGAAGCGTCCTTGAAGAAGCTCTACTTTGTCAATCTCCGTGTGGTTGGGATAAACACCACTGATGTTGCCTGAAATATACTGCTGACCCTTGCTGATGGTTGCACTGGTATTATACTGTGCACCCACCTCATCAACGTTCTGGGCGAATTCTGTAGACGTAATCTCCATATCACGCTCATGTAGACGAATGTCGCGTCCTTCCTTCAGTCCCTGATAGGCCTTCGACGTCCAGCCACCGAACACCACCATCGACGACGAGAGGAAGCGGTCACTCTGCTTCAGATTGGCATTGATAAGCCCGTTGCCTGCTCCTAACAGCACTATAAGCATAAAAATGCCCCACGCCACAGCAAAGCCTGTGAGTGTTGTACGGAGCTTATTTCTCCGTGCCGTCTGCCATATCTCATTCAATAATTCCATCCTTGATTCTGATAATACGGTTTGTCTGTTCGGCTACAGAAGGGTCGTGAGTGACGATAATCTGCGTCATGCCCTCGTCCTGGTTGAGTTGCTTGAGCAACTGCATCACCTCCACAGAGGTCTTTGAGTCGAGGGCGCCCGTAGGCTCGTCGGCCAAAATAATCTGCGGACGGGTGATGAGTGCTCTGGCAATGGCAACACGCTGTTTCTGTCCTCCCGACAGTTCATTGGGATAGTGTTCTGCCCAGTCGAGTAAACCCAGTTTCTCCAGATACTCCAGAGCAAGGGTGTGTCGCTTCCTGCGCGACACCCCTTGATAAAATAATGGCAACTCAACGTTTTCCACGGCAGTCTTAAACGAGATGAGATTAAATGACTGAAAGATAAAACCTATCATCCGGTTACGATAGTCAGCGGCCTTTGTCTCCGAGAGGTTCCAGATAGGTACGCCAGCCAGTTCGTAGGTTCCTGAGTCGTAGTTGTCGAGGATACCCAGGATATTCAACAATGTCGATTTACCTGAACCAGAGGCTCCCATGATGCTGACGAACTCACCCTTGGCAATGTCGAGGTTAATGCCCTTCAGTACGTGAAGGGGCTGTGCTCCGAAATAGGTTTTGTTGATGTCTTGCAGATGAATCATAAAAACAATCTTCTTACCTTAAAATAACTTAGTTCTGTCCATTTGACGTTGCAAAAGTACGAAAAGTTGCATGACCCACAAAATATTTGGGACAAACTGTAGACAATTGTGACGAATGGACGGAAGTTAGGCCACTATTTAACATCTTGTAAATTTTTATATGCTTCTACCACGTCATCGATAGTAATGTCAAGCAGGTGCATCTGACGGAACAGTTCGGGCAGACGCTGCTTCATGAACTCCTGCTTGCGCTCCTTCAGAATCTGCTTCTTCGCACCAGGTGTTACGAAGTATCCCAAGCCTCGCTTATTATATATAATGTTCGCGCGAGCCAGCTCGTCGTAGGCCTTGACAGCCGTATTGGTATTCACCTCCAGGAGCACGCTATACTCACGAACGCTGGGAATGCGGTCGTCGTCCTTGTACTTGTCGGCAAGGATCTCATCACAGAGGCGGTCAGCCATCTGGATGTATATTGCTTTATCGTTTGTAAAAGTCATACGTTCAACCATTTATTGTTAATAACCTGCATGCGGGTAAACAGCTTATAGGAAACCCAGTAGTGGAACACGATGAGCAGCATCATCGCTGAGTTGATGATATAGAATAACGGATGGAAGATTTGTGTATAGGTCTGCGTCTTCTCGTCCCAGGTGCCTGTGATGAATTCGAAGTGGAAAACAGTCCAGTAGTCTATCTGGTTCAGAAGCATTATCAGCAGGATGCCGACAACGACGATGGTGCCGCTGGTGAACAGGAACTGCTGGCGACGGAACAGCGTGCCTCCAACGATATAGAGCGAGTGGATGTAAAATGCCCAGACAAGAACCATCCATACCCCGTGCCAATCTTGGAAAGCACCCCACGGATGCTCACCATCACGTCCCATGATAGGCATGGTGAAGCCCCAGACTACGATGCGCCCCGTCAGCCAGTCCACCAGCACACGCAGGGCGTCGGCCAGTATATAGGCGCCAATGGTCAGAAACAGCATCATCACTACGGATATCAGCACGCTGACCACGTATTTCTCTACGTTGCTGACGGGCCAGAGCAGATAGGCCGAGCGCTTGCGAGTGTCCTTCATCTGCGAAAACATGCCGCTGGCTGTAAACAGCATGGCGAAGCAGAAGAAGACGATACCGAATACGGAGGTCTGCTCTACGATTCTGCTATAGTGAAAAAACAATTCGTCGGGATAGTTGTCAGCCCAATGCGAGTAGCTGCTGTCAGCCACACGGGTAAAGAACAGGTTGGCCATGAACATTACCAGCGTATAGATGCCAAACAGTCGGATCCACGTCTTGCGCTCTACCAGGAAATGGCACTTCAGTGCCTGCGAGAATCTATTATAATTAAAGTTGCTCATAGTTTCATTAAACATTAAAAATTAAACAGTAAATTATTGCACTGACCCTGTCTTTGGGGCTGTCTTGTAATTGAAGAGAAGTTCGAGGTTCACTTGCGTCTCAGCATCGCCCTCCTGGCGACGGCAGATGACGGCATTGCCCTGCAACGTGGGCTCGGCATAGAGCACGCTGTCGTCCATCTGCTGGGGCGTGCGGTATTCGAAGGTGTACTGGTCCTGAATGTCCTGCATCGAAGCATTCAGCAATACGCTGCGCTGGTCGAGCATCACGATGTGGTCCAACATCTGCTCCACGTCGTGTACCTGATGGGTGGAGATGACGACGGTACGGTCCTCACTCATGTGCCGGGCAATGACCTTGCGGAACTGCGACTTCGAGGGGATGTCCAGTCCATTGGTAGGTTCGTCCATCAGCAGGTAGCGGGTGTTGGTAGCCATTGCGAAGGCAATGTAGGCCTTCTTGCGCTGACCCATCGATAGTTCTCCCAAGTGCACATCGGCAGGCAGTTCGAAGTCGGCCAGACAGCCCTGCAGAATCTCGTCAGAGAAATTAGGATAGAACGGACGGTAGAGCTTTACGTATTCCGACAAACGGATGTTGGGCATCTGGAACTCCTCTGTGACGAGGAACATGTCACGCAGTATCTCCGGCTCACGCTTACATGTCACGATGCCATCGCAACTAACTACACCCTTTGCAGGACGAAGCAACCCCGTGAGCAGATAAAGCAGAGTAGACTTACCCGTACCGTTCTTGCCGAGCAGTCCATAAATACGGTTCTCCTCCAGCTGGAGACTGAACCCGTCAAACACAAGCGCCTTCTGGCCCTTGTACTTGAAACTGATGTTTTGTACGTTAATCATACCTTTATTTATTGTTTTTATTACTATGAATTATTTGCTATTTCTGTGACGTTTTGCCCGCTATTATTATGGCATTTCATTCGCTGTATTGGTGTACTACTTCAATAGTACACTGCAAAGATAGATTATTTCTGCATTCCAACCAAATTTTTTCGCCACTTTTTCTTCAGTTTAACACACATTTAACATTCCCACCTATTTTATTATTACGCACATGTATAAGCCCCGATACCCGTTTACCCAATAAACATAGCCTACTGAACTACACGTCATAGTGCGCCATACCCTAAAAAACAGGCTCAGTAGTTTTAAGTTTTCCCGAGATAAAAATCATTTTTCCCGAGATAATAGTTACTTTTTCCCGAGATAACAACTAACAATCTCGGGAAAACGTAATAGGAATCTCGGGGAAATGAAAGTTATCGCACTTGTTTTTAGGTACTAAACCAAATCTCTAATGACCGATTGGAGTCTATAACAGCTATCCCGTGAGTTCATTAAACCCAAATCGGATTGCCGCACAACAGGGTAAACCTCTCTGCATAGCAGAAAGACATCGACTTAAAAAGAACAAAAGAGGAAAGAATCAGCGTCTCTGGTCGGCTCCCCACATCATCTTTTCGCGCAAAGTGCGGAAATAACGGGTACCGGCACGCTTGATGACCTGCACCTGATAGGGTGCTTTTCGCAGGGTGAGGCGTGTGGTATCGGGTAGTTTTTCACTGCGCCCGTCCAAAGCCACGAGGAAATTGTGGGTACGCGTCTCGATAGAAAGGTCGATGACCGAGTCAGCGGAAACGACAATTGGCCGTACATTAAGCGAATGAGGAGCAACGGCAGTCAGTGAGAACACGTGTGTGCCAGGAACGATGATAGGGCCACCGACACTGAGGGAGTAGGCCGTAGAACCTGTAGGAGTACTCAGCACCAGGCCGTCTGCCTGATAGGTTGTCAGGTATTCGCCATTGATACTGGCATGAATGGTTATCATCGAAGCCGAGTCGCGCTTCAGAATAGCCACATCGTTCAAGGCACAGTCGTAGCCTTGCAACGAGTGATTGTCAGTCTCAACAAAGATAGCAGCACGCGCCTCGATGCTATAGTCGTCAGCGTAAAGAGCCTGGATGGTCTGCTCTATATCCTGTGCATTGACATCCGCCAAGAAACCTAAGCGCCCGGTATTAATACCCAGAATAGGTATCTCCTTAGCTCCCACCATACTGGCTGTGCGCAGGAAGGTTCCGTCACCACCCATGGAGATGGCAAAGTCGGCACTGAAGTCGTTGCCATCAAACACATGTACGCCATCGACAGGCAACTGCTGACCATCCGTCAGAAAGGTATAGAACTCACGTTCTATCATCACTTCGGCCTTACGCTCTGCAAGGCAGGCCAGTATTTTTTGGACAGAAACAGACTTCTTAGGCTGGTAGGTATTGCCAAAGATGGCGAACCGGAGTTTTCGTGAGGTCATCATTTTTTTCGCTTTTTTCGCTGTTAATTCACAAATAATTATTATCTTTGCGCTTGCAAAGATACGAATAAGCAACATAATAACCAAATAAAAATGACAAAACTAAGTGTAAATATCAATAAGATTGCCACTCTGCGCAATGCCAGAGGAGGCAACAACCCCAATGTTTTGCAGGTAGCAAACGATGCAGAAGCATTTGGTGCTCAAGGCATTACGGTTCATCCTCGTCCTGACGAGCGCCACATTCGCTATCAAGACGTGCGTGACCTGCGCCCACAGATTACGACAGAGTTCAACATTGAGGGCAACCCCATTGACTCGTTCACCGAACTGGTGTTAGAAGTGCTGCCTACTCAGGTAACACTGGTTCCAGACGGACACGACCAGATCACTTCGAACCACGGATGGGACACACTGGAGAACAAGTCGTTCCTGACGGATATCTGTCAAGTATTCAAAGAGGCCGGCATCCGTACAAGTATCTTTGTCGATGCCGACCCGCGGATGGTGGAAGGAGCCAAAGCATGCGGTGCAGACCGCGTAGAGCTCTACACAGAGCCGTATGCCGCTGGCTATCAGGCCAATCGCGAGGCTGCCATCGCTCCCTTCATCGCTGCAGCTGAAGAGGCTCGCCGTGTAGGACTTGGCCTCAACGCCGGCCACGACCTGTCGCTGGAGAACCTGGCCTACTACCACCAACAGATTCCCTGGACGGACGAAGTATCGATAGGCCACGCCCTTATCTGCGACGCCCTCTATTTAGGCCTGCGCGAAACCATTCAGCAATATCTTAAAGCACTACAATAATATGAAGAAAGTTTATGTTTTCTTAGCTGACGGCTTCGAGGATGTCGAGGCCCTCATTCCCGTGGACGTATGGCGTCGCGGAGGTTTGGACGTAACCACAGTGAGCATTTCCGACTTCCCATTGGTACAGTCGGCACATGGTGTGAACATCGAGGCTGACATGATGATTGAGCAGATAGACTGTTCGGATGCTGACCTCATATTCCTGCCCGGCGGTATGCCTGGAGCAACGAACCTCTTTGAGAACAAGGAGGTCTGCAAAGCTGTTGTCGACCAGCAAATGGGAGGCAAGAAGGTGGCAGCCATCTGTGCTTCTCCTGCTGTCGTCCTGGCTCCCTTAGGCATTCTCGAAGGCAAGAAAGCTACGTGCTATCCTGGCTTCGAGCAAGTACTAGCTGAAAACGGTGCCACATACACTGGCGACCTTGTCACTGTCGATGGCAATGTCACTACTGGTGAGGGACCTGCTGCTGCCTTCCCATTCGCCTACGAACTGCTGGCTCAGCTGGTCGACAAACAGACGGCAGACCAGATTGCCGAGGGCATGCGGTTCAAACATTTGATGGCCTGATGGACTATGTCATTATCGTAGCAGGAGGGAAGGGACTGCGCATGGGGAGCGACATTCCCAAACAATTTCTACCCATAGGTGGAAAGCCGGTGCTAATGCGTACGCTGGAGCGATTCCGCGAGTACTCTCCTACCCTGCAGATTATCCTCGTTTTGCCTAAAGCACAGCAGGACTACTGGCGACAGCTTTGTCAGGAGTATGCCTTCCCCCTTCCTTCGGAGGGGGTAGGTGGAGACTCTTACCTCTTGGCTGACGGAGGCGAGACGCGCTTCCATTCCGTGCAACACGGACTGGCACTCATTCCCGACGATGTTGAGGGTGTGGTGGGTGTCCATGATGGTGTACGCCCCTTCCCCAGCATCGACGTCATCCGCAACTGCTACGAAACAGCCCGCCAAGCGAAAGCCGTCATCCCTGTTATCCCTGTCGTCGAGACGTTGCGCCATGTCAGCGAAGGCACCAAGCCTCGTGGTGAGTACCGATTGGTACAGACGCCTCAATGCTTCGACATCCAACTGCTCAAAGCTGCTAATCGAGTGGCCAACGGTTCTCCCGTTGGCTTTACCGACGACGCCAGTGTGGTCGAAGCTTTCGGCTACGACATCACCCTTGTTGACGGCAACCGCGAGAACATCAAGATTACTACCCCTTACGACATCACCGTTGCCGAGGCCATCATCCATCACCTAACACCCATCACCCTTGACTGACATCCTGCAACAAGACATACAATACCTGCCTGGTGTCGGACCCCAGCGCAAAAAGATGCTCAACGAAGAGTTGGGCATTACGACATATGGCGACTTGTTGCAGTATTTCCCTTATAAGCACGTCGACCGTAGCCGGCTCTATAGCATCCGCGAACTGACAGGCGACATGCCGTTTGTACAGGTCAAGGGTCATATCCTGAGTTTCGAGACCTTTAAGATGGGCGTCCGCAAGAAGCGTGTGGTGGCCCACTTCACTGACGGAAGTGGTAAGGTAATGGACCTGACGTGGTTTAACTATGCCGACAGTGCCATCAAGAAATACAAGATAGGTACGGAATATGTGGTCTTTGGTCGTCCACAGGTATTCAACGGACGCATCCAGGTGGTACACCCCGACATGGACGAAGCCGACAAACTGGAGCTGTCGGCGATGGGTATGCAGCCCTACTACAACACCTCGGAAAAGATGAAAAAGATGGGACTCAACAGCCGTTCCATAGAGCGACTGACCAAGACACTCCTTGACGTGCTGAAGACTCCCGTCAGAGAGACACTACCCGACTTCATAACCCAGAAGCTGCACCTCATGTCGCGTGATGATGCTTTGCGCAAAATCCACTATCCACAGAATGCCAAGGAACTGGAACAGGCACGTGTCCGTCTGAAGTTCGAAGAGCTCTTCTATGTACAGCTGAATATATTAAGGTATGCCAGCGACCAGCGGCGTAAATATCGTGGCTATGTCTTTTCGAAGGTTGGCGACAACTTCAACAACTTCTATCACAACAACCTGCCCTTCCAACTGACTGAAGCACAGAAGCGCGTCATCCGCGAAATCCGCAAGGACATGGGTTTAGGCAGACAGATGAACCGTCTGCTACAGGGTGATGTGGGTAGCGGAAAAACCCTGGTGGCCCTGATGTCGATGCTCATCGCGCTGGACAACGGCTATCAGGCCTGTATCATGGCACCCACGGAAATCTTGGCCGAACAGCATCTGCAGACCATCATGGACTTCCTGAAGGATATGGACATCCGCGTGGCCCTTTTGACAGGCATCATAAAGGGCAAACGCAGACAGGAAATCCTTGACGGACTGTTAGATGGTACTGTACAGATTCTCGTAGGCACGCATGCCATCATCGAAGATACTGTGCAATTTGCACACCTGGGCATGGTAGTGGTCGACGAACAGCATCGCTTTGGTGTGGCCCAGCGTGCCAAACTCTGGAGCAAGAGTGTCAATCCGCCCCACGTGCTGGTGATGACTGCCACTCCCATTCCACGCACACTGGCCATGACGCTCTACGGCGACCTCGACGTCAGCGTCATTGACGAGCTGCCGCCAGGTCGCAAACCCGTTGTCACCCAGCACGTCTTCGACCGTTCGCTGCCATCATTATACGACGGCATCCGTAAACAGATACATCAGGGCCGTCAGGTGTATATCGTCTTCCCCCTTATCGAGGAAAGCGAAAAGATTGACCTCAAGAACCTCGAGGACGGCTTCGAAGTGCTCACTCAGGTTTTCCCTGAGTTCAGGTTAAGTAAGGTTCACGGCAAGATGAAGCCTGCCGACAAGGAAGCCGAGATGCAGAAGTTCGTTAGTGGGGAAACCCAGATTCTCGTTGCCACCACCGTCATCGAGGTGGGTGTCAACGTACCCAATGCCTCAGTAATGGTCATCCTTGAGGCCCAGCGCTTCGGCCTGTCCCAACTGCATCAGCTCAGGGGGCGCGTAGGTCGCGGAGCAGACCAAAGCTATTGTATCTTGGTGACTGGCTTCAAATTAGCAGAGGAAACTCGCAAACGTATCGACATCATGTGTGAGACCAACGATGGTTTCCGCATTGCCGAGGCCGACCTCAAATTGCGTGGCCCTGGCGACCTGGAAGGCACGCAACAGAGCGGTATGGCCTTCGACCTGAAAATAGCTGACATTGCCCGTGACGGACAACTGGTTCAGATGGCTCGCGACGAGGCCCAGCTTATCATCGACGACGACCCCGAATGCGTCAAGGAACGCTACGCCATCCTGTGGCACAGGCTGAAAGAATTACGCAAGACAAACATTAATTGGGGGGCGATTTCTTGAGTTAAGAGGTAATAGTTAAGAGTTAAAAGATACAAGATTAAGTGTTAAAACACACAAATAAACCTTAAACCTCCCATATAAAAGGTGTAAGTTTAAACAATATTTATTACCTTTGCAACGTTTTGTTGACGTAACAGAACCAATTTTGTAATCGAACCAAGACATTTAAGAATGAAGATATTAAAGACAATTGCCTTCCTGACGTTAGCAACAATAAGTTCTCTCCCAGTTTCGGGACAAGACTTGTTAGCACGTCAGGCACCCATTGATCGTAAGATGAAAGCAGTCGACAGCGTTGCACTGCACCGATTGATAGAAGCAGAGAGTTTTGAGGCTCCAGCTACTGATTTATATGACGACTGGGATAACTTCCACGCCCATAGCCATGTAACACAGCTGCCTGACACTTTCCGCATTTCCCTGAAAAATTTCTGCATGCCCACTACCAGCCGTGTGCTGACTTCCAACTTCGGTTCTCGTTGGGGACGCCAGCATAAGGGTTTGGATATCAAGGTATATATTGGCGACACCATCCGTGCAGCCTTTGCCGGAAGGGTACGTGTGGTACGTTATGAAGGACGCGGCTATGGCAAGTATGTTGTTATCCGCCACGACAATGGTTTGGAGACCTATTATGCCCACATGTCCAAGCAGCTGGTTGTTGAGGATCAGGAGGTACGTGCCGGCCAACCCATCGGTCTCGGTGGCAACACAGGTCGCAGTACGGGTTCACACCTGCATTTCGAGACTCGTCTGTGTGGCATAGCTCTTAACCCCGCTCTGATGTTTGACTTCCGCAATCAGGACGTTGTTGACGACTATTTTGTATTCAAGAAGTCTACCTACCAGCGTGAGTCTGTCGTTGCCACCCGCCTGCGCGGTGTCAGTGGAGGTTATTCTTCTTATGAAAATGACGAGGAAGTGGAGTTGGCCACTGCAGCACCTGCAGCCAGCTATGCTCAAGAGAGTCGTTTCCACAAAGTCAAGAGTGGTGAGACCCTCTATTCTATCGCCAGAAAACGCGGCACAACAGTTGACGCCATCATGAAGCTCAACCACTTGAAGAAGGATGCCAAGCTAAGAGCCGGTCAGATTCTGAAGTTCAACTAAGAAGACATAATAACAGAATAACAATTTTTCCGCAATTCCTTTGGGAGTTGCGGATTTTTTCGTATCTTTCTCCTTTGGAGAAGACACTTTCGTTCGAAAGAACCAAAGAAAAACACGTTTTCCTTTGGTTCTTTGCTCACTTATTCGTATCTTTGCGGTCAGAATCGTAAGTAATAAAGGTAATTCGATGAGTCCTGTATTCAAACGAGAGAACGAATATACGTTCAAGATATATTCCAATGAGGAGGAACGGATGCACATCCATGTCCTTCATAAAGGCCATGAAGCCAAGTACTGGCTGGAGCCTCAAATCGAGCTTGCAAAGAATACGGGAATTCCAGAACATGAGTTGAACAAAATAAAGAAAATCATAGAGAACAATGCAGACAAATTTAAGGAACAATTCCGCGAGCACATTGGTAAGCGTATTGATGATTAATGCGCAAGGCATCATGCTCTCCGTACAGGGACACGACTATTTCCTGTCTTACAATCGTGTTCCCTGGATGCAGGATGCTCCCATCCGTAGTGTACTCAATGTACAGATGTCAGGCCCTGAAGCCATTGAGTGGCCCGACCTTGACGTAGACCTTGAAATCGACAGCCTTCGTCATCCCGAGCGTTACCCTCTTCTTATCAAGAGGAACCCGCTGGATTACGTCGGTGTATAGTATAACAACGAATGTTGAACCCTCTAAAACTGATGATGCCTATGGGCTGAGAGAGATTTAAACAAAAGGACATATAGGATGAACATCCACTTTTAGATTCTTGTTTCGGAAATTCGCCAAAAATTCAAAGAAATGTACAAGAACAGAAGTAGGAGTTCACGCTGAAAGGCGTGGGCATTACTCGTTTAAGTACATTGGGCGTTTGGCGATGCCTCCGAAACGTAGACGAAGTAACTTGTCCACGTTTTCTTTTTGTGTGTATATTCAAACCAATCAATATTTATTAACTTAAAACAAACGATTATGAAAAAAACATTTAGATTTGTAGGCTTCATGCTGATGGCATTTACGAGTTTCGGTATTATGGGTTGCGGTGGCGATGACGATGAACCTAGCATCAGCGTTAACCCCACGAGCATTTCGATGCATTATGATGAATCCCAACAATTGAAGGCAGAGGGAACAACTGCTTCCAGTTGGACAGTTAACGATGAATTTATAGCATCCGTAGACCAAATGGGATTAGTAAAGGGGCGTCACATTGGCTCAACACAAATTAAGGTTTCTGACGGTAAGACATCGGCCTATTGTGATGTGACAATTACACCTAAGTATTATCTTATCGATACGCCTTTATTAAATTGGGGCGCATCTATGTCATCAATTAAATCATCAGAAACACATAAAAGCCTCACTTCAACATCAAGTGACTATCTGATGTATGACTATACATTAGGCGGAACGGCTTGTTTATTAATGTACGGTTTCGAGAACAATAAGTTGACATCAGCAATGGCTATACTGAATAAATCACTGTTCGTTACAGCTGGATACTATTTGATAGAACGTTACCAACCTATATATATAGGTGATGATAATGAGTATATGTTCATGGATGCAATGACAGACACAAAAGCAAAGACAATACTGATGCTTAGTTATAGAAAAATTGACGGATCTACTGTAGCAGGTATTCTTTATGCTGACAAAAACACCTTGTCTTCTACACGTAGCATTATGAAATATCCTGAGATTCCTGAAGAATTGATTGAGCAAATAAAAGCCAAGGTTCAATAATAATACAGCAGGACCGCCTCTGTTATATACTATAAATGGAGGCGGTTCTTTTGGGCATACTTATTATCAAGCCAATCATTATTTATAAACCAAAAGAAAAATTATGAAGAAGATCGGATTAATCTGTCTATTTACCCTTGTAATTGATGTAATTTATAGCCAGAAACTCCTTTCCGGTTCATTGGTCTCATTTTAATTTAGAGATACTTGATCACAGGGGCACGCTGTGAGGTCTTGACCCAAAAGAGTAAGGATCATCGGAATTATCTAATGCTTGAAAAAGGCCCAACCTCTCCCTTCATCTCTCGAAACACCTTTGTACACAGGACTGAGGCGAGGGAGATGTTGGTCATAACCACTCCCCATACCTCCACCAAACCTCCTGCCCGCGGAAAGATTTTTGTGAGTTTGTGCGATTCACTATATATAAGGTGAATCGCACGAACGCACGAGAATCCGCCACCATTGTCCCCCTTCACCCGAAGGCACATCCTGCCTCGTCTGCTCCCAGTATCCGCCCCGCCTGCTCCGTGCGGACGGGGGGAGGAAGTGCCTTCGGGCGGGCCAAGATGTGCCTTCGGACGAGCCAGAAAGTGCCTTCGGGTAAACCCTCCTCTTCCTCCTAACCTCGTTAGACCAAATAAAACGCAGTCTCCTAGTCACTTCTTGTTTTTCTTGCCTGCCTTCACTTTCTCCTTTTTACCCATTTTGACAGACTTAATCTTGCCATCCTTGGTGAAAGCTTCGAAGCGGAGTTGATGGCGGTCGTGGTCGAAGAAACGGGCGGAGTTGACACTCTGGCCGTTGATGCGTGTCTCGAAATGCAGGTGCTCTGTGGTGGCACGTCCTGTACGACCTGTCAAGGCTATCACCTGTCCGGCCTTTACACGGTCACCGACCTTGACCATATTCTTGGAGTTGTGGCTGTAGTAAGTCTCCAGTCCGTTAGCATGCTTGATGCGGATGAGATTGCCATAGCCGGCATAATTGGCAGAAAAGACGACTTCTCCATCAAAGGCAGCACGTATCTCATCATTAGGTTTGGTCTTGAGGTCTGTACCCGTATGCTGACGGCCACCACGGCCACCATAGGGGCTGATGACTTTGGCGCCTGCCAACGGATAGCACCACCACTGTTTGGCAATAGCATCATCAGGCTGTGGCTTCTTCAGTACACTGACATCCACTTTCCAGGAAGCAGTCTTCTGACACAGGACAGTCTGCGGACGTAAGCGGTGACTGTCTAAACTGACAATAATTTCAGGATTAATGCGACTACCGTTTACCATCACCGCAAACAAACAATAGGTACGTCCTTTGTCTGTTCCGACAATAGCGATAGTCTGACCCGCCTTCACACGGTCGCCCGACTTCACCAGATTCTGTGCATTATTGCCATAGACTGTCTCCAGACCATTGTCGTGGCGAATGACGATGACATTACCAAAGGGCGGATTATTCTTCGACAGGCGCACCGTACCGGCAAACATCGCCTTGACGGCATCGCCCTTCTGGGTTTCTATCTCCACCAAATAATCCTTACCCATCTTAGCCTTACCCACCGGCAGGGGAAACGAATAGTCTTTGTCGCGCATAGCGGCAAAGTCAATGGTAAAAGCTTCCGACTTCTCAAAGAGTGTGGGATCCTCAATACTGATCTGCTGCTGTTCCAAAGCCGTAAAGCTCTGCGCACATGACAACACAGTATGTACCAGCAGGACAGCAAGCAGAATCGTTCTAATCCTCATCAACGTCCTCCTCGTATTCAAAGTCATCGTAGTCTTCCAAATCTTCGATATCCTCGTCATCAACATACTCGATATCCTCATCCTCGCCCTCATCGGCCAATTCCTCGGCAAAGCGCGTCATATCCTTGTCGCGATGGACAAGGGTATCCTCAGCCATCACGGCTGCCAGCTTGTTGCTCTCAGCATTCAGCTCAGCCCACAGCACATCTTTCAGGGTGTCAAGGCCCTGCTGTGCCACTGCCGAGATAAAGACGCAAGGCAGGTCGTCAGGCAGCGTCTCGCGCAGCATCTCTATCAGTTCTTCATCCAACAGGTCACACTTGGTGATGGCCAGCACACTGTGCTTCGTCAGCATGTCTGGATTGAAACGGCGCAACTCGTCAAGCAGGATCTCATACTCCTTCTTGATATCGTCCGTATCGCCCGGCACCATGAAGAGCAACAACGAGTTACGTTCGATGTGGCGCAGGAAGCGCAAGCCAAGGCCTTTGCCCTCTGCAGCACCCTCGATGATGCCTGGGATGTCGGCCATCACAAACGACTTATTGTCACGGTAGCCCACAATACCCAGCGAGGGCTCCATCGTGGTAAACGGATAGTTGGCAATCTTCGGGCGTGCATTCGACAAGGCGGACAAAAGCGTCGACTTACCGGCATTGGGAAATCCCACCAGACCGACGTCCGCCAGCAGCTTCAGTTCCAGAATGATGGTCATCTCCTGCATCGGCTCACCAGGCTGTGCATAACGTGGTGCCTGGTTGGTAGCCGAACGGAACTGGAAATTACCCAATCCGCCGCGTCCGCCTTTCAGCAGTACGATTTCCTGACCGTCATAGGTGATGTCGCAGACATACTTTCCCGTTTCGGCATCATACACCACCGTTCCGCAAGGCACGTCGACATAGACGTCCTTGCCATCGGTGCCGTGACACTTGTCCTTGCCACCGTTGCCACCATGTTCGGCAAAGATATGGCGCTCATATTTCAGGTGCAGCAGCGTCCAGTAGTTGTGGTTACCACGCAGGATGATGCTGCCGCCTTTGCCACCATCACCACCGTCAGGGCCTCCGTTAGGGTTATACTTCACATGGCGAAGGTGCATCGACCCTCGCCCGCCCTTGCCTGAGCGGCAGTATATCTTGACGTAGTCTACGAAATTAGATTCCATCAATCACCTTTTGGATATCAGCAAAGATGCGCTCCAGCGTACCTAAGCCATTAATATGGTGGTGCAGTCCTTCCTTCTTATACCACTCGATGAGCGGCTGTGTCTGTGAGTGATACACCACCAGGCGCTTCTTGATGGTCTCCTCATTGTCATCAGCACGACCACTCTGCTGACCACGCAGAATCAGACGCTTCATGAGCTCGTCCTCAGGCACGTCCAGCTCTATCATCGCTGCCACCTTGTCGCCACGCTCCTCCAGCATCTTCTTTAGAGCCTCAGCCTGCGGAATGGTACGGGGGAATCCATCGAAGATGACACCCTTGTGGCCACGTCCGAAAGAATCATAGACACCAGCCAGGATAGATACCATCAAATCGTCAGGAATCAAATTACCCTTGTCAATGTAGCTCTGGGCAGTCTTTCCCAGTTCTGTTCCCTTCTTGATTTCTTCACGCAGCACGTCTCCTGTAGAGATGTGTCCCAGTCCGTAGTGCTCAATCAGCAAGTCGCTTTGTGTTCCCTTGCCTGATCCGGGAGCACCGAAAATAACAATATTCTTCATAATCACTCTTTTTTCTTGTTTATCCTGTTTAATTTGTGTTTCCTTGCCCTTATACCACAAGTCAGTCATCAAGTCGCTCTTGCGCGCCTCGACATCACTGGGCAAGTGGGGAAGTTTTATTTGTCGCATAATTCCAATTATTTCGTTCTTTCGTTATAACGTCATTACGTTATTTCAGTTATTCAACCAAAGTATAAATCTCCTTCAGCCAGCGGCCCTGCTGGTCATAGTCCAAGCCATAGCCCACGATGAAGTCGTTGGGAATAGAGAAGGCGGCATACTCGATATCCAGAGGTTCCTCCAGTTTGTCGGGCTTGACAAACAGCGTACAGATATGCACAGACGCCAAGCGACGCGTGCCCAGCGACTCAATCATCTGTTTCATCGTCCGACCCGTGTCCACGATATCCTCCACAATCACCACATGGCGGTCTGTCAAATCCTCGTTGATACCCAGCACCTCATGTATCCTGCCTGTCGACGTGATACCCTGATACGATGCCAGCTTCACAAACGAAATCTCACAGGGAATGGTCATCTCGCGCATCAGGTCGGCAGCAAAGATAAACGACCCGTTCAGCACACCCAACAGCAATGGATTCTTGCCTTCAAAATCATGGCTCAGCTGGGCTGCCACCTCTTTCACACGCGCTTTGATCTGTTCCTCCGTAATCGAAGTTTCGAACGTCTTGTCCTTGATTTTTACGATACTCATAATCTCTAATCTCCAATTTTGATGCAAAGTTACGAAAAGTCGAGCGCAAAACAAAAGAATTTATTCTTTTTTTTGCCGAGACGTAGTAACTTCGCGCTCGAATGAGTGCAGAGGTACGAAAAAATTAGGAATTAGAAATTAGAAATTATTTTTCACGGTATGCCACCAGAGCCTAATCCCCTCGGCACAAACCTCATGTTTGTCCTAGGGAAGCATCATGTTTCATCGTCACAAGAGACCATCTTCCTTGCTTCAAGATATCATCTTCCTCGACACAAACGCCCATCCCGGTGACCACGAAGGGCTCTCGCAGTAAGCAGGACAGCCTCTCGCGGTGGGCAAGATGGCGTATTTTGAAAGGGAAAACAAGAAAAAAGAACCGAGAAACCGAGAAACCGAGAAAACGAGAGTTTGATTTTCACGGTTTACACATCGATTGGAGACGTTGTTGACAGCTTTATAAGGAGTATAATATATAGTATAATTATAGTATTAATAATTATTATTGATTATAATTAATAATAATCTATATATACTTAGATTTACTCTCCTTCTGCCACCTAAAGCGAGAATGTGCAAAAACCGAGTTCTCGTT
>JBGUQW010000125.1:0-32368 GCA_045131435.1 Prevotella sp.
TGTTCTAAACCAGCAGCAAAGGTACAAATAATTTCAATAACCGCCAAGGATTCGTGCAAAAATCTACGTATTTGTTTAGAAGTTACAGAATCACGGTGACAGGAACTTTGATACATCATGCTCGCTATTAACAGAAAAGAGCCGACTCATCGTTGAGTCAGCTCTTTCCATTTTATTGTTCTTCCAAAAACTTTAGAGCGGAATCTTGTAACCTACAGTCAGCATGATGACGCTGTTCTTAGCGCCGTTTGAAATGTTCTCATTCTGATCGATCACCTTTGTCAGACCAAGGTTGTAACGGGCATCGATAACGAAGTCGGCGATTTCATACGACAGCCCCAGAGGGATGCTGAGGTCGAACTTCTTCAGACCGTCCTTGCTGGTGTTCTCAATCGACTCCCAACGACCTTCATCGTACTGTTCGAACTTGACCTTCGACGAAAGCATGAATCCTGGCTGGATACCGGCCTTGACAGCCAGACCCTTCACGATGTAGTAGTTAGCCAAGATGGGGATGTTAAGGTAGGTGGTGGTCCAAGAATAGTCCTTCACCAGATTTGCCTGATCTTTGTAGCCAGAACCCTGCATCGACACCAGCAAACCACCGGTGATGGCCAGTGGCTCAATGACGTGGTAACCGAACTCAGCACCAGCAACCAGGCCCAGCTTCATCTTGGTGTTCTCAGCCTTTGTAACGGTAGACAGTGTTCCACCGACCATCGGCTTGATGAACATATTGTTCTCACTCTGTGCGTTGGCACTTACTGCAGTCATCATGGCGACTGCAACCATCATTAAAAACTTTTTCATTCTAAGTAATTTTGAATTTGTAATACGAACACGGAGGCATCATCCTCATGTTCTTGGGTGCAAATGTACGAATATTTTTTAATATATAACAACGAAAAGGGGAAAAAGTTCCATTACCCCCCATTTTCTTGCTTTGCATCATTTTTTTTCGTTCTTTTGCCAGGAATCACGGTGACAGGAACTTTGAATCTTGTAACCAACAGTCAGCATGATGACGGACAACTGATGGCACTCATCGAGATACTCGTAGAGAAGGATCGTCCGCATCTACGCCCCGATTTCGGTCCTACCGACCTGGCAGACATGCTGGGTGTCTCGATGACAAGACTATATCAGCTCTTCCGCCATCAGACCATCCACCGTACGCCCGAAGCCTATATCGACAACCTGCGCACGCTGGCCGCCCTGCGATTGTTGCGAGAAAAACCCAACTACACCATTGCCGTCATTGCCAAGGAGGCAGGTTTCTCCAATGTCCGCACCCTTCAGCGCCGCATCCAGGATGCCGTCGGCATGTCGCCCGTGGATTATCGCCTGATGCTCACCCGCGATATTTGAGTCTTTTCATGCAACAACGAGCATGCCATTAACGATATTTAGCAAAAGAAATGTGGGCTGGTGTTTTGCCAGCTCGTTTCTTTTTCGTACCTTCGCAGCATGATTACATATCCGACAACGGGCGAGAGCCGCCGCCCAGGCAGAATAGAAGTGGTTTGCGGTTCGATGTTCTCGGGCAAGACGGAAGAGTTGATCCGCCGTTTGCGCCGTGCACAGTTTGCCAAACAGAAGGTGGAAATCTTCAAGCCTGCCATCGATACACGCTATAGCGACGAGGAGGTGGTGAGCCACGATCACAACGCCATTCCGTCGACACCCCTCGACTCGTCGGCGAGCATCCTGCTGCTGTCGAGCGACATTGATGTGGTGGGTATCGATGAGGCCCAGTTCTTCGACATGGGACTGGTGGAGGTATGCAACGAGCTGGCCTATCGCGGCATCCGCGTCATCATTGCGGGGCTGGATATGGACTTTCGTGGGGTGCCCTTTGGTCCGATGCCTGCCCTGTGTGCCATTGCCGACGACGTGACAAAGGTGCATGCCATCTGCGTAAAATGCGGTTCGCTGGCATATGTCAGCCACCGCACGGTGGAGAACGACAAGCGCGTACTGCTGGGTGAGACGCAGGAGTACGAGCCGCTATGCAGGGAATGTTATCAGAAAGCGTTGGCTGAAGAAGCTGAAAAGGCCAAAAACAAAAAAACATCAGAATAAATTTGGTCGTTTCGCCAAAAAGTCGTACCTTTGCAGGCGATTTTTGCGAAAGCAGGTCCAAGATGTCCTCTTTTCGTCTGATTTTTAAGAATTAATGGTTAGGTAGATCCGCTAGCTCAGTTGGTAGAGCACAACACTTTTAATGTTGGGGTCTTGGGTTCGAGCCCCAAGCGGATCACCCCAAACACAGGAATGGAAATAGTACAGTCACAGGAACCAGAAAGACTGGTGTTGCGTACGGAGGGGCTTGTAAAGGTCTACGGCAAGCGCACAGTGGTCAACGATGTCAGCTACGATGTGAAGCAGGGTGAGATCGTGGGACTGCTGGGTCCTAATGGTGCTGGCAAGACAACGTCGTTCTATATGACGACGGGTCTGATTGTTCCCAACCGCGGCCATATCTATTTGGGCGACGAGGAGGTGACGACCTATCCTGTGTACAAGCGTGCCCGTGCCGGCATCGGCTACCTGGCCCAGGAGGCTTCGGTATTCCGCAAGATGTCAGTCGAGGACAACATTCTCAGTGTACTGGAGATGACGGGCAAGCCCCGTGACTACCAGTTGGAGAAGCTGGAGAGCCTCATCAAGGAGTTCCGTCTGGAGAAGGTGCGCCGCAACAAGGGCGACCAGCTCAGTGGCGGCGAGCGCCGTCGTACGGAGATTGCGCGCTGTCTGGCCATCGAGCCGAAGTTCATCATGCTCGACGAGCCCTTCGCCGGTGTGGACCCCATTGCTGTCGAGGACATCCAGTTTATCGTATGGAAGCTGAAGGACAAGAACATCGGCATCCTCATCACTGACCATAACGTCGAGGACACGCTGTGTATCACTGACCGTGCATACCTGTTGTTCGAGGGTCGCATCCTGTTCCACGGCACACCCGAAGAGCTGGCTGCCAACCCCGTGGTTCGCAAGAACTACCTGACTGAATCGTTCGTGCTGCGCCAGAAGGACTTCACGGCACTGGAAGAGCAGCGTCGTCGTGAAGAAGAGGAAGAAGAGGCGATTAATGGTTAAGGATTAAAGGTTATAGAACAAATTTTGAATTGTATAATATAAATAAGGTATAAGAAGAAATGAACATTCAATTTGAAGCTCCCGACAAGGTGAATGGCCTGATGACCATCACGCTGGAGACTGCCGACTATCAGGCAGAGGTTGAGAAGACACTGAAAGATTATCGCAAGCGCGCCAATGTTCCGGGCTTCCGTCCCGGCCAGACCCCAATGGGCATGATCAAACGCCAGTATGGTACTGCCGTGAAGGTAGACGTGGTAAACAAGATGCTGGGTGAAAAGCTCTATGAGTATGTTCAGCAGAACAAGATACAGATGCTGGGCGAGCCGTTGCCCAGTGCACAGCAGGAGCCCCTTGACTTCGAAGGCGACAAGCCCCTGGTGTTCAAGTTCGACATCGCCGTAGCCCCTGAATTTGAGGCTAAACTGAGTGGTAAGGACAAGATTGACTACTACAATATCACCGTTGACGACAAGCTCATCGATCAGCAGGTAGAGATGTACCAAGCCCGTGCCGGACAGTATGAGAAGGCTGAGCAGTACGATCCCGAGCAACGCGACATGCTGAAGGGTGACCTGCGCGAGATAGACGGCACCATCGAGGTGGCTGACGCTGTGTTGATGCCCCAATACATGAAGGTGGACGACCAGAAAAAGCTGTTCGACGGCTGCAAGCTAGGCGACATCATCACCTGGAATCCCCGCAAAGCTTATCCTGAGAGCGATGTCGAGGTCAGCAGTCTGCTGAAGATTGAGAAGGACCAAGTGGCTGAGCACACCGGTGACTTCACCTTCCAGATAACAGAGATCAGCCGTTTCGTGAAGGCTGAGGTCAACCAGCAGCTGTTCGACCAGACTTTCGGCGAAGGTACCGTGAAGGACGAGAAGGAGTTCCGCCAGAAGATTGCCGACCAGATTTCGGCTCAGTTCAAGGCCGACTCTGACTATAAGTTCCTGCTCGACGTCCGTGAGCACATGGAGAAGAAGGTTGGCAAGCTGGAGTTCCCCGAGGCTATCCTGAAGCGTGTCATGATCAACAACAACAAGGACCGCAAGGATGTCGAGGACTTCGTTGAGAAAAACTTCGATGCCAGCATCAAGGAGCTGGGCTGGCACCTCATCAAGGAGCAGCTGGTTCAAGCCCAGGGCATCAAGGTTGAGGACGACGACCTGAAGCAGGTTGCCAAGGAGGCTGCCCGTGCCCAGTTTGCACAGTACGGCATGTCGAACGTTCCCGATGAGTATCTGGACAACTATGCCGCTGAGATGCTGAAGAAGCGCGAAAACGTGGATGGCCTCGTAGACCGCGCTGTCGACGTAAAGCTGACTGCAGCCCTGAAGGGTGTTGTAAAACTGAACGAGAAAGACATCACGTTGGAGGATTTCCAGAAGATGCTTCAAGGAAAATAAGAGGCTTTAGGCCTTTAGCAATTAGCTTTTAGCATCTGGCCAAGGGCTAATAGCCAATAGCCAACAGCTCTTTTATAATTCTTTAACCAAAAAAATAAGTCGGAATGTATGGCGTTCCGACTTTTTTGTGTAATTTTGTATCTGCTTTCAAAAAATGGATATGAATAACGACTTTAGAAAATATGCTACCAAGCATTTAGGTATTAATGGTCTCGTGCTCGACGAAGTGATGAGTGCGCAGGCTCAGTATTTGAACCCCTATATTCTGGAGGAACGTCAGTTGAACGTCACACAGATGGATGTCTTCTCACGACTGATGATGGACCGCATCATCTTCCTCGGCACACAGATTGACGACTATACCGCCAACACGCTGCAGGCTCAGCTGTTGTATCTGGACTCTGTGGACTCCGGCAAGGACATCAGCATCTACCTGAACTCTCCCGGTGGCAGCGTAACTGCCGGACTCGGCATCTACGACACCATGCAGTTTATCTCCAGCGATGTGGCTACCATCTGCACGGGTATGGCCGCCTCAATGGCTGCCGTGCTGCTCGTTGCCGGTACTGAGGGTAAGCGCTCTGCCCTCCCCCACAGCCGTGTGATGATCCACCAGCCATTGGGTGGCGTACAGGGTCAGGCCAGCGATATCGAGATTGAGGCCAAGGAGATAATGAAGTTCAAGAAAGAGCTCTATACCATTATTAGCGAACATTCGCACACACCATACGACAAGGTATGGAACGACTCTGACCGCAACTACTGGATGACGGCGGAAGAGGCGAAGGAATACGGCATGATTGACCAAGTATTAATCAAGAAGTAGGAGATAAGAGATTCATGTCAAAATGTAATTTCTGTGGACGTTCGGAGCGGGAAGTAAAGCTTCTGATAACAGGCTTGAGCGGTGCTATCTGTGAAAACTGCGCTGTTCAGGCCTATCAGGTGGCTACTGCCAACGGTTTCGGTCCTGAAGCAAAGAAAAAACCGGCTGGCAATGCTCTCCACGTGCCAAAGCCCAAGGAAATCAAGAAACACCTGGACCAGTACATCATCGGTCAGGACGAAGCCAAGCGCTTCCTATCTGTCGCCGTATACAATCACTACAAGCGTCTGCAGCAGCCCGATGACGACAACGGCGTGGAAATTGAGAAGTCGAACGTCATCATGGTAGGCTCGACAGGCACCGGCAAGACATTGATGGCCCGTACAATCGCCAAGCTGCTCGACGTACCATTTACTATCGTCGATGCCACGGTGTTCACCGAGGCCGGCTACGTTGGCGAAGATGTGGAGAGCATCCTGACACGCCTGTTGCAGGTGGCCGACTACAATGTCGAGGCCACGCAGCGCGGCATCGTATTCATTGACGAAATAGACAAGATAGCCCGTAAGACAGACAACCCCTCTATCACCCGCGACGTCAGTGGCGAGGGCGTTCAGCAGGGTCTGCTGAAACTGTTGGAAGGAACGTCTGTCAACGTCCCTCCAAAGGGCGGACGCAAGCACCCTGACCAGGAATATATCGCTATCGACACCCGTAACATCCTGTTCATCTGCGGTGGTGCCTTCGACGGTATCGAGCGTAAGATAGCACAACGCATGAATGCCCACACAGTGGGCTACAACTCCGTACAGAATGTCCGAAAGATTGACAAGGAGAACCTGATGCAGTATATCGTACCACAGGACCTGAAGGCATTCGGACTGATCCCAGAAATCATCGGGCGTCTGCCTGTACTGACCTTCCTGAATCCGTTGGATCGTGATGCACTGACACGAATTCTGACAGAACCCAAGAACTCCATCGTAAAGCAATATGTCAAACTCTTTGACATGGACGGTATTAAGCTGAAGTTCACTCAGGAAGCCCTTGACCTCATCGTCGACAAAGCGGTGGAATATAAGCTAGGCGCCCGTGGGCTGCGCTCTATCGTGGAGAATATCATGATGGATGCCATGTTTGAGGTTCCATCCAAAAAAGTAAAATCCTTTGAAGTGACCCGAGAGTATGCCAAAGAGCAGCTCGACAAGTCGCATTTGCAATAACCATTATAAAAGTCTATGGCAAAAAAGAAACAAAATCTGACGGAAGCCCTGAAGAAATATTTCGGTTTCGACAAGTTTAAAGGCGACCAGGAAGCTATTGTGCAGAACGTACTTGACGGTAAGGACACCTTCGTGCTGATGCCCACCGGTGGCGGCAAATCGCTGTGCTATCAGCTGCCATCGCTACTCATGGAGGGTACGGCCATCGTCATATCACCCTTGATAGCCCTGATGAAGAATCAGGTTGACGTCATCAGCTCAATGAGCGATGAGGGTACGGCACACTATCTGAACTCATCGTTGAATAAGGCCGCCATCGACCAGGTGAAAGCAGACATCCTGGCTGGTAAGACCAAACTGCTGTACGTCGCTCCCGAGTCACTGACCAAGGAGGATAACGTGGAGTTCCTGAAGCAGGCAAAGATATCGTTCTACGCTATCGACGAGGCACACTGTATATCGGAATGGGGTCATGATTTCCGTCCGGAATATCGCCGCATCCGTCCTATTATCAACGAGATAGGTGATGCGCCCATCATTGCCCTGACAGCAACGGCTACCGATAAGGTACGTACCGATATCAAGAAGAACCTGGGCATTCTAGATGCCAAGGAGTTCAAAAGTTCGTTCAACCGTCCCAACCTGTACTATGAGGTACGTCCGAAGACAAAGGATGTCGACAAAGACATCATCCGTTTCATCAAGCAGCATCCAGGCAAGAGCGGCATCATCTATTGTCTGTCGCGTAAGAAAGTCGAGGAACTGGCGGAGATCCTGAAAGCCAACGACATCAAGGCAGCAGCCTATCATGCCGGTCTGGAGTCGGCACTGCGTTCACAGACACAGGACGATTTCCTCATGGAGGAGATAGACGTCATTGTAGCTACCATCGCCTTCGGAATGGGCATCGACAAGCCCGACGTGCGCTTCGTCATCCATTACGACATCCCCAAGTCGCTGGAGGGCTATTACCAGGAGACCGGACGTGCAGGACGCGACGGTGGCGAAGGTCTCTGCATTACGTTCTATGCACAGAAGGACCTGCAGAAGCTGGATAAGTTCATGGAGGGTAAGCCTGTGGCCGAACAGGATATCGGTCGACAACTGCTGGCCGAGACTGCCGCCTATGCCGAGTCGTCTATCTGCCGAAGAAAGATGTTGCTGCACTATTTCGGCGAGGAATATACACCGGACAACTGTCACAACTGCGACAACTGCCTGCATCCGAAGACGAAAGTGGAGGCACAGGAACTGTTGGTCATCGTACTGAATACCGTCCACGCACTGAAAGAGAATTTCCGTTCTGACTACATTATCGACTTCGTTATGGGACGTGAGACGGAAGAGATCCTGGCCCACAAACACCAGAATCACGACCTCTTCGGAGCCGGTGAAGACCAAGACCGCAGACATCTCAACCCCGTCATTCGCGAGGCACTTATCGAAGGCTATCTGAAGAAAGACGTAGAAAACTACGGACTGCTGAAGTTGACCTCTGCCGGTAAGAAATTCCTGAAAGCCCCCCACTCTTTCCTTGTACCAGAAGACAACGAATTCAGCGAGGACTATGAGTCAGCAAACGAACATGAAGGAGGCACCAGTGCCCTTGACCCAACGCTTAGCGCCATGCTGAAGGATCTGCGCAAAAAGGTCAGCAAAAAGTTGGAGCGTCCGCCCTATGTCATTTTCCAAGATGTCAGCATCGAACAAATGGCCACCGACTATCCCATTACCCTTGAAGAGCTGAAGAACATTCAGGGTGTGGGCGAAGGCAAGGTACGCCAGCCCTATGCCAAGGAATTCGTAGACCTCATCAAGACTTACTGTGAAGAGAACGAGATAGACCGCCATACCGACATGCGTGTACGCACGGTGGCCAAGAAGTCGATTCTGAAGGTCAAGATCATCCAGGCCATCGATCGCCAGATAGCCCTCGACGACATCGCCACTGCCCAGGGACTCGACTTCGATGAGCTGCTCAACGAGGTGGAAGCCATCGTCTACAGCGGCACAAAACTGAACATCGACTACTTCCTGGAAGAGGTGATGGATGAAGACCACGTGGACGACATTTACGACTATTTCGCAGAAAGCGACACCGACTCCCTGGAGGATGCCCTGCAGGAACTGGGTGCCGAATGCTCGGAAGACGAAATCCGACTGGTGCGCATCAAGTTCTTGTCGGAAATGGCGAACTAAGTGTTAACAATGAAGAGTTAAGAGTTAAGAATTAAGAAAAAATGCCGGACAGCACTGAATTTCTTAATTCTTAATTCTTAATTTTTAATTAAAATGAGTACCTTTGCACGCAATAAATTTAAATGAGTAGTATTTATGTCATCATTTATTGCAGATAAGATTGTTATGGACGGCCTGACATTCGATGACGTCCTGTTGATTCCCGCTTATTCAGAAGTGCTGCCCAAGACAGTAGAGTTGCGCACCCGTTTCTCACGTAACATCCAGCTGAACGTCCCCTTCGTGACGGCAGCCATGGATACGGTGACAGAGAGCCAGATGGCCATCGCCATAGCCCGCGAAGGCGGCATCGGCGTCATCCACAAGAACATGTCGATAGAGAACCAGGCCCGTGAGGTGGCTATCGTGAAACGTGCTGAAAACGGCATGATTTACGACCCCGTTACCATTCGCAGGGGTTCTACGGTAAAAGATGCCCTCGACATCATGGCAGAGTATCATATCGGTGGCATTCCCGTCGTTGACGACAACAACTGTCTGGTAGGTATTGTCACCAACCGCGACCTACGCTTTGAGCGGCGTCTGGACAAGAAGATTGACGAGGTGATGACTCACGAGAACCTCGTGACCACCCATCAGCAGACAGACCTGACAGCTGCTGCCCAGATCCTGCAGGAGAACAAAATTGAGAAACTGCCCGTGGTGGACAAGGACAACCACCTCGTAGGCCTCATCACCTATAAGGACATCACCAAGGCCAAGGACAAACCCATGGCTTGCAAGGACGAGAAAGGTCGTCTGCGCGTGGCAGCTGGCGTCGGTGTCACCAGCGACACGTTGGAGCGTATGCAGGCTCTGGTCGACGCAGGTGCTGACGCCATCGTCATCGATACGGCTCATGGTCATTCCAAGGGTGTCATCGAGAAGCTGCGCGAAGCCAAGCTGTCATTCCCCAAAATCGACATTGTAGTAGGCAACATCGCTACAGGTGATGCTGCCAAGATGCTGGTCGACAACGGTGCCGACGCTGTCAAGGTAGGTATCGGCCCTGGCTCTATATGCACAACCCGTGTGGTAGCCGGCGTAGGCATGCCCCAGCTGTCAGCCATCTACGACGTATATAGCGCACTGAAGGGTACTGACGTTCCTTTGATTGCCGATGGCGGTCTGCGCTATTCTGGCGACATCGTCAAGGCACTTGCTGCCGGTGGTTCCTGCGTCATGATGGGTTCGCTGGTGGCTGGTACTGAGGAAAGTCCTGGCGACACCATCATCTACAATGGACGTAAGTTCAAGTCATATCGCGGCATGGGTTCATTAGAGGCTATGGAACATGGTTCGAAGGACCGTTACTTCCAGGCAGACACGAAGGACGTAAAGAAACTGGTACCCGAGGGCATTGCAGGACGTGTGCCTTACAAAGGAACCGTGCAGGAAGTTATCTACCAGATGACGGGCGGATTGCGTTCTGGTATGGGCTATTGCGGTGCTGCCACTATTGAGCAGCTGCACAACGCAAAGTTCACACGTATCACTAATGCCGGTGTCAACGAGAGTCATCCGCACGATATCACCATCACAAGTGAAGCGCCCAACTACTCGCGTCCCAATGATTAAATGATTGCAGTATTGAAATAATGACATAACGAAAACAATGAAAAAGCTATTGATAAGTGTGTTGCTGTTGACAGCAACTGCCGTTCAGGCACAGAAGAACGATCCCGTCATCATGAAAGTGGCTGGTGTTGACGTGCCTCGCTCAGAGTTTGAGTATTCCTATAACAAAAACAATACCGACGGCGTCATCGACAAGAAGACCGTCGAGGAATATGTTGACCTGTTTGTCAACTACAAACTTAAAGTACAGGCTGCTCTTGATGCACGTATCGACACCACGACAGCTTTCCTGAACGAGTTTGCACAATACCGTGACCAGCAGATCCGTCCTACCTTCGTGACAGATGACGACATGCTGGCAGAAGCTCACAACGTGTACGACCAGACGGTCAAGAACATTGGTCCTGACGGACTGGTACAGGCCTCACATATCCTTATCCTGATCCCACAAAAGGCTACCGAAGCCCAACAGCAGGATGCCAAGCGTCGCATCGACTCCGTTTATACGGCCCTGAAGGCTGGTGCAGATTTCGAGGCACTTGCCAAGCAAGTGTCTCAGGACCCCGGTTCAGCACAGCGTGGCGGTATGCTGGGATGGTTCAGCCGCAACCAGATGGTAAAGGAGTTCGAAGATGTGGCCTTCTCCCTACAACCAGGTGAAATGAGCGCCCCCTTCCTGTCATCCTTTGGCTGGCATATCATCCTCCAGAAAGACCGCAAACAATTTGAGCCGTTCGACTTCCATCGTGAGAACATTCTCAAATACCTGGAACAGCGCAATGCTCGCAATTACATTACAGAGCAGAAGCTTGACGCCATCGTAAAGGCCTCTAATGGCAGTGTCACCAAAGCCCAACTGTTGGAGCAGCGTGCTGACTCGCTGTCGGCTGTCGATCCCGAGATGCGTTATCTTATCAAGGAATATCACGACGGCCTGCTGCTTTATGAAATCAGTAATCAGACTATCTGGGACAAAGCCGCCAAGGACGAGGAGGCTCTTTCTAGCTATTTCAAGAAGAACAAGAAGAAATACAAGTGGGATGAGCCCCGTTTCAAGGGCATGGCCTATCATGTCAAGCAGCAGTCTGACGTCAAGGCCGTGGCCAACTGCGTCAAGAAGCTGAAGTTTGATGAATGGAACGAAGCCCTGCGTAAGACCTTCAACAATGACTCCATCATCCGCATCCGCGTGGAAAAGGGACTCTTCAAGAAGGGCGACAACAAACTTATCGACCGCGAGGTATTCAAGGTCAATGATACCAAGGTAGACAGCGTGAAGGGCTATCCCATCGACGCCACCTATGGCAAACTTATCAAGAAGCCTCAGGACTATACCGACGTACGTCCCCTCGTTACTGCCGACCTGCAGGACGAGCTGGAGCGTCTGTGGGTGGCTGATCTCCGTAAGCGCTATTCTTTCAGCGTTAATGAAGAAGTATTAAAGACCGTCAACAAGCATGAGTAAGAGAATACTAGCCCTACTCGCCTTACTGGTTTCACTGGTATCACTGGTAAAGGCGCAAACCGACTCTATCGGCACAATCATTGATGAGGTGGTATGGGTGGTAGGCGACGAGGCCATTCTGAAATCGGACATCGAAGCCTTACGCATACAGGGCCAGCAGGAAGGAATGCGCTGGAATGGCGACCCCGACTGTGTCATCCCTGAACAGATTGCCGTCCAGAAACTCTACCTCAATCAGGCCATTACGGACAGTGTGGAGGTCACTGAGTCGGAAATCACCCAGGGTGTGGAGCAGTATATCGAGAACATGATATCAGTCATCGGCTCACGCGAGAAACTGGAGGAATACCAGAAGAAAACACTCAGCCAGATTCGCGCTGAGCTGCGTGATTCCTATCGTGAGCGTCAGATGGTACAGGGCATGCAGCAGAAACTCGTCAAAGACATAACGGTGTCACCGGCTGAAGTGCGCCGCTATTTCCAGAACATGTCTCAGGACAGCATTCCCTTCGTGCCGACAGAAGTCGAGGTACAGATTATCACACAACAGCCACGCATCGAACAGGAAGAAATCAATCGCGTCAAGGAGGAGCTGCGTAACTATACTGAGCGCATTACCAAGGGCGAGACATCGTTCCAGACACTGGCACGTATGTATTCGGAAGACCCTGGTTCTGCACGTCGTGGTGGTGAACTCGACTACATGGGACGAGGCATGCTCGACCCCGCCTTTGCCACCGTGGCTTTCAGCCTTACCGACCCCAAGAAGGTGTCGAAGATTGTTGAGTCGGAGTTTGGCTACCATATCATCCAGCTCGTAGACAAGCGTGGCGATAAAATCAAGGTGCGCCACATCCTTCGCAAGCCGATTGTGAGCGACGAAGCTATCACGAAAGCCATGAACCGTCTGGATACCGTCGCTATGGCTATCCGTGACGGTGTGCCACCCGAGATGATTAAGTCCATCTTCAAGGACAAGGACGGACATGCCATTGAGAAGTTCACCTTCGAGGATGGCGTGGCAGTGTTCTCTGACGACAAAGATACACGTAACAATAATGGTCTGATGGCCAACACCACCGAAGAAGGTCAGCGCACATCGCGCTTTAAGCTTGCAGAGTTGCCTCCCGAGGTTGCCAAGGTTGTTGATGCCATGCAGGTGGGCGAAGTTTCTGCGCCCTTCCAGATGACCAACGAGCGTGGTAAGACCGTTTGTGCCATCGTCAAGCTGAAGAATCGTACGGAGGGTCATAAGGCCACCATCACTGAGGATTTTCAGGTGATGAAGAATTTGGTGCTTGAAAAGCGCCGCACCGAGAAACTTCACGAATGGGTAGTAAACCGCATTAAGTCGACCTACGTACGTATCAATGACCGTTTCCGTGACTGTAAGTTCGAGTACGAAGGCTGGATACGATGAGTGTGCTGTTTGCACACTCAAATGAGAAATGAGTAATGAGAAGTGAGAAATGAAGAGGGCACTGCTGTTCATATTGTCTGTCGCTGTGCTGGTACTTGCTTTTGCAGCAACTCCAGCACGGAAGCATGCGCCACGTAAGAAGGTACAGCAGGACAAACGCGTCTATCTGGTTCATGCAGACAACCTGCACTATGACCAGTTCAGGAATGGCGATGCCCAGATACTGAAAGGCCACGTACATTTCCGCCACATGGGAGCCAACCTCTATTGCGACAGTGCCCACTTCTACGAACAGACCAACTCATTCGAGGCTTTCGGACATGTTAAGATGCAGCAGGGCGACACACTGCGGCTCACCAGCGACTATGCCTACTACGACGGCAACGACCAGCTGGCACAGGCTCGCCATAATGTGGTGCTGAAACACCGTAAGTCTACGCTTTATACCGACTCACTTGACTATGACCGCATGTATAACTTCGGAAACTTCTTCGAAGGCGGAAAACTCGTCGACGGTAAGTCGACGCTGACCAGCGACTGGGGTGAGTATCACACCGATACGAAGATGGCGATATTCTATTACGACGTACGCCTGAAGGACCAGAAGATGTTCCTGACCACTGACTCGCTCTACTATGACACACGCACCTCGATGGCACACATCGTCGGTCCGTCAAACATTACGTCGGGCAGCAGTCATATCTATAGCGAGAACGGCTATTATAACACGAAGAGCGGACGTTCCGAACTTTTCGGGCGCTCCGTCATCAAGGATCAGGGACGCACGATGATTGGCGACAGCGTGTTCCATAATGCCAAGGACGGTACGAACTACGCCTACAACAACGTCATTTTCACCGACTCCATCAACAAGAACATGATGAAGGGTGACTACTGCGAATACAACGACTCCACGGGTTATGCCATGTCGACAAAGCGAGCCGTGGTCGTCGACTTCTCACAGAAAGACTCGCTCTTCATGCATGCTGACACGTTTAAGATATTCACCTTCAACATCAATACCGATTCCGTCTATCGCAAAATCCATGCCTACAACAAGGTGAGAGCCTATCGTACCGATGTGCAGGCCGTCTGCGACTCACTGGTCTACGACTCGAAGGACTCTTGCATGACGATGTATAAGGATCCTATCCTCTGGAATGTGAACCAACAGCTGGTCGGCGAGGAGATTCGCGTCTACATGAAGGACTCTACCGTCGACCGTGCACACATCATCGGACAAGCCTTCTCGGCTGAGATGGTGATTGACAGTGTACACTTCAACCAGGTGTCGTCGAAGGAGATGAAGGCATTCTTCGAGAAAGGTGAACTCCGTGAGTTCCAAGCCATCAACAACGTACTGATCATCCGCTATCCGTTGGACGAGGCCGACAGTCTGCCTATCCTGCATAACTATACAGAGACATCGTTGCTAAGGATGTGGGTGAAGAACCGCCGCATGGAACGTACCTGGACCGACAAGGCCTCGGGCATCATGTATCCCATGACGCAGATTCCACCTGACAAGATGTTCCTCCCAGGTTATGCCTGGTTTGACTATGTCCGTCCGCTGAACAAAGAGGACATCTTCAACTGGCGTCCGAAGAACGAGGGCACAGAGCTGAAGGAACAAAAGCGTCGCGAGGCTCCCAAGAACAAGATCAATAATGACTGACGTAATACAACTTCTTCCTGACAGCGTGGCCAACCAGATTGCCGCTGGCGAGGTGATACAACGCCCCGCCTCTGTCGTCAAGGAGCTGGTAGAAAATGCTGTCGATGCCGGTGCCCATACCATCAATGTGATCGTCGTCGATGCCGGACGCACGTCCATACAAGTCATCGACGACGGCTGTGGCATGTCTGAGACCGATGCCCGTCTGGCCTTCGAACGTCATGCGACATCAAAGATACGGAAGGCCGACGACCTGTTCTCCTTACAGACGATGGGATTCCGTGGTGAGGCCTTGCCATCGATTGTTGCCGTGTCGCAGGTTGAAGTGCGCACACGCCGCGAGGTGGACGAGATAGGCACCTGTCTGATATTCGCCGGTTCACGCGTTGAGAGTCAGGAGCCGTGTTCCTGTGCTGTCGGCAGCAGCTTTACGGTTAGTAATCTTTTTTTCAATGTTCCTGCACGACGGAAGTTTCTGAAGACCAATGCCACCGAGCTGAACAATATCCTGACGGCCTTCGAACGCATCGTATTGGTCTATCCGGACATCACCTTTACACTGCATAGCAACGGACAGGAACTCATGAACCTCCGCGCAGGCAACCTGCGACAGCGCATCACCGACGTCTACGGCCGACGCTACACACAGGACTTGCTGCCTGTCAGCGTGGAAACGGCCATGTGCCGCATCACCGGGTTTGCAGCCAAACCAGAGACGGCACGTAAGAAGGGCGTCCCAGAGTTCTTCTTTGTCAACGGCCGCTACATGAAGCATCCGTATTTCCACAAGGCAGTACTACAGGCTTACGAACGACTGGTTCCCGCAGGCACGCACGTACCTTATTTTATATACTTTGAGGTGAGTCCGGCAGATATCGACGTCAACATCCACCCTACGAAGACGGAGATTAAGTTTGAGAACGAACAGGCCATCTGGCAAATTCTCACTGCTGCCGTGAAGGATGCCATCGGACAGTTTTGTGCCATCCCGCAGATTGACTTCGATACAGAAGGAAAGCCGGACATTCCCATCTATAACCCGCTGGTTCCGAATACTATGGACACACCAACGGCTCCCAATGCGCCGAAAGTCATCAGCAATCCCTCCTATAATCCCTTTACTGAACACCAGAAAACGATGGCGAGCACCAGCCGACAAGCGCCGAAAGGCTGGGAACAGCTGTATGAAGGACTGCCAACAGCAGATGCCTCCAATGATTCGCAGCCTTCACTCTTCGACAGCCAACAGTCATCATCCAGCACCCAGCACCCATCACCCATCACCCAGCACCCATCACCCAACACCCTTGACAAGTCACCCATACACTATCAGTACAAGGGCTGTTACATCATGACGGCAGTCAAGTCGGGACTGATGGTCATCGACCAGCACCGCGCTGACATCCGCATCCGCTACGACCAGTATCTGGCACAGTTGCAGACTCGATCGGCCGAAACACAGCAGGTGCTCTTCCCGGAGGTCATCCTGTTTACACCATCAGAACAGACCGTACTTGAACAAGTACTGCCGCGTTTGTCTGCCATCGGCTTCGACCTCGCAGACCTCGGACAAGGCAGCTACGCCATCAATGGCATTCCTGCAGGTATAGAGGGGCTAAACACAGTACAACTGCTGCACGACATGGTCAGCGAGGCTCAGGAAAATATTACGAGTACCGCCGACCAGCTGGGACAGGCTCTGGCACTGACGATGGCACGCCATGCTGCCATTCCGCAGGGACAGGTGCTCAGCAACGACGAGATGGAAAATCTGGTCAACGAGCTCTTTGCCTGCAGCAACGTCAACTACACGCCGGATGGCCATGCCATTCTTGCCATCCTGCCACAACAGGACATAGAACAACTACTGAAATAATAAAGTAAATATGAAAAGGATTTTATTGTTATTTGCATTCGTCTGCGCCATCACCAGCGTGCTGGCACAGGATGATGCTATTGCTACCAAGAAGCATAGCGTAGTTACCAACTCCTTCTGGGCCAACTGGTTTGTACAAGGCAACATAGCAGCATCGTCGTTCTGGGGCAGCCAGGAGAATAGTGCCTTCAAGTTCAGCAGCATGTTCAAGGGCTATCGCACCAACCTTGGCATCTCCATTGCACTGGGCAAGTGGTTCACGCCAGGCATGGGTCTGCGCACCAAACTCAACGGTTTCTGGGGACGCAGCGTTATCTCTGAGGACAAAGAGCTCAACGCCAGCAAATACTGGACACTGCAGGAACAGGCACTCTTCAACCTTAGCAACATGTTCAAAGGCTATAACGAAGAACGCCTGTGGGACTGCATTCCCTACCTCGGTGCTGGCATCGGACGCAACATGTCATACAACAGCTACGCCATGGGCTTCTCTGCCGGTCTGCTCAACACCTTCCGCATTACACCGAAAGTGGCTATCAACCTCGACATCAACTATGGAGTCTACGCTTCCAGCCTCGACGGCTTCAGCCAGTCGTATAGCGCCAATCGCAGCATGAAGAGCCGCGACCGCATAGTCAACGTTGAGGTGGGTGTCACCTACCTGCTGGGAAAGCCAGGATGGCGCGGAGCAACCGATGCTGACGCCATGCAGGCACTGACACAGAGCGAGATCGATGCCCTCAATGCCACCATTGCCGATATGCAGGCCGAAATAGACCGTCTGTCAAACCAACAAGGAGGCCAACCAGCAGGTGAGCCCACCGCAGAACCTTAAAAAATGTAAAAAAGCGATACGATTGTTTGGTAGTCTCGCAAAAACTCCGTACCTTTGCATCGCTTTTCAAGAAAGGGCGCTTAGCTCAGCTGGTTTAGAGCATCTGCCTTACAAGCAGAGGGTCGGCGGTTCGAATCCGTCAGCGCCCACGAAAAAGGAAAGGTGAAGGGTGAAGAGAGAGAGAGGTTGCACACGTTGCAACCTTTTCTTTTTTTTCCAAATACATTTTTTCACGCTTCACTCCTCGCTTTTTCACTGAAAATGATTAACTTTGCAGGCGAAATGATCAAGTTGCTACAAAAATGGCTGACAACGTTCGGTAAGTTCATCATGCTGATGGGCCGCACATTCTCTGTGCCTGAGCGTTTCCGCATGTTCTGGAAACAGTATGTGAAGGAGATGGCACAACTGGGTGTCAACTCCATCGGCATCGTACTGTTGATATCGTTCTTTATCGGTGCTGTCATCTGCATCCAGATGAAGCTGAACATCCAGAGTCCGTGGATGCCACGATGGGTCAGCGGTTACACCACACGTGAAATCATGCTGTTGGAATTCTCCAGCTCTATCATGTGTCTGATACTGGCCGGCAAGGTGGGGTCGAACATCGCATCGGAAATAGGTACCATGCGCGTGACCCAGCAGATTGATGCCCTCGACATCATGGGCGTCAACTCAGCCTGCTACCTTATCCTGCCTAAGATTCTGGGCATGCTGACCATCATGCCACTACTGGTCATCTTCTCGTCAGCCTTGGGTATTGTAGGAGCCTACGGAACAGCATACGTCGGAGGCATTATCGTACCCGACGACCTGACATTGGGTCTGCAGCACGACTTCAAGGCATGGTTCATGTGGATGTCCATCATCAAGAGTCTCTTCTTTGCCTTTATCATTTCTGCCGTACCGTCCTATTTCGGCTATACCGTCGAAGGTGGTTCTGTCAATGTAGGTAAGGCCTCGACGGACGCAGTGGTCTGTTCGAGCGTCCTCATCCTTTTCTCTGATGTCTTCCTAACCCAGTTGCTGTCATGATTGAGGTCAAGAATTTATATAAGAGCTTTGACAGCATCGAGGTGCTGAAGGACATCTCGACGGTATTCGAGAACGGCAAGACCAATCTCATCATCGGACAGAGTGGTAGCGGAAAGACCGTCCTGATGAAGAATCTCGTGGGGCTGTTAGACCCTACCAGTGGCCAGATACTCTACGACGGCCGTGACTTCGTTCAGATGTCGAAGCAAGAGAAGGTACACATGCGCCGCGAGATGGGCATGATCTTCCAGTCGGCAGCGCTCTTCGACTCACTGACAGTACTGGAGAACGTCATGTTCCCGCTGGACATGTTCTCATCGATGAACCTGCGTGAACGCCAGCAACGCGCCATGGACTGCCTGGACCGTGTCAACCTGATAGGTGCCGAAGACAAGTATCCCGGCGAAATCTCCGGAGGTATGCAGAAGCGTGTAGCCATTGCCCGCGCCATCAGCCTCAATCCCAAATACCTGTTCTGCGACGAGCCTAACAGCGGCCTCGACCCCAAGACATCGCTGGTCATCGACGACCTGCTGCACTCCATCACACAGGAATTCCAGATGACCACCATCATCAACACGCACGACATGAACTCGGTGATGGGCATTGGCGAGAACATCATCTTCATCTACGAGGGTCACAAGGAGTGGCAGGGTGTCTCTGCCGACATCATGGGTTCGACCAACAAGCGCCTCACAGACTTCATTTTCGCCAGCGATTTGCTGAAGGAAATGCGTGAAGCCATCACCCACCAGACACACTGATTTGGTCAAAAATTGATACATATCAACGAAATCCAACATTTGTTGATATGCGTCAAAAAACGGGCTGTTTGCGCAAACAATTCCGCTTTTTCCTTGCACAGTACCAAAAAACGTCGTACCTTTGCATCGTCAAAAAGAGAAAAAGGATAACAAAAGAGGATCATGATAACACATATATTTAAGGTAAAATAGAGAAAGGATAACAATTAAAAAAAAGAAAGGGTAAAAAGATGAAAAAGTTAATTAACAAATGGCTCAAGAGCGAGGCTTACACAGAGTATTGCATGAACATAGCAAGAATGTACAACTACCACCTCGCTTATTAAGACGGGTTGAACCACGGAGTTCAATCCGTTAATTTTTTCTATATAAAAAAAATCCCTCCTGCCATCAGCAGCGAGGGAGTCTTTTTATGTGATGGAGTGAGTGTGTCACTTAGAACTTGAAGCGGACGCCCACGCAGGCAATACCCTGCTCACCGAAACCGGTCTCCAAGAATCCACGGACCATAGGACTGCCGGCCTCAATGCCGAAGACGGTGGCCTGCCAGTTGAAGTGGAACTCAGAGTTGCTGCGGTTGTCTCTTGGGGTTTCAGAGCCTCCGGTGCTTCTGTTATTATACTCCACTTTCTCTGAGCGGTATGTGGCACCAAGGGCCAGCTTGGAATACATGCTGACGCTTTCACGACGGAACCAGTCGAACTTGACGGCAGGCATGATGGTCAAGTAGGTGTTTTTACCTGAACCGATGACATCTGAACCGCTTAGGATATCCTTCGAAGAGTGGCCATAGACGCCGACGGCACCGACGGCAATCCAGTCCTTGACATGATGGAAATACTGAATGCTGACAGGACCGATGAATTTCTCACTGTCCTCATCATATCTTGCGCCAAGCATGGAACTGAAAATCGTCCCGAAGGCGTCAATCCACTGGGAATTGGACAAGTAGCCATAGCTGACGCCAATCTCGTTCTTGGGATACTCGACCTGTGCATTCACGCTCACTGCAGCCATCATGGCGACTGTGGCCATTACTAATAATTTCTTCATTACAATTTCTTTATTAAATAGGTCTGTTTCACTTTGTTTTCATTATTTCATCAACCACCGGCCATCGTGCTCTGTCATGGGCACCATCACCTCCTCCTGCGTAGAGTCGCCAAAGCAGAGGATGAGGAAGGCGTAGGTCACGTTCAGGACAGAATCGCGACACTGCTCAAGGTCCTTGGCGTAGTGCTCCTCGCTGATGCGCACCTCGCGCAGTCCGCCATGCTTCTGTTGCAGGTCGGCATGATACTGCTTCACGGCTGTCAGCAGCTGCTCACCATAGTCTGAGGGCAGACTGTCGACACCGGCCTTGCCCTCCAGGAATCCAATGGCATTAGCGTCCTTCAGACAGTCGTAATACCCCTTGGCAGCACTGGCCGCCTGCCACTCTGGCGACACTTCCGAGCAGGCACCAAGGAAAGCCAAGGCGACAAGTAAAAAGAGGACAACAGACTTCCGCATAACGTTCAATTTTCAATATTCAACGTCCCTTACTTTTGTCGTATGAAGACGTTAATAGGCGTACCTGTCAGCGTCCAGTTCTCACGCATCTTGTTCTCCAAGAAACGACGGTAGGCCTCCTTCACATATTGTGGCAGATTGGCATAGAACACGAAGGTGGGAATCTGCGTGTCAGGCACCTGCGAGACGTACTTGATCTTAATGTACTTACCTTTGATGCTGGGTGGCGGCGTGGCCTCGATGATGGGCAGCATCACCTCGTTGAGCTTCGACGTGCCAATCTTGATCTTACGGTTCAGATACACCTCCTTGGCTGTCTCCAGCACCTTGAAGATGCGCTGTTTGGTAACTGCCGAGGCGAAGATGATGGGGAAGTCCACAAACGGCGCCATGCGCTCGCGGATGGCGTTCTCGAAGGTCTTGATGGCTATCTGCGACTTGTCCTCCACCAAGTCCCACTTGTTGACCACCACCACCAGCGACTTGTTGTTCTTCTGGATGAGCTGGAAGATGTTCATGTCCTGCGCCTCGATGCCGCGTGTGGCATCAATCATCAGGATGCAGACGTCCGAGTTCTCAATGGCGCGGATGCTGCGCATGACGGAGTAGAACTCCAGGTCTTCCGTCACCTTGTTCTTACGACGGATGCCGGCGGTGTCCACCAAATAGAAGTCGAAGCCGAACTTGTCGTACTTCGTATAGATCGAGTCGCGCGTGGTGCCGGCAATATCCGTCACGATGTTACGGTCCTCGCCGATGAAGGCATTGATGATGCTCGACTTGCCGGCATTGGGACGCCCTACGACGGCGAAGCGCGGCGTGCCATCCTCCAGATCGTCCACCTCGTCGGTCTTGAGCTTCGACACCACGAAGTCGAGCAAATCGCCTGTGCCAGAGCCCGTTGCAGCACTGACGCAGAACGGGTCGCCCAGTCCCAGCTTGTAGAACTCGTACTGCCCGTACAGGTCCTTACCGTCGTCAGCCTTGTTGGCAACGAGCACGACCGGCAGCTTCGAACGACGCAGAATCTGAGCCACATCCATGTCGAGGTCGGTGACACCATTCTTGATGTCGACCAGAAACAGCACCAGGTCGGCCTCCTCAGTGGCCACGATGACCTGCTTGCGAATCTCCTCCTCGAAGACATCGTCGCTGTTCACCACCCAGCCGCCGGTATCGACGACACTGAACTCACGGCCGTTCCACTCGCACTTGCCATACTGACGGTCACGCGTGGTGCCTGCCTCGTCGCTCACAATGGCTCTGCGAGAGTTGGTCAATCTATTAAATAAGGTGGACTTTCCTACGTTCGGACGTCCCACAATCGCTACTAAATTTCCCATAAATGCATTTATTTGTGTGCAAAGGTAGTGCAAACCGAACGAAAAACCAAATTTATTTGAGTTTTTCTGAGGTGCAGCCTACCTTCGACCATCATTCATTTTGGCAGGATGGGCTGTTTTGGTTCCGTCGAGGGGCTCTCGCCGTGTCTTACCCAGCCTAATGCCGAAGAATGTGCGGATGCGCCACTTAATGTTGTGCAGGGCGAGGCTCTCCTCGTGGCCGTTATTGGTGAAGTTGAATATCATCGAGAGACCGAGGAACTTGTTGCCCCATTGGCGTATGACAGCACCGCGCCCTGTGATGATGACCTCGGGAAAGTGGTAGTGAAGGGGTACGCTGGTGTCACCGAAAGTCATGGACGTGTTGCTATAGACGATGAACGTAGGCAGGGCGGACAGGTGCAACAGCCAACCCTGGCTTAGCACGTAATTGTAGCCATAGCCTGCGCCGAGGGCGATGTTCGTCATCTTCAGTCGCATCTCCTGATCCCAGTCGAGGGTGGCGCGCTGCCCCATACCCGATGCTGCCAGCAGGAAACTGCCGGCAGAGTGGCGCTGGATGTAGCTCTGCGAGAAGGCGGCGGGATAGGAGAAACGGCGACTGTTGAAGACGTAGAAGGCATTCAGGTTCAACGTCTTCACCGACAGCAATCCGTCGGACAGCTCAATGCGCTCCATACCTTCGTGGTCGTGCCAGCCGGAGAAGTTCTTGGCATCCTGATAGATGACATCGAAGCCAAAGCGGCGGCCATAGCTGTTGAAGTTCAGTTCGAAGTCGCGATACTTGCCCATCAGCTTGGCAGGATTGAGCGACGCGCTGAGCGAGAGGCCAAGGTAGCTGACACCTACGCTGAGTGTCGCCTTTCTGTTGGCTTCCATCTCCGACTTGAAGTGCTGACCGTTGTCAATACCTTCAGCCTCAATCTTCGCTCCTGACACATTCATACGCGCCATGATTGTCCACTTCGTCGCAGGCCGCATGATGAAGGCGGTGTCGACGTCGCCCTTGCAATAGCGTTGTGTCAGGATGCTGTCGATGCGATGTAAGAGGCCTTGAGCTGACATGGGCAGCCATAATAGGCTGCCCATTATCAGAAGCGTCAGTATACGCGTACTTGGTCTCTTCATACCCTCTTGTATCATCGGTCACATCATTGCAAGATGGGGACGAATTCATTTTCTATGCCGGGTTCCAGCTCTGGAGCCAGCAGGTCGTTGATATCAGTGACGTCGCCGTCCTTGACATCAGGCGAGCCAGCCAGCAGCGACTGTTTGTGGAGGATGATGACCTCTTCGAGTTCGGGTTTTAAATATATCTTTTTCATTGTGTTACTTTTTTGCCATTGTAAATGAAAAGTCCCTTCTGGGCAGGTCTGCCATTCAGGCGACGACCGTCGAGGGTGTACCACACATCATCACTTTGAACGTTGAACGTTGAATATTGAACTGTCTCTATGCCCGTTGTCTCATCGTTACTGAAGGGGAGGTATGCAGGTGCATCACCGCTGGCCGGCAGTTCCAGATAAACACGTCCGGCACCCAGCTTGCCACCCATCCAGCGATAGAATCCTACGCCGTCAGCGCCATTGGCAAGAACATAGACACCATTGCCGGTATTATCGTCGCTGACCTTCAACAGATTGGTGGCAGGTTTATCAACGGCCTCGGTCGCCTTGTTCAGGGTGTAGGTACCTGCCGTCTCGCTATGGAGCAGGTAGGGCTCGCCACCCTTCAGACTCGTCAGCGCTTCGCCGCGCTGCACTACCTTATTGTCGTTCACGGCAGTTACCGCATAGCCTTTCACCTCTGCAGGCAGCGTGACGTCATAGGAGCTGACGATGGTAGCCCAGAGTGCTTTGCTGATGGTCACCTGATATTCGTCGGCCTGTACCAGACGGTACAGACGGGGGAGTGTGGCCTTGTCGGACTCGGGTTCGAAGCCTCCGAACGAGGTTGACATCGTGCCCTTCTCATAGCGGATGACGTTCTTGGCCGTGACAGGCTTGCCGTCTTTCTCGCGGTCAGCAAAGGTGAACTGCATCTTCACGCTGTCGTTCTTTTCTGCGGGGAAGGTAAACGCCACCAGACAGCTGTCGCCAGCTGCTGCGAGTGTTCCCGTCTTCAGCGTGGCACCGCTGCTGCCCATGCCCGGAATCATGCTGTTGCTGCCACCGCCATCGGTGTCGGAAATGTAGAGATAGGTCATCGTGTAGTCGGCTGTCTTACCCGTCTGCAGCAACCACTTGTCACCGGACTGCTCTAATGTCAGTATCTGGGTGATGTCGGGTATCTCGGTAATCTTGCCGTCGTCACCGATGGTAACGTCCTTGGCGTTGCTGCCACCGCCAAACATGGCCATCATGCCACCACCAGAGCCGCTGCTCTTGACGAGCACCTTCGACTTGTTGTCGATGGTAGCTACGACGATGAGTTTGTCGCCAGCTTTCAGCTGGGTAGTACTGGTCACCAACTCGTAGTTGCCCTCCATCGTGCCTGTTGGCTGCAGTTCGCGGTCTCTCACGTCCACCGTAAAGCGACGCTCCATATAAACGGTGTCCGTAGCATTAATGAAAACGGGAGCCTTGACTTTCATGGTGATGATGCCTTCTTTCTTCGCCATCAGCACGCTGTCAGTCTTTGCTTCGTTCAATACCCAATTGGCAATCTCCTTGTCGCTGGGAGTCAGTGTGGTATAGGCTTTCGTGGCATCTCCTGCATTGCTCTTGGTAACCAGCGTACCGTCGAACAAATCGGTAATGCTAAAGAGGTCTTCGGGTTTCTTTTGCTGTTCATAGTACAGAATGATGTCCTCGGTAATGAGGTTGCGCTTGTGCTCACTCATGTAGTTGACGCGTGGCATCTTAGCTTTTTTCTCCTTGTTGCCGCCAAACATGGCCATCATACCAGTGTCCTCAGAGTACTCCAGTGGGCCATATACCGTCACCCAGTCGCCTACGCTGAGAGAATCCTCAGTGATGTCGACCAGCTTGGTTTCAAACAGCACACCACGACCATTGTTGATGGACAGCGAATCGCGGTTGACACCACTGTCGGTAATGGCGTAGGTCACCGTACCTTCCTCCTGTTCGCCCATGAACATGCTCATCATGGCACTCATGTCGAAGCCTTCCATACCTTCCATGCCTTCCATCATTCCAGACATCATTTCCATCATGTCTTCCATACCATCCATGCCTGCCATAGCACCGCCAACGCTCGACACGATGCCCTTGACGAAGTAGCAGACACCGTTGGCAGCCTCTTCTTCATGACCTCCTGCCTCAGCATATTCAATGGCCTCGGTCACGGTGAAGGGATTGGTGCGGCAACCCTTTACGTTATTGGATGTATCGTCAATACGCAGGACATAGGATGTCAGGTAATCGTCATAGGTTTCTGTTGCTGCCACTTGGGCGTAGATGCGCACCGTACCGCGCTTCTTCAGCGTCACGACACCAGTATTCTTGTCTACCGTGGCCACGTTCTCGTTACTGCTCCAGTAGGTGATAGCACCTGCACCTGCCTCGTCCACCGTAGCCACAGGAGCCGTAAAGCTACCGTTCAAGTCGGCCTCATAGTCATGGCCTGGGAAATGGACCGTGGGGTCGGGCAGCGTGGTCTCCACTTTCTTGAAGAAAGCCATCTTCGTGGCAGCAATGTCGGTGCTGATGCTGCCATCATCGGCATCTGCCTCCAGCTCCCATGTGCTACCGCTCATCATAGCCTGTATGCCGCTGGCAACCTTCAGACCGATGCGATAATCTTTATACACTTCCTCGTCCGTCTGAATCCTTCTGTGCAACAGTCCCATTTCTATATCGAACTTCCTTTTGGCTGCATTGTCTTCACTGACAAAGCCGACACGCAGGTTCTGGTCGGAATCAAACAGATAACGAGTCTTATTTTCCTCATTCAGGAATTTGAACACATACTTACCGTCCGTGCGGTCTGCCGTCCACTGGATGGTGTCGGCAACTTCGCTGGTAATGCGGTCCTGTTCTTCCTTCACCGTCACCTTCGCGGCAGGGGGTGCGGCCTTACTCACCGTGTTTTCCCCTTCGTACTCAGGATTATTACACATAGCGTTTGCTGTCGTCAGGTCTACGATGACCACGACATCGTCAGTCGTCAGCGTAGTGGGGTCTTGCACCTGCTTCCACTTTGTGTACGTTTGTGCCGTAGCACTTCCCAGCCCTGTCATCAACACGCATAGCAGAAGAAGGCCTTTCATTAGTGTTCTCATTTTCATACGCTTATTAGTTTTGTCTTCCAATTTATTTTTTGGCACAAAAGTACTGCATTTTGCACACCCACCCACTAACACTTTGGGGTTAATTTATGGCAATAATTCGCTTTTCTTTGTGTAATCAGAAAAATAAAGTAAATTTGCAGACAAATAGCGTTTCTGAGCATACCAACATCTAATAATAGATAACAATGCCGACCACTAAAGACCCCCTGTTACAGTCCATTGAGCAAAACGACATTCTGATTGTGCGTGAGATGTCCCGCTTCTTCGGCTACAATGAAGATTTCGTATTCCCGCACATCATCATGACACTCATTCTGAGCGGCAGCGCACGGGCTATGTACGACATGCGAGTCATCACCCATCGCAAAAACGACCTGACCATCATTCTTCCAGGTCATATCATGCACCCTATGGATTGTACCGACGACTTTACCTACGCCCTGCTATTCATATCGCCGAAGATGCTTGATGACCTCCGTTTCCACACCTTCAGCCACGACCACGAGAAATTCAACTATGCACCTATCTGTTCGCTGACTGATGAACAAGCCGCACATCTGCTAGCCATCGTCGACCAGCTCATCGTCATTGCCAACCACACCGAAAAGGAACTACCACACCGATATCAGACATTGTTGGCACAACTCGCTGTGGGCTATGAGTTCCTCAACTGCTATCGGCGCGATCAGGACCGGCAATGGACAGAGAACCGTTATGCGGATACCTTCAACCGCTTCTGCGACCTCGTCGTAAAACATTACCGGGAGTCGCGTGAGGTCAAATACTACGCAGGTCTGTTGAACCTTACTCCTAAACATCTCAGCAAGGTAATCCGCACGGCCACCAACGGTCTCTCGCCAGTTGAATGGATAGAGCAATATGTAACGGCACAAGCCAAGCGCCTCATTGAGTCACGCGCTACTCAGACACTTCAGGAAATAGCCTATATGCTTGGCTTCACAGAACCCACATCCTTCTATCGGTATTTCAAGCGTATCACTGGCATGACAGCAAAACAATACCGCGACAGTAGGATGGTCAGAAGTTCACCAGGAAGGAGAGTCCAACGGTGACATAGTGCATCTCCTTCTCCTTCTTGAATACCCACGGATCCATCAGATAGGCCAGAGCGGACACGTCACGGTTGCTGACAAGCGTATAGGCATCGCGTGTCAGGCCGGCCTTCAGGAAATGATAGTTGTCGTTGGTCAGCGTGTAAGTCTTCTTCGCATAGTCGTAGTCGCAGTAGAGTCTCCACGAGAAGTTGGACTTATAGCGATAGGTCACCGAGATACCCGTGCCCCAAGAGGTGGCACTGTTGGAACCCAGCTTGATGTAGTCCCACTCGTCGGTGTATTGCTCACCAGTGCTCACGGGGTTGTCTATGGCCAGATAGGTGACGTCACCCTTCTCGATAACCATGCCGTAGTCGATGTCCTTGACATGACCCTTGGCATAGCCGTCGATGTCGAGTTCCTGAGTGAACGAACGGCCGACGAGGAACTTGGTGCCTAACGACAAGCGCTTGGTCAGCGGGAGGTTGAAATAGAGACCTCCACTGACGGTAAACTCTGCCAGGTGGTCGCTCTTGACAACACCGTTCAATTCGGTGACAGGGGCGCCACCTTCATTAATGATAGCTGCTGTCAGAGGCTCTCCCGGATAAGTGGAGTTCGCATAGATGTTGCTGATGGAGTAACTTTCAGTGTCAAGCCATACATAGCTGGCATCTTCGGCACTGATGTCGGCATACTTACCAAACGACTTGGCTGACATGGCTCTGACGCGCAGACGTCCGCCGATACCGATGTATTTGTTGAAGAAGTAGGCTCCTTCGGCATCAACCACCGTAGCGGCACGGAAGTCGATATTCACGTCGTTTTCGGGATCGTTGGCATATTCAGCAGCTGTCGCTTCATCGATGCCGAACTGTTCCTTGTCCTGCAAATCGTCAACCATGTTGAACTCGATGTCCTTGCCACCCAGACCGACACCCATGGAGATGCCGAAGAACGACGGGTCGTCGGAATCCATCTGTAAATCGTTGCGCAGCAGACCCTTGCCCTTGAAGATGAGGTCGCTGAAGGCATAGCCCAACTCAGTGGACAGGATACCGATACCGGCACCTGACATCACGTCGCTCACCCAGTGGCGGTTGTTCAGCACACGCATCACACCGGTTGCCGTTGCCACACCATAGCCGGCGACGGAGAACCAGGGCGAACGGGTCAGACCGTACTCCTTGTGCAACAGGGTGGCACCTACAAACGAGGTTGCGGTATGACCAGAAGGCCATGAGTTGGCCTGAGAACCATCCGGACGCATTTCCTTGGCAGTATACTTGATGCCGTTGACGAGGGCAGCCATCAAACCATACGACATGGCTGCACTGGCAAGCAGGCGGGGCCAGTCGCTACGGCCTTCATAACCACCAAGTTTCAGGCCGACAACCATAGCGGGGCCGAAATACTGTGTATAGTCGTCGATGCCGGTCTTGAAATCTGTCAGCAGCTGGGTATTCGCCTTGCCATCCTTGTTGTTAACACGGAACATGGCCTTGTCGCCCTTGATGGCCAGACCGCCTAAAAAGAGGGGCACACCCACAAAGGTCATGTCGTCCATGAACTTGTAGGGCTTCACACCGGGATTGGTCTTGGTTTTGAAAAAATCGAAGTCGGGCTTCCAGCCGTTAGAAGCTGCCACAGCATCCGCTCTCATAACCTCATAACTTGGCTCTGGGATAGCAGAGGCCGTTGTCTCACCATAGGTCAACTTCGGTTCGAGTTCAGGAACCGTCAACTTCAAATCCTCAGCGAAGGAGGTCGTTGCAATGCCCAGCAGGCACCATACCATAAACAGCTTTTTCATATCTTTGTTCGTTTTGTTAGTATTCACACAATACATTAAACGTTGCAAAGATACAACATTTTTTTAATTATGTTGCATCTTTTAACAGAAAAGTTTAAAAAAGTTGCTTTCTGGGGATTCTTAGGGGATTACTCAGGATTATAACCAAACGCATCGAGCTCACGCTTGCTGGAGCGCCAGTCCTTGTCGACCTTGACAAAAGTCTCAAGGAATATGGGCTTGCCGAAGAACTTCTCCAAAGTCTTGCGGGCCTCAGTAGAGACCTTCTTCAGTGCCACGCCCTGATGGCCGATGATGATACCCTTCTGTGAATCACGTTCTACATAGATAACGGCGTTGATGTGGATGTTCTTCTCGGTTTCCTTGAATCGCTCCACAACAACCTCAACGCTGTAGGGAATCTCCTTGTCGTAATAAAGAAGTATTTTCTCACGGATAATCTCTGACACGAAGAAACGGGCGGGTTTGTCCGTCAGCTGGTCCTTGTCGAAATAGGCGGGACTTTCAGGTAGCAATTCCTGAATACGCTTCAACAGCATGTCAGTACCGAACTTGTTCTTGGCTGAGATGGGAAGAATCTCTGCGTTGGGTAACAGCGTGTGCCACTTGTCAACAATGTCGCCAAGAGCCTCCCCCGCCCCCTCCGAAGGAGGGGTGTTCCTGCCCGTCTTTTTAGCCCCTCCTTCGGAGGGGTTGGGGAGGCTGTCGATTTTATTAATGAGCAGCAGTACGGGAATCGTCATCTTCTGCACCTTCTCCAGAAAATCCATATTCTTCTCAGGATTCTCCACGACGTCAGTGACATACAGCAGCACGTCAGCATCCTGCAGAGCCGATTCCGAAAAGGCAAGCATCGACTCCTGAAGCTTATAGTTAGGCTTCAGAACGCCTGGTGTATCAGAAAACACAATCTGCATATCGGGCGTATTGACAATGCCCATGATACGGTGGCGCGTGGTCTGCGCCTTAAATGTGGCAATAGAAATACGCTCACCAACCAATTGGTTCATGAGCGTACTTTTTCCTACGTTAGGATTACCCACAATGTTTACGAATCCGGCTTTATGAGTCATTTCTCATTACTCATTACTCATTTCTCATTTCTCATTTGGCACCATCATACGCCCATCGATAGTAGCTGGCTCCGTGAACGAAACCGGCACCAAAGGCGGTCATGATGATGTTATCACCCTTCTTCAGCAGATGCTCGTTCTCCCACAATGCAAGTGGAATGGTTGCTGCCGAGGTGTTTCCGAAATGCTCGATATTGACCATCACCTGCTCCATGGGAACATCCAGACGCTTGGCAACGGCCTCAATGATGCGCATATTGGCCTGATGGGGCACTACCCATGTGATATTGTCCTTGGTCAATCCGTTACGCTCGGCAATGAGTGCACAGTCATCACTCATGTTAGTCACCGCATAGCGGAACACAGTACGACCCTCTTGATAGAGATAGTGCAAACGGTGGTCAACGGTAAAATGACTGGGAGGACAAACGCTACCGCCAGCCTTCAGATGAAGGAAGGGCAGGCCCTTGCCGTCAGCACGGAAATAAGAGTCCATCACACCGATGTTCTCCTCCTCGGTGGCCTCGAGCAGCACGGCTGCTGCTCCGTCACCGAACAGCGGACAAGTAGCACGGTCCTTATAGTCGGTGACTGACGACATCTTGTCGGCTCCAATCACAATAATCTTCTTGTAACGACCGCTCTGAATCATAGAGCCAGCCACATCGAGCGAATAGAGGAATCCACAGCAGGCGGCCCAGAAGTCGAACGCAAAGGCATTCTTCAGTCCAAGCTTACCCAGAACAATGCTGGCCGTGGAAGGGAACTTATAATCAGCCGTCGAAGTGGTGACTATGAGCGCGTCGATGGTATCAGGGTCTACACCAGTCTTATGCATCAGCTGTTTGGCTGCCTTACGAGCCATGTAGCTGGTGCCCAGACCTTCCTCAGTGAGGATACGGCGCTCCTTAATGCCTACGCGGGTCATAATCCACTCGTCATTGGTGTCTACCATGCGCGACAGTTCTGCATTATCCAGAACATAGTCGGGCACATAGCCACCAATGCCGGTGATTATCGCATTAATCTTTCTTTCCAATTGTCAATGATCTAATCGTTACTTGTAACGCTTTGTACCTTTAGGTCAAAGAATTATCAATTACTCTGCTGCTTCGTCCATTACAATAGCAATCTTGCCACGATAGTAGCCACAAGTGGGGCATACGGTGTGGTAGATGTGATAAGCACCACAGTTGGGGCATACTGCCAGTGTGGGAGCTACTGCCTTGTCATGAGTACGACGCTTTGCGGTACGAGTGTTCGATTGTCTTCTTTTAGGATGTGCCATAATTGTATCAATTTAATGTTTAATTTTTAATCTTTAATCTTTAATTTATTCAGTGCTTCCCAGCGTGGATCCACAGCTTTTGCCTCCTCTTTGCTGCTTCGGACAGCACCGCTCAGCTCGTCGAGCTTCTGCGTCATCGCACTATTGCATTTTCCAGGTGCATGAACGTGCTTGATGGGTATGGCCAGCATCGTAAATTCATAGATGAACCACGACAAGTCGAGTATTCCTTCGTTCTCGTCAATGGTCACGGTGTCATCGTCATCGCTGTATGTGTCGCCCAACTTAACGACCAAATGGTTGTCTGCAACTATAGGCTGCTCCATGTCGTCAAGACAACGGTCGCAACTGACAGTCACAACACCCTCGGTATGGAACTGGAGGTCGAAAAAGCCGGTCATCTTGCGTATAGACACCGACACGTGCAACGCTCCATATTCCAATTGTGAGCCGTCCAAAGCTCCAAAGAACTCATCGCCAAGGTTGTATTCAAAGACCTGCTGGTCTTCCTTAAACCCTTTTAAATCAATCTTTAATAGCTCCAGACTACACATAATTACACTTTACGGGTGCAAGGATGGTGCAAATG
>JBGUQW010000126.1:0-2598 GCA_045131435.1 Prevotella sp.
TGAACAATATGCAGCAGACAATATCTTCCCTTTTACTGCCGTTGACGATGATGGTAATACCGTAGGCCATATCATGCTTCGCTATCCAGATTCTTCGAAGACTGTCATCCGCTTTGGATTCATCATCGTTGATGACAATCTGCGAGGTAAAGGCTATGGCAAACAGATGCTACAACTGGCCATTCAGAAAGCGCAACAAGAGTTTGGCGCAAAAAAGATAACGCTGGGTGTGTTCGATAATAACCCATCAGCTTTCCATTGCTATGAGTCTGTTGGCTTTAAAGTTATAGGTACAGACTCTTATCTAATCGATGGAGAAGAGTGGACAGGGAAAGAAATGGAAATGTCATTCATCACATAATTGTACAGAATATCCCAAATATTTGGCGTGCTTTGTAGTTATTTGTATTTTTGCAGCGTCAAACAGATGATTTTTTAATTTAATAGTTATGAATAATTCATTCAAAATTTTCAGCCTCTCACTGATGCTGATTTGCGGAGGGACAGTCTTCGCTCAGGACAAGGGTTACGACAAGGCAAATATGAACCTTGATGTTAAACCAGGTGACAACTTCGTAGAATATGCCTGCGGAAACTGGCTCAAGACGCACCCGCTACGCGATGACCAGATGACCAATGGTGCTTTCCTCGATCTCTACGAGCAGAGCCAGAAGCAAATCCAGGAGATGATTCTGGAATTCTCGACGAAGCCACAGGAAAAGGGTTCCCTGGGCTATAAGATAGGTACGCTCTACAACCAGATGATGGACACGCTGAAGCGCAACGGGCAGGGACTGTCTCCCATCATGCCTTATATCAAGAGAATTCGTGCCGTGAAGGATCGCAAGGAATACCAACGCGTCACCGCAGAGATTGACCGTCGTGGAGAGAACACGATGATGTATGCTTGGGGGGCTGGTGCTGACCTCCGCGATGCCGACAACAACATCGTCAGCATCTCGCAGGCAGGACTCGGACTGGGCAATCGCGACTATTACTTCAACGATGACCCACAGACACAGATGGTGCGCGAGGCCTACAAAGCCTATGGAAAGCGGATGTTCGCGGCACTTGGCTATGACGAGGCTACGGCCAGCGAACTGATGGAGAAGGTGTATGCCATTGAGAAGCGCATTGCCGAAGTCAGCTACGACAATGTGAAGCTGCGCGACATTGACGCTAACTACCATAAGATGAGTTACGACGAACTGGTGCGCGACTTCCCCGGCATCGACTGGCCAACAGTGTTCTGGGTGACGGGATTCCCTGCCTTCAAGCAACTCGTGGTAAGACAGCCAGAACCCTTGCACGGGGTAGAGAAGATACTTGCCGACACACCGCTCGACGACCTGAAGGCCTACGCCGAGGTGCGCATCATCATGGGGGCAGCCTCCTGTCTGACACAAGACCTGCGCCGTTCGTACTTCACCTTTGCGCAGACGATGACAGGCCAGCCGCAGGATGACCCTCTGTGGAAGCAGGCCACTGCTTTGGTCAACGGCGTTCTGGGCGATGCCATTGGCAAGATGTACTGCGAGAAGTACTTCCCAGAGTCCAGCAAGCAGCGTGTGCTCACGATGGTTCGCAATCTGCAGACAGCACTCGGACAGCGCATCGATACCCTCGACTGGATGGGCGAAGCCACTAAGGCTGAAGCCAAGAAGAAACTGGCTGACTTCCACATCAAGATAGGTTATCCCGACAAATGGAAGGACTACAGCCAGATGCAGATTGACGACCAGCTGTCGCTCTACGAGAACCTGGCCAACGTGAGCGAATGGAAATGGATTGACGGTCTAAACCGGAAGGTGAACAAGCCTGTAGATAAGGAAGAATGGAAGATGACACCGCAGACCATCAACGCCTACTATAACCCCACCACCAACGAAATCTGCTTCCCCGCCGGCATCCTCCAGCCGCCGTTCTTCGATGCGGAGGCCGATGACGCACAGAACTACGGTGCCATTGGTGGCGTAATCGGTCATGAGATGAGCCACGGCTTCGACGACCAGGGCTGCCAGTTCGACGTCATGGGCAACCAGCGCAACTGGTGGACGGCTACTGACAAGGCCGCCTTTGACAAGCGTGCCGCACGTCTGGCCGATTACTTCTCAACCATCGAGGTGGTGAACGGCAAGAAGGTGAACGGCCAGTTGACGCTCGGCGAGAACATCGGCGACAATGGTGGGCTTCACATTGCCCTGCAGGCACTCCACAATAGGGGAAATGATCGCGTCATCGACGGTCTGACTGCCGACCAGCGTTTCTTCCTCGGCTGGGCCCGCGTGTGGGCAAGCAACAACCGCGAACAGTATATGGACATGCTCCTCAATCAGGATGTCCACTCGCCTAACCTGGTGCGTGTAAACGGTGCCCTTCCCCAGATCGATGAGTGGTACGACGCTTTCGACATCAAGAAAGGCAAACTGTTCATCCCAAAGAAAAAACGTATCAGAATCTGGTAATATGTACAAGACCCGTTCACTCCCAAACACACGCATTGACGTGGCTGATGCCCTGCGAGGAATCGCTGTGGCAGGTATCATCCTGTATCATTCTGTTGAGCACTTCAACATCTTCACTCAGGAGACCATCATC
>JBGUQW010000127.1:0-4162 GCA_045131435.1 Prevotella sp.
AGCGCAAAGCCCGGCTGCATCCAGAAAACCAACATGGCTGCCAATAGCATCCATACAGTATCGAGTGATAATCCAATTTCGTTCATAATCCTGAAAATCTAAATTCTTAACTCTTAATTCTTAACTCTTAACTACTTTTTATCGCGAAGTACCGTGTCACCATTCTCGCCTGTACGGATAGACCATGTGTCAATCACGTTACTTACGAAGATGCGACCGTCGCCAACCTCACCCGTATGGGCTACCTTCAGAATCACCTTTATCGTCGGATCGACAATGATGTCGCGACAAACGATAGTGATGGCAACGCGCTCGATGACATCGGTCGAATACTGGACGCCACGATATATACGCTCCTGACGGCTCTGGCCGATGCCATGCACGTCGTGGTACTCAAACCAGTCGATGTCGGATGACAGCAAAGCAGCTTTCACCTCCTCGAACTTCGTCTTGCGGATAATTGCTTCAATCTTTTTCATACCTTTTTACCTTATTAAATTAATACTATACCCTCTCATTGGGTTACACTTTGTTATTTTCACGGTGCAAAGTTACGACACTTTGCTCGGATATTTATCAAATTACTTTCGTTTTGTTTGTTAAAAACGCACACAAATATCATTATGTAAAGCGTATGTTGTATTTTGCTTGCGTTTTGCTAACACTCTGCACACGGAATTAACCATTTTGTTACAATGTGTTATCGCACACAGAAACAAAAAAGAGCACCCGATTTTGCTCGGATGCTCTCGATATAAATAGAAAAAAGGCTTGGAGTTATTTGCTCCAAGCCTTGATACGTTGTAATGCTTCTTCTGTTTTCTCGTGGCTGCCGAAGGCGGTGAAGCGGACGTAGCCCTCACCGGAGGGACCGAAGCCGACACCGGGGGTGCAGACGACATTGGCACCATAGAGGAGGGCCTCGAAGAACTGCCAGGACGACATGCCATCGGGCGTGCGCATCCAGACGTAGGGGGCATTCTCGCCGCCATAGCACTCGTAGCCGAGGGAGCGCAGGGTAGAGAGCATCTTCGCGGCGTTCTGCATGTAGTAGTCGATGGTGGCCTTGATCTGTTGCTTACCTTCGGGCGTGTAGATGGCCTCGGCGGCACGCTGCGAGATATAGCTGCAGCCATTGAACTTGGTACACTGGCGACGCAGCCACAGCTGGTTGAGCGATATGCGCTCGCCTTCGAAGGTGCTGACGGTGACCTCTTTCGGTACGATGGTATAGCCGCAGCGGACACCCGTGAAGCCAGCAGTCTTGGAATAGGAACGGAACTCGACGGCGCACTTGCGGGCTCCGCGAATCTCGTAGATGGAGTGCGGTATCTTCGGGTCTTGGATATAGGCCTGGTAGGCAGCATCGTAGAGGATGAGGGCATCGTTCTTCAGCGCGTAGTTCACCCACTTGCGCAGTTCCTGCTTGCTGATGACCGTACCCGTGGGATTGTTGGGGTAGCAGAGGTAGATGACATCGACGGGACGGCCCTTAGGAAGGTCAGGAACAAAGCCGTTCTCGGCATGGGTGGGCATATAGCGCACGTTGGTCCAGCGCCCGTCTTTGTAGACACCACAACGACCAATCATCACGTTGGAATCGATATAAACGGGATAGATGGGGTCGGTCACGCCGATGAAGTTATCCCAGTGGAGCAGCTCCTGGAAGTTGCCTGTGTCGGACTTCGCACCGTCGTTGATGAAGACCTCGTCGATGTCGAGGTGGATGCCACGCGGCCGGAAGTCGTTCTTCAGGATGGCCTCGCGCAGGAAGTCGTAGCCCTGTTCAGGGCCGTAGCCGCGAAATCCATCAGCGGATGCCATCTCGTCGACAGCCTTGTGCATAGCCTCAGTAACGGCAGGACACAGCGGTTGGGTGACGTCGCCAATGCCGAGCGAGATGACGTCGGCACCAGGGTGCATCACCTTGAAGGCGTTGACCTTCTTGGCGATGTCGGCGAACAGGTAGTTGTTCTGGAGGTTCAGGAAGTGGATGTTTACTAATGACATGAATATTTACGATTTGACGATTTACAATTTACTATTTATTTGTCTATTTCGATTTCGCCATCGAAGACGAATTCGGCGGGACCCGTCATGAGAACGTGATTGTCACTCTCGCGCAGTTCGATGTTGAGCGTACCGCCATCCATGACAATCTGTGACTGGCGACCAGCTCGCCCTGTGATAAAGGCAGCAACTGCCGTAGCGCAGGCGCCTGTACCACAGGCCTGAGTGATGCCGCTGCCACGCTCCCAGACGCGAGTACGGATGATGCCGTCGTTTTCTACACGAGCAAATTCGATATTGCAGCGCTGTGGGAAGGCGGGGTGATGCTCTAAGACGCGTCCTGTGTCACCCACCTGATCCACATTGTCTGTGAAGATGACGTAGTGGGGGTTGCCCATTGATACGAAAGTACCTTTGTCCAGTCCACGAGAAATGACGAATTGCTCTGGGTTTTCGAGTTGAGGCGCGCCCATATCGACGGTGACGCTCTCCACCACGCCGTCGCGGACGTGGAGGTTGAGCGTCTTGATGCCAGAATTTGTAAGCAATCGTATTTGTGTTTGGGTTGTCAGTCCGCGTTCATACAGATATTTTCCTATACACCGCGAAGCATTGCCGCACATCATGGCCTCAGAGCCATCGGCATTGAAGATGCGCATGGTGTAGTCAGCTTCTGGGATGGGCGACGCACCAATCAGCACCAGACCGTCGCTGCCAATGCCTTTGTGGCGGTCGCTCCAAAGGATGGATGCCTGGACAGGATCGGCGATGGGGTGCTGCATGGTATCGACGTAGATATAATCGTTGCCGCAGCCGTGCATCTTGGTGAATCTGATCTTGCTCATTTTGAAAGATAATTGTTAACCATTGCTGCTGTCTGCTTGCCGCTGGCCATAGCGCGGACTACGAGAGAGGCACCATTGGCTGAGTCACCACAGACGAAGACATTCTTTGGGTATTCCGGATGCTCTGGCTTGAGGAATCCCATGGCGAGGAGGACGAGCTCAGCCTTGATAATCTCAGGTTTACCCTTCTCTACCATGATGGGACGGGCGCCATCTGGGTTTGGCTTCCAGTCAATCTCCTGAACCTTTACGCCTGTCAGTTTGCCGTTCTCGCCCAGAAACTCCAGAGTATTGATGTTCCAACGGCGGGTGCAGCCCTCCTCGTGACTCGAAGTGGTCTTGAGGGTGCGAGGCCAATTGGGCCAGGGGTTCTGTGGGTCTTCAGGACCTTCAACGGGCTTAGGCATAATCTCAATCTGAGTGACGCTCTTGCAACCCTGACGGTGGGCAGTACCAATACAGTCGCTACCAGTATCACCACCACCAATCACAAGGACGTCTTTACCTTTAGCGGTTACGCGCTCGTCTTTCGAGAACTCCATACCTGCCAATACGCGGTTCTGCTGAGAGAGCAGTTCGAGGGCGAAGTGGACACCTTTCAGCTCTCGGCCTGGAGCCTTCAAATCGCGAGCGGTTGGTGTACCTGTAGAGATAACTACGGCATCGAAATTGGGTGCGATTGATGTAGGATCAGAAATATCCTGATTATACTTAAACTCGATGCCTTCAGTTTTCAGCAACTTGATGCGGCGGTCGATGATGGCCTTATTCAGTTTGAAGTTGGGGATGCCATAGCGGAGCAAGCCGCCTGCGGCCTCGTTCTTCTCGAAGACGGTGACGGTGTAGCCCATCAGGTTCAGGTAGTTGGCAGCAGCGAGTCCGGCAGGGCCAGCACCAATAACTGCCACCTTCTTGCCATTTCTCTCGATGTCAGTCTTGGGAGTAATAAAACCCTCTTGGAAGGCCATCTCGGTGATGGCTGCCTCGTCTTCGCGGTTCGTCGTCGGCTCGTGGTTGAAGCGGTTCAGTACGCAGGCCTTCTCGCACAGGGCGGGACAGATGCGACCAGTGAACTCTGGAAAGGGGTTAGTACTATTAAGTAAGCGGTAAGCCAACTCCCAGTCGCCTTTGTACAGCGCGTCGTTCCATTCTGGTGCTTTGTTGCCCAGCGGACAGGCCCAGTGGCAGAAGGGTACGCCACAGTCCATGCAGCGCGATGCCTGCAGTTTACGTTCGCGAGTGTTGAGCGTCTGCTCCACCTCGCCAAAGTCGTGGATTCTATCGTGAATCGGACGGTAACCCGCCTC
>JBGUQW010000128.1:0-2849 GCA_045131435.1 Prevotella sp.
ATGGCAGAATCAAATCTTCAGCGCAGTGTGACCACTGCTACCGCCAGAAGACTGGCGACCACCACCAAGACCGCCCCGCAGATGGGCTCGATCACTCCTCGTTTGCTTTTGAAATTGCTCCCATGGGTGCAGGTCAGCGGCGGTACGTTCCGTGTGAATCGCACAAAGGTGGAACTCCGTAAGAACGACCGTCTGCCCATTCAGTATGTCAACGGACAGCCATCGTTTACGGCGAAGAACCTGAAGGCCATCCCCCTGTTCTCTGAGTTCGACGACGAGATACTGAACCGTCTGGTGAACTCGTTCGAGGCAAAAGAGGTAGATGTTGACAAACTCTTCGTGGAGGAGGGCAAGGACAAGCAGCGCTTCTTCATCGTAGCCAGCGGTCAAGCTGAGGTCATCAGCAAGGGTCCACACGGCGAAGACTTGCGGATAGCCCTGCTGGGTGATGGTGAGTACTTTGGCGAGGCCGACCTTCTGGACGAACAGGAGTCGACCGTCAGCGTCCGCGCCATCACTCCCACCGTGTTCCTCGGTCTGAAACTGAAGGAACTCATCAAGTTCATCAAGGAGGTGCCCGACTTCCGCGAGACCTTCAATAAGGCCGTCGATAAGCAGTTGCGCCTGAAGGCATCGGTGAATGACAACGGCGAGAAGCACATCGACCTGGTGAGCGGTCACGAGGAGGATAACATCATCCCTGAGACCTACATCGATTACGAGGAGAATCCCACGGAGTATAGCCTCAACACCCTGCAGACAGTCGTCCGTGTACACACCCGCGTCAGCGATCTCTATAACAACCCCTACAACCAACTGGAAGAGCAGTTGCGCCTGTCGATTGAGAGCATCAAGGAACGTCAGGAGTGGGAACTCATCAACAACAAACAGTTTGGTCTGCTGGCTGCAGCCAACCCTGCCTACCGCATCACCACACGCTATGGTGCACCAACACCTGACGACCTTGACGAACTGCTGTCATTAGTCTGGAAGGAGCCTGCATTCTTTGTGGCCCATCCACGTGCCATTGCCGCCTTCGAGCGTGAGTGTACTTGGCGCGGTGTACCGCCTGTGACCACCGACCTGTTTGGTACGAAGGTCATTCTGTGGCGTGGTGTGCCCCTGATTCCTTCGGATAAGGTTGAGGTAGAAGGTCAGTATCTGACAGGCCGCGGTGTAGGCACCACGAAGATTATCCTCGTGCGTACTGGCGAGCAGAACCAGGGTGTCATCGGATTGCATCAGAGCGGCATCCCTGGCGAGATTGCACCAAGTCTGAGTGCCCGTCTGATGGGTCTCGATAAGTTTGGTGTGGCTTCTTACCTGCTCACGAAGTACTTCTCACTGGCCGCCCTCACTGACGACGCCATCGCAGTCCTCGAGAACGTGGAGGTAGGCTATTATCACGATTATCAGCATCGAAATAAAGTAGAGAAATAATGATTGAACTACAGAATATCAGTGGTTACGGCATCGAAGACCCAGGTTTTGCGTTGCTTCGAGAAGTCGCCCATAAATACTGCCAGGAAAGCCTCACCCCCAACCCCTCTCCAAAGGGAGAGGGGAGTAGGCACTCTCTTCCCGAAGACAAACTGAATCTCGAGGTGTTAGGTCTGTCGATGGCTTCCCCCCTCCCTTTGGAGGGGTTGGGGGAGGCTGAACTTCGCAGCCTGCACTACGAGGAGGTCGATACGCTGAACTCGGAGGAAATCAAGAAGGACTTCCCTGTTTTGCATCAGAGGGTGAACGGCCACGACCTCGTTTGGCTTGACAACGGTGCCACGACGCAGAAGCCCATTCAGGTCATCGACAAGATTTCGGATTACTACAAGCACTATAACTCGAACATCCACCGCGGTGCTCACACATTGGCTGCCCGTGCTACCGATGCCTACGAGGAAGCCCGCGAGAAGGTGCAGCGCTTCATCAATGCCGCCAGCAGCGAGGAGATCATCTTCGTTCGCGGCACTACGGAGGGTATCAACCTCGTAGCGCAGACCTACGGAAGACAGTTTCTGACGCCAGGTGATGAAGTCATCGTCTCTGAGCTCGACCATCACGCCAACATTGTACCTTGGCAACAGGTAGCTCACGAGAAGGGTGCTACGCTGAAGGCCATCTCCACGGACAAGAACGGCGACCTGATCCTCTCCGAGTTCGAGCGCATCATCACGCCCCGCACCCGCTTTGTCTCAGTGGGTCACGTGAACAACACGTTCGGCACCATCAACGACGTGAAGCGTATCATCGACATTGCCCATTCGCACAACATCCCCGTGCTGATTGACGGTGCACAGTCGATTGCTCACACACCTGTGGATGTGCAGCAGTTAGGCGCCGACTTCTTCGTCTTCTCAGGCCATAAGATCTATGGTCCCAACGGCATCGGTGTGGTCTATGGTCGCAAGGACCTATTAGAAAAAATGCAGCCCTGGCAGGGTGGTGGCAACATGATTAAGGATGTGACCATCGAGCGCACGGAGTACAATGTGCCGCCTGCACGCTTTGAGGCTGGTACGCCCAACGTGGCCGACGCCATCGGACTGGGTGCCGCTCTCGACTACGTGAGTCATCTCGGCATCCGTAACATCGAGGCGCACGAGCACAAACTGACGGAATATGCCCGCGAGCAACTGGCCCAGATTCCTGGCCTCACGCTCATTGGCAATCCCAAGAACCGCGTCAGTGTGGTGAGCTTCGTGCTCGACGGCATCCCCGTTCCAGAAACAGGTACGTTGTTAGATAAGGAGGGCATCGCAGTACGTGCTGGTCACCACTGCGCTCAGCCCGCCCTCCGAGCCCTCGGCTACGAGATGAGCGTCCGTCCCACCTTCGCCCTCTACAACACC
>JBGUQW010000129.1:0-2449 GCA_045131435.1 Prevotella sp.
GCCCGAGCCTCCGAAGGACAACTTCGTCCACACCGAGCAGTTCGACCCGCAGGCCGCCGAGGACGAGGTGAAGAAGCCACTAATCGAGCAGCTTGACGCGCTCCTGAAGGCCGACGGACTTACATACGCCGACCTGGAGCTGGCCACCAGCCACCCGAAGATCAACATGAGGCCGAAGGGCACGCCCATCAAGGCGTTCTCCGTCCGCGACCTCCAGCGTCTTGTCAACGGCTACGACGCCGTGAAGAAAACCATCGCCAACTTGAAGAAATAACACAGAAAGGAGTAGAAAATGACTGATTTCACACCGAAGATCGGCTGGGACGACCAGCTTGACGACATCCCGCAGGAAGAGTTCGTGGTCCTGAAGCCAGGGAAGTACCACTTCAAGGTGACTGGCTTCGAGCGTTCGGAATGGGGCCCGCAGACCAAGCTGGCTGGCTACCGCTACGCGGCCATCGACCTGCGCTTCTCCAACGACGAGGAGGAAAGCACGGGCAACGACAAGCTCACCCTCCATCCGAAGCACCTCTGGCGCGTCCGCGCCTTCTTCAAGGCCATCGGCTGCGATGTCGAGGAGGGCAAGCCGTTCGTGCCGAACTGGGCGAACGTCCTGGGGGCCGAGGGCGAGTGCATGGTCAGGAACAGCGAGTGGACCAGCACGCGAGACGGCAAGAAGTACGTCAGCAACGAGGTCGAGAAGTACCTTGAGCCCCCCGAAGGCGACGACGGCGGCTCGCCTCTCCCGTTCTGATGGACCTGCGACCATACCAGACCGAGGCGGTAAACCGCGTGATGGAGAGCTGGAGGCAGGGCGTCCAGAAGACGCTCCTGCTTCTCCCCACAGGCACTGGCAAGACCGTCGTCTTCTGCTCCATCGGAGACAGGGTGCTCCGAACGGGAGGGAAGCTTCTCATCCTCGCCCACAGGGCCGAGCTCCTCGACCAGGCAGCCGACAAGTTCGAGGCCGTCACGGGGCTGCGCCCAGAGTTGGAGAAGGCGGAGCAGACCACCGTCGGGAGCTGGTGCAACGCCGTAGTCGGAAGCGTCCAGAGCTTCAACCCCGCAAGGCTCGATCGCTTCGCGCCCGACGAGTTCAGCCACATCATCGTGGACGAGGCGCACCACACGCTGGCCGCCAGCTACATGCGAATCCTCGACCATTTCAGCGAGGCGAAGGTGCTGGGCGTGACCGCCACCGCAGACCGTGGAGACAAGCAGAACCTCGGGAGCGTCTATCAGACGGTCAGCTACGAGATGACGCTGCCCGCCGCCATCAAGGGAGGCTGGCTCTGCCCCATCAAGGCGTTGACCCTGCCCATCAACCTCGAAGTCACGCGCAGCAACGGTGGGGACTACACCCTCAACGACTGCGCGTCGTCCATCGAGCCGTACCTGGAGGACATCGCCCGCCAGATGGCCGAGAACGCACGCGACCGCAAGACCGTCGCCTTCCTGCCCCTCATCGCCACGGCGAGGCGTTTCCGCGACCTCTGCGAGGAGAACGGGCTGGAGGCCCGCGAGGTAAACGGCGAATCGGAGGACCGAGCCGAGACCCTCCAGTGGTTCCACGACGCGGGGCCTGGCAGCGTCCTCGTCAACGCCATGCTGCTGACCGAGGGCTGGGACGAGCCGAGCGCGGACTGCGTCTGCGTCCTGCGCCCGACCAAGGTGCGAAGCCTCTACGTCCAGATGGTGGGCAGGGGCACCCGCCTCTCGCCTGGCAAGGAGGAGCTTCTTCTCCTCGACTTCCTCTGGCACAGCGAACGGCATGACCTCGTGAGGCCCTGCCACCTTGTCAGCAAAAACCCAGACCTTGAGGCCCGCATAGCCGAAATCATGCAGGAGGAGACGCAGGACGGGGCCGTTGACCTGATGGAGGCCGAGGACCTGGCCGAATCCACCGCCCAGAAGGAGCGGGAGGAGACACTCCGCAGGATGCTGGAGGAGCAGAGGCACCGCAAGCGGTCGCTTGTTGACCCGCTCCAGTACGAATACTCCCTCGGGCAGAAGCCGTTCGTGCCAGATGAGACGCAGCTATGGCAGCTCGCCCCGCCTTCCGACAAGCAGAAGGAGGCACTGGAACGCGCGGGCATCTTCCCCGACGAAATCGCCTGCGCTGGACAGGCCGCGCAGATTCTCGACACGCTCTCCAAGCGGCGCCTGGAGGGCTACACCACCCCGAAGCAGATACGCTGCCTTGAGCGCTTCGGCTTCAAGGAAGTCGGCACATGGCAGTTCGAGGACGCCAAGAAGCTCATCGACCGCATAGCCGCCAACGGCTGGCGCGTGCCGAGGACTATAGACGCGTTCACATACAAACCGACCGCTAAACCATCATGGACTATGACAATCTAGACACATTGCGCCGATGCATGGACATGCTTCCCGCCGCGCAGTGCTCCTACCAGGAGTGGCTGCATTTCGGGATGGTCCTGCGGGACTGCGG
>JBGUQW010000130.1:0-2060 GCA_045131435.1 Prevotella sp.
AAAGTATGAATGCGAAGTAGTGGGCAAGCCATAGTTTTGGGTATAGCCAATAAACCCACCTGTTTTTCAAGGTGGACGAGTTGCCGCCGATATAGTATAATCAGCTACAGCAATCTAATCCTTATGCTGTAGTATCCGTAGGTTGAGCGAGGGGTTGCGCCTTGGTCTGCCGAGACTTCGGGGGCCTTCCTCTTCGTTTTGCAGGTTTCTGCTTTGTTGCGGTGTCTTCAGTAATGTGGTTAGGTTGCTTTTTCTTTTGCTCTTTTTTATCAGCAGCAGATGTTGCAGCCTTCTTCTGGTCCATAGTACCTTGTGAGCACTGCTTTTCAACTATACGGATTGTATTGGTATCGACTCCACGCTCCCCAAGGAATTCGATGATGTTCTGCAGGTTCAGCTCTTTTGGTGATTGTTTGCGGTTTACAACTTTATCGTAGTCAATCGGCTGGAAGTCTTTGTCTTCCCTGATCATATGGTAGATTGACACGAGCATCTTTCTTGCTATGGCTATGATGGCTTTTTTGTGGCCACGGCGCTTTTTCAGAGAAATATATTTATTGTAGAAGTACGGATGCTTTTTTGTGCTTTTAATAGCTGCCAGAGCACACTGCACAAGCAGAGGTTTGAGATAATGGCCGCCTTTGCCGATTTTTGTGGATTTATTTTTACGTGCGCTTGCGTTGTTAGCCGGAGAAAGCCCTGCCCAGGAAGAAAGGGAAGCGCTGTCGCGCCATACGGACATGTCCGTTCCGATTTCACCGAGGATATAAAGCGCTGATTCCACAGATATCCCGACCATGGTTGTCAGATGCTGTATGACCTTGCTGTATTTCAGGCGGAAATACTCCAGCTTTTGGTCAATCATTGCAATGCACTTGTTGATGTCTTCCAGGTGTATGCTGATGATTTGGAGTTTGTCCCTTTGGACGCCAAGAAATTCATAACCATGGATGCTGTCGAGTATTTCTTCGGATGAAGCTTTGCAGCCTTTCCTGACAAAACCAAGTATCTTGTCATCGCTGACATTCTCAGGATCTGTGCGGACCAGATATGACATGATGTCTGTGGCTGATTTTCCAAAAGGGTCTGTAAAGACCGAATCAAGCCGGACCTTCGAAATCGTCATGGAATTCTGATACCTGTTCTTTTCGGAAGTCCTGGTATAAGTCAGTTTTAGGCGGTAGCGACATAATTCCCGAAGATCCCGAATGTCTGCAGGCGGGATAAAGGATGCGACGACCAGATCCATCCTGAAAAGGTTGGCGATATGGATGGCATCGCGGAAATCCGTTTTATGACCTTTGGCTTGTTTGACATACTTCGGGTGTGTCAGCGTAGGGTGAAGGCCATTCTGCTCAAGGATGTCATACACCGGGATCCAGTATTTGCCGGTAGATTCCATGCAGACATCACGAACGCCGTAGCCAGTCAGCCATTCTGCCATCCGGCGGATATCACTGTTGGCTGAGGTAAACTGCCTGACATAGAAAACAGCCTTCAGGGTTTCTTTATCCGTCACGCAGACAGCAGCCATCAGGATGGATTTGTGGACATCAATTCCTGCACAAACAGGCCGTTTGATGTTTGTCTGTGGGGAAGTGACAACACGGGTGCCATCATCAAGAGTTACATTCTTCAGGTTATCTGAAGAGTACATACCCTCATCATAGGGGTGTTGTTGAGATTGAGCATGAGCTGCCATAGAGTACCTCCTCTCATGTTGGGAGCAGAGCTGAAGGAGATACCGGCATTGACTGCCATCCCTGCGGGAATCCATACATAAACGTTGGATGTATTCATAAGTATCCGGGCTTGATAACGCCAATCGTTTGTGCAAAGGAAACGGCTGCAACTTATAAGTTTTCGGCTTCTGGAACTCCAGATGTTATGGCGTGCTTTGTAGTATACCGGTATCACTCTAAGTATAGAGTAATCACAGGAAACCGAAAACCCATAAAGGTTTGCATTGAAGCATTCATCATCGTTTGTGCCGGGGCATGAGTTTTAGAAACAATGGAGGAAAGCTGGGGGCGCCCCGGCATAATCACAAGTTTGAAAGT
>JBGUQW010000131.1:0-34865 GCA_045131435.1 Prevotella sp.
TATTATATATATAATATATAATATTAATTTTATCGATTTCATGTCAAAATTTTTCTCGGTTTTTTGCGCCAAATCGTAGACTTGTAGACATGTAGACTTGTAGACTTTAAAAAATCTGATTTTTTGACAAGTGAGAATTACAGGTTCTTACCCGTTAATCTTATTTAACAAAATAATTCCCCATACCCTCTTGTATAAGTGTGGGAAATTTCGTACCTTTGTTCCCCAAACAACAATACTAATAACTAGAAAATAAAATATACTGTGCAAGCGAACAAAAACGATATGAACCAGACTAGGAACCCGTATCTCATCAGACGTGCGATGGAGCATTTCCTTTTTGCTTCCGTACTGACTATGACCATCAGCCAGCTGACCTCCACGCTAAACAGCATCATTGTGAGTCACCTTGTCTGTCCTGACGCATTGGCGGCAATCACCCTCTATGTGCCTGTGGGCCTTGTTGTGACAGCGATGAGTACATTTGTGGGAGTAGGAGCTACCGTACTTGCTGCCAGGGCTATGGGGAGTCGCGACAAAGAAGCTGTCAACGGCATCCTGTCAACAGCACTGACATCGGTACTGATAGTTGGCGCCTGTTTTGCTGTTGCGGGGTTCCTGTTCGGAGACACCATCACCTTCTGGCTTACCAGCGATGAGCACCTGGCTCCCCAGCTGAAACCGTATCTGACGGTGATGTTTGGCGGGTCTGTCATGATGATGCTCAATCAGTTTTTCAGCCAGTGTATCTGTGTTGACGGACACCCTCTGATGGTGACGAGAGCCAATGTGCTGGTTTTAGTGACGAACGTGGTGCTGGACCTGCTTCTGGTGGGTGCCGTCGGTATGGGCATTCAGGGTTCGGCGATAGCTACCGTTCTGGCCTATTTACTTTCCACGCTATACCTGAGCCGACAGTTTTTCGGCCGAGAGTCGTATATCAAGTTCGGCAAGCCTGCTTTTTCCAAGTGGTTAGGTCCCAACCTGTTGCAGGGCATGCCCATGCTGATATCGAACATTGTGCTGACGCTCATGTTCTTTTTCATCAACACGATTGTACAGGGACGACTGGGACACGATGGTATGTTCGTCATGTCTGTATGTATGAACATCCTCATGATTGGCATCATGCTTTCCAACGGCTTTGGTCAGACGATACTCTCGCTGGGAGGTTTTCTGTATGGTCAGGTGGACTATACAGGAACCCGCATCTTAGTCAGGCGCTGTCTGTGGTTTATTCTTGGCATCACGCTGGTCCTGACAGCTTTTGTCATGCTTTTCCCAGGGATACTGACAAGACTCTTCGGTGCGAATACGCCTGAGTTGCAGGCGATGGCCAACACGGGTGTGATTATCTTCATCGGCTGTCTGGCACCGATCTGCGTGATACTGACGCTGGCCAATCTGTTTCAGATGGAGGGACGTATCGCCCTGTCGCCAGTGGTCATCGTCCAGGTTCCCATCGTGCTGTTGACGCTGCTGTCGCTGTTTAGCCGTTCGAGCGACGACACTTTCATCTGGTATGCCTTCCCCGCCAGTGGTGTGGTGGTGCTTGCCCTCGTCTTCCTGATCACGGAGTTCCTGCGTTTCAGAAGCCGTCCGACCAGGCTCGTACCGCTCTTGCTGCTGCCTAAGGACCAGACAAACAAGGTGTATGAGGTATCGCTGAAAAATGATGTTCCCACGTTCTATGCGACTATTAAGGAAATGCCCCAACTGCTGACGTCGTTTGATCTGACACGCGAGCAGTGCCAGCTGATTGAGAACTGCACGGAGGAGCTGTTGCTGAACACCATACAGCATTCCGGCATCGCCGACAATGGGCACTATACCGACCTGCGTATCTTACAGACTGATGAGAAGCTGACCGTTTCGCTGAAATATGAAGGGAAGGCCTTCAACCCGACGATACTGTCGGAAGAAAAAAAGCAGATGGGCCTGAAGATCGTTTCCGGATTCAGCGATGAGATGGACTATAAATATATGTATGGACAGAATATGCTCTATCTGTCATGGACAACGGTGAAAGATGAAAGATGAAAAATTAAAGATGAAAAATTAAAGATTATAAAAATAAAGATTAAAGATAAAAATAACAAGATATGAAAACCTATCCACTTCTTCAATCACAGCTTGGTATCTTTCTGGAATGGATGAAGGATCCGTCAGTAACCCAGTATAATCTACCTACATGTTCCAAAATTCCCAAGGGAGTCGACTTTATGCGCCTGAAGGACACTATGGAACGGATCTGCAAGGAGCGCAGCACCCTGCACACCCGTTTCGTCATGGAGGATGGCGAACCCCGTCAGTATGCCGACGAGCAGATGCAGATTCCCATCCCGGTAAAGTCGATGACCGATCAGGAGGCAGCGTCGTATATAGAAAACGACTTTGTGCGTCCCTTCGACCTGCTCAGCGGTGAGCCGCTGATCAGGATAGAGATGATAGAAGCCGAGACGTTCAACTGGTTGCTGTTAGACATTCACCATTCCATTGGTGACGGTCTGACACTGGCTCCCAACATCACCCTTTATGACATCCCCGCAGCCTATAATGGCGAGAGCCTGCAAGCCACGGAATATGGCATGTATGAATATGCTGAGGACGAGCAGAAGTCGTTCGGCACGGAGAACTACGAGCGCGCCGCGCAATATTATAAGGAGAAATTTGAAGGACGTGACTTCATCAGCCTTGCTTCCAACCCCGGAAGCCGTCTGGGCAATATGATACGCGAGAGTGCCTTCATGCCTGTAGACGCTGTCGACCAGTGGTGTAAGGACAACGGCACCAGCAGTAACCTGCTCTACATGGCTGCCTTCAGTCTGGTGATGAGCAGGCTGACGAGGGAGCAGCAGGTGGTCTACGAGAGTGTGAACCACGGTCGTATGGACAAGCGTCTGATGCGTGCCTACGGCATGTTCGTCAAGAGCGTACCCATCCTGACAGACGTTGTTCCGGAGGAGACGGTCCTTGACTTCATCAAAGGTTTCCGTCGTGAGCTGATGTCGACCATCCGCTATGGCGTCTATCCCTTCAGTCATTTCTGCCAGCAGCTTGGCATCAAGCCCGGAGTATCCTTTGGTTTCCAGGGTTATGACATGCAGGAGTATTTCGAACTCGACGGCCAGCGATGCACCTCGGTACAGCTGCCCAAGGGCAAGATTGACGGAGACCTGTCGTGTGTCATCTACCAGCGCGAAGGCCAATACGATATCCGTATGGAAAGCAGCGATGCCCTGAACAGCCGTTTCACCATCCGCATGGCTGCTGATGCCGTCAAGACTGCTGCGGAATACATGATGGCTCATCCTGATGCCCGTCTCGACGAAGTGAAGATCGTGAATGCAGAGGCAGAGCAAGCCATCCTCGCCATGAGCAGCGGAAAGCAGCTGCCTTTCGACAGCAATATCACCTTTGTGAAAATGGTGAAGCAACATGCTGCCACCCAGCCAGAGGCCATTGCCGTGGTGGATGCCGAGGGCAGCTATACCTATCAGGAACTCGACAAGAAGTCGGACGCCCTTGCCCATTGTCTTATCAATGCCGGTGTGGAACCCGACCATTTCGTGGGTGTCATGCTCAGACGTCGCAAGGAGTTCCTGCTCAGTGTGCTGGCCATCCAGAAAGCAGGCTGCGCCTATATCCCGCTTGACATGGACTATCCTGCCGACCGTCTCCGTTACATGCTGGAAGACTCAGAGGCAAAGATGCTGATTACCACAGCCTCCCCCTACCCCTCCGAAGGAGGGGAGACCGTTTCCTCCCCTTCGGGGAGGTTAGGAGGGGCTTTGGCCATCGACGAGTCGGTGACCAAGACGCTCTTCATTGAGCAGGCAGACCTGTCGGAAGACACTGCTGCGGTGGACATGAGCAGTCCGGAACGGCTGGCATACGTCATCTACACCTCCGGTTCTACAGGCAAGCCCAAGGGTGTGATGCTTCCCCATCGTGCCCTGTCAGCCTTCCTGACATGGAGAATAGCAGAGCTGGGTCTTGACAAGAACAGTCATCTGGCGTGCCATGCCAGTTTCTCGTTCGACGCTTCGCTCGACGACCTGTTCTCTCCGTTGGCAGCAGGAGGCACCTGCTATATCATGTCGGAAGAGATCCGTAAAGACCTGAAACTCCTGAATGCGTACATTGTCGAGAACGGCATTACCGGTATGACCATGAGCACCCAGCTTGGTATGGCGATGATCAACGAATACCCCGACCTGCCATTGCAGTTCCTCATGATGGGTGGCGAGAAGATGTTGCCGTTCAAGAAGACCCCTGTCAAGATCATCAACGGCTACGGCCCCACAGAGTTTACGGTATGCTCGTCGTTCCATGTCGTCGACCAGGAGAGAGACACTGACATCCCCATTGGCCGTCCCGTACCCAATACCAAGTCGCTTATTCTCGACGCGAAGGGCAACCTCCTGCCACAGGGCGTGATGGGAGAGCTATGCTTGGCAGGACCACAGGTGGCCAAGGGCTATCTGCACCGTGAGGACCTGACTGCCGAGAAGTTTGTACAGGTTGGTGACATGCTGGTTTACCGTACTGGCGACCTGGCACGCTATAATGCCGACGGCGAGCTCGAATACGGTGGTCGTATTGACAGCATGGTGAAACTGCGCGGCTTCCGCATCGAACTTGGAGAAATAGAGAATGCCAGCAGTCAGTATGCCGGCATCCAGGCTGTAGCAGCCGAAGTGAAGGAGATAGGTGCCATGCAACACCTGTGCCTGTACTATACCGCTACCGGAGACATCGATGAAGAGCAGCTTCGTGCCTTCCTCTCAGAGTCGCTTGCCGAATACATGGTGCCCACCGTCTATATGAAGATGGACAGCATGCCCATGACTCCTAACGGTAAGATCAACCGCAAGGCACTGCCGTTGCCCGAACTGAAGGCTGTGGAGATCGTAGCTCCTGAGAACGCTACGGAACAGCAGCTGCTGGACATCATTACCGATATCCTTGGCACCTCGGCCTTTGGTGTCACGACCAATCTCGTGTCTGTCGGCATGACATCGATGACAGCCATGAAGTACTGTGCAAGAATCCACGCATCCATGGGGGTACAGGTTTCTACGGCACAGGTCATCAAGCATCCTACCGTTCGCGAAATAGCCTTGCTGGCCAATGAAACCATCAAGCAGGCCGACAGTCAGGCTCCTGCCGTCAGACAAGAGCAGGAGTTCTACCCGCTGACAGAAAACCAGAAGGGCATCTACTTAGAGTGGGAAATGAACCGTGAGACCATTCAGTATAACATTCCGTTTGCATGCCGCTTCGACCAGCTTGATGCTGCAACACTCGTGGCTGCCGTCAAGAAAGCCGTTGATGCCCATGCCTACATGAAGGCCCGTCTGGCCAAGGTGAATGGCGAAGTGATGCAGCAGCGCCGTGACCACGATGCTGCAACGGTGTCGCTGACAACCCTTGACAAGGACTACAGTGCAGCAGAAATGAGCGAAAAGCTGCAGGGACGTCTGCGCCCCTTCGACCTCTTCAACGAACCACTCTATCGCATCGAAGTGTACCAGTCACCCTCGGCCACCTGGCTGTTGATGGATGTACACCATATCGTGTTCGACGGCATCTCCACCGCCGTTGTCCTGGCTGATGTGCTGAAGGCCTACCATGGTTTGCCACTGACATCAGAACGCTATACCGCCTTTGACTTTGCCCTTGACGAGCAGGACCTCCTGACGTCAGAACGCTATCAGGAAGCAGCGAAACGCTTTGGCGACCTGGTCAGCGAGTCGGGTGTTGCCGTATATCCCTCTTCTGCACGGGCTGATGGTGTGACGTCAGCCGTCGTCGAGACCACGATTCCGATGGACGGCATCGACCAGTTCTGCAGCCGTACGGGTGTTACGGCAGGCAGTTTCCTGCAGGCCGCCTTCGCAGAAGTCGTCCAGCGCATTTCACGAGAGGAGCAGCCACTGACGCTGACCATCAGCAGCGGAAGGGCCGCCAATGCCGGACTGCAGCAGAGTGTCGGTATGTATGTCAAGACGCTGCCTGTTGTCTATCCCGTGGTCAAGTCCGGACTTGTTGCCGACTATGTAAAAGCCATGCACCAGCAGTTGCAGGACAGCTACGAGGCCGACTTCTATCCCTATACCAAGATCGTGGAGGACTACAAGCTGCATGCTGAGCTGATGTTCCTCTATCAGGGAGGCTTGTCTGACGACATACAGGTGGAGGACGGCGAGGTCATCCGCCTGCATCTGGACACGGTGAAGTTCCCCATTACGGTGATGACCTATCCGGAAAACGGCCGTTATGTCATCAATATCGAATACGACGGCATGCGTTACGGCAAGGCAGACATGGAGCGACTGCTCCGTGCCATTGCCACCGTAGCCCAGACGATGGCCTCCGCCGACACCTTGAGCGAGCTGAGCCTTGTCAGCGAAGAGGAGCAGCCCATGCTGCTGTCACTCTCTGAGGGCGAACGGCTGGACTACGACAAGCGTCAGACGTGGATAGACATGTTCTTGCAGCACGTCAAGGAACAGCCCGATGCCGATGCTGTCGTCGACGCCACCGGCAAGGTGTCGTACGCAGAACTGAACCGTCAGTCCATAGCCCTTGCCAGGATCTTGATTGACAAGGGTGTGACGCCGGGCAGCGTCGTAGCCATCATGCTGCCCCGTGTGAAGGAATTCTTCATTTCCGTGCTCGCCATCCAGCGCGCCGGAGCAGCCTATGTACCTGTCGACATGAACTATCCTGAAGACCGCAGGCAGTATATGATAGAGGACTCTTGTGCCCAGGTTGTCATTGACGCTGACATGCTGGCGACGTGCCATCTGGACGAGGCAACACACGATGACACCCTGAATCTGGCAACCCCGGAGGGTGCAGCCTACATGATCTACACCTCCGGGTCGACAGGCAAGCCCAAGGGCGTTCCCGTCAGCCATCGCGGCATCCGTGCCTGCGCCGCCTGGAACATCGCCGCCTTCGAGCTGCAACCAGGCAAGCGTAACCTGAACCATCCGAGCTTCTCGTTCGATGCTTCAACCTTCGACCTGTTCTATCCGCTGGCTGCCGGTGCTGCCATCCATGTGGTCAGCGATGCCATGCATAAGGACATGGACAGCATGGCGTCCTACATCCGCGACAACAAGATCACGGGTATGACCATGAGTACCGCACTGGGTATGGCTCTGCTCAACCAGTACGACCTGGACATTGAGTATATCATGCTCGGTGGCGAGAAGTTCGTACCTGTCAAGAAGACCCCCACCAAGCTGTTCAACGGCTATGGTCCCACGGAGTTCACCGTCTGCTCTTCCTATCACGTCATCGACCAGGACAAAGACGTGGACATCCCCATCGGCCGTCCCGTCCCCAACAGTTTCTCCTTCATCTGCGACAAATACGGCAATCTGTTGCCACAGGGCATCCCCGGAGAGTTGTGTCTGGCCGGAGCACAGATGGCCGACGGCTATTGGCATCGTCCCGAACTGACTGCAGAGAAATTCGGCGACTGTCCGTTTATGGCAGGCCGGATGTACCGTACTGGCGACCTGGCACGCTATAATGCCGACGGTGAACTGGAATTCATGGGCCGTATCGACAACCAGGTGAAGCTGCGCGGCTTCCGTATCGAGCTGGGCGAGATCGAGGCCCGTGCAGCCCAGTATCCTGATGTCACCGCGGTGGCTGCCGAGGTGAAGACACACAACAACACCCAACACCTGGTTCTGTACTTTGTAGCCTCGACGACCATCGACAAGGACGCGCTGAAAGCCTTTATCGGACAGACGCTTACCGAGTATATGGTTCCCGATGTGTATATGCAGCTCGATGCCATGCCTATGACGCCTAACGGCAAGGTAAACCGCAAGCAGCTGCCTGAGCCCGAAATCGACCTGGGTGAGATCATAGCACCCGAGACAGCCACCGAGCAGCAAGTCCTCGACATCGTCAGAAGCACCCTGAAACTGGAGAAGCTGGGCGTCACCAACAATCTCGTCGGACTGGGACTGTCGTCGCTGGTGGCCATGCGCCTGGCTGCTGCCCTCCAACAGCAGATGAATGCCGCCGTGAAGTTGTCGGACATGATGAAAGACCCGACAGTGCGCGGACTGGCACGCCTCGTCGACCAGGGAGCAGACAACGGCGTGGCACTGAAAGCCGCCGAGCCCAAGGACTACTACCCACTGTCTGAAAACCAGAAGGGTGTCTATGTCGACTGGGAAATGAACCGCGACGCCTTGCAGTATAACATCCCCAGCACCTACAAGTTCACGGACAAGGACGCCACGCGTCTCTCCGCTGCCATACGCCGCGTCATCGACGCCCATCCCTATATGAAGACGCGCCTTGCCATGGTCGACGGCGAGCCCAGACAGCAGCGACGCTACGAGGCGGAAACCATCGTCGAAGATGTTGTTCTGACCAGCGAGCCCGACGCCCGCTACTTCCAGCAGTTTGTCCGTCCGTTCGATTTGTTCAACGACGACCTCTACCGCATCAAAGTCGTCAAGAGCCCTGCTGCCGTCTGGCTGTTCATGGATATCCACCACATCATCTTCGACGGCATGTCCACCGCCCTGTTCCTCGGCGAAATCCTTGCTGCCTACGATGGCAAGGAGCCACAGCAGGAAACCATCACCGCCTTCGACTTTGCCGAGTACGACCAGCAGCTGGCAGGCAGCCAGCAGTTCAAGGCCGCCGAACAGCATTTCGACAGCATCCTCCGCGACAGCAGCGTGGTGGTATATCCCGACTCTGCCAAGCCCGACGGCGTCAAGGCCGCCATTGTCGAGACGCTGATACCACAGCAACAGATTCTCGCCTACTGTAACGCCCACGACGTCACCGTAGGCAGCTACTTCCAGGCCGTCTTTGCCGAAACCGTCAGCCGTCTCACCCGCGAGGCCAACCCGCTGTATGTCACCATCAACAACGGACGCTCCGCCAGCGTGGAACTGCTGCACAGCGTCGGCATGTATGTCAAGACGCTCCCCGTAGGTCTCACCAGTGCCCTGGCCGCCCATCAGGATGTGGCAGGCTTTGTGAAGGCCATGCACCAGCAGCTTCAGGACAGCTATGCCAACGACATCTACCCATACACCAAGATGGTGGAGACGTACAACATCCGTGCGGAGATACTCTACATCTACCAAGGCGGCATCGTTGACAATGCCAATGTCGACGGCATCGAGCAGGTCGACCTGGCCCTCGACACCACGAAGTTCGCCCTGTCCGTCTTTGTCTATCCCACTGGCGACGACTACACCATCCGCATCGAGTACGACGGCATGCGCTACGGACGTCACGACATGACCGTCCTGGCACAGACCATTGGCACGGCCGCCCAGAACATGACCGGTGCCAGCAGTCTGCGCGACGTGGAGCTCATCACCGCGACAGAGCAGGCCGACATCGTCCAGCTGTCGCACGGCGAGCAGATGGACTTCGACCGAAGCCTGAATCTGGTGGATCTCTTCACCGCCCAGGCACGGAAGACGCCCGACAACATCGCCGTCGTCTACGGGGACTGCCGCATGACCTACGCGCAAGTAGATGACGTCACAGACCGCCTGGCCGTCTGGCTCTCGCAGAAATACGGCTTGCGCCCGGAACATGTTGTCGGCGTGATGATTGAGCGCTCCGAGCTGATGGTGGTCTATCCGCTGGCCATCATGAAGACCGGTGCAGCCTATATGCCGCTCGACTTCAAATACCCCGCCGACCGCCTGCGGTTTATGTGTGAGGACGCCGGCGTCACACTCATCCTTACCGAAATGGATGGCGACAAGAGCCGCGCCGAACAGGCCATTCCCGACTTCGGGGGAAATATCTTTGTCAGCCGCGACATCCGTTCGTTGCCCGAGGTCACCGCTGCGGAGCTCTCTGCGCTCCATCCTGCCAAGCCAGAGAATGCCTTCATCGTGTTGTACACCTCCGGCTCAACAGGCAAACCCAAGGGCGTCGTGCTCGAGCATCATAGCATTGTCAACTTCACCATACTCTATGCCCGCGACTACGAGATGACCGCCGATGACCATGCCATGGCCTACTCCAACTTCGGCTTCGACTGTCACATGCTCGACATCTATCCCGCCCTGCACGTAGGAGCCAGCGTCTACATCATTCCCAGCGACATTCGTCTGAACCTTCCCGCCCTGAGCCAGTTTATCGACGACAACCGGCTGACCATCGGATTCATGACCACACAGCTGGGCTATATGCTGGCAACAACCTATCAGAACCCCTCCCTGCGCCTGTTCTCAGTAGCTGGCGAGAAGCTGCAGGCCATCCGTCAGCCCCACTATCGCTTCATCAACGGCTACGGACCCACGGAAACCACACTCTATGCCACCTATTACGACATCGTAGGCTATTACGACAATGGACTCATTGGACGTCCGTCAGCCAACTATAGCACCTATGTCGTTGACCGTTATCTGCACCTGCTGCCCAAGGGCGTCCCCGGTGAGTTGATTATCGGTGGTGAGGGCGTAGGTCGTGGTTATCTTAACCGCCCCGATCTGACCAAAGAGAAATTTATTACCTACCAAGGCGAGGCAGGCTACCGTACAGGCGACCTGGTACGCTGGAGCGATGATGGTAACATCGACTTTATGGGCCGTATCGATACGCAGGTGAAACTGCGCGGATTCCGTATTGAGCTGGGTGAGATTGAAAACAAGATAGCCGAGTTCCCGGGAATCACCCAAAAGGTGGTGGATGTGAAGGAGATTGGTGGTGCGCAAAACCTATGTGCCTACTTCGTTGCTGACAGTGATATCGACATCGAGGAACTAAAGAAATTCCTCTCCCAGGACTTGGCTGACTATATGGTACCGACGGCATACATGCAGATGGAGAAACTTCCTTATAATGCCAATGGAAAGATTGACCGTAAGATATTGCCATTGCCTGTCATAGAAATGGGTGAGATCATTGCACCTGAGACAGATACGGAGAAGAAAGTGTTTGACATCGTAGCTGAAACATTGAAGCACAACCAGTTTGGTGTTACTACCAACCTTGTTTCAATAGGTCTCACATCCCTTGTCTCCATGAGAATGGGTGTGCAGATATTCAACACCTTCAATGTCTCTCTGAAGCTGGCAGAGGTCATGATTAATCCTACCGTCAGAAATATTGCCAACATCATTGACGAGAAAAAGAAGTCGGAAAGTGGTGATGTATTCAGCAATCTCGCTGTGAAAGCACCAGCTGCTGATGCACCAGCTAAAAAGAAAATTAATTTGTTTGCTAAGAAAAAATAAACGATATATGGATATTCAAGTTCAAAAAAACAGAGAAAACCTTTATAACAGTCTTATCTCACAAGGCTTCTTTGTGGACGACAATGGCGAGCCTGAAATGACACTGGCTGAATTTGGAGAACAAGTCGATGATGAAGAAAACACCATTTCTCTCTACGAGAATCTGGTTGACGCTGAAGTGCTTGTTGACACCAATGGAAATCCGCTCATGTCCCAAGACGATTTCCTGTTGCAGATACTGGGGCGCTATGCGCATAGGGATTTTTATCCCATTACGGAGAACCAGCGTGGACTGTTCATCGACTGGGAGATGCACAGAGACACAACGCAATATAATCTTCCTGACATCCGACGCTTCTCCGGCGTTTCAGCAGAATCTTTGCGTGCAGCACTCATCGAGGCCGTGAATGCCCATCCGTATGTCAAAACGCATTTCGCCATGAAGGATGGTGATGTCGTTCAGGTAAGATGCGACGACAGTCCCGTGGAAATACCCATTTATGAAATCGATGAAAAGCCCGACTCTGAGTTTTTCCAGAAGAGGCTACGGCCGTTCAACCTGCTGGAAGGCCCTCTATACCGCTTTGAAATCTATAAGACACCTGCCGGATTGTATCTGTTCCAGGATATCCACCATACGGTCAATGACGGTTTCTCTCTGCTGGTTTTGCAAAGCGACATTGATAAAGCACTAAGGGGTGAGCAGATAGAGCCAGAGGTATTCTCCTATTTCGATCATTCGTTGTTGGAGGCAGGCAAGCTGTCCGGTAAGGAAGGTCAACAAGCCCAAGAGTATTTCGATAAGCTATTGGACCAACGAGCATCTAGCGCCTATCCGCATAGCAATGATAATACGACCGTTGAAGGCATGGGCATGTACACGTTCGAAATTCCGAGTAAAGCTATTGAAGACTTCTGCCGGAAGGCAGGCATGACCTCCAATGCCTACTTTGCCACGATACTTAGCCAGATTCTCCATCGTGTGACTCGCGAGGAATCGGTATTGTTCTTTACCATCGACAACGGACGTACCGACTCAAAAGTCATGAAGACTATCGGTATGTATGTCAAGACGCTGCCGGTAACCAGTACGATTAATTTTGAAGACAAGACACCGGTTTCGTTTGAGAAGGCTGTTAAGGAGATGAACGACCAGCTGATGAAGACAGTATCGTATAGCTATTATCCCCTTACCATGATGTCTGAACGTCATCATGTCCATCCTGAAATCCTCTATGTCTATCATGGCAAGATAAATGCTTCTACCGAGGACGACGGGCATGACAAGGACATCAGTATTACCTTGGATACTGTGAAGGTGCCTTTGACAGTCACCGTTTTCCTTAAGGGTGACAGCGCCTTTACTATAAGGCTGTCGTATAATACGGCCTTATATTCAGAATCCGACATGATGAAACTCGCTTCAGCTTTCCGTGCTGCCTCTGTCCGTTCGGTGTCCATAGATACAGTAGCACAGTTTTCTATGCTTGACGACAATGAGCGTCAACGCGTGGAAGGATTCCGAAGCACATGCAAACAGGAAATTCCCTGGAAACTGTACTATCAGCCTATCGAAGAGAATGCTGTTAAATATGCTGACCGGCCGGCACTTATTGCCAAAGACCGTACACTCACCTTTGCAGAGTTCAATACCGAAGCAAACCGTGTGGCTCATGCCCTGATGCGCAGAGGTGTAAAACGAGGTGATCGTATCGTACTTCTGCTTCCACGCCAATCGGGTGTTATCGTATGCATGTTTGGTGTGAGCAAAACGGGAGCGGCTTATATCCCATGCGACCCGGAGTATCCGGCCGACCGCATAAACCTCATCATGACCGACTCCGAGGCTCAGTATATCGTCACGACTGCTGAACATGCCGCTGACTATCCGGCAGAGAAAGTCATTCTGCTTGATGATATCTACCACTCGGACAACACAAAGCCTGGCGACGATTTGAATCCCAACGTCGAAGTAAGTCCAGAGGATATTGCATACCTTATATATACCTCAGGTTCTACAGGACGCCCAAAGGGTGTCATGCTACGTCACATAGGTATTGCCAACTACCTATATCCACATCCTGCCAATATCCACATCCAAGGACTGATAGATTTAGGTGTCAAGTCGTTTGTCAGCATCACTACCCTCTCGTTTGACATGTCACTCAAGGAGTTTGCCGGTTCGCTGTTCAATGGCATCACCTGTGTACTCGCTGACGAACAAGAAGTAATGGATGCGCACCTGCTGGCCACCCTGATGAAACGAACAGGAGCCGAGGCTATCAATGGCACATGCTCACGTATTCTCGCCTACATGGAACTGGATGATTTCCGTGATGCGCTGTCACACTGCAAGACTGTCTGGTCTGGAGGCGAAAAGTATCCTATGCAATTGTTGGAAAAACTACAGGAGTTAGGTATACACATCTTTAACACTTATGGACCAACTGAAATTACCGTGTCTTCAAACATTGCCGACCTGACGCATGCTAAAAAGGTGACGGTAGGACGTCCACTCCTGAACTACGAGGAGTTTATAGTCGATCAGTTTGGCCAGCTGCTGCCTGTCGGATTTGTTGGTGAAATGCTGATAGGAGGTCCTGGCGTAGCCTTGGGCTACAATAATCTGGAAAAAATGACAGCTGAACGCTTCGTCGACTATCATGGCATCCGGGTATATCGTTCAGGCGATCTTGCACGATGGGAAGACAATGGTGACGTAGAAATTCTTGGGCGCAATGACGGACAGGTAAAGCTACGTGGTTTCCGCGTGGAACTGGGTGAAATAGAAGGTGTGGCAGTGAAATACAGCGACATTCGTCAGGCTGTAGCCGACGTAAAATCAATTGGAGCTACACAACAGCTATGCCTATACTACACTTCTGATACAGAAATAGACGAGGAAGGCCTGAAAGCACACCTCAGTGAGTCGCTGACTGAGTATATGGTGCCAACTGTCTATATGCGTATTGACAGCATCCCACTGACACCAAATGGAAAAACCAATCGGAAGGCATTGCCAATTCCCAAGATGGAGATAGAAGAAATCGTACCTCCTGCAAATGAAGAAGAAGAGACGATTCTTGAACTGGTGAAAAAGCAATTGAAGATAGATGAACTTGGTGTAACCACCAATCTGGTGTCTGTTGGCCTAAGTTCTCTTGCTGCAATGCGTATCAGTGCTAATCTGATGCAACAGACAGGCAAGACTTTGGCTACCAAGGATATTATCATGAAGCCTACGGTACGACAGATGGCTGCAATGCTTAATGGTACAGCGGAAAATGCTGAGTTACAGGAAGAGTGGTCATACGAGGTCAGGGAGTATTATCCGTTATCCGAAAATCAGCGAGGTATTTATATCGACTGGGATATGAACCGTGACACCACACAGTATAATATTCCATACGCCTATAAGTTTAAGGAGATGGACGCCGGACGGCTTGTCGCTGCAATAAAAAGCTCGGTAGCCGCGCATCCTTATCTAAAGAGTCATGTTGTGAAGATTGACAATGACGTCATGCTTTATCGACGTGATGGTGCAGAATTTGAGATAACAACTACAGAACTGGCAGAAGAGCCAGGGAAATCCTATTTCCAAAATAAAGTTCGTCCTTTCAACCTGCTTGCTGATGACCTTTTGCGTATTGAGGTAATAAAAACTCCTAAATCCGTTTATCTATTCATTGATATCCACCACTTGGTATATGACGGATTGTCGGAAGGTGTATTCCTTGGCGATATCTTCAAGGCATATCAGGGTCAGCAACTCGCGAAAGAGGCCGTTTCCGCCTTCGACTTTGCCCTCTACGAGGATGAGCTTCTGAAGGGTGAAAGCTATAAGAAAGCTGAAGATTTCTTCGACCATTTGGTTGGGGGATTGAATGTATCAACGTTTATGAATTCCACTGCACCGGATAATATACCTTCTGGTACAGTAGATACTCATATTCCTTCTAAGGATATCAACAACTATTGTTCGGCGAATGAAGTCACCGTGGGAAGCTACCTGCAAGCAGCTTTTGCTTTGGCTTTGAGTATGTTTACACGTGAAGAGCAACCGCTATACCTCACGATTTCTGCAGGTCGCGGTTCGAATGCCGCGCTGATGCATAGCGTTGGTATGTTTGTTAAAACGCTTCCCGTCACAGGTCGGATAGAAAAGGGTATGACGAGCATCAATTTTACCAGACAAATGCACGATGTTCTTCAGCAGACTTACGCTCAAGATTTCTATCCCTATACGCATTTGGTAGAACGTCACGATGTCCGTGCTGAAATTATGTTTATCTACCAAGGAGGACTGATGGAAGGGACTGCCCCCAAGGGTGCAGAAATCATACCTCTCGATCTGGATACAGTCAAATTCCCGCTTGACGTCACTGCTTATCCTGATGGTGACAGTTATGCTATCCGCATTGAATACGATGGAATGCGTTATAACAAGTATGACATGAAGCTCTTTGCGAATGCTATAGGCAATGTGGCTGAGAATTTGGCTAAGGCGAAGTTCATTTCTGATGTGTCGTTACTTTCTCCGGATGAGGAAAGAATTGTTGCTGAAAAGGCTATGGGCAAGACCCTGGCCATAGATCCTGCTCAGACCTTCCCCTCGTTATTGATGACTCAGGCAGAGAAGACGCCTGACAACATAGCCGTCGTTGATGAGAAAGGACATTATACGTATGCAGAGCTGAATGTTTTAACCGAGGCTGTTGCCAAACATATCATAGAAAAAGTGCATACAAAGCACTCTCCATTTATCTCGATTATGCTTGGCTATCAGAAAGAATTCCTGGCTGCTGCTATAGGAATTGAGAAAGCCGGTTTCGCTTATGTACCATTGGATTATGACTATCCTAACGACCGATTGCTTTTCATGCTTGAGGATTCGGAGAGTAGTATGCTGATTACTTCTCATGCTATTTTTGACGAGAAGAATGCCAATGGTGAATTCAGTTCATATCAGGGTGAGCTATTCTTTATAGACGATTTCATTGCTACTTGTGATACAAAGGCGTTTACTGGTCTCAATCTGTCCAAGCCAGAAGGACTGGCTTATATGATTTACACATCTGGATCAACAGGTAAGCCCAAGGGTGTGATGATACCACATGTAGCCAAGGCAAATTTTGTACAGTTTATAGCCAAGGAATGGAATCACACTGAGAAGAGCCGTATTTGTTGTCACTCTTCATTCTCTTTCGATGCTTCTATTGAGGATCTTTATCCTGTTCTGACAGTTGGCGGAACGCTCTACACAGTACCTCAGGAGGCACGCAAGGATATGATGCTGCTTCATGACTTCATTGTCAATAACGGCATTACCGGTGGATGCTATACCACGCAACTGGGACAGATGTTGTTGCAGATGTATCCTGACCTGCCCGTAGACTATCTGGTTGTGGGTGGTGAGAAGATGACAGCTGCACCAGAATGTAAATGCAGATTGATTAACACGTATGGTCCTACCGAGTTCACGGTCGATGCCACCTTCTTTGATGTTGAGCCAGGAAAGGAATATCGGAATATTCCTATTGGCCGGGCACTGGATAATCTGACAGCGTATGTGGTGGACTCCTTTGGCCATTTGGTGCCTGATGGTGTTGCAGGAGAATTGTGCATGGCAGGACCGCAGATGGCTGCCGGATACTGGAAACGGGAAGATCTGACCAACGAGAAGTTTTCAGAGATTACTATTCAAGGGCAACAGGTAAAGGTTTATCATACTGGAGACCTTGTGAAATATAACTTTGACGGACAGATAGAATATCTGGGTCGTATCGATAGTCAGATAAAACTGCGTGGATTCCGTATCGAACTTGGTGAGATTGAGACCGTGATAGGCCAGTACGAGGGCATCAAGATGGAGTCGGTTCAGGTGAAGGAAATCGGAGGCGTTCAGCATCTGTGTGCCTACTATACTGCGGACAGGGATATTGACAAGGACGCGCTGCGTAGCTTCCTGTCAGAAGAACTGACAGACTATATGGTGCCTACCTCTTACATGCAGTTGAGTGAAATGCCGTTGACCCCGAATGGTAAGGTGAACACCAAGGCTCTTCCTACTCCTGTTGTGGATTCCGAAGAGATCATTGCACCTGAGACAGATACGGAAAAAACGATTTTCCAGATGGTGGCGGAGATGCTGAAGCATGAGCAGTTTGGTGTCACCACCAATTTAATCTCTATGGGTCTTACATCACTGTCGGCCATGAGGTTTACTGTCGGCATCCACAAGGAGTTAGGCGTAGAACTAACCGTGAAGGATGTATTGCAGAATCCTACTATCCGCGAGGTTGCTGCCGTCATTGACAGCAAGTCGGGCGAACAGCAAGGTGCCATGCAGTCCGAAGCCACGACGGGCGCATGGACCTGGGGCTTAGGCTATTATTATCCTGTCACGGAGAACCAGCGCGGTGTTATCTTCGACTGGGAGATGAATCGTGACACCACACAGTACAATATTCCTGAGGTTCTAGTCTTTGAGAATGGAGATGCCCGGAGGCTGCACGATGCTCTTGTGCAGGTGTTCAATGCGCATGCGTACCTGAAGACTCGATTTGTGCAACATGGAGGCGACGTCATGCAGATTCGCCGCGATGAAGAACCTGTGGAAATTCTTCAGCAAGAGCTGACGGAGAAGCCTGACACGGCCTTCTTCCAGCGTCGTGTCCGCCCGTTCAATCTGTATGAAGACACGCTGTATCGCTTGGAGATTTATACTTTCGAAAAGACTGTCTGGTTGTTCATGGATATTCATCATACGATTTATGACGGTGCTTCATCTATGTTCCTGGCTGCCGACCTGCAGAAAGCATACAGTGGGGAGAGGGTGGAACAGGAGTCGTATACTGCCTTTGACTTTGCGCTGGATGAATACCGGCTGACGCTATCGGACAGATATGCGGAGGCCGACGGCTACTTCAGGAATCTGCTGGAAGGTAAGCCCAGTGTGGCTTATCCGCGAAGCCAGTCGACGGAAAGTGATGACGACGGCAGGGCTGCGGTGACCATTCAAGGCGGTGACGTTACGGCATTCTGTAAGAAAGAGGCCGTAACGCCTAACAGCTATTTCCTTTCTGTCCTTATGCACGTGTTGCATACCGTGACACGTGAGGATGAGCTGTCGGTTGCCACCATCAACAACGGACGCTCCGACTTACGGATGATGGGCACGATGGGTATGTTCGTAAAGACCATTCCTGCCGTGAGCTCGGCGGCCGACGGTACGGCGAGTGTGGCAAAGGCTGTCAGGAAAATGCACTACCAACTGCTGGAAACGCAGTCGCGCGACTTCTATCCGTTTACCAAGATGGTGGAACAGTATGGCATCCGTCCGCAGATCATGTATGCGTTCCAGCCCGGTGGAGAGTCGCAGGAACCTGCAGGTGAACAGTTCCACCTGCAGCTCAACCAGACCAAGTTCCCGCTGGGCGTAACAGTGGCTCCACGGGGTGATGACTACGTGGTGATGCTGGAATATGATACGGCGTTGTATTCCAAGAAAGACATGCTCCAGCTGGCGAACTTGCTGAAGTGCATTTCCGAGCAGGCACCACAGTCGGCTTCGCTCGCAGCGATACCGCTGCTCGACGAGCATGGCGCAAACGACGTGATAGCGCTGTCGAGTGGAAAACACCTTGACGTTGATATCACCAAGACGTTTGCCGAGGTCTTTGAGGCACGTGCCAAGCTGGTACCCGACAACGTGGCTGTTGTTGACAAGTGCAGCCAGTTGACATACGGCCAGCTGTCGCACCGTTCTGACGTATTGGCCCACAAACTGGTGGCTGTTGGTGTAGAGCCTGACGACTTCGTCTGCGTGATGCTCGACCGCTATAAGGAGTTCCCGCTCAGCGTGCTGGCCATCCATAAGGCCGGTGCTGCCTATACACCCCTGGACTTTGAATATCCCAACGAGCGTCTGCAGTACATGCTCGAGAACTCGCAGTCGAAGGTACTCATCACCAGCCATGCCGTACTGGACGCCAAGAAGGCCGAGGGTGATTTTGACACGGGTACGGCACAAGTGATATTCATCGAGGACATAGACTTCAGCGCAGAGGCCGAGCCCATCAACCTGACGACTCCCGACAACCTGGCTTATATGATCTATACGTCGGGCTCCACGGGAAAGCCCAAGGGTGCCATGCTGCATCAGGCGGGTCTGTGGAACTTCATCAATGTGGTGATTGACATGGAGAGGCTGACGGCTGACGACCGCATCGAGGGGCACCGCTCGTTCTCGTTCGATGCGCATATCGAGGATATGTATCCCGTCCTGACGCTGGGCGGCTCGTTCCACATCATGCCTACGGAAATACGAAAAGACCTTGAGGCTATCCGGCAGTTCCTGTTTGACCATCAGATAACGGGTGGCGGATACTCGACGGCTGTTGCGGCATTGTTGCTGAACACCTACGACGACCTGCCCGTGCGCTTCATTACGGCTGGTGGCGAGAAGCTGGACGGCGTATATAGCGACCATATCGAGATTATCAACGTCTATGGTCCGACGGAGTGTACCGACGATACGTCTTACTATAAGATTGCTCCGGGGGAGCGCGTCGACAACATACCCATCGGTAAGTCGGTGGCAAACTGCTACAACTTCATCGTCGACTCGCATGGGCGACTGTTGCCGCAGGGCGTGGCAGGAGAGCTGTGCTTTGCTGGCGTTCAGGTGGGACGCGGCTACTGGCAGCTGCCGGAGCGTACGGCACAGGCTTTCTGTGACTGTCCGTTTGTAGAGAACGACGCGTGGGGACGCCGTGTCCGCATGTATCATACTGGCGACATCTGCCGTTGGAACGAACAGGGCGACATAGAATATCTGGGACGTATTGACTTCCAGGTGAAGCTGAGAGGCTTCCGCATAGAGCTGGGAGAGATAGAGAACAAGGTGTTGCAGACGAACGGCATCCGTCAGGCTGCTGCCGAGGTGCGAAAGGTGGCTGGCGTTGACCACTTGCTGCTCTATTATACTTTGGATGAAGGAGCAACGCTCGACAGCGAGGATATCCGCGCCGCGCTCACAGCCTCGTCGCTGGCTGAATACATGGTGCCGGATACCTACATACCACTTGACACGATGCCGCTGACGCCCAATGGTAAAATCAATCGCCGCGCACTTCCTGTTCCGGAAATCACGCTTGCTGATATTGTTACCCCTGCCAACGACATGGAACAGCAGATATGGGATGTGGTCAGCCGGTTGCTGAAAGTGGAGGAGTTCGGTGTCACCACCAACCTCATCTCGGTCGGCCTTACATCATTGTCGGCCATGCGACTCTCGGCAGCCCTTAAGCAGGAACTGAAGCGCAGCATTCCTGTAAAGGACATACTGATGCACCCAACCGTTCGTGAGATTGCCCAAGCCTCCCCCGACCCCTCCGAAGGAGGGGAGACCATTTCCTCCCCTTCGGGGAGGTTAGGAGAGGCTCTCGACCGCTATCCTCTGACGGAGAACCAGCGCGGTGTGCTGATAGACTGGGAGATGAACCGCGACACGACGCAGTATAACATACCTACGGCGACGAAGTACAAACAGGCGACGGCAGAAACGTTGCGCGACGCCCTGATAGCGGTGGTAGAGGCTCATGCCTATATGAAGACGCGCCTGGACTACGAAGGCGACGATGTGGTACAATTGCGCCGCGACGACGCACCAGTGACGGTCAGCGTGCAGACGCTGGACGCGGAACCCGATGCCGGATTCTTCCAGAAACTGATACGGCCGTTCGACCTGTTTAATGACGACCTATACAGGCTGTCGCTCTATCAGACGCCCACTGGCGTATGGCTGTTCATGGATGTACACCACATCATCTTCGACGGTGGCTCCTCGTTGATATTCGACATGGCACTGGAGAAGGCTTTAGGCGGATTGCCGGTGGAGAAAGAGAGATATACCGCATTCGACCATGCCCTGCACCTGAAGTCGATGACGGCGTCAAGCCAGTATGAAGAGGCAGAACACTACTTCGACGGTCTGCTGACATCGCCGGTGCTGGCCGTATATCCACGCTCGACCAGAGGACTGACGTCAGGCAACAAACAGTTGAAGCTGACCATCCCACGCAACGATATCATGCAATATTGCAGAGCCAACGAGATGACGGAGAGCAACTTCTTTATGACCGTGCTGCTGCAGACGCTGCACCGCGTGACACGTGAGTCGAGTATTTATATAACCAGTATCGACAATGGTCGTATGGAGGCCGACTTGATGGACAGCATAGGCATGTTTGTACAAACGCTGCCGGTGACCAGTACGAGTGACATGATGAGTAAGGCTGGTTCGATGGCCGATGCCGTCAAGCGCACGCAGGAACAGTTCTTCAATACCAAGTCGCGCTGTTTCTATCCGTTTACCAAGATGGTGGAACGGTACAACATCCGTCCTGAAATTATGTATGTATATCAGGGTGGTCTGGAAAGCAATGACGTCCCGGAGGAGATGCCAGAGACGATGGTCCTCACACTGGACACGGCCAAGTTGCCACTGACAGTAACGGTATATCCGGAGGGGCTGAATGGTTATGCACTGATGCTGGAATACAATGGTGCACTCTATAGCACGACGGACATGCAGCGCCTAGCGTCGGCCCTGAAAAACTTTGCCTTGAAGAGTGTAGCCGTTGGCGAGCTGAACGATATTTCGCTTGTCAGCGACGAAGACATGCCGGAAATGCAGAAACTGTCGAGTGGCAAGGCACTGAATGTGGACATCAGCAAGACGTTTGCCAACGTGTTCAGCGAACAGGCCCGGCGTACACCGGACGCTCCTGCCGTTTTCGACAAGAACAGCCTGCTGACGTACCAGGAAATGGACGCTTACGCCAACCTGCTGGCCCGAAAGCTGATGGCGGCAGGCATCAAGGGCAACGACTTCGTATGTGTGCTGCTGGATCGTCTGAAGGAGTTCCCGCTCAGCGTGCTGGCCATCCATAAGGCCGGTGCAGCGTACACGCCGCTGGACTTTGAGTATCCTAACGACAGACTGACGTACATGATCGAGGACTCTGAGGCCAAGGTCATCATCACCACTCACGAGGTGCTGGAGACCAAGAAACGGGAGGGCGACTTCACAACAGGTGAGGCCACGATACTCTTTATTGACGACTTCATGGCTTCTGATGAGGTCAGAAACGCCCGTCTGGACGAGGTGGAGCACATCGACCTGAGTACGCCGGAGGGACTGGCGTATATGATCTATACGTCGGGCTCCACGGGAAAGCCGAAGGGTGCCATGCTGCACCAGGCGGGACTGAAAAACTTCATAGCGGTGGTGATCGACATGGAGAGGCTAACGGCTCACGACCGTATCAGCGGTCACCGCTCGTTCTCGTTCGACGCACATATCGAGGACATGTATCCCGTCCTGACGCTGGGCGGCTCGTTCCATATCATGCCGACGGAAATCCGCAAAGACCTGGGGGCCATTCGAAGCTTCCTGTTCAAGCATCGTATTACGGGTGGCGGTTACTCGACAGCCATCACGTGTCTGCTGCTGAACACATTCGACGACCTGCCCGTTCGGTTCATTACTGGCGGTGGCGAGAAAATGGCCGGTGTCTATAGCAAGCATATCGAGATTATCAATGTGTATGGTCCGACGGAATGTACCGACGACACCTCTTATTATGCTATTGCACCGGGAGAGCGTGTGACCGAGATACCGATAGGACGGTCAGTGGCCAACAACTATAACTTCATCGTCGACCAGGCCGGACAGCTGGTGCCGCAGGGTATTGCAGGAGAACTGTGCTTCGCCGGTATTCAGGTAGGCCGTGGCTATTGGAAACTGCCGGAGCGTACGGCTCAGTCGTTCGTCGACTGCCCATTCGTCGACAAGGACTGCTGGGGCCGACAGGTTCGTATGTACCATACTGGCGACCTGTGCCGGTGGAATGAGGACGGCGAGCTGGAGTACATCAGCCGTATCGATACCCAGGTGAAGCTGCGCGGATTCCGTATCGAACTGGGTGAGATAGAGAAATGTGCGAAAGAGATTGCCGGCATCATCACCGTTGTGGCCGACGTCAAGGACATCAACGGTACGCAACACCTGTGCTTGTACTATACGGCTGACAGGGAGATGAACGACGCAGAGATACGTGAACACCTGTCGCAGACGCTGACGGACTACATGATTCCTGAGGCCATTGTGCGACTGGAGAGTGTGCCGATGACGCCGAACGGAAAGATTGACCGCAAGAAACTGCCGGTGCCGGAGATAAAGACCCAGACGGAGGACGTGCCGCCATCGACCAAGCGCGAGGAGATTCTGTTTAACATCGCAAAGGACCTGCTGGGTCACGATCAGTTTGGCGTGACCGACAACCTGATGCTGCTGGGCATGACATCGCTCCTGGCCATACGTCTCGTGGCGAAAGCACACACAGAAGGGGTGGATATCAAGGTGGACGACTTCATGCGCACCAAGAGCATACGGGGCGTGCTCTCAGTCAACCAGCAACTGATATTCTGGTACAAGCAACCAGCACCTGACAAGCCCGTGGCAGTACTCGTCCAAGGCGAGACCCGCTATGCTGATTTGAAACCGTATATGGAACGGCTGCACGAGAAGTATAACGTCCTGGTGATCGAAGCCATCACTACCCATTTCAAGTATGTCTTTATGGAAGATGACATCAACAACGTCATTGAATTCTATGACTCACTGCTTGACGTACAACTGATGCTGGCAGGATTCGAGGAGATACAACTCTTTACGGGACATTGCTTCGGTGCTGACCTGAGCTACCGGTTGGCAGTGCGCTGGCAACAGGATCATCCCGAGCAGAAACTGTCTGTATGCATGCTCGACTCGTTCTGGGTGGATAATGACCGCGAACTGGTACGACCGGATCTTGACTTCAGTATGTTGCCTGCAGAGCTGAAAGAACAGGTTAACGACCTTGATGAAGATCATCTCGAAGTGCACAACATGTACAAACAGCTGAACTGCTGTGGGAAGCCTGAGGCACTGACCGGAAAAGTCATACTGGTAAGTTCTGCCAAAAAGGAGAGCGTTGCCGCTGAGATTGCCAAAAAGCTGGGAACGACAGAGGAACAAGTGCTCCAGACCCTGCAGACCGACGACGAACAACTGAGAAAATACTTCATCCCGCAGCGTGAAATCGATAATGTAGCGTTATGGAAACAGTATCGTGATGACGTCTGTGCCATCAAGGCTGACGGTGACCACATGACAATGCTGCATCAGGAGTGTGTCGATTCGTACGTGGATTTTATTTTTACTTCTCTTGAATAACAATGATAGACTTAAAAGGAATTCATAAAACTTACCCCGGAGCCCAGCCCCTTCACGTGTTGAAGGGGGTGGACCTCCATATCTCAGAAGGCGAACTGGTAAGTATCATGGGACCCTCAGGATCGGGCAAGTCGACGATGCTCAACGTCATGGGCATTCTCGACGACTATGACGAAGGCGAATACCGGCTGGCAGGAAATCTGATAAAGGATATTACCGAGCGCCAAGGCTGTAGGTATCGTAACCAGCTGATAGGCTTCATCTTCCAGTCGTTCAACCTGATTAACTTCAAGAATGCGATGGAGAATGTTGCTCTGCCGCTATACTACCGGGGAGTGGGGCGAAAGGAACGCAACGACATGGCCATGGAGTATCTTGATAAGGTTGGACTGGCCAACCACTGGGATCACCTGCCCATGCAATTGTCTGGAGGACAGCGTCAGCGTGTGGCCATTGCCCGTGCCCTCATCTCGCATCCAAAGATTATCCTGGCCGACGAACCTACTGGCGCCCTCGACTCGAAAACGACTCAGGAGGTGATGGACATGTTGCGTGACGTGAACAGGAAAAACGGACAGACCGTCATCATTGTGACACACGAACAGGACATAGCCGACCAGACAGACCGCCGTATCTTCTTCAAAGACGGCGTTATAGCCAGGGATGAGAGGCAACCAGTAACGAAATAAGCTTGATGGCATGAGAGATATTATGATGGAGGTTTTTATCTCCATGAAAAGTAACAAGACGAGAATCGCACTGACGGGGTTCTCGATAGGATGGGGAATTTTTATCCTCATCGTACTCCTTGGTGCTGGTAACGGCCTGTTGAAGGGTATGATGGCCAATTTCTCCGATGCAACAGACAATATCTATACCATCACGCCAGGCAAGACATCGATGCTGTACAATGGCTGGCCAAAGAACAAGGAGATAACGTTTACCCCCGAAGATGTAGTCCGGCTGGAGAAAGTCTTCCCTCAGCAAATCTCGCATATAACAAGTACGCTGAGTGCAGCTGTAAGCATTACTTACAAGACAGTGGAGACTAATGGTAATATAGACGGACAAGTGCTGAATTTTGAACATACGGAACACATCAAGATTGTACAAGGACGTTCGCTCAACCAGACTGACATGGATTCCCTTAGAAAAGTGTGTCTTGTGTCTGCCAGTCTGGCCAAGATCCTGTTCCGTGACAACCAGCATCCTGTGGGCAAGCAAATCAGAATTGGTGATGTGATGTTTCTGGTGGTCGGTATGTTTGAACCTAATATGGATGTGGGGAGCGTTGTGCGTGAGATCCATGCACCCTATACCATCGTACAGCAGATCTTCTGTCAGGACAATCATCTTGCCAAGATTAATATCATGACACAGAATCTGGATGATGTGCCCTCCAATGAAACCTTTGAAAAGAACCTTCGCCGGGAAATGGCAGAGATGAAGGATTTTAATGTCAACGATCCCTCGGCCGTCAAAATAGATGCAAACTACGAGAATTACCTGAATACAGTCGGGATTCTTGATGGCATTTACCTGTTCATTATCATCATCGGACTGGCCACCATGGTGTCGGGAGTTGTGGGCGTGAGTAATATCATGATGATTACGGTCAAAGAGCGTACCCGTGAATTGGGCGTCAGAAAAGCAATGGGGGCTTCCAATGAGCATATTGTCGGACTGGTTATTATAGAGTCGGTCATCATCACCCTCATATTTGGATATGTTGGGATGATGGCAGGGGTTGGTGTAACCCAGTTGCTGGCCGGCGCACTTGGTGCAATGGGCGGTTCTGGCATCTTCGACTCACCGACCGTGGGACTCGATGTGATAATAGCGGCCAATCTCGTCATGCTCGCTGCCGGTGTGATAGCAGGCTATGTACCGGCTAAGAAAGCAGTGAATTGTAAACTCGTCGATGCCTTGGCGGCTTAAGGCTATTAATGACAAAAATGAAAATAACAGTATGTTTGATAAAGATTTTTGGTCAGAAATATTAGAAACGGTCGCCAGTCAGAAGTGGCGAAGCCTCATGACGGCCTTCGGCGTCTTCTGGGGCATCTTCATGCTGGTGATGCTCATTGGTGCCGGCATGGGACTGAACAACGGACTGGTAGGCAAGTTCATGCTGCTGCCCACGAATAGTGTGTTCCTGATACCCCAAGAGACCAGCATGCCTTATGAGGGTAATGGTCAGGGACGCAAATGGAGCATCAGTTTGGAAGATACGGTGAAATTCAGGCAGTCGTTCCCAAAGGAAATTGGTAATATGACGCTGCTGGATTACGTTGATGAGGGAGCCTTAAAGGTCATCAACCATGGCGATAAGATGGGCTCATATAAGGTGGTTGGCGTAACCCCACCCTACCTTCGGAACATCCCTCAAAAGCTCGTGGCTGGTCGTTTCATTAATGATATCGACCTGCGCGAAGCACGTAAGGTGTGTGTGATTGGTACCGACGTTCAGAAGAACTTCTTCCCTAATGTCCAGCCCGTTGGCAGGACGATGGCCGTCGACGGGATTACCTATATGATTGTGGGTGTGGTTAAGAATACCAATAAAATGGTGAATCTGCAACTGGATCCTGACTATGGCATCCAGCTGCCCCTGACCACCGAGATGCAGGTATACGGCAAGGGAAACCAAGTGCAACAGATTGTCATCACGCTGCATGACGAGTATCCGGCGATGGAATATCAGGAACGACTGGAGCAGTTCATAAAGGGCTTGCATAAGGTGCATCCCAAAGACCCGTCAGCACTTGTGACGTTTAATCTTGCCAACATTCTGAACCAGTATAAATACCTCTTTATTGGCCTTAACATCCTGATATGGATTGTCGGTCTTGGCACATTGCTCGCAGGACTGATAGGTATCTCCAACATCATGATGGTTACCGTTAAGGAACGGACCCAGGAAATCGGTGTACGTCGTGCACTGGGAGCCATGCCCGAGGTCATCATCAAGCAGATCATGTGCGAAAGCCTCGTGCTGACATTCTCGGCGGGTATCTTTGGACTGGCTATGGGTACCTTTGCACTGAGTGCGTTACGCAATGCGATGCCCGACGACGGGGCCTCGGTGTTTACAAATCCCTACGTACCATTCGTTCCGGCTGTCGCTGCCTTGGTCATCCTTGTAATGGGTGGCTTGTTTGCTGGATGGCTGCCTGCCAAGAGGGCATTGGCCATCAAGGCCATCGAGGCACTGAGGGAAGAATAGGTATCGTCGATAACTTCGATAACTCCGATAACTTCAGAAAAATAATTATAAAAATAAGAATATGAAAAAAGCATTAAAGATCGCAGGATGGAGCCTTTTGGGGCTTTTCGTCATTTACACATTCTATTTCTTGTGGAAACAGTCACAACCAGCTCCTACAGTCTATGAGCTGTTCAAATCCGAACAGCGTGACATCGTGAAGAAGACCACGGCTACGGGGAGTGTCGAGGCGCGTAACCAAGTAGAGGTTAAGCCCCTGGCTACGGGTGTCATCAGTCAGCTGATGGTACAGCCTGGTAAGTATGTCAACGCAGGCGACATCATTGCCAAAATCAAGATTATTCCTGACATGGGGCAGCTCAATCAGGCTAAGGGCCAGGTAGAGTCTGCCAACATTGACCTGCAGGAGGAACAGCGTGAGTTTGACCGCTGCAAGAACCTGTACGAAAAAGGCGTGGTGAGCCGCGAGGAGTACGAACAGAAGGAGTCTCGTCTGGCAGCTGCCAAGGAACGGCTGACTGCTGCCCGTACACAGGTGGACGTAATCACCAAGGGTACGTCCAGCCGGTCGGGCGACGTCAATATCACCGATCTGCGCTCTACCATCTCAGGCCTGGTACTCAACGTGCCTGTCAAGGAGGGTTCGTCAGTGTCGGGAACAAGTGCGTTTACCGAGGGTACCACGGTGGCCAAGATTGCCAACATGGGGGATGTCATCTTCCGGGGCTTCATCGACGAGACCGAGGTGGCCCGCCTGCAGCAAGGTATGGACATTGAACTCACCTTAGGTTCCATGCAGGATGTCACGATTCCTGCCACCCTCGACTATATCGCACCTGAGGGCGAGATGCAGAACGGTGCCAAGATGTTCGAGCTGAGGGCCACAGCCCACATCCCCAGCAATGTGGCAATCCGCTCGGGCTACAGTGCCAATGCTAACATTGTCATTGCCAAGGCCACAAATGTCCTTAGCTGCGAAGAAACGGCCGTACAGTTTGAGGATGGCAAGACCTACGTCTACGTACTGACCTCCGACCCCAAGGATGAGGAGAACCAGAAGTTCGAACGCCGCGAGGTTCAGGTAGGTCTCTCTGACGGACTCTATGTCGAGCTGAAGAGTGGTGTGAAGGCAGGCGAAATGCTCAGGGGAATAGAGAAGTAGTTGTGGTTTGGGTTTTAAGAGTTTAGAGAACAAAAGCATGAAAAAAAGAATCAATCGCAAGTTTTTGCTCGTTGCCGTCGGTTTACTGTCTCCACTGTTCACTGTTCAATGGTCAATGGTCAATGTTCAATGGTCAACAGTCAACGCCCAGCGCCAATGGTCGTTTGACGAGTGCGTACAATATGCCGTCGACCATAACATCAATATACAGCAGCGGGCAGTCGACCTGCAACTGAAGCAGAACGACCTCAATACCGCCAGGAACGACTGGATGCCCACACTTTCGGCCGTAGGTGCCCAGCGCTTCAGCTTCGGCAATGCGTACGCTTCAACCGGGTCAATGCCGTCGTCGCCCGACAGCTACAGTGCCGACCTGTCGTACACCAATGCCACTGTCGAATTGGATATGCCTATTTTCGATGGCTTCCGACGCATCAACAAGAAGCGTGCTGCCCACTGGTCGGTAGAACAGGCAACAGCCAATCTGGCAACAGCCCGTAAGAACCTGTCCATACAGATTGCCACCTACTACCTGCAGGTGCTCTACGAAAAAGGCATGATGGAGGTGGCACAGTCGCAGGTGGAAACCAGTCGCCAGCTGTGTGACAAGACGCGCAAGCTGGTAGATGACGGCAAGAATCCGCAGAGCGACCTGGCTGATGCCGAGGCCGAGCTGGCAACGAATGAGTACGACCTCACCGTGGCCCGAGGACGTTATCAGATGGCACTGCTCACCCTGTCACAGCTGCTTAACCTGGAGACTGTCGAGGGCTTTGACGTACAAGATATTGCCGACGAACAGCTCATCAATGCAGCCATACACAACCCCACGCAGCTCTATGCTGACATCGTAGAGGCATATCCTTCCATCGTCGCCGGAAAGGCAGAGGTAGAGAAGAGCAAGTTCGACATTGCCACAGCCCGGGCAGGCTACTATCCTACCGTCGACTTGAAGGCATCACTCAACTCCTACTATCTCAACCTCTTCCACCAGTCACACGACAAGGGACTCTTCGGACAGCTGTGGAACAACAAGAGCGAGGTGGTAGGCCTGCATTTCAACGTACCCATCTTCAACCACTTCCAGACACGCGACAACATCCGCAAGGCCAAGATGCAGCTGCTCAACAGCCAACTGGCACTCGACGACAGCCGCCAACGTCTGCGCAAAGACATCGACCAGGCCTACTACGACGCACTCAATGCCCGCGACAAGTATCTCTCAGCACAAAAGTCACAGGAGGCCAGCCAACTGTCGTACCGCTACGAGAGCGACAAGTACGAAGCCGGTCGCAGCACCTCCTACGACCTCACCCAGGCCACACAGCGACTGCGCAAGGCACAAGAGAATGCCGTTCAGGCCAAGTACGAGTTCATCATCCGACAGATGGTACTCGACATTTATGCAAAATAAGACACGACTATGATCAAGCTCATCGAACAAACGCTGACAACCCACTGGGACATGCCAGCCTACACCAACTATCTGGGCGAAAGCTACCAGTATGCCGACGTTGCCCACCTCATTGCCCGTCAGCACATCGTCTTCCAGGAGACAGGTATCAAACGCGGTGACCGCATAGCCCTCTGTGGTCCCAACAGCTCACGCTGGGGCATTGCCTTCATGGCCGTCGTGTCCTATGGTGCTGTCGTCGTACCCATCCTCAACGACTTCCAGCCTGACCAGATACACAACATCGTCAACCATAGCGAGACAACGCTGCTCTATGCCGCACCCAATATCCTCAAGGAGATTGTCCCTGACGAGATGCCACAGCTGCAAGGCATCCTGAGGATGGAGGACTATAGCGTCTTCTCAGGCAACGAGACGCTGCAGACTGCCGTCGCCCAGCTTGACGACGCCTTCCGCAAAAAGTATGGTAGCGACCAGCTGAAGCGCGACCAGGTGACCTTCGAGCCAGAGGCCGACGAGAACGACCTGATGATGATCAACTACACCTCCGGCACCACAGGCTTTTCCAAGGGCGTCATGCTGCCCTACCGTGCCTTCGACAGCAACTACGAGTTTGCCTGCAAGGAACTCAACAGCGCCATGTCCGAAGGCAGCAATGTCCTCTCCATACTCCCTATGGCCCACATGTACGGTCTGCTGTTCGAGTTCCTCTATGAGAGCCTCCACGGCTGCCACATCTTCTTCCTCACACGCAAACCCACCCCGCAGTTCATCGCACGGGCCTTCCAGGACGTCAAGCCGCGGGTTGTCGTTGCCGTACCACTCATCATCGAGAAGACCGTCCGCATGAAGGTCATGAAGAAGTTCATGGCCAGCCCTGCAGCCAAGTACATCAATACCCCCGTCATTGGCTGGTTCATCAAGCGCAAGGTCCGTCAGCAAGTCGTCAGTGCCTTCGGAGGCAACATGTACGAGTGCATCGTCGGTGGTGCAGCCCTCAACCAAGAGGTCGAAGCCTTCCTGCATAGTTTCAACTTCCCACTCACCGTTGGCTATGGAGCCACCGAGTGTGCACCCATCATCTCCTACTCCGACTGGAAGACCTTCGAGCCAGCCTCTTGCGGACGAGCCGTTATCAATATGGAAGTCAAGATTGACAGCGATGACCCTCAGAACAAACCAGGCGAAATCCTGACCCGCGGCAAGAACGTCATGCTGGGCTACTACAAGAACGAAGAAGCTACCCATCAGGCACTCGACAGTGAAGGCTGGTACCATACCGGCGACCTCGCCGTGATGGACGCCCAGGGCAACATCTTCATCAAGGGACGTAAGAAGAACATGCTCCTCGGAGCCAACGGCCAGAACATCTATCCCGAGGAAATCGAGGACAAGCTCAACTCCATGCTCATGGTCAGCGAGAGCCTTATCGTACAGCGTGAAGGACGTCTCGAAGCACTCATCGTACCCGACTGGGACGAGGCCAACGAGCTGAAACTCACCGACGAACATGTCAAGAACATCATGGAGCTCAATCGCCACGACCTCAACGAGATGCTACCCGCCTACGAGCGCATCCAGGCCGTCAATATCTTCCATGAAGAGTTCGAGAAAACTCCTAAGCGCAGCATCAAGCGCTACCTGTACACATAATAAAGGTACATTGTGTACATGGAACGTCATCTTCGGGTCGAAGAGAGGCCTTCTTCGGGAGCAAGGCATGGCTTCTTCGACTCGTTCCGATGGCACTTTTGGGGGGTAAAGTGCCATCCCTTCGTCTCGAAAGTGCCATCGGAACACCAGCAAAGCAGTATCCGGACAACCCATAGACGGCATCGGTGCAAAGATGCTCATTTTTCACGTCGAGGCCTTATTTCAAGAACACCCTAACACCCTAACCCGACCCCTCTCAATCCCTCTGTTCATCGGACTTTGAGGCGGGTTAAGGTATAGGCCGACACCCTATCCCCACCTTAACCCTACCCTAACCCGTCAGCAAAGCCATCAGGTTGAAGGGTTAGGGTGGGGTTAGGCCTGGGTTAGGGTGTCACCGCATAGGTTAACCCAGCGCAAATCCTTTGTGTATCGGCGTTCCAGGCCTACTGGGTTAGGGTGTTAGGGTATATTGCGAAAAGGCCCTCGTCGCCCGAAGGCACATCCCGTCTCATCCGAAGTCACTTCCCGGGTCGCCCAAAGGCACTTCCTCCCCCACCCGTTCCGTGCGGACGACCCGCCTGCTCCGTGCAGACGAGCCAGGAAGTGCCTTCGGATAAACGACTTACTCCGGCTCACCAACCTCTGGAGCCTCGACAGCAGGACTCTCCATTGCTGGGGCTGTGGCCTCACCATTATTCAAGATGATGTTCACCACACTTAAAGAGTACACAAAGAGCCGTCTCCTTTGTGTTCTGTCGCTCTGTGACCCTTACATACTTCCTGCCAAGACTATTTCTTAAAAAAATTGGTGATTTGTTTTGCATTTTGCTCACTTATTCGTATCTTTGCGGCGTAAAAAATGAAAGATGATATCAGACAGCTGCTGTTTCGTAAGCTTAAAAAGGAGAATTGCTTTTGGTCTTACGATATGTCGAAAATGAAATCCATTTCCGACGAGGCTTTGATTGAGCACGTACTGCTCTATCTTGATATTGACGACATCAATAAGCTCTTTCCGCTTTTTGGCTACAAAAAAGTCAAACGTGTATGGCTGGATCGGGTGGCTCCTCAGGGTGAGATGTTCCGTGCATTCAATATTCTTTACGCTTGGTATTATTTTGGAGCCAAACGTCCTGAGGCTTATGTCAAAAGCATCGAAACCCGCCATCTTAACCGCATAATGGCTGCTTGATATGGAATACTCGAAATCTTTGGCACCACATACAGGTAAGGTTTTTGAGGCCATTTCCCGTTTGGAATGCATAAAACCTTATACGTTAGTAGGAGGGACGGCTCTTTCATTACAAATTGAGAAACGTCAGAGCGAAGACCTGGACTTCATGAAATGGCTGACGAAAAGAAACGAAAAGCCGGAAGTTGCTTGGCCTGCCATCAAGAAAGAGTTGGAAAGTATTGGTGAGATAAGAGAATACGAAGTTGGTAGCTTTGATTTCGTCTCATTCAACTTTGAAGGAGTGAAATTGTCGTTTTATGCAGCTCCTCGCAAAGCCATACCATCTATGCAACGAATTCCTTTCCTAAACAATATGCACATAGCAGATATGGAATCCATTGGTGCGATGAAGATGGAAGCAATGCTGCGACGTTCGAAATTTCGCGACTATTATGACATTTACTCAATTCTAAAAGAAGGCAAGGATCTTCAAAAAATGATTGATGCTGCCTTGGAGCATTCTGGTCATAAGTTGCGCACTCGTGGATTATTGGCTATGCTAACGAATGGCAGCCGTTTCATCAAGGAAAAGGGCTTCGAAGAACTACTGCCAGTATACGACGTAACCCCTTACGATATTCAAGAGTATATCAAACAAAAACTGCTCGAGATCAAGTAAAAACCGAGTACGAGGACACAGAAGAGGTCCTCTGTGTTCTCGTATCAAGTGGAGATGGGGTAACAAAACGTTACCCCATCCCATTTTAGCATACTGAACGAATCGTTCGCCCTGTTTACTCCGGCTCACCAACCTCTGGAGCCTCAACAGCAGGACTCTCCATTGCTGGGGCTGTGGCCTCACCATTGTTCAAGATGATGTTCACCACACCTACGGCATCGGTGATGGTTACCTTTCCATCGGCATTGACATCACCTTGCTTGCCTACAGAGAGTTCTACGTCAGCAATTGCGATGTCAGAGTTCCTATAGCCTTCCTTCGTGGCATAGACGCTGATGTGGCACTTTGTGGTGCCAGATAAAGCAATCTCACTTCCATCAGCTCCTATTGTTCCACTGCTATAGACAATGCTGGGAACAAATTTTACATCAGGTGTAGCACACGCCAGCTTCAGAATTCCTCCCATAACGGTGATGGTGGGCTTTTCGCATTTCATAATACCACTGTCTTCGATGGGCAGAATCTCTTCAAATTTACTCCATGGCTCAGTTGTTTTGTAGGCTGCATAGGCACTTCCCGGCACATAGAGAGGTATCTTGTAGTTTCCAAAGGTTTTAGTGTCAGCATCCGGAGGCGTGAGGGCTAATATCTCAATCGCTTTTAATGCTGACAAATATTGGAATGCATACGTACCAATTGTCGTCAAGCTTTCTGGAAGAGTGATGGAAGCTATTTTTGAACAGTTATAGAAGGCATGTTCACTAATAGTAGTCAAGCCATTGGGAAGGGTGACAGTCTTCAAACCACTACAAGATTCGAACGTTTTAAATATTGATAATCAGCAACTTACATCTTAAACGGTAGAAAAGTGACGTTGGGGATTCTTGGGCGCCCCAAAAGAATGAAGATTTAACGTATTTAACGTTTTGAACACGAACTCAATTGTGAAGTGAAATAGACGTTAGATAGGATGCTGATAATTTAGAGTGAATAGTAAAGACCTGAAAACGACACATA
>JBGUQW010000132.1:0-16718 GCA_045131435.1 Prevotella sp.
TGGGAACGGGTCGAGACAAGCATGGGAACTAATAGAAGTTTAGTAGATGTAATGTAGAGGCAAAGTAGAATTAAAATAGATGTAATATTTCTTATATATCACTTATTATAAGGGTATTACATTGTTTAAGTAGAAGGTAATCACAAAATATAGCTGGAAGAATCATTAAAAGATGCGCGCTTATTCGCACCTTTGACTTTGTCGAAGGAACTCTCGCTTGACAATAAAAATAAAAAAATGGCTTTTTATTTTGTATTGTGCTCGCTTATTCGTACCTTTGCACGCAATTTATAAATAAGGTATATGGAATTAGCAAGTAAATACGACCCAAAAGAGGTCGAATCAAAATGGTACCAGTATTGGCTGGACAACAAACTGTTTAGTTCAAAACCCGATGGCCGTGAGCCTTACACCATCGTTATTCCACCGCCCAATGTGACTGGTGTGCTGCACATGGGACACATGTTGAACAACACCATCCAGGACATTCTGGTGCGCCGAGCACGCATGGAGGGCAAGAACGCCTGTTGGGTGCCTGGCACAGACCACGCCTCTATTGCTACGGAAGCGAAAGTGGTGAAGAAGCTGGCTGAACAGGGCATCAAGAAGCATGACCTGACACGCGACGAGTTTCTGAAGCACGCCTGGGCATGGACCGACGAGCATGGTGGCATCATCCTGAAGCAGCTGCGCCGTCTGGGTGCCAGCTGTGACTGGGACCGTACGGCCTTCACGATGGACGAGAAGCGTTCGCAGAGTGTCATCAAGGTTTTCGTCGACCTATATAACAAAGGCCTCATCTATCGTGGCCTGCGCATGGTGAACTGGGATCCGAAGGCACTGACAGCCCTCTCTACCGAGGAGGTGATCTACCGCGAAGAGAAGAGCCACCTGTTCCACCTGAAATACTATGTGGCTGACGAAGTGTCCGCTGATTCTCTCAGCGGAGAAGGCAACGTCGTCCACAAGGACGAAAAGGGCTACTACGCCGTTGTGGCCACCACGCGTCCTGAGACCATCATGGGCGATACCGCTATGTGTAACAACCCCAAGGACCCGAAGAACCAGTGGCTGAAGGGCAAAAAGGTCATCGTACCACTGGTGAACCGCGTCATCCCCGTCATCGAGGACCGTTATGTGGACATCGAGTTCGGTACGGGCTGTCTGAAGGTGACGCCTGCCCACGATACCAACGACTATATGCTGGGTAAGACGCACAATCTGGAGACCATCGACATCTTCAATGCCGACGGTACCATCTCTGAGCAGAGTCCGTTGTATGTCGGCATGGACCGTATGGACTGCCGCAAGCAGATTGTGAAGGATCTACAGGCCGCTGGACTGATGGAGCGCATCGAGGACTACAACAACAAGGTGGGCTACTCGGAGCGCAACCCCGACACTGCCATCGAGCCACGCCTCTCGATGCAGTGGTTCCTGTCGATGCAGCACTTTGCCGACATCGCCCTGCCTCCCGTGCTGAACGGCGAGCTGAAGTTCTATCCGCAGAAATATGTCAACACCTACAAGAACTGGTTGGAGAACATCCAGGACTGGTGTATCTCGCGACAGCTGTGGTGGGGACATCGTATTCCGGCATACTATATTGAAGTCCCCCTATCCCCCAACCCCTCCGAAGGAGGGGGGGCACAGATTCCCGAAGGAGCTTTTGTGGTGGCAGAAACAGAAGAGGAAGCCTACAAACTTGCTGTGGAGAAGTTCCCCTCCCTCGGAGGGGTCAGGGGAGGCTTCCACCTCCGTCAAGACGAGGATGCCCTCGACACCTGGTTCTCGAGCTGGCTGTGGCCCATCTCGCTGTTCGACGGCATCAACAATCCCAAGAGCGAAGAGCTGGCCTACTACTACCCCACCTCGATTCTGGTGACGGGTCCGGACATCATCTTCTTCTGGGTGGCCCGCATGATCATGGCAGGCTACGAGTACGTAGGCAAGATGCCTTTCAAGCACGTCTACTTCACCGGTATCGTCCGCGACAAGCTGGGTCGTAAGATGTCGAAGTCACTGGGTAACAGCCCCGACCCCATTGAACTCATCGAGAAGTTCGGTGCTGACGGTGTGCGCATGGGTATGATGCTCAGCGCCCCTGCTGGCAACGATATCCTCTTCGACGAGGCACTGTGCGAGCAGGGCCGTAACTTCAACAACAAGATATGGAATGCCTTCCGTCTGGTCAAGGGATGGCAGGTGGCCGACGTCGAGCAGACAGAAGCTGCCAAGACCGCTGTACGCTGGTTTGACGCCAAGCTGAAGGAGGTCAACGAGGAACTGCAGGACCTGTTCTCGAAATACCGCATCTCGGAAGCCCTGATGGCTGTCTACAAACTGTTCTGGGACGAGTTCTCAAGCTGGTATCTGGAGATGGTGAAGCCTGCCTACGTGAATGGTCAGCAGCAGCCCATCGACCGTGCTACCTACGACCAGACGCTGAACTTCTTCGACATCCTGCTGAAGATGCTGCACCCCTTCATGCCGTTTATCACGGAAGAGTTGTGGCAGGCCCTCTACGAGCGCAAAGCCGGCGAGAGCATCATGCGCGAAAGCCTCGTGCTCAGCGGTTTACCCGCTGAGGACAAGAAGCTGTTGGAAGACTTCGAGCTGGTGAAGCAGATTGTCAGTGGCGTCCGTATGGTACGCTCACAGAAGAATATCGCCCCGAAGGAGGCCCTGGAGCTGCAGGCTGTCAACCAGAACAACTATGCAGCCTTCAATGCTGCCATCCAGAAGATGGCCAACGTCTCTGCCATCAATATCGTCAACGAGAAGGACGCCACATCGTCGGCCTTCATGATTGGTGTCGACGAGTTTGCCGTACCCCTTGGTGCCCTCATCGACGTCGATGCCGAGATTGAGAAGCAGGAGACACAGCTGGCACACCTGGAAGGATTCCTGGCCGGTGTCATGAAGAAACTCTCCAACGAGCGTTTCGTTGCCAATGCCCCTGAACAGGTGGTGGCTATGGAACGTAAGAAGCAGAGTGACTCCGAAGAGAAGATTGCAGCGCTGAAGGAATCGATTGCTGCGCTGAAGGCCCAGAAGAAATAATGATTGTTTCATTCCTAAGCAACAGACGACAAAAACAACATTCGATATGACACAAGTGATTCAAAAGACTTTGAGAGATTCAGCAGCCATGCGCTGGACAGCCCTGCTGCTCTTGGCTCTGGCCATGTTCTGCAGCTACATTTTCATGGATATCCTCTCACCCATCAAGGACCTGATGCAGGAGACTCGCGGATGGGACTCTACGGCCTTCGGTACGATGCAAGGCTCAGAAGTGTTCCTCAACGTATTTGTGTTCTTCCTCATCTTTGCAGGTATCATCCTCGACAAGATGGGCGTACGCTTCACGGCTGTGCTCAGTGCCGCTGTGATGCTGGTGGGTGCCGTTGTCAAATGGTATGCCGTCAGCGAGAGCTTCATGGGCAGCGGACTGGAGACGTGGTTTACCAACAATCTGAATTATATCCCTGTATTCGACGAGTTAGGCGTCAGCCCGTTCTACGAGGGCATGCCTGCTTCCGCTAAGTTCGCAGCCTGTGGCTTCATGATTTTCGGCTGTGGTTGTGAGATGGCAGGTATCACCGTCTCGCGTGGTATCGTGAAATGGTTCAAGGGCCGTGAGATGGCCTTGGCTATGGGTTCTGAGATGGCACTGGCCCGTCTGGGCGTTGCCACTTGTATGATCTTCTCACCCTTCTTCGCCCGTCTGGGTGGCGAGGTGAGTGTCAGCCGTTCCGTAGCCTTCGGTGTGGTGCTGATGTGCATTGCCCTCATCATGACCATTGTCTATTTCGTGATGGACCAGAAGCTTGATGCTCAGACTGGCGAGGCCGAAGAGAAGGACGACCCGTTCAAGATCAGCGATATCGGCAAGATTCTCAGCGACAGCGGTTTCTGGCTCGTCGCCCTGCTCTGCGTGCTCTACTACAGCGCCATCTTCCCCTTCCAGAAGTATGCCGTCAACATGCTGCAGTGTAACCTGACGCTCACGGCTCCCAGTGCCGACTCGTTCTGGGCTGCTGAGAGCATCACCATCTGGCAGTATATCATCATGCTCATCGTGGCTGCTGCCGGCTTTGCCAGCAACTTCCAGAAGAAGAGCTCTACCAAGTTCACCTTGCTGGCCATCAGCATTGTGGCACTCATCACCTACTGCTACATGGGCTACATGCGTCAGACGGCAGAGAGCATCTTCGCTGTATTCCCCTTGCTGGCCGTGCTGATTACGCCTATCCTGGGTAGCTACCTCGACCACCACGGCAAGGCTGTATCAATGCTCATCCTGGGTTCGCTGCTGCTTATCGGCTGCCACCTCACGTTTGCCTTCGTCCTGCCCCTGTTCAAGGGATCGGCTGTGGGCGGCATCATCATTGCCTACGCCACCATCCTGGTGCTGGGAGCATCGTTCTCGCTGGTTCCCGCATCATTATGGCCCAGCGTACCCAAGCTGGTCGACGCCAAGGTCATCGGTTCGGCCTACGCCCTCATTTTCTGGATTCAGAACATCGGCTTGTGGCTGTTCCCCCTGCTCATCGGCAAGGTGCTCGACGCCACCAACCCTGAAGGCACCAGTGCCACGGAGCTCAACTACACGGCTCCGCTCATCATGCTGGCCTGTCTGGGTGTAGCAGCCCTCATCCTCGGCTTTGTGCTGAAGGCTGTCGACAAGAAGAAAGGTATCGGACTGGAAGAACCGAATATTAAGTGAGAAATGAGAACTGAGAAATATGAACTGAACAATGCGCATGCCGAGATATTCTGCTTCGAGAACAACAGCGAAGTCAGCGAATATCACGTCATGATACATGCCAAGGCCGAGGGGCGCAGCTTCCAGCAGCAGCTGGATGCCGTGCTCGACGGCTATCAGCAACTGTTAAGCGAGAAGCTGCACGGAGCAACAGCCGTCTTCAAACGTTACTTCCTGAGCGACGTCGCCAACCAGGCCGACGAGGTGCTGCTGGCCGACACCAGCGACTGTGCCAAGAGCATTATCGGACAACCACCCCTTGATGGCAGCAAGGTTGCCCTGTGGGTATATCTGATGACGGGTGTCAGCACGCGTCTGACGCCCAGCGGACTCTACGAAGTGAGTCACGGCTCGCTGCGCCACCTGTGGAACGGCAGTGCCCACAACACCGCCAGCAACTCGGAATACCAGACGCGCCTGCTCTTCAACGAGTATATCATGCAGCTGGCCCAGGAGGGATGCACGCTGGCTGACAACTGCATCCGCACATGGCTCTTCGTCAACGACGTCGACGTCAACTACCCCGGTGTGGTGGCAGCCCGCAACAAGGTGTTCTTCACCCAGGGACTGACAGAGGACACCCACTTCATTGCCTCGACAGGCATCGGCGGCAGAGCCCACGACCCGAAGGTGATGACGCAGATGGACAACTACGCCATTGCAGGAATAAACAAAGAACAGGTACATTATTTATATGCTCCCACCCATCTGAACCGTACCAGCGAGTATGGTGTGAGCTTCGAGCGCGGCACGTATATCGACTATCAGGACCGCCGGCACGTCATCATCTCCGGAACGGCCAGCATCAACAACAAGGGACAGATAGAGCATCAGAAGGACATCGTCCGTCAGGCCCAGCGCATGTGGGACAACGTGGAAGCCCTATTGAAAGAGGCCGACTGCAGCTACGACGAGGTGAGCGTGATGATTGTCTATCTGCGTGACGTGGCTGACTACGGCGTGGTGCGCCGTCTCTACGACGAGCGTTTCCCCGACAAGCCCTGCATCATTGTCCTGGCACCCGTCTGCCGTGCCGGATGGCTCATCGAGATGGAGTGCATGGCTGTCAAACCGATGGACAATGCCGACATGCCGGCATTCTAAGGTAATTGGAATCTGACAACGAGGGGCAGGTGATCGCTGAATCCCCGTTGATAACGATAACCGTTAAAGGTACGGAGAGGTTTCACCCCTCCGTATTTTTTTTCCTCTTCCAACAGGAAAGGGACATCGTTGACATACGCCTGCTTCACATGTTCCAGCAGGGAGAAACTGACAAGGACGTGGTCGATGCTCTCCCATTCGCCCTCATAGCGATAGGTGCCCTCAGCACCATGCGTTCCCTTGGCCCCACGACTGACGTTATGCAGTCCGTTCTGTTCCAGGAACACCAGCGACGGACTGTCGGCATAGTCGTTGAAGTCGCCAGCCACAACAACTTTTGCATCGGCAGGCAACAGACGGATAGCCCCCATCAGCCGATCCATCACCAGCTGGCGATTCGGACGTGTCGGACGTTCCCCACCGAACCGGCTGGGAGCATGGACCACGAACACATGCAATGTGTCGCGGTTCAAGGTTTCCCCCTGAACATAAAGAATATCTCGCGTAGGCCGCATGCCCTCAAGGGGTGTGACCTCCAGATAGTCATAGCAAAGAGGACGGAAGGAGGTGGGCTGATAGAGCAAGGCCACGTCAATGCCACGCATATCCGGCGACTGCGTCATCAGATAGCGATAGCCCGCATTGCGCAACAGGGAACGGCGTGTCAGGTCGAAAACGACGGAATCGTTTTCCACTTCCACCAGTGCCACCAGATCGGGCAGTCCTTCCTCCTGGCACGAAAGAAGCTCCTGGCCGATGTTATTCAGCTTTCGCCAATATCGGGCAGGCGTCCAATGACGTTGTCCGTCTGGCAACCACTCCGTATCTTGTTTCAGTGAGTCGTGCTGACAATCAAAGAGATTCTCGCAGTTCAGTTCGACAAGCGTGAGCCACGATGCCAGCAACAGACTTAGCATACTTTCTCAAGTCGCTTCATCACAGAGAACATAAAGGCTGCTGACAACAGGCAGAGCACAATGAAGACACTCCATACCAGCCACAAAGGCAGACCGCCCCAGAGGTAGGCACTGACACTGACGAGCTTGTTGCCCAGGGCCGTCGACACGAACCAGCCACCCATGCAGGCTCCCTTGTACTTGGGAGGAGCCACCTTCGACACGAAGCTGATACCCATGGGCGACAGCAGCAACTCTGCGAAGGTCAGAATGAGATAGGTGCCGATAAGCAGGTTTGGCGATACGTCAGCCACATGTACAGCCACAGGATTGCCATCAGGACCGGGAGTGGTCTGTGGCAGGGGCAGTCCGAACGAGAAGAAGGCCATCAGACAGAAGGCGACGCCAGCCACCAGCATACCATAGGCAATCTTGCGTGGTGCCGAAGGTTCTTTGCCCTTTGATGCCAGCCAGCCGAAGAGAGCCAGCGACACAGGAGTCAAGGCTACGACATAGAACGGATTGAACTGCTGGAAGATAGGTGCACTGACAGCCACGACAGCTTCCTGAATCTTGTAGCTGAACACCAGGAAGAGCACGGCCAGCACGATGATGAGCGCTGAGATGCCCTTCGTACGACTGCTCTTGCTCTGGAACAGGGAGAATCCTGCATAGACGATGAAGATGACAGCCACCAGGTTCCATACGTTGAAGGCCATACCCTGTACGCCAGTAGCCTCACGTGCCGTAAACTCGTCAGCGAAGTAGGTCAGCGACAGGCCGTTCTGATGGAAGGCCATCCAGAAGAAGATGACCACGGCAAACACCAGGCCGAGGGCTATCAGACGATCCTTCGTTTCAGCAGGCGACAACTCATCGACATCCATGCTGCCGTCAGCCTTCTTCTTGCCACCTTCTACATGACGGAAGGTACCTCTGAAGATGTAGTAAATGGCGATGGAGAGTATGAGTGATGCACAGGCCACGGCAAAGGCGAAGTGATAGGAGTCGTTGACGCTGACACCCAGCTCTTGCTGTGCCCACTCCATGATTTTCACAGCAGCCGTGGGTGCAAAGAGTGCACCGATATTGATGGCCATATAGAAGATGGAGAAGCCAGAGTCGCGCTTGTCCTTATACTGCGGCTCGTTGTAGAGGTCACCCACCATCACCTGCAGGTTACCCTTGAACATACCCGTTCCAAAGCCGATGAACAGCAGGGCTGCCAGCATGACGATGAGGGCGAAGGTGTCGCCACCCAAGGGTACGGACAGCAGCACATAGCCTGCAAACATGATCATGATACCCCACGTCACCATCTTGCCAAAGCCGAACTTATCGGCCATCCAGCCACCAACGAGTGGGAAGAAATAGACGAGCATCAGGAAATCACTGTAGATTTCGCCAGCCCATCCGGCGTCAAGGCCGTAGTTGGCCCTCAAAAACAATGCGAACACGGCCAGCATGGTGTAGTAGCCGAAACGTTCGCCGGTGTTGGCCAGTGCCAACGCATAAAGTCCTTTCGGTTGTCCTTCGAACATAGTTTTTAGTTTTTATTTAATGTTTAATCTTTAATCTTTCATTTTTAATTTTTCATCTTTCATCTACTTGATTTTGTCGTTCTTCGTCTTGATGATGTCAAAGAGCCACGAGGCCTTGATGACGATGGCACCGTGATTGGACTTGGCAAAAAAGTCCTCATGACTGTTGCCATAGATATTGCCCAGACCGAAATAGTAACGACCCTCAAGAAGGAAATGGCCCAGTTTGCGATGCGAAAACTCCAGACCGGCACCACCGGTGATGCCATAGTCGAAACTATTCTCAATAGGCATCGACTCCTGCTGTACCACGGGCGAGGCACGCCGCGTCACAGTAGCCTTACCCTGAATGATATTGGTATCGGTACTCTCACTACTTAAGATGCCAATCTGGGGACCAAGCTGGATAAAAGCCTGGAAACCCTTGCGCTCCCTGCCCCAACCCATACGAGCCAGAAGGGGAATCTGCACATAGTTAATCTTGCGTCTGTAGTACAGCGCATTGTTCATGTCGGCTTGGCCCTGGTCGTCATAGTAATAGACGGGCTGGTCCTGCAAATCAAGGATTTCCTCATTCCATCCCATTTGCGCGTAGTTCACCTCGGCTGTAATAGCACAGATGCTCTTGAAATACTTCTCACAGGTATAGCGCAGGGAAATACCGCCAATCAATCCGCCAGCCATGTTCTGCGGAACCTCCGGCGTGAAGCCGATCTGGTTCAGCAGATAGCCTCCATTCACACCAACGGCGAAGTCAGTACGATACTCACCCACCTGCGCCACTGATGTGGCAATGTAAAAATTCAATAATGAGAAAATGATAAAACAACGGCGCTTCATAATTGTTACATTTTTACATTGTTACATTTTTACATTATCAGAAGTTAATGGTTTCCACACGCTGCTCAGGCTTATAATGCACAAACAGGACAGCGCGGTTCTGCATGCCGCCATTGCCGATGCGCTCGAAATGCAGCGGTGTCTGAACAGGCGTATAGCCCACCATGCCTGTGGCTCCCGAGAAGTTCTTGCCATACAGATGGAGGCCACGAATCATGAAGTATGCCTGATCGAAACCCATCGCAGCAAAACGCTGAGGATAGTTCTGCATGTCCTGATGGAAGTTCCAGCGGTATTTCTGCTTCAGGCGTGCCGTACGCGTTGCCAGAGGATCCATATAGTACGTCGAGGGCACATAGACGTCGAACTTATAGAAATTATCCAGATGCGAACGGGTATATTGCAACCATTCCGGATAGCCGAACATCGATATCTGCATCTTCGGATTCGTCATCACCAGCCCGCTCAGCTTGGCAAAGGCCACGTTCAGCTCCTGCGAGCGACTGGTATTGAGAATGACCACGTTACGCTGGCTGGAGGAGAAGCACTTCTGGAACATGCCTTCACTCGACTTCAAGTTGGTGATAGAATAGGTAATACCCTCCTGCTCCAGTTTCCGGCGCAACGCACTGGTGAAGCCCCCCTTGGTGCTGGTGGTGTCGTTACAGTCGATGATAATCGGGTGACAATCCTTAAAACGCTGGTAGAAACGGTACACATACGACTCGTTGAGCGTATTGCCGTTCTGATATACCTGAAAGATATTGCCATTGTCGTACAACTCCGTAGAATTGATGGAGCAGGGAATGAGCAGACGGATGTCGTGAGCCTTCACAAACGTACCCAGCGCCTTCACCTGTGTCGAATACAACGGACCGATGATGAGGTCACGGTCGGCAGCATGCGGGTCCTGCAGTATCGTGCTGACGTCACCGTCCTCTGCCAGATTCCATGCCCTGATATCCGTCGACACCCCATTCTGCTTCAGGCTGTCACAAGCCATCAGCACGCCACGGTAGTACTCCACCATACGCTTTCCGTCGCCATTGATGTCGTGCAAGGGCAGCATCACGCCCACCCTGATCTCACGCTGGCGCATATCCTTGTCGGCGGGTTTGCTGACTGTGGCCTGTGTCTGCACAGCAGGGGTCGTGTTGGCCTGAGGCTGCTGGCCCTGAGCCCAAGGAATCTTGATAAAGTCGCCCTTCTTCAGTTCATAACCAGGCTCCTTCATCTCCGGATTGGCATCTATCAGTTCTTGTAAGGAGATACCATATTCACGGGCAATGCCGAAGATGGTCTCCTTGCGCTTCACCTTGTGCAGTTCACGATAGTTCTGGCTGATGCCGGTGGTTGCAGTTGCTGCGGGAACATCCTGTGCCACCACCGTTTCAGTGGTCATGGCAAAGAATGCTGACAAGAGAAAATATCCTATTATTCGCTTCATAATTCAATGCTTTTTCAGTTTTGCGCTACAAAATTACAAAAAGTCAGGCGCAAAACGCGATTTTTTATTGTTAATCTAATAAAAATCTTCAAAATTCATTTCCTTTTTTGATAATTGAGCATTGAAGGGAGTTAGGATGATGCAAAAAAAACGATGATTTGTTGGGGGATTCAAAAAAAATTCTTATTTTTGCAGAATGTATCACCTTAGTTGGTGAGAGTAACTAGCAGGACCATACACAGTAGAACCCGTTGTGGGCTCGTAGGTATGAAAGTGTTTTGACCCTTTAAATTGTTTTATATGAGAAAGTGTTTTGTAATGGCAGCATTTGTCGCAATAGGCTTGCTTTTCTCCGTTTGCGCATGCGACAAAAGGGAAAGCAAAGAGCGGGCAGACTTGTCACAACCCAGTTACAGCAAGACAGACTCTATGGTCTTGGGCACCATCAGTTCCGTCGATTGGCACAGTATCTACTATGGCAGCGATGAGCAGAGAGAATTCGTCATCTCACGTCTGAAGCAGATCGTTGACAGTCTGGAGCAGGCTGGCGACCTGGACGGGTTGGGAGCAGACACCTATCGTGGCATGATTTATAACAATGCCTACAAGAGACTTGAGGCCGAAGAGTGGTATAGCCGTGCCATCACGCACAACAGCCGTAAGGACCGCGAACAATGGTACTACAACGATGCCGGCTACGAATTGGCAAATCTGTTATATATAAGGCATAATTACGAAGGATTCCTGCGCGTGGCCGTACCCCTTCTCGCCTCTATGGACTCATTGGGCAGCTTCCTTCGCATAGACCATAAGATAGACCTCTATTCGCTGATAGGATGCTGTTATCTGAAGCTGGAGCAGCCTGACAAGGCAAAGGAAGCCGTCATGAAGGCACGCGACTTCGGCCGCCAAGTGCTGGCCGTGGATACGTCGCACTATATCCACCAGTCGTTTATCAACTACTACGCCAGAATCAAAGATGCCTACGTCAGGGTGAAGGACTTCGAGGGGGCCAGAAACTGGATGGCGTTTACCGACTCCATCGGTAACCTCTTTGCTCGGCGCTACCCCAATGCTGACGTCTGGCCTATCTACAACGGCTACACGCACCTGGACCGTGCCATTAAGGTGTGGAGTCTGGGAATGAAAGACTCGGCAGCTGCCGAATATGCCGAGTTCCGGAAATATAAGTGCGCCTATGATGTCAACGGACTTACCCAGTCGAACGACTATCTGATGAATGCCGAGCGCTGGGCTGATGCCGCCGACAACTATCAGGCACTCGACTGGTTTATAAAATGGAACAACGAAAAGCTTTACTTGGAGGAGCTCTATGCCTATTATTTCCCAAAGTTCCGCGCCAACTACAATGCCGGACGTAAGGACAGCGCGCTGTTTGTAGCCAACCAGATTGCCGAAGCCTTTGACTCGGCCTATATCTGGCAAAAGAGAAGTTCGATGGCCGAAATGGCTACTGTCTACGACACTCAGGGCAAGGAGATGCAGATAGCAAGGCAACAAGCCGAGCTGTCGCAGCAGCGACTCTGGGGTACTGCTGCTGCACTCGTACTGCTCACCACCTTCTTCATCATCTATACCCTGCATCGCCGCAAGGCACAGAAACATCTTGCCACGGCTCACCGACAGTTAGAGACAGCTCACACGAACCTACAGGCGGCCTATGACCAGTTAGAAGAGACCACTGCTGCAAAGGAGCGCATAGAATCGGAGCTCCGCATAGCCCGCGACATACAGATGTCGATGGTGCCGGGCATCTTCCCGGAACGTGAGGGTCTCGACATGTATGCTGAGATGACACCCGCCAAGGAAGTGGGTGGCGACCTCTATGGCTATGTCCTTCAGGGCGACCAGCTCTACTTCTGCGTGGGCGACGTCAGCGGCAAGGGCGTGCCCGCCTCGCTCTTCATGGCCCAGTCGGCCCGACTCTTCCGTACCCTCGCCACCGAGGGCATGATGCCAGCCGACATTGCATTCCGCATGAACAACGAACTGTCCGAGGGCAACGACAGCAATATGTTCGTGACAATGTTCATCGGCCTGTGCCATCTCGATACCGGCCGTCTCGACTACTGCAACTGCGGCCATAATGAGCCTTTCATCGATGGTCAGTTCCTCGAGATGCAGCACGTCAACCAGATGATAGGCTTCATAGGAGGCATTTCCTTCGTCGGCGAAACCATCGACGACATACGCGGTCATCAACTGCTCATCTACACCGACGGTCTGAACGAGGCAGAGAATCTGCAGCAAGAGCAGTTGGGCAATGACCGACTGCTCCAGGTCATGTCAAAAGCTGGCAGCCTCGACTCCCATCAGGTTATTGCCATGCTGAAGAAAACTGTGGAGGAGCATCGAGCCGGTGCCGACCCCAACGATGACCTGACGTTGATGTGTCTGAAACTAACATAATAAAAATATATAATAATGAAGAAAATTATCACACTACTGTTGTCAGGATGGCTGCCTTTGGTTGCCCTTGCCGACATTGACCCAAAGGTAACGTATACGGACAAGGAGGGAGAGAAAACGGAATGGCAGAATGTCATAGCGGAAGCACCGCTGCATGTACGCTTCACGTCCAATCCCTCGGGTCAGGAACCTGACACGTCGATAGAATGGAGCATCAAAAACAAGAATACCGGCACGTCGGTGACTCGCCACGAGGAGGACACGGAGTACACTTTCACGGAGTCGGGGTTGCACGATATCACTGTCACGGAATGGCTGAACAACGAGGCTATCACGACGATGGCTATCACAATCACCATTGCTGAGAGTCATCTGGAGATGCCCAACGCGTTCTCACCCAACGACGACGGTCATAACGACTACTACGGGGCCAAGGGCATCAAGAAGAACGAGGCGAACAGCAGTGGTGCCTACAAGAGCATCGTGGAGTTTCATGCCTGGATTTTCAACCGCTGGGGTCAGAAGCTCTATGAGTGGACGGACATCGAGGGCTACTGGGACGGCAAGTATAACGGATCGCCTGTCAAGGACGGTGTGTACTTCGTGGTGGTCAAGGCCCGCGGTGCTGACGGCATAGAGTACAACATTCGCCGCGATGTGAACTTGATACGCAATCATAACAACGAGACCAGCACTGGTGGAGGCAGCAATGAGCAGTGATCAGAAAATCAACGTCTGGGGGGCACGCGTTCATAACCTGAAGAACATTGACGTAGAGATTCCCCGCAACTCGCTGACAGTCATCACGGGACTGAGCGGCAGTGGAAAGTCATCGCTGGCCTTCGATACCATCTTTGCCGAGGGACAGCGCCGCTATATCGAGACGTTCTCGGCCTACGCACGCAACTTTCTTGGTGGCATGGAGCGTCCTGATGTCGACAAGATAACGGGACTGTCACCTGTCATCAGCATCGAGCAGAAGACCACCAACAAGAATCCGCGTTCCACCGTGGGCACCACGACGGAAATCTACGACTACCTGCGCCTGCTCTTTGCACGTGCCGGAAAGGCCTACAGTTACATGACTGGCGAGCCGATGGTGAAATACACGGAGGAGAAGGTCATCGATATGATTCTGCACGATTATGCTGGCAAGAAGATACTGATTCTGGCCCCTCTCGTACAAGGCCGTAAAGGTCACTACCGCGAACTCTTCGAGAGCATGCGCCGCAAGGGCTATCTGCATGTCCGTATCGATGGCGATATACAGGAGATGACGCCAGGCATGAAGGTAGACCGCTATCGCAGTCACGACATCGAGGTGGTCATCGACAGATTAGAGGTGAGAGCCGATAAGATAGCCAGTAGTGAGCGCCTGAAGAAGTCCGTACAAATCGCCATGAAGCAGGGCGAGGGTCTCATCATGATTATCGACTATGAGACGGGTGAGGTCAAGCATTTCTCGCGCCGCCTGATGTGTCCTACAACGGGCATCTCGTATAGCGACCCCGCGCCCAACACCTTCTCGTTCAATTCCCCCCAAGGTGCCTGTCCGCGGTGCAAGGGTCTCGGCTACATCAACGAGATTGACCTGAGCAAGGTGATTCCCAACAGGAAACAAAGCATCCACGACGGAGCCATCGCCCCGCTGGGCAAATATAAGAACCAGATGATATTCTGGCAGATTGCTGCCATCCTGCATAACTACGAGTGTGACATCAAGACTCCCGTCAACGATATTCCCGACGAGGCTCTCAACGAGATACTCTACGGAACGCTGGAGCCTGTGCGCATCGACAAGGAACTGGTACATACCTCCAGCGACTATTTCGTCGACTACGACGGTGTGGTGAAATACCTGCGCTCAGTGATGGAGAACGACGAGACGAGCAGCGGACAAAAATGGGCCGAGCAGTTCCTGGCAGAATGCGAGTGTCCGGAATGTCACAGGCAGCGCCTGAACCGCGAGGCCCTGTCGTATAGGATCTGGGACAAGAACATCGCTGAACTGGCCAACATGGACCTCAGCGAGCTGCGCGAGTGGCTCGACCACTGTGAGGAGCATCTGGACCACCAGCAACAGCAGATTGCTCGCGAGATATTGAAGGAGATACGCACTCGTCTGGACTTCCTGTTGGAGGTAGGTCTCGACTACCTGGCCCTGAACCGCCAGTCAGCATCGCTGTCGGGTGGAGAGAGCCAGCGCATCCGTCTGGCCACGCAGATCGGTTCACAGCTGGTCAATGTGCTCTACATCCTCGACGAGCCCAGCATCGGCCTGCACCAGCGTGACAACGAACGTCTGATTCATTCGCTGAAAGAGTTACGTGACCTGGGCAACACCGTCATCGTGGTGGAACACGACCGCGACATGATGGTTCATGCCGACTACCTGGTCGACATCGGCCCCAAGGCAGGCCGCAAGGGTGGCGAAGTGGTGTTTCAGGGCACTGTGGACGAGATGCTGAAGAAGAATACCATCACCGCACAATACCTGAACGGACAACTCAAGATAGCCCTACCCGAGAAGAGACGCCCAGGCAATGGCAAGCAGCTCGTGTTGCGAGGCTGTCGTGGCAACAATCTCAAGAACATCGATGTGGAGTTCCCGCTAGGCAAGCTCATCGTCGTGACAGGCGTCTCGGGCAGCGGAAAGTCGACACTCGTCAACGAGACCCTCTACCCTATCCTCTCGAAACATTTCTACCGTTCGCTGCAGGCTCCCATGCCCTACGACGACATTGAAGGACTGGAATTGATCGACAAGGTGGTCAACGTTGACCAGAGTCCCATAGGCCGCACGCCACGAAGCAATCCCGCTACCTATACTGGCGTCTTCAGCGATATCCGTTCGTTGTTCGTCAACCTGCCAGAAGCACAGATTCGTGGCTATAAGCCAGGCCGCTTCTCGTTCAACGTCAAGGGCGGACGCTGCGAGACCTGTGGCGGCAATGGCTACAAGACCATCGAAATGAATTTCCTGCCCGATATCCAGGTGCCCTGCGAGGAGTGTCATGGCAAGCGCTACAACCGTGAGACGCTTGAGGTGCGCTACAAGGGCAAGTCGATAGCCGACGTGCTCGACATGACCATCAACCAGGCTGTAGAGTTCTTCGAGAACGTGCCCGACATCCTCCGCAAGATCAAGACCATTCAGGAAGTAGGCTTGGGCTACATCAAGTTAGGCCAGCCCTCCACCACCCTCTCCGGCGGTGAGAGCCAGCGCGTAAAGCTCGCCACCGAACTCTCGAAGAAGGATACGGGTAAGACCCTGTATATCCTCGACGAGCCAACGACAGGACTGCATTTCGAGGATATCCGCATCCTGATGGATGTACTCCAGAAACTTGTGGATCGCGGCAACACGGTCATCATCATCGAGCATAACCTCGATGTCATCAAACTGGCCGACTGGATTATCGACATGGGACCCGAGGGCGGTCGCAAGGGCGGCCAAGTGCTCTCCACCGGTACCCCCGAAGAGGTGGCCAAGTCGAAGAAAGGCTACACCCCGAAGTTCCTCAAGACCAAAGACACGGCATAAATTGATCATTATTAACGAGTGCCACCCGCCGCGAGGTGGCACTCGTTTTACTCATAGTGGAAACTTATAATTCGGCTATTTCTTTCTCGGATAGTCCTGTGGCTTTGGTGATATCTTCAAGAGAGAGGCCCATCTGCTTCATATTGCG
>JBGUQW010000133.1:0-16232 GCA_045131435.1 Prevotella sp.
TGGGAACGGGTCGAGACAAGCATGGGAACTAATAGAAGTTTAGTAGATGTAATGTAGAGGCAAAGTAGAATTAAAATAGATGTAATAATTCCTATATATCGCTTATTATAAGGGTATTACATGGTTTTAAGTAGAAGTACCAAATATTTTTGCCTATGTCAACCAATTAAAATATTAAGAGCTCGGCTGCCCAAGGGGTGGTAAAGTGTTTTTTTGCAGTTTTTCCTCATTATCTCAAAAATTATTTGTAATTTTGCAGCCGCAAATAATATAATAAGGTAAAAGAGACATGATAACAGTCACAAATCTGGCTATTCAGTTTGGTAAAAAGACGTTGTATAAGGACGTCAATCTGAAGTTTACGAGTGGAAATATCTATGGCATTATCGGTGCCAACGGTGCCGGTAAGTCTACCCTGCTCCGCGCCATCAGCGGCGACCTGGAGCCGAACAAGGGTACTATTGAGATGCAACCGGGTGAGCGCCTGTCGGTATTGGAACAGGACCACTTCAAGTATGATGAGTATACGGTAATGGACACGGTGCTGATGGGTCACCAGCCACTTTGGCAGAACATGAAGGAGCGCGAAGCCCTCTATGCCAAGGACGAAATGACCGAGGAAGACGGCAACCGCGCCGCCGACCTGGAGATGGCCTTTGCCGAGATGAACGGCTGGGAGGCCGAGAGCGAGGCTGCACAGCTGTTGCAGAACCTGGGCGTTCAGGAGGGTCAGCACTACAAGCAGATGTCCGACATCTCGAATAATGAAAAGGTGCGTGTCATGCTGGCCAAGGCCTTGTTCGGCCATCCTGACAACCTGTTGTTGGACGAGCCGACGAACGACCTCGACCTGGATACCGTTCAGTGGTTAGAGGAATATCTGTCGAACCTGGAGCAGTGTGTGCTCGTCGTGTCGCACGACCGTCACTTCCTGGACGCCGTATCGACGCAGACCGTCGACATCGACTTCGGCAAGGTGACGCTGTTCTCGGGTAACTATTCTTTCTGGTACGAGTCCAGTCAGCTGGCCCTGCGTCAGCAGCAGAACCAGAAGATGAAGGCCGACGAGAAGCGCAAGCAGCTGGAAGAGTTCATCCGCCGTTTCTCTGCCAATGTGGCAAAGTCGAAGCAGACCACGTCGCGCAAAAAGATGCTGGAGAAGCTGAACGTCGAGGAAATCACCCCGTCAACACGTAAATACCCGGGCATCATCTTCTCGATGGAGCGCGAGCCAGGTACGCAGATTCTGGAGGTAGAGGGTCTGAAGGCTGTCGATCCGGACGGAACGGTGCTCTTCGACAACGTGTCGTTTACCATCGAGAAAGGCCAGAAGACGGTCTTCCTGAGTCACAACCCGAAGGCTATGACAGCCCTCTTCGAGATTATCAATGGCAACCGCGAGGCCGATGCCGGAACCTTCAAGTGGGGCGTCACCATCACCACTGCCTATCTGCCTCTCGACAATACCGAGTTCTTCCAGTCGGAACTGAACCTGGTTGACTGGCTCAGTCAGTATGGCACTGGCAACGAGGTGATGATGAAGTCGTTCCTTGGCCGTATGCTGTTCAAGGAGGAGGACGTGCTGAAACATGTCAACGTGCTGAGCGGTGGTGAGAAGATGCGCTGTATGATTGCCCGCATGCAGCTAAAGAACGCCAACTGTCTGATTCTCGACACCCCGACGAACCACCTCGACCTGGAGTCGATTCAGGCCTTCAACAACAACCTCATCTCGTTCAAGGGCAACATCCTGTTTGCCTCGCACGACCATGAGTTCATCAATACCGTGGCCGACCGCATCATCGAGCTGACGCCCAAGGGCATCATCGACAAGCTGACGACCTACGACGACTATATCTACGACGAGACGGTCAAGGCCAAGAAAGAAGAGCTGTATGCGTAAATTGGCACACTATTTGCTGAAACGTCAGAAAAAACAACGTACAACTATGAAAGAAGAAGAGATAAAGAACATGGAAGAGGAGGACATCCTCAATAGCGAAGAACAGCAGGAATCCGTGGCCGACGGTAGCGAGGCCAACGGTAGCGTGGACGACGGCTCCGTGGTCGACGGTTCTCCCGTCGACGAAGAGCAGGATCCGCTGGAGAAGGCTCTGGCCGAAATCGAGCAGCTGAAGACCCAGATGCTCTACAAGACCGCCGAGTTTGACAACTACCGCAAGCGCACGCTGAAGGAAAAGACGGAGCTCATTCTGAATGGTGGCGAGAAGGCTGTCAGTGCCATCTTGCCTGTCATCGACGACATGGAACGTGCCATCGAGAATGGTGAGAAGACTGACGACCCTGCCGTGCTTCGAGAAGGCATGGAGCTCATCTATCAGAAGTTCATGAAGGCTCTGGAGGGCTTGGGTGTCAAGAAGATAGACACCGACAACGCTGACTTCAACACCGATTTGCATGATGCTGTTGCAATGGTTCCCGGCATGGGCGACGACAAGAAAGGCAAAGTCATCGACTGTCTGCAGACTGGTTACCAGTTGAACGACAAAGTCATCCGTCACGCCAAAGTGGCAGTAGGACAATAAAAATACGATTTGAGAATTGAGATTTGAGGTTTGAGGTTTTCCAAATAGACCTGCTGATACAAATCTTAAATCTCAAATCTCAAATCTCAAAACTCAAATCAATATGAAAAGAGATTATTATGAGGTGCTTGGCGTAGACAAGAATGCTACGGAAGACCAGATCAAGAAGGCGTACCGCACCATCGCCATCAAATACCACCCTGACCGTAACCCCGGCAACAAGGAAGCCGAGGAGAAGTTCAAGGAGGCCGCAGAAGCTTACGACGTGCTCCACGACCCGCAGAAGCGTCAGCAGTATGACACCTTCGGGTTCAGCGGAGGCGGCAGTGGTGGTTTCGACCCCTTCGGCGGCACGTCAATGAATATGGACGACATCTTCTCGATGTTCGGCGACATCTTTGGCGGCCATGCAGGCTTCGGTGGTTTTGGAGGCAGCGCCAAGCGTGGTCCGCAGGTTCATCGCGGTGCCGACCTTCGTCTGAAGGTCCGTCTGTCGCTTCAGGAGATTGCCCACGGCGTCACCAAGAAATTCAAGGTTCGCAAAGACATCACTTGCTCACATTGTCACGGTACCGGTGCCGAGGCCGGCAGCACCAGCGACCAGTGTCCTACGTGTCACGGTAGCGGTGTCATCACCCATACCACCCAGAGCATCTTCGGTATGATGCAGACTCAGGGTGTCTGTCCTACCTGTGACGGTTCTGGCTCTGTCATCAAGAACAAGTGCCACCATTGTCACGGAACAGGCGTTGAGAAAGGCGAGGAAGTGGTTGAGATCAAGATTCCCGCCGGTGTTGCCGAGGGCATGATTGTCAATGTGCCCGGCAAGGGTAATGCCGGTATGCGCAAGGGCATCAACGGCGATATTCAAGTGTTTGTCGAGGAGGAGCCCAACGACACTTTCATTCGCGACGATAACAACCTCATCTATAATCTGTTGCTCGACTTCCCTACTGCAGCACTTGGAGGCGATGTAGAGATTCCGACAATAGAAGGAACCCGTCTGAAGGTGAAGATGGAACCCGGTACACAACCCGGCAAGACCCTCCGTCTGCGCGGCAAGGGTCTGCCTGCCGTACAAGGTTATGGACGCGGCAATGGCGACCTGGTGGTGAACGTCAGCGTGTATGTCCCCAAGACCTTGAATCGCAATGAGAAGGAAGCCATCGAGCAGTTCCGCAACAGTGACAACTTCAAGGGTGATGCCGAGACCAAGCGCAGCATTTTCCAGAAGTTCAAGAACTACTTTAGTTGATTTGAGATTTGAGAGTTGAGAGTTGAGATTTATGGATTACCAGGAGACTTGTGAATACCTGTATAGCCAGATGCCTATGTTTGAACGGCAAGGGGCGTCTGGCTATAAAGAAGGGCTGAGCAACACGCTGGCTCTGGACAACCACTTCGGCCATCCTCACAAGTCATTCGCAACAATCCATGTCGGCGGCACCAACGGCAAGGGCAGCGTGTCGCATACACTCGCATCAGTACTACAGGCGTGCGGCTATCGCGTCGGCCTGTACACATCGCCCCATCTGGTGGACTTCCGCGAGCGCATCCGTGTCAACGGAGAGCCTGTCAGCGAGGACTATGTCATGCGCTTCGTAGAACAGGAGCGTTCTTTCTTCGAACCCCTGCATCCCTCTTTCTTCGAGGTGACCACCGCTATGGCCTTCAAGTATTTCCGCGATGAGCACGTCGACATTGCCGTCGTGGAGGTAGGCCTTGGCGGACGCCTGGATTGTACGAACATCATTCAGCCGCTGGTGTCAGTCATTACCAACATCAGCTTCGACCACACCCAGTTTCTGGGTGACACGCTGGCGAAGATTGCTGCCGAGAAAGCCGGTATCATAAAAAAAGGTACGCCCGTAGTCATTGGTGAGAACGACGACGAGACACGTCCAGTGTTCGAAGCAAAGGCTGCCGAGATGCACGCCCCCATCCTCTTTGCCGAGGACCAGCCTGAAGTGTCGACAGCAACAATGCTTCCAGAAGGCGGCATGCATTATGAAACCCGCCATTTCGGTGTTCTCGACGGCGATTTGGGCGGTATCTACCAACAGAAGAACATGAATACGGTGCTGCAGACACTCTCCCTGCTCTTCTGCCAAGGCCTTGTCAACAACCAAAGCGGTGCTGTACAACGAGGCGTCGGCCATGTGGCAGCCAATACCGGACTGACGGGACGCTGGCAACAGGTCAATGCTTCACCTCGCGTCATCTGCGACACCGGTCATAACGTCGGAGGCTGGCAATATCTGAGCCGTCAGCTGGCAATGGTTGAGTGTGACCAGATGCATATCGTCTTCGGAATGGTCGACGACAAAGACATCAATACCGTCCTCGACATGCTTCCGAAGTCGGCAAAATACTATTTTACCAAGGCAGAGACCAAAAGAGCCCTCAACGAGGCCGTCGTACTAGCCAAGGCACAGCAGCACGGACTCACCGGCGAGGCCTACCCCACTGTGTATGAAGCATATAAAGCGGCTCGCCATGCGGCCTCGGAGCGTGATTTCATCTTCGTCGGAGGCTCCAGTTACGTCGTCGGCGACTTCCTGAAAAAGTGCATTTAGGTGTTTTTAACACTCCCTAAACCTTTTTTTACGCGTTTCTTTCGTCTTTTTCGTTTATTTTCTGTTACTTTGCAGATTAGATTTTATAGTATCTAACTAAAAGCATACGATTATGGCTAACACAACAGAAACTGCGAATTTGTGTGGTCTGAACCGCAAGGATTTCCAGACCACGATTAAAGGTAAGAAAACGGATCTTTACATTCTGAAGAACCGTAAGGGTTATGAAGTCGCTATCTCAAACTATGGCGGTGCCATTTGCGCCATCATGGTTCCCGACAAGGATGGCAAAGTTGCTAACGTCATTCAGGGTCATGCCAATATCGAGCAGCTCACCAGCGGAAAAGAGCCCTACCTGTCAACGCTTATCGGCCGTTGGGGCAACCGCATCTGCAAAGGTCAGTTCACGCTGAACGGCAAGGACTACCAGGTGGCACTCAACGATGGTCCCAACCATCTGCACGGTGGTGAGAAGGGCTTCAACTGTAAGGTTTGGGATGCCCGTCAGATGGGTCCCCGCTCATTGGCCCTGCACCGCGTATCGTCCTATGGTGAAGAGGGTTACACCGGTGAGCTTGACGTCACAGTAGAGTTTACCTTTACCGACCAGAACGAGCTTATCATCGAATATCTGGCAACCACAAACAAGAAGACCATCGTCAACCTGACCCACCATGCATTCTTCTCATTGGCTGGTATTGCTGATCCCACCCCGACCATCGAGGACCAGATTTGTGAGATTAATGCCGACTTCTATCTGCCCACCGACGAGACCGCTATTCCTACGGGTGAAATCCTGAAGGTGGCTGGTACACCGTTCGATTTCCGCACCCCGAAGGCCTTCGGCAAGGACATCGACGCTGACAACGAGCAGATCAAGTTCGGTCACGGCTTCGACCACAACTACGTGCTAAACAAGAAGGAAGAGGGCGAGCTGAGCTTTGCTGCCCGCATTACCGATCCGAAGAGCGGCCGTACGCTGGAGTGCTACACTACCGAGCCCGGCATGCAGCTCTACACGGCAAACTTCGCCACAGGCTACAAGGGTGTCCAGGGTGCCACATTCCCCCGTCGCAGCGCTGTCTGCCTGGAGACTCAGCACTTCCCCGACACGCCGAATCGTCCGTACTTCCCCTCGGTGATCCTGCGTCCCGGTCAGCAGTACAAGCACAAGACGATTTATCGCTTTGGTGTAGTAGAGTAAACAAAACTACTAATTAATATTGTACTTATGAGTAATCAAAAACAAAATGGAAGCATCATCGCCATCGTGACGATGATGTTCCTTTATGCCATGATTTCGTTTGTAACGAATCTTGGCGCCCCGATTGGTGTCATCTGGAAGAACCAGCCTGAAATCGGCGGTTCCAACGTATTGGGCATCATGGGTAACTTCATGAATTTCTTCGCATACCTGTTCATGGGTATTCCAGCAGGTAAGATGCTGACGAAGGTCGGTTACAAGAAGACGGCCCTCATCGGTATTGCAGTAGGATTCATTGGTGTGTTAATCCAGTTCCTGTCAGGATTCTCAGGCGGTATTCCCGGCTTCTGCGTCTACCTGTTCGGTGCATTCATCAGCGGTTTCTCCGTATGTATCCTGAACACGGTGGTGAACCCCATGCTCAACCTGTTGGGTGGCGGTGGTAACCGTGGTAACCAGCTGAACATGATTGGTGGTACGCTGAACTCGCTGGCAGGTACGATGACGCCGATGCTCGTCGGTGCCCTCATCGGAACAGTGACAGCATCGACCCAGATGGCCGATGTCAATCTGGTGATGTATATCGCCATGACTGTCTTTGCCGCAGCCTTCTGCATCCTGCTCTTCATCCCCATTCAGGATCCGGAACTGGGCAAGGTGACTGCCGATACAAAGTTCGAGCATTCTCCCTGGTCGTTCCGCCACTGTCTGTTGGGCGTCATCGCCATCTTCGTCTATGTAGGCGTAGAGGTAGGTATCCCCGGTGGCCTGAACTTCTATCTGTCTGACACCTCTGCCAATGGTGCATGGGTTAATCCAGAGGCTGTGCTCAATGCTGCCACCATCGGTGGTGCCGTTGCCGCTATGTACTGGCTGTTGATGCTCATCGGACGTATGATTGCGAGTGCCATCGGTGCCAAGGTGTCTTCACGTCAGATGATGCTGTTCTGCACGTTCGTGGCTATGGTACTGATCATTGCTGCCATGCTCATACCGAAGAGCGTGACTGCCACCATGCCATTGGTAAAGATTCTGGAGGGTTCTGTCGAGATGACCACTGTGCCGCTCAGTGCTGTATTGCTCGTCCTTTGCGGACTCTGCACATCAGTCATGTGGGCATCTATCTTCAATCTGGCTACTGAAGGGCTTGGCAAGTATACTGCTCAGGCTTCCGGTATCTTCATGATGATGGTGGTCGGCGGTGGTGTACTGCCCGTCGTACAGAATTTCTTTGCTGACTTCATGGGTTATATGCCAAGCTACTTTGTCTATCTGCTGGCTGTGGCCTACATGTTCTACTATGCCCTCATCGGCTGCAAGAACGTGAACAAGGACATACCAGTATGATTTGAGATTTGAGATTTGAGGTTTGAGATTTATCAGATAGTCTATGGAACAGGAAGTTGCCAACAACGTCTATGAGTTGTCCAGAGACTTTGCTCTACGAATAGTCAATCTGTATAAATTTCTTACTGACGAGAAGAAGGAATTTGTCATATCCAAGCAGCTGCTACGCTCTGGAACGAGCATCGGCGCCAACTCCTTTGAAGGGAAGAACGCTTATAGCCGTGAAGATTTTGCATACAAGATGAGTGTTGCGCTGAAAGAAGCCGGAGAGACTGGTTTTTGGATTGACCTTCTACATCGCGCCAACTATCTTGACGACAAACAGTACGATTCGCTCTTCCAAGATTGGAACCATATCTATGCTGTTCTCGTCAAGATAGTAAAGGCCACAAAACCTCAAATCTTAAACCTCAAATCATAGTCAATTTAAACTCTCAAGCCAAAGAATCATTTTAAAAAAAATCTCAAATCTCAAATCTCAAATCTCAAATCTATATGATGGAAATTGATTTTGTAAGAAGCCGCTTCATCAAGCACTTTGATGGAAAGACCGGCAACGTATATGCCTCTCCAGGTCGTATTAACCTCATTGGCGAGCACACCGACTACAACGGCGGATTCGTGTTCCCCGGAGCTGTCGATAAGGGCGTGATGGCCGAGATGCGTGCCAACGGTACTGAAGACACCGTGATGGCCTATGCCATCGACCTGAAGGACCGTGTGGACTTCAAGCTCAGCGACCCTGCTGGTCCCCGTGCCTCGTGGGCCCGTTACATCTATGGTATCGCTCTGGAAATGAAGAAACTGGGCGTTCCCGTGAAGGGTTTCAACATCGCCTTTGCAGGTGATGTTCCTCTGGGTGCCGGCATGTCGTCAAGTGCTGCTATGGAGAGTTGCTTCGCCTGCGGCCTGAACGATATCTTCGGCGAGAACAAGGTATCGCAGTGGGATATGGTGCTGGCCGGACAGGCTACCGAGCACAACTATTGCGGTGTCAACTGCGGTATCATGGACCAGTTTGCCTCTGTCTTCGGAAAGGCTGGCTGTCTGATGCGCCTCGACTGCCGCTCACGTGAGTTCGAATACTTCCCCTTCAAGCCTGATGGCTATCGCCTCGTGCTGCTCGACAGCGTGGTGAAGCACCAGCTGGCAGGCTCGCCCTATAACGACCGCCGCAACTCGTGCGAGAACGTCGTGAAGCACATCCAGGCCAAGCATCCGGAGGGTAAGTTCGAAACCCTGCGCGACTGCACATGGGAGCAGCTTGAGGAGGTGAAGGCCGAGGTTGGCGACGAGGACTACAAGCGCGCCAAGTTCGTACTCGGTGAGAAAGACCGCGTGCTCGGCGTCTGCGAGGCCCTGAACGAAGGCGACTACGAGAAAGTTGGCGAACTGATGTACCAGACACACGAAGGTCTGTCGAAGGACTACGAGGTCTCTTGCGAAGAGCTCGACTTCCTGAACGACATTGCCAAGGAGTGTGGTGTCACCGGTTCACGCATTATGGGCGGCGGCTTCGGCGGCTGCACCATCAACCTCGTGCGCAACGACCTCTACAAGCAGTTCGTAGCTACTGCCAAGCAGAAGTTCAACGAAAAGTACGGCCATGAGCCGAAGGTTTACGACGTCGTCATCGGCGACGGCTCGCGCAAGCTCTGCTAAGAAAATAAAACAACAAGCAAAGCCCTTCCACTTGCAACAGTGAAAGGGCTTTTTTCATTTTTAAAATATATGTCCGGTTGGAATGGTTGCTGTTAGCGGCGAGGGCCACGAGGTTGGTGCTGCTGATGCTTCTCCATCTGTTCAGGAGTCAGGATGGCCTTCAGCTTACTGTCATACTCCTTGCGACGCTCCATGCGCTTCTTCATCTCTTCTTTCTGTGCCTCAGTCAGTTCCGGACGCTCAGCACGCGGAGGACGCTGCGTAGCACCAGTTTCACCATCTGGTTTCTTCATGTCCTCGGCCTTCTTCATACCCTCAGGCTTCTTCATGTCCTCAGGCTTCTTCATGCCATCGGCCTTCTTCATGCCATCGGGACGCGGACCAAGAGGACCTCTGTGCATCCGGGGACGACCAATCACATCCTTATACTCCTTATTCAGATCCAGCACCTTAGCCTGCTGATCCTTGTTCAAGTCCAACTCCTTGGTCATCCGTTCCGTCATCTGTTCCGGTGTCATCATTCGCGGACCACGTCGACCGGCTTCCTTGTTGTCCTGTGCCATCATCGTACCGAAAGCTGCGATGGCGAGCATTGTTAAAACAATCTTCTTCATACCTTGATAATTAATTTAATGTTGGTTTTGATAGTACTTTATGTCTCATCAGACAATACTATGACGCAGACCACGCAAAAAGGTTTAATCCGATTCCTTAAAAAATCTCACAACAGGAAGGTAAAGCATAAGGAGAAATAGAGCTGGGCCGCAAGAATGTAGAGCAACAGGAGGGGTGCTGACTTCTGGAGGCCCCTGACGAGTGCCTGGAAGACATCGGCGAGGGTGAGGAAGGAGCCCGAGACGGTGCCGTAGATGAGTGCTGCAGCCATAATGCCGAAGCTGACCAGCGGGACAAGGCTTGACGAGAAGGGTGAAGGCCACAGGGAGCCGTCGGCGGAGAGGAGCACGGCATGGGGGACGACGGTCATGAGGAGCACGATGCCGACATAGATGGCGGCAAAGAGGATGGTCATTACGCGAGCCCTCTGGGCACGATATGCCTGTTCACGACGCAGCAGTCCGCTATGCACCACGCAGCCATAGGCGGCTGCCAGCAGTAATATCCAGACGAGCACGGGGGTGGCGAGCAGCTCTGAGAAGTGTCCGAGGAACCATCGTATACCCTCGCTGGAGAGCATGGAGCGCACACCGCTGCTGGGTACTGCCGCACTCCATATCCAGGAGACGAGCATCAGCAGCAGCTGTGCAAGCACCAGCAATAGTGCCACATAGGGCCAAATACGCTTTATCATTGCTCTTTCAAATCTCAGTTCTCAAATCTCAATTCTCAAACCTCAATCCGTATCAGGCATGAGGTTGTCGATGTCGAGGATGCGCAGTTCGAGGGCTCGCACGACAAGTCGGGTGGCATTAACACTCTCACCGCCGGGGAAGAGTTTCTTGACCAGTTCGTTCTGTCGCTTCTCAAGACTCTTGACACCGAAGGGCATGCCGCGCAGACCAGTAATCTGCTCCTTGGTGTAGCCCAAGGCCAGATGGCGCAGGAAACGCTCGTCGTACTCGTCGATTTCGTAGTCGATGAGGGCATCCTGACGAGCCAGCTGCGAGGAGATAGTCTGCTTGAAACGTTCGACGATTTTCTCCAGGATGGGTTCGTTAAACACAAGCTGCTTGCCCTCCATGACAGCCATTACATCGCGGCGTGTCAGCAGTTCACCGCTCTTCAGGATGATGCCGTCGGCACCTGCGTCAAGCACGTCGACCCACAACTTCTCGTTCAATATCTCGCCGGTGAAGATGAGGATGCGCACCTGAGGATAGGCCTCCTTGGTCTGTCGGCAGAGGTCGACACCGACGGTGGTGGAGCCTCCAAGTCCGAGGTCGAGCAGTACGAGGTCGGGCTGTTGTTTCTTGATGAGTCGCCAATAGGAGACCTCGTCGGCAGCCGTTCCTATGACTTCTGCCTCGGGAATCTCGTTGCGAACAATACCTTCCGTGCCTTTGAGTTCGAGGGGCACGTCCTCGACGATAATAAGTTTAAACTTGTCCATGATATCTTGGTAATATGAGTTTCACTTCGTTTCCGTCGATGCTGATGCCACAGCCCCGGCGGTGGGTTGCCTCTCCATGATCGCGCACAATCTGGCGGCAGAGCAAGAAGGTGATGGATGATGGGTGATGGGTGTTGGTGATGTGGTAGATGACGTAGTTGTCGTCCTTCACCTCGGCCGTCACGTCGCCCTTCAGCAGTTCGAAGAGGTAGTGTAGCATGCGCTCGTCGCCCAACAGCACCTGTCCGTAGAGCTCTACCTTGCTGACGTGCAGCTTGACCTGTTCGACCTGTCGCATGGCCTGTTCGCTGAGGATGCCATAGAGGTCGCGGTAGTAGTGTGTGACCTCGCTCAGCGACTCGATGTCGCCGGTATCTACCAGCTGGCGGATGCGGCTGGGATAGTACATCGTCTCGTGCTTCAGCGTCGAGAGACAGTTGTCGAGCACGGCATTGGCGACGTGCAGCTTGCTGTCTTCGAGTTCGGAACGGTGCAGTTCGTCGTCGATGACCTCGATATTGTCAAGCTGATGGCGCTCCTGCTGATGACGTTCATAGAGTCGGTGGCGATAGTAGAGCATGTAATAGGCCGGTACGATGAGTAGCAGGATGACAAGCAGCAGGATGATGGCGATATGCTTGTTCTGCTGAGACTGCTGCATGGTACGACAATAGTCGCCCAGCGTGGTGTCGGCACTTAGCTCCTTGAACAGCTGAGTATAGACCTTGTTGTTATAGGCGTAGAGCTGCCATTCGTGAAGGGCCAGGGCAGCCACAGCACTCTCGTTGCGCATGTCGAGGATGACCTGGTAGTTGACGTCGATGCTGTCGTGCAGCCACTGGATTTCAGGCGGAGTTACACTGGTATCGCCGTCGCGCGTCAGCAGCAGGCGCCCTTGCGGATGCTGTTGCTGATACTGAAGGTTGAGATAGTAACGGCAGGAATCGGCAAACTGTAATGTGCGCTCATACAGGCCGTTGACATTGCAGAAGTAGGCCGAGTCAGCATAGATATGGGCCATTGTTTTGGGTGATGGGTGTTGGGTGTTTGCTAAAAGCGGTAGACTTGAAGCCAAGAGCCAAGAGCCAATAGCTAATAGCCTGACTACCCCCTTCGGCAGACGGAAGAAGAAGCGGCTGCCCCTACCCTGCTCGCTCTCGGCTGACAGGCGGCAGACGCTGAACAGCTGGCTCATCTTGCGGTATTTCTCGATGATGCCCTTGCAGTTCATGAGTCCGAAACCATGCCCCGATGCCACATGATCGGTGGCACGCGTCTGGGCATCGCTGACCTTATGGTCGAAGACGTGAGCCAGTTCGTCAGGACCCATGCCGCGTCCAGTATCGCTGACGGACAGCTCCACGTAGTCGGCACCCTCCTGAGCTGAGACGGTGACGCTGCCACCACGGTCGGTAAACTTGCGGGCATTGTCGGCCAACGTATTGAGCATGAATAGTGTCAGTACCCGGTCAGCCTTCACGGTGGCTTCGGTCGGTTCCACCTGGAGGGCAATGCCCTTCATGTCGAAACCCGTCTTGCCCTTGGCAACAATGTCGAACAAGGGCTGTAGCGGGAAGCTCTCGACACGCAGGCTCAAGTCGCCCTGTCGCAGCTGTATCCATTGTGTCAGCAGGTCGTTCTGTTCGTTAATCTTATCGGTCAGCTCACGAATGTAGCTGAGCCGTTCCTCATTCTTCTGATGATCCTGATGATCCAGATGGTCCACCTCATGCAGCATGCGGTCGATGAGTGGCAGGATGCTCATGACCTGCGAGACCTTCGCACGCTGTTCCATGTGGCGTCGCTCAGACTTCTCGACAGCCATTCGGCTGACGCGCAACTCATCGGTCTTCAGCTCCAACAGGTCGTCGAGCTGATGGTCCTCTTTGCGCTTCTGATTGAGATAGTTGAACAGCCACAGCAGGAACAGTAGCAGCACGATGGCTCCCACCACCGCCAGAATCATGAGGTTCAGCTGTTTGGACGATGAGTCGAGGATGCCGGCACGCGCTTCGAGTTCACGGTCCTGACGGGTCTGTTCCTGTAAGTCGATATAAATGTTACGGTTGTAGTCGCTCTGCGCCTTGTCGTTGACAGCAGAATAGGCGACGCTGAGCTGTTCGCGGATACTGGCCACCAAGTCAGGAGCCTGATAGATGGCAGAATCAGACAAAGCCATCTGCAAATGGTCGAGAGCCTGCAGATTGTCGCCCAGGGCATGATAGCACGATGCCAGCGTACGATGGGCACCGGCAATCTGATAGACATCGCCATAGGCCTTGAAACCAGCCAAAGCGTCCTCAGCCAGCTGCAGGTCGTTGTCGTGTTCGGCTAGCGCCTCCTTGGCATTGGCTTCGAAGTATGGGTAATGGAATCGAGTGGCAATGGTCAAACAGCGGCTCAGAAAGTCGATTTCCTCCTGATAGATATCGTTGGCGCTGCCTTCCGTGATAATACCACCGGCACCGACATTGTAGAGGTAGTTCAGGTATTGGGCCGTATCGTGGCGCACCTCGTCAAGATTGACTTCCATGAGGGCTTCGACAGACTGCCGTTCCAAGCCGACATAGTAGTAATAGGTGGAAGTGACAATGGCATATTCTGACTCGGCATAGACCATTCGCCGACGCAGATGGTCGGAGAGCATGTCGCGCTCCTCGTTGATGCGCTTCTGATGGCTGATGGCACGTTCGCGGTGTTCGTAGAAGGCTCGGTTTTCAGAACGTCGCTGACAGAGGCGCATGTGCAATACTTCCGAGACAAACAGCTCTACCTGATTGTCTGTCAGCGAGATAGCCTCATCGAGCAATTGCCCGGCTTTGGCATAGTCCATACGAACAATAGAGACGAAAGCAAGATTATTAAGGGCTTCAGCACGTCCGTCGTCATAAGCATCGGACAAGGCCAGGGCGCGACGGGCATAGATCTCCGTAGAGTCAATATCGCGGTAGTGAAAAGCGTAGGAAAGTGAATTCAGCTTGTCCACCGCTGCCTTATCGGACGGCGAACAAGCTGAGAAGAGTATTAGTAGCGAGACATTAAGCGCGAGCCTTAGCCACATAACCGAGTGCCTCCTTGCACTTGTCGGTTACATACTGCCAATCGGCGGCCTTCACCTTGTCGCTAGGGAAGAGCTTAGAGCCCATGCCCACACAGAACACGCCAGCCTTGAACCAAGACTTCAGGTTCTCCTCTTCAGGAGCTACGCCACCAGTCACCATGATCTTCGACCAAGGCATTGGAGCCTTCAGACCCTTCACCATGTTCGGACCTACAACGTCTCCGGGGAATACCTTCGTCAGGTCGCAACCCAACTCCTGAGCCTTACCGATTTCAGAAACGGTCATACAGCCTGGGCAATAGGGCACCAGACGACGGTTGCAAACGGGGGCAATCTCGGGATTGAACAGCGGACCTACCACGAAATTGGCACCCAGCTGCAGATAAAGTGCAGCAGTGGGAGCATCGACAACGCTACCAATACCCAGAGCCAGTTCGGGGCACTCCTTGTCGGCCCACTTCACCAGCTCACCGAAAATCTCGTGAGCGAAGTCGCCGCGATTCGTAAACTCAAAGGCACGAACGCCACCTTCGTAGCAGGCCTTCACCACGTTCTTGCATGTCTCCAAGTCCTTGTGATAGAAGACAGGTACCATACCAGTATCGCCAATCTTCTTCAGGACAGCTATCTTATCAAACTTTGCCATAATTATCCTTTATATTCACGCTTGAAAATATAGGTACCACACTCGGCAGCTACCAGCTCCCAACCTTCAAAACCCAATTCATTCAGTTTCTTCTCGACACCAACGAGACGGGTAATCACCTTATATTCAAACTGTTTCATAATTATCAATTATCTTTGTACGCGACCATTGGCATTACCGCCAGCCAGACTCTCTACCTCGTCAACACCTACCAAGTTGAAGTCACCATTGATGGTGTGCTTCAGAGCAGAAGCAGCCACAGCAAACTCCAGAGCCTCGCCCTGAGTCGGCTTCGTCAGCAGACCGTGAATCAGACCACCAGAGAACGAGTCGCCACCACCGACGCGGTCGATGATAGGATTGATTTCATAACGCTTTGACTGATAGAACTCCTTACCATCGTAGATGAGGGCCTTCCATCCGTTGAACGTAGCGCTGTAGCTCTCGCGGAGCGTAGAAACGACATACTTGAAGCCGAACTCCTTCATCATCTGCTTGAAGATGCCCTCGTAACCGGCAGCATCAGTCTGACCACCCTCAACGTCAGCATCGGGCTTGAAACCAAGGCAGAGCTCAGCATCTTCCTCGTTACCGATGCAGACATCAACATACTGCATCAAGGGGCGCATGATAGAGATAGCCTTCTCAGAAGTCCACAGCTTCTTGCGGAAGTTCAGGTCAACAGAGACCGTCACACCATGACGCTTGGCAGCCTCACAAGCCAGCTTAGTCAGCTCGGCGGCCTTGTCAGAAATAGCAGGGGTAATGCCTGACCAGTGGAACCAGGCAGCACCTTCCATGATTGCATCGAAATCGAAGTCCTTAGGATCAGCCTCTGCAATAGAAGAGTGGGCACGGTCGTAGATAACCTTTGAAGGACGCATAGAAGCACCGGTCTCAGCGTAGTACAAACCTACGCGATCACCACCACGAGCGATAAACTGAGTGTTCACACCATAACGACGCAAAGCGTTCACAGCAATCTGACCAATCTCATGCTTGGGCAGCTTGGATACGAAGTAAGCCTCGTGACCGTAGTTTGCCACGCTAACAGCTACATTTGCCTCACCACCACCGGGGATGATGCGGAATGACTCACTCTGAATGAAACGGTCGTTGCCC
>JBGUQW010000134.1:0-5134 GCA_045131435.1 Prevotella sp.
TGCGTCGCACCAAGGGCAAGAAGACCAAGGAGTCTACCGTTTACCGTATCGGTAACTTCACTTTCGACACCCAGAAGCAGTTGCTGACCATCGACGACAAGCAGACTAAACTCACTACGAAGGAGAACGAGCTGCTGGCACTGCTCTGCAGTCATGCTAATGAGATCCTGCAGCGCGACTTTGCCCTGAAGACCATCTGGATTGACGACAACTACTTCAACGCCCGTTCTATGGACGTCTATATCACTAAGCTGCGCAAGCACCTGAAGGACGATCCGCAGATTGAGATTATCAACATCCACGGCAAGGGTTACAAACTCATAACCCCTGAAGCAGAATAAATCAGTCAGATTCTGACATCAGGCCAACTAACAGACATGCACACGAAGGTCTCCTTCATGTGCATGTCTGTACTTATCAGTTGTCATTAGTAAACATTGAATTCTGCCAATCTGTCAGTTCACGGAAAATTGGCACGGGGTTTGAATGAAAGGTGTCAAAAAGAACAAAAAGCAATATTCTAATAAACAACAAAAAAAGTACTATTATGAACATCAAACCATTAGGAGACCGCGTGCTGGTAGTACCTGCACCGGCAGAAGAGAAGATCGGTGGCATCATTATTCCTGATACCGCAAAGGAGAAGCCCCTGCACGGCACCATCAAGGCCGTTGGTCAGGGCACCAAGGACGAAGAGATGATCCTGAAAGCTGGCGACGAAGTGCTGTATGGCAAGTACAGTGGCACAGAGCTGGAATTCGAGGGCGAGAAATTCCTCATGATGCGTCAGAGCGATGTCCTCGCAGTGATTGAGAAATAATTTTCGTAATAACGTGATAACGGTATAACGTAATAACGCAAAAAACAAATTATTATGGCAAAAGATATTAAATTCAATATTGAGGCCCGCGACCTGATGAAGCAGGGCGTAGACCAGTTGGCAAACGCAGTGAAGGTGACGCTGGGTCCGAAGGGACGTAACGTCGTGATTGAGAAGAAGTTCGGTGCTCCCCAGATTACCAAGGACGGTGTGACCGTGGCCAAGGAAGTCGAGTTGGAGGACAAGTTTGAGAACACGGGTGCACAGCTGGTGAAGAGCGTGGCCTCTAAGACTGGCGACGATGCCGGTGACGGTACCACCACAGCTACCATCCTGGCTCAGGCCATCATCACCGAAGGTCTGAAGAATGTCACTGCCGGTGCCAACCCCATGGACCTGAAGCGCGGTGTCGACAAGGCTGTGAAGGCTGTCGTTGAGTTCATCCAGAAGAATGCTGAGCGTGTGGACGACAACTACGACAAGATTGAGCAGGTGGCTACCGTTTCTGCCAACAACGACGAGGAAATCGGTAAACTGCTGGCCGAGGCCTTCCGTAAGGTTTCCAAGGACGGTGTCATCACCATCGAGGAGTCGAAGAGCCGCGACACCCACATCGGTGTCGTCGAGGGTATGCAGTTCGACCGTGGCTACCTCTCTGGCTATTTCGTCACCGATAGTGAGAAGATGGAGTGCGTGATGGAGAATCCGTACATCCTCATCTACGACAAGAAGATTTCGAACATCAAGGACTTCCTGCCCATCCTGCAGCCTGCTGCCGAGAGCGGACGTCCCCTGCTCGTCATTGCTGAGGATGTAGACTCTGAGGCCCTGACCACGCTCGTTGTCAACCGTCTGCGTGCTGGTCTGAAGATCTGCGCTGTCAAGGCTCCTGGCTTTGGCGACCGCCGTAAGGCTATGCTCGAGGACATCGCTACCCTGACCGGTGGCGTCGTCATCAGCGAGGAAAAGGGTCTGAAACTGGAGCAGGCTACCCTCGAAATGCTGGGTACTTGCGACAAGGTGACAGTGTCTAAGGACAACACCACCATCGTCAACGGTGCCGGCGACAAGCAGGCCATCAAGGATCGTATCGCACAGATCAAGAAGGAGATCGAGCTCACCACCTCTTCTTATGACAAGGAGAAGCTGCAGGAGCGTCTTGCCAAATTGGCAGGTGGCGTGGCAGTGCTCTATGTCGGTGCCAACAGCGAGGTGGAGATGAAGGAGAAGAAGGACCGCGTCGACGATGCTCTCTGCGCTACCCGTGCAGCTATCGAGGAAGGTGTCGTAGCCGGTGGTGGTACGACCTACATCCGTGCCCTCGACGTGCTGAAGGACATCAAGGGTGTCAATGCCGACGAACAGACAGGTATCAATATCGTAGAGCGCGCCATCGAGGAGCCCCTGCGCCAGATTGCTGTCAACGGTGGCGGCGAGGGTGCTGTCGTCGTACAGAAGGTTCGCGAAGGCAAGGGCGACTTCGGTTACAATGCCCGTACCGACGAGTACGAGGACATGCGCAAGGCCGGTATCGTCGATCCTGCCAAGGTAGCCCGCGTGGCTCTGGAGAATGCTGCCAGCATCGCCGGCATGTTCCTGACCACGGAGTGTCTCATCGTCGACAAGCCCGAGAAGGAGCCTGCCATGCCGATGGGCAATCCCGGAATGGGCGGCATGATGTAATTCAGTACAGTAACAGATAAGAAAAAAGGCATCTCGTCGTGAGATGCCTTTTTTCTTTGTATTCTTGAAACCTCACATCGTAGCTTTTACCTCTTTGTGCGGCTATGACTCGACAATGCTTCGTGCACGTTCCAGGGCAAGGTCTATGTGGTTACAGATATTCTCTGCACCCAGCAGTGCCTCGAAGTTGTTGCGCTTCAACACACTCTCCACCTTCTCGTTGACACCCGACAAGACCACAGTGACACCCTCTTTCTGACTCATGCGACACATATTCTCAAGGTTATGCATGCCTGTGGAGTCGATGAAGGGTACCTTACGCATACGAATGATGCGAACCTGGGGACGACTGCCATAGCGGGCCATGATGTCCTCGAAACGCGTACCGGCTCCGAAGAAGTAGGGACCGTTGATCTCATAGACCTCCACACCCTCCGGAATCGTCAGGTGTTCCAGGTTTCCTGCCTGCATATCGGCGTCCTCATTGAGGTCAATCTCGTTGAGCACGGCATGTACCTCGGTGGTCTCTGCCATACGCCGCATAAACAGCAGACAGGCACAAATCAGACCAAACTCGATGGCTATCGTCAGGTCGAAGATGATGGTCAGGAAGAACGTCAGCAACAGCACAGTGACATCGCTCTTGGGATTACGTCGTGCCATAGCCAGGAACGAACGCCAGCCACTCATGCCGTAAGCCACCACCACCAGCACACCGGCCAGACAGGCCATGGGAATATACTGCGCCAGAGGCATCAGGAACAGGAAGATGAGCAGCAGGACGGCAGCATGTATGATGCCTGCCACAGGCGTACGTCCGCCATTGTTGATATTCGTCATCGTACGGGCGATGGCACCCGTAGCAGGAATACCACCGAAGATGGGCGATGCGATGTTGGCAATACCCTGCCCTATCAGCTCCGTATTCGAGTTATGGTGGTCGCCGATGACACCGTCAGCAACAGTTGCCGACAGCAGACTCTCGATGGCACCAAGTACGGCGATGGTGACGGCAGGCCCCACCAGGCCCTTGATGGTCTCCCAGGTCAGTTCAGGCACTACGGCACCGGGCAGCGTCGAATTGATGCTGAACCGGTCGCCAATGGTCTCGACGCTGGTCACACCGGCATATTGCTTCAACAGCAGCACCGCGACAGTCATCACAATGATGGCCACCAGCGAGCCGGGCAATGCCTTGAGGGGTGACAGGTGGAACATTCTGGCCAGCTGGGGCCATACGGCTATCAGTGCCACACTGGCTATGCCTACCCCGGCACTCCATGGGTCGATATTACCTATATTATAAATATACGCCCCCCACTTCTCGATGAAGTCTGATGGCACAGTATCCATCGTCATGCCCAGCAGGTCTTTGACCTGCGTCGTGAAAATGGTAACGGCAATACCGCTGGTGAAACCCACCACGATGGGGTACGGAATATACTTGATGATGGTACCCAGGCGCAGCACGCCCAACAGGATGAGAAACACACCAGCCATCAGTGTGGCCACCGTAAGTCCTTGCATGCCATACTGTTCGATGATGCCATAGACGATGATGATGAAGGCACCGGTAGGTCCGCCTATCTGCACCTTCGAGCCACCGAAGAGTGATATCATGAGTCCGGCTACGATGGCTGTGATAATACCCTTCTCAGGACTCACACCGCTGGCAATACCGAAGGCGATGGCCAACGGCAAGGCCACAATACCCACAATGAGTCCGGCCATCAAGTCGGCTACGAAGGTCTTACGGTCGTAGTTCTTGATGGCCGAAATCATTTTGGGTTTAAAGTCTAAACCCTTTTCCATTTACTTCTGTTTCAGCAGGTCACGAATCTCAGCCAAGAGCTCTTCCTGAGTGGGACCGGCGGGAGCAGCAGGCTCTGCAGGCTCTTCCTTCTTCAGCTTGTTCATAGCCTTGATCATGAGGAAGATACAGAAAGCGATGATCAGGAAGTCGATGATATTCTGGATAAACTGTCCGTAAGCCAGCACAGCAGCACCTGCCTCCTTGGCTTCAGCCAACGTCTTGTACTCGCCGTCTCCCAGCGTGCAGAACAAGTCTACAAAGCTGACACCACCCGTCAGCTTACCGATAATCGGCATCAGCACGTCGTCAACCAGACTAGAGACGATTTTACCAAAGGCACCACCGATGATCACACCGACTGCCATGTCCATTACGTTGCCCTTCATGGCAAACTCCTTGAATTCTTTAACAAATCCCATAACGTTTAAATTTTAATGTTAATATAATGTTTAATATTCAATGTTCATCGTTCAACGTTCAATTTGCTATCTTCGTTTTACAATATCGGGCTGTCACCCTTGATTTATCTCATTTTTCGCTTTTATGAATTCACTTTTCACTTTAATTAAGAATGAAAATCACTGCAAATATAGGAATTTTTTTGTAACTTTGCATCCGAAATCAGAAAAAAAAGCATTTTACCATGCATTTTCTTGATTTTCACCCTCAAAATAGTAAATTGTAAATAGCAAAATAGTATATTTAAATAACCCTTTTAATAAATTAGGTAAAAAATGACAAAAGTAGCAATTAACGGTTTTGGCCGTATCGGTCGCCTCGCTTTCCGTCAGATGTTCGAGGCTGAAGGTTATGAAGTA
>JBGUQW010000135.1:0-1554 GCA_045131435.1 Prevotella sp.
AAGCTATCAGTTGGCTGAGGCGAATTTCTTTGAACCTGAAGCATCGTTCCGTCAAAGTTCGCTCTACAGAATGTGTCAGGCAATGCCTAAGGGAGCCGACCTGCATGTGCATTGTGATGCAATGTTGCCCATCGTGGAGCAGATAAAGTTTGTAAGCGATCATCCAAACGAATTGGTTGTTTGCTGTGTTGAGGGAAAGGACTTTGGCATGTTGCGCTATATTGGCGACGGTACGCCTTGTCCCGAAGGTTACAAGACCATGGCCGATGCCTTGAATAGCGGATGCACGCAAGATGATTTCGTCCGCGCTTGGACGATAAAAGGTGCAGGGGCTCAGCGTGCATGGGACTGGTTTGAGGGTATCTTTGACAAAAATATAAACCTGACATCATCGGTTTCTTTGTTAGAGGACTATTACACACGCGCCTTCAATCTCTATCTTAATCAGGGCGTTGTTCACATGGAGATAAGGCCGCTGTTCTTCGGCGACCATGCTGCGGCTTTGGAAAAAGGCCGTGCTATCTATCGTGCCATGAACACTGCTCGTAAGAAGAACCCCGAGTTCAGCGTTCGCATTATTGGCTGTGGCCTCAAGGCCAAGACTGATGCGTATGACAAAACGCAATATAATGAAATGCTTATTGATAATGCCGTCTATGTAAGCCTGAACCTGAAGGACACCGTAGCCGGGCTCAAGGATTTCCTCGTCGGCTTAGACTTGGTCAATGAAGAAGACCTGAGTGTGAGACTTACGGAATTTCAAGAGCTGTTGGCGAAAGCCCGTACCCAGAATCCTAACCTGCACCTCACACTTCATGCGGGAGAGAGTCTGAAGTCAGACAATGTTGAGATAAGCAGTGCCCTGTCGCTGGGTGCAGAGCGTATAGGTCACGGTTTCAATCTGTATAAATATCCCGATGTACTTGCGCAAGTCAAACAAAAGGGTATCGCCCTGGAGGTGTGTCCTATCTCGAACCATTACCTGGGTTATGCAGATGACCTCACCCAGCATCCTGCCAAAGACTATATCCGTCAGGGAGTTAGTGTGGTGCTTTGCGACGACGACCCTGCCTACTTAGAGGGCAACCCCTATGTCGATGATGTTTTTGCTGCAGTAGTGGCATGGGATCTCAGTCTTGACGAACTGGAGCAGCTCTTCCGCTTGAGCATCACGAAGTCATTCTTGACAGATGATCTTAAACAACAGCATCTCGCTTCGTTTGAAAAGCGATGGGCAGCGTTCCGAGCTCAGAAATGGCAGTAAGAATATGTCAGGGACTGTCATATCATAAACAATTCTATAAAACTCCTGCGTCTGCCACAATGACAAGCGCAGGAGTTTTCTAAATCTTTGCTCTTTCGAACGTTAGCATCTTCGAGATTTTCTCAAAGATAAATTTTTGTTCACGTATACCTTCGGACGGTCATTGTAGAAATGGCCCCTGTTGTAGTGAGAGTACACTGCGAACGTCCATCCGCCTGCGTCCGTTAGTTCTTCAGACATGACATTACCACTTGTCTGAATATTTGTCCAAGTGCCTAATTCGGCGTAGT
>JBGUQW010000136.1:0-5525 GCA_045131435.1 Prevotella sp.
CGTGCTGGTCACCACTGCGCTCAGCCCGCCCTCCGAGCCCTCGGCTACGAGATGAGCGTCCGTCCCACCTTCGCCCTCTACAACACCCGCGAGGATGTGGATAAGTTAGTCATAGCTGTTAGGAAGATTGTAGGAAGCAGATGAAATACGAAACGAAAGTATTAACCACAAAGTATCAGAAACCTGACGCATACGGGGCACTCTCGATGCCGGTGTATTACACAGCGGCATTCGAGTTCCCCGATGCCAAGGCGATGAGCGATGCCTTTTGCGGTCGCTCGATGGCACCATCGTATGCCCGGATCGCAAATCCCACAGTAACCTATTTAGAGGAGCGCGTCAGGCAGATAACGGGCGCACAGAGCGTGACGGCGCTGAATACGGGTATGGCGGCTATCCACTATGCCCTGACAGCGGTAAGTGCAGCAGGACTGAACATCGTGGCCTCGAAGCACCTGTTTGGCAACAGCGTCTCGCTGATTCGCGACACGTTGGGCAGTTTCGGTGTGGAACCGCGATTCGTCGATTTCACGAAACCCGAGGAAGTGGAGGCGCAGATTGACGATAAGACCGCAGCCTTGTTCTTCGAGATCATCACCAATCCGCAGTTGTTTGTGGCTGACATCAAGGCGCTGTCGGAGATTGCCCACAAAAAGGGCGTGCCCCTGATAGCTGATACAACCATCGTGCCGTTCTCCACCTTTCATGCGAATGAGTTGGGTGTGGATATCGAGGTGGTCAGCAGCACGAAGTACATCTCCGGAGGAGGTACAGGTCTTGGTGGTTTGCTCATCGACTATGGACGCTATGACTGGTCGCAGCATCCGTCCCCTGCCCTACAGGCCCGCACCAAGCGTGTTGGCAAGAAACAGGCATTTACGGCTCGTGTAAAAACGGAACTGGTGACGAATCTCGGTTCGCTGATGACACCCCAGGCTGCCTATATGGAAACGCTGGGTCTTGACACCCTCGACATCCGTTTCCGTCGTCAGGCAGAGACCACACTGTGGCTTGCTAAGCAGTGTCAGGCACTGCCGGAAATCAAGCGCGTCAACTATACCGGCTTGGAGGATAATCCTTTCCATGCACTCTCGGAAGCACAGTTCGGTCCCTTACCTGGTGCCGTCTTCACCATCGACCTCGAATCGAAGGAAGCCGCCTGGGCGTTCATCGACAAGTTACAAGTGATTCGTCGCGCCACGAACCTCTTCGACCGTAAGTCGCTGGCCATCCATCCCGCCTCGACCATCTTCGGCCTCTTTACGCCAGAACAATGCGCTGAGATGTCTGTCCCAGACACCACAGTACGATTAAGCATCGGTCTCGAGGCCGGCGAGGATTTGCTGGAAGATATTATTCAGGCTGTGAAATAAAAAAGTGAAGAGGCGACTCTTCACTTTTACTTTTAGATATAGAATTCCGAAGGATCTATCAACCCCGCACGGAGCGCGTATTTCACCGCTTCGTGCGCTGTGTTGATGCCCAGTTTGCGGAAGATGTTCTTGCGATGTGTGGTGACGGTATGAATGCTCGAGAAGCGCTCGGCAGCAATCTCCTTGGTAGTCTTACCCAGTGCGATGCCCTTTACAATCTCCATCTCCGTTGTCGTCAGAACATTGGGTGTGTCATCCTCTTGTTGTTGCTGTGTGATGATGGTCTCCAAGGCACGTTGGCTGAGGTAGCGCGTATGGCGGTTGACAGCGCTGAGAGCCTCGCGAACCTCGCTCAAGGGACCGTCTTTATATACCACACTGAATTGGTGCGATGAATAGACCACGCGGCGGATGAACTGGGGTGTCAGGTCGTCGCTGATAAGAATCCATTGCGACAGATTGAAGCGCTCAGCGATGATCAGGAGCTGATCCTCGTCGGTAAAGTCAAACAGCGTGTAGTCGAGCAACACGACAGCACTCTCGTGTTCCTTGAGCAACTCCACGAGTCTTGCCTTGTCGAAAGCACGATACACAGCACTGTCTTCGGCATTAAGCAGGCTCTCTAACGCGAATCGCGTCAGTTCCTGATTGTCGGCTAAAATATAATTCCTCATAATGTCGGTTTTACGAGTGCAAAGATACGAATTATTATTTTAACGACCACAGATTTCACGGATAATAGGCATAGTTATTCTCGAAATCTTATAAATTCTATTGATTTCGCTGATTTTCTACGCACAATCCGTGAAATCCGTGTAATCTGTGGTCTATATAATCAATTAAATCTTGTCCAGAGCCTGGGCGAGGTCGTCGATGATGTCGTCGATGTGCTCAGTACCGATGCTCAGGCGGATGGTCGATGGCGTGATGTGCTGCTCGGCCAGTTCCTCAGGCGAGAGCTGAGAGTGGGTGGTGGTATAGGGATGAATCACCAGACTCTTCACATCGGCCACGTTAGCCAGCAACGAGAAAATCTGCAGGCTGTCGATGAACTTCCAAGCCTCATCCTGGCCACCCTTCACCTCGAAGGTAAAGATGGACCCGCCACCGTTGGGGAAGTACTTCTGATAGAGCTTGTGATCGTGATGGTTTTCCAAAGCAGGATGATGTACAGCAGCCACCTTCGGATGCTTGGCGAGGAAGTCAACCACCTTCAGGGCATTCTCCACATGACGCTCCACGCGCAGACTCAGCGTCTCGACACCCTGCAACAGGATGAAGGCGTTGAAGGGCGATATGGCAGCACCGGTATCACGCAGGATGACGGCACGGATGCGGGTGACGTAGGCTGCTGCACCCACAGCGTCGGCAAACACGATGCCGTGATAGCTTGGATCGGGCTTGGCCAGCGTTGGGAACTTGTCGTTCTGTTTCCAGTCGAACTTACCACCGTCCACGATGACACCACCGAGTGAACTGCCGTGACCACCGAGGAACTTCGTAGCTGAGTGTACTACGATATCAGCACCATGCTCCAGCGGACGAATCAGATATGGTGTGCCGAAGGTGTTGTCGACAATGAAGGGGATGCCGTGCTTGTGAGCCACAGCAGCCACGCCTTCCAGGTCGAGCACGTCGCTGTTGGGGTTGCCGAAAGTCTCGGCATATACAACTTTTGTGTTGGGTTGGATGGCAGCCTCGAGGGCGTCGAGGTCGTTTACATTTATAATGGTATTAGTGATGCCCTGCGTAGCCAGCGTGTGGGTAATCAGGTTGTACGAACCGCCATACAGGTTGTCGGCAGCTACGATGTGGTCGCCAGCCTGTGCGATGTTCTGCAGTGCGTAAGTGATGGCAGCAGCACCAGAGGCGACTGCCAAACCTGCCACACCACCCTCCAGGGCTGCGACACGATCCTCGAACACACCCTGCGTAGAGTTGGTCAGTCGACCATAGATATTACCTGCATCGCGCAGGCCGAAACGGTCGGCAGCATGCTGTGAATTACGAAACACATACGACGTGGTCTGATAGATGGGCACGGCGCGTGCGTCGGTTGCGGGGTCAGCCTGTTCTTGGCCTACATGAAGTTGTAAAGTCTCAAAACGATAATTCTTCTTACTCATAATCTTATCCTTTCTTATTTAATTAATAATGTTCAATGTTCAATGTTGACCTTCGGTCGAGTCTGCTCACGCTCGGCATAACTCAAGCAAGCTTGGCTCTGCCCTCGCTCAATCGCAGACTTCATTGTTTGACGGTGCAAAGGTACGAACTTTGGAAATATCCTCCAAATTTCTTGTGAAATTTAGAAAATATCACTAATATTACGCCTGATTTAGAACAATATTCCAAACTAGGTACTTTCAAGTCCCTTAAACAGAATAAAACTCCAAAAAAGGCTATGAGAGTCGGTCTATCGGCCTCAAAATGATAAGAAAATCAATCAAAATGATAGATATTTGTTGATGGCCAAGGCTGTCTTCTGTCGGCCTATGGCGATGATCTTCTCCGATTTGTCATAGTCAAAACCGCCATAGCGGGCCATCTGGATATCTACCAGTATATCGGGTTTCATCAACTTAGCCATGAGGATGGAGTTTTGACGGATCATCAGCGAACTCGAGCGCGACAGCACCGTATAGTAGTTGAAATTGATGTTGTCCGGAATCAGCTTGTCCAGAATCTTGGCCTTCAGCGACTTGTCCTTCTTTTGCAGTTCCGTCAGCCTGTGCGACTCCTCCCATTGCGTCTTATAGTCGTGGCCACTCACGTCCACACCCACCAAGATGTCGCCAGCCTGACGTTTCACACGGTTCAGGGGAATCGGGTTGATGACACCGCCGTCAATCAGGATCATGTTGTCACGCTGGACGGGCTCGTAGAACGATGGCAAAGAGATGCTGGCACGGATGGCCTCAAACAAGCTCCCCTTGTTGAACACCACCTCCTTGCCGGCCCTCAGGTCCGTTGCCACAGCACAGTAGGGTATGGGCAAGTCCTCTATGTGCACGTCAGGCACAAACTCCATGATGGCCTCGATGATGCGCGTACCTTTCACCAGATGGTTCAGGCTCAGCGAGAAATCCGTCAGCTCCAGCATCTTCTTCCTGTCGACGGTCTTCATCCACTCCCTGAACTCCTTGATCTTCCCTGCCGCATAGACGCCTCCGACGAGTGCCCCCATCGAGCATCCGGCTATAGAACTGATGCGATAGCCCTTCGCCTCCAGCTCCTCTATGGCACCGATATGCGCCAGTCCCCTGGCACCACCACTCGACAGCACCAAGGCCACGCTCTTCTTTCCTGTTTCTTTCGTCATCGCCTAAACACCTCCAGTCGTTATTATTGTTAAATTTGCTGCAAAGATAATCATTTTCGCACAAAATTGTTACCTTTGCAGGCAAATAAAAAGAGAAAAGATGAAAAAGCTATTACTAACCATCCTCTTTGGAGGATTATGCCTGTTGGCAACGGCTCAGCAGCCAGCGAAAACAGATCGTGCCGTCAGCAACGACTCTACGGAAATGCCTTCATACCCGGGAGGTCCTGAAGCATACCGGAAATTTGTGAAGAAGAACTTACACTACCCTGACTACGCAGCACAATTCGATGCGGAGGGCGTCTGCACCATGCTGTTTGTCGTCGACGTGGACGGAAGCATCAGTGGCGTGATGGCCAAGGACTGCAAAATCACACGCGTCAACGAAGGCTCTATCGCCTCGATGACGGAAGCCGAAAAAGCTGCAGTAAAGAAGGAGTGTGCCAGACAGATGGCCAAGGAGGGCATGCGCGTGATTCAAAAGATGAAGAAGTGGAATCCTGGAAAGAAAAACGGCAAAGCCGTCAAGTCCCTTCACACCCTTGACCTCTCGTTCGGCGTCAACTATGTTGACTGACACCGGCTACGCTGGCGCCAGAAAAACCTTATCACGGACCAGCCGTCTATCCTGAACATCCTGGCCAGGTACGGCAGTACTGATGGTCTCCATTTCGACCACTACGTCGAGGACTGGGACTTCGGGTAACTCGTATCTTCTACATATAATATGTCATGTAATTACCCATGTAATTACTCATAAATAATTTAAGTTTCGGTAGTTTAACAAAAACACCGCTCGCTACGCTCACTAAAAAAACAATGGCTGCGCA
>JBGUQW010000137.1:0-18324 GCA_045131435.1 Prevotella sp.
GGATATTTCAGGATACAAGAGTGAAGAGGAACTGAATGAGTTGCTTGACGCAGGAAAGATTACCGTTTTGGCGTATGTCACACACCATTCCAAGGAACTCACCAAGGAGTTTGAGGACTTCTGTTCAGACAGAGATCTGAGCCATAACGAAGAGAGTGCAGAACAGTTTGTCGATATGAGACAACAGATTTTTAACGAAGCGTTTGAAAATGGATATGTGTAACCTATTAAAGCGTATGCTGCCTTTGTCCCAACCTTCCAACGATGTCAAGGGAACTGATGTAGCAAGGCAAAATCTCTCAACCAGAGAGGATCGGAACGACCTCATGAGGATAATATGTGAAATAAGCAAAGCCCATAACGAGAGAAGGAACTTGATACTTACCGCCAACGACGGAACGGAACTTACTGGCGTGAACACGGTCGATGGTGTGGTTATTATTCCAGAAGGAGTAACACACATTCAGAAAGAGGCTTTCGGTTTCAGTGAAGAAATAGAGGTCGTTATTATACCAAGTTCTGTTACGACCATTGATGATGGTGCCTTTTCCCGCCTGAGTAAAATAGAGACCATTCAAGTCCATAAGGACAACAAGTCTTTTATTGTAATTAATGGTGTGCTATACAACAAGGATTTAACAAGAGTCATCAAGGCAACCAGAAACTGTATTATGAAGGACATCCCCGTTGACATCAAACAGATTGACTCGTGGGCATATGCCTACTGCAACTCTGCCATAGAAATCAATATTCCATATGGTGTGACAGAGATTGGCCAATCTGCATTCCGTGAATGCAGGAACCTTAAGAGGGTTAACTTCACAAACATGATGTCAACAATCAAAGAAGAGATGTTCATGTACTGCCGTGACCTGGTAAAGGTTGTTCTTCCAAGGGATTTAAGGGTCATAGAAAGTAATGCTTTTTCTGATTGTGTCAGGTTTCGAGAGATGGATCTTCCTGACTGTCTGGAGTCTATAGAGAGATTTGCCTTTGCTGGTTGTAAGAATCTGGAGCGAGTTCATCTTGGCAGTATGGTAAGATTTATATCGCCAGAAGCTTTCTCGGGATGCGAATCGTTGAGATTCATTAAGTTTGATGAAAATAATGAAGTGTTCTGTGACAAGCAGGGCGTGATATACAACCAGACTGGGAAAGTACTGATGAAAGTTCCTGCAAACTACCCTGGAACATCATTTGTCATTCCAGATGGCGTGCTCTCTATTGCTCCCTATGCCTTTGAAGGATGCAAAGACATCAGAAGCATTGAATTCCCTAATTCGCTGAAAGGTGTCGGGAAATATGCGTTTAGAAACTGCGTGGATTTGACAATAATACATCTACCTGATAGTGTGAAGGCGATAGGATCCGGAGCTTTCTGTGGATGTAGATCTCTTTGGGATTTGAGACTGCCTGCTCATATTAAGCGCATTAAATATGAAACGTTCAGATGCTGCCACGGCTTAAATAGCGTAGATATCCAAGATACGGAAGTAACATGCATTGAGGAATCTGCCTTTGAGGACTGTAAACGGCTTAATCGCATTCATTTGCCGGAAACACTCCAAAAGATAGAGATTGATGCCTTTGCAGGATGTCCAATAAAGTATGTGGAAATTCCCAAGTCTGTGACAAACCTCAGCCATGCTGCTTTCTTTCTTAACGATACACTGAAAGACATCATGGTTGAAGACAATAGTGTATATGAAACAGAAAACACGGTACTCTACGAGAAACCTTCAAAGACCCTGATGTTGATGCCTGCAATGTCAGAAGTTAAACATTATGTTGTCAGGGATGGGACAAAAACTATCTCCAATTTAGCATTCTACGGATGTAAGAACCTGCAGTCCGTCCAGATTCCAAGGTCTGTACGAACAATTGGTACATGCGCTTTTGAGAATTGTACAAGTCTTAAGGAAATCTATCTGGATGCAGAATTATGTAGCATACAGGAGAATACTTTTGATGGCTGTCAGGCTCTAAAAATCATTAAGATACCTCAGACTGTTCGGGAAATATGCGAAAGTGCATTTAGAAACTGCTATTTGTTAGGGAACATCAATCTCCCCCAGTCTTTGGAGTCAATAGGATGTCATGCATTCCAGAACTGCGTAAGCATCACTTCTTTGTCTATATCTGATAATGTAACGGAAATCCGTTCAGAGGCATTTGCTGGATGTATTTCTCTTGAAAAGATACAATTACCAAAGCATCTGAGCAAAATACCAGGCAAGTTGTTCGAGGGGTGTCATTCTCTTCGTAAGATTCACTGGCCACAGTCATTGAAAGAAATGGAATACAAGGCATTTGCTGGATGTGAGTCACTTCAAAAGGTTGAGATTCCATCAAAGGTATCGGCTATCGGTCATCAGGCTTTTCAGGATTGTTCCAGTTTGTCAAGTGTCATCTTGCCAGAGTCATTGACAACACTCGGGAAATTCTGTTTTCTGGGATGTAATGACCTGAGAGAAATAGTCTTCAAGAACCTCTATGTAAAAGGACTGAATAAGAATTGTATGGACGGTGTCAATAGGAACAGATGTACTGTCTATGTTCCAAAAAGCGGTATTAGTGTCTTTAGGAACCATCCGGCATTCCAAGGTTTTAAAATAGTTGAAACAAGATAATAGCGGCTATATGAAAGATATTAAAAAAATGTGGATGGTTACATGCGACCTTAGGAAAGGTTACGTAGATGTCCTTTATGACAAAGACAGCGGAAACATCAGTAATTACTGTGATAATGAAGATAATGATTTTTATGATTCATATAAGGGGCTCTGTTATTATGAGTCAGAAAAAGAAGCAGATGATTATATTGAGGAACGTCTGAATTATCTCATAGAGAAGGATGAAGAGATAATGGACCTCATCGAAGAGATGTATTTTATAAAAAAAGGGAACGACGATATCAAATACAATTTTAAAGCAACAACAGAGTCATGGAAATGGAATCTTGACAGAAGCGAGGAAAAGGCGCTTCAAAGAAAGATTAAAAGAAGTGAGGATGTTATCAGCAGACTCAGCCATGCGCTAAAAAGCGGGTACCTTAATGTAGGTGCAAACATATTTCGCGTTGAGGATGTCAAACTTATTAAATGGATGTCTCGTATAAAGGATGACAAAAAAGAGGTTGAGATTACGCTTTCCAATGGGAATACCATCAACGTGACAAATGAGACCGAACTGGATATTATCAGATATGTTTATGGTGAGAACAGTAGCGGTTTAGTCTATAGGAAATAAAATTCTTCGATACTTTATGATTGATTGTTAGCGAACAATTACTTGTGCATATCGCTATTACTCATTATCCAGATTGCCACCGTCGTGAGATGCTGGCAATCATTTTTTTAGGTTACAGGTAAACTACCCACTCACCATAGACTTCACCATCCCAGTCCATTAACCGGAAAGCATAGACTCCCGTTTGGTCATCATAGACTGCCTGCATGTAGAAGTCCTGGTCTATGGGTTGGAAGACACGATGAACTTTGGCACTTGCTGACTGAGGTGCTGCTATGCTTAAAGCAAGGACTGCAGCCAGAGTTAAAAGACACTTCTTTACTTTCTTCATTTTCGTTGTTTGTTAAGTGATATTGATTCCGATAGTCTTAAAAACGATAGTCACATTGAACGTCCATGACGGGTAGGTATTTCCTTCGCAGCCAGTTCTTCCTGTCCTCTCTCATTCTCACCCTGCTTCTTGTCGGCAAGGGCATCTGAGATGGCCATGTCTGCAATGCCGTCATCATTGACATCAACAGAGATAGTTTCTATCTCCCTGACATCAAGGCGCATTTCCTCAATCTTGCCATTGATGAAACCAGAGGCACGCTTGACATCATCAAGGGTGGTCTTCAGGAAAGACGGGTCTTCTTTCAGACTACCAAGCCACGATTTAAGATAGGCAGCACTATCATCCTTGATATGCTTGTCAAAGCCATACTGATGGGCTACGACAGCTGCACTCATCTCGGCAACCAGCTCTTCCCTGGCATAGTCGAACCTACGGTCATCGGTCTTGTTCTCCAGACGGCCAAAGAGTTCCTTACTGCCTGTGGAGTGTGTCATTTCATGAAGCAGATTGCCATAGAAAGACTCTCCATCAATGAAGTTCTTCTTAGGAGGAAAAACTATCTCATTCTTGGAAGGACTGTAGTAGGCACCTTTGTTCTCCTCGAAACGGACAGGACAGATCCATTTGTTCTCGGCAACCATCTTGTCGAGCGGTGCAAACTTGAACATCTGACCTTCCTCCATCGGGACGATGCCGTTCTTGTCGAGTTCCTTGAACTTTGCTTCAATCTTGGCATACAACTCCGGACGGGCTTCCTTCAGATTGGTCTGCTGGAGGTTATACACGTTATAGACATGGGTATAGGAGCGTACATAGTACCGTTCCTGTTCCTCTTTGGTCATGTCATTATACTCGCTGAGCGAGATGGGTTTGTTGGTGTCCTTTTCCCTAACCGTAGGAATGGAGAGGAATACAGGAAAAGCCTTTTCGCCTTTCAAGACGTGTACAAAGCCAGGATTCTCTCCCTCTGCAGGGTTCAAGTCAACTGCTGGCTTCTCAGTCTTATCCTCCTTAAGTTTACTCTTGTTGTTCAGGTCGTAGGCAATCTGATTATGGGTCACGAACACCGGCATATCGAACTTCTGCTTGGCACTATACAATAGCAGCAGGAAAGTGTTGATGCCGTTATAGGGCCTGCCGCTCAGATTTCGGGGCATCATAAAACTGCCCTTCTCAATCCAAGGTTTCTGCCAGTCCTTATCAATGGCCTTGATGCGTTCCATCATCAGCTCTGCAAAGGTGTCAAGAGCACGGTCTTCCGCGCTTTTGGCGTCCTCTCCAGTCCAATGGTATTGTTTTCTGTTATATCCCATAGTTACTGCTGTTCCTCCTCTGCTTTCTTCTCCTCGAACTTCCACTCAGAGATTTCCTTAACCTGACAGCCGAGATCGAGGTTGTTGTTATAAAGCTTCAGGTCAAGAGTACCACGGACGGAAATGCTTGTCGCAGGTTTCAGCCAACTTGCCTTTTCAGGATTGAAGTTCAGGAAGTGAACCCAGATGAACGTGGCACTCTCCACCGATGCCTCCTTGGAAAAGGCTGAGAATGTCTGAAACTGTTTGTTACGCTTGTCTGTCAAGAGATGAATCTCCTTGTTGCCAGTACGCCCCTTGAATTCCATTTCTCCCTCCAGACGGTCAACCTCGCTGACATCTATCGACACGCTGTCAGCATACATGTTCATGTAGATGACATCCTCACGCTTGCGGAAATACAGGGTTCCTACGACCTGTACCCTCTTGCCGATGCTAACAAGTCCGGCGGTAATAAGTCCTGGATCGGCAGCTACGCCCACCTCGAACTCACGGACATTGCCGTTCTTGTCGCCGAGAGGCAGAATAACACTAAAAGAGACGAAAGGCTTGTTATCCTTTCCTGCATGTGTTGTGGCAGCTTTATTTACAACGCCTGCCAGCGTTACCTTACATTTAATCATAGCGAAAAATTTAATTTGAATAATTATTTGATTGCGACATTGTTGTCTGTTGTCTGCTCCTGCTGCATCCCTGCCTCGAAGTAGGCTGCTGATGACTGTAGGACTTTACTGTAGTCGTGATTCTCCTCAGACCTCTCACGTGTGATGACCTGGACAACATCCGACTGTTTAGTAACTTGGGGAATATCGTTGCTTACCGTTTGGCTGTTATCATCCATATCTAGCTGTGCCGCCAGCATGAAGAGGCCGCTGAAGACAGAACCGATGAGTGCTGCCATAGGGTCAGCAGAATGGCTGATAGCTGGCTCTGAGCCGTTCATCAGGTAAGACAGCCAGTCTTTCGGATCGTCAGACTGGGTCAGCTGTGACAGATACATGTCCTGCTGGGATGCAGGCTGTTCTTCTATGACTGCTGACTTATGGGATGCCAGAAGGTCGTTTCCCTGATATTCAACCTTTGTATTGATATGGCCACGCACGGCAATATCAGCCAGATAGACGGAAGGATCTATCATGGTGCTGCTGCCGTCATTAGCGACCTTCTTAACGGAAAAATGCAGATGCGGGCCAGTGCTGTTGCCAGTATTGCCAGACACACCAAGCTGCTGTCCTGCCATTACCACGTCACCTTCCTTGACATTGAACTGGCTGAGGTGCATGTAGGCGACCTGGTATTTCTCGCCATTAGCTCGTGAATACTCGACTCTGACGACATTACCGCCTTTCCCTTCATTCTTGGCTGAAAGGACGCGACCATAATCCTCAGTGGCCACCACACGCTCATAGCTGGCTCTCATATCCAGTCCCATATGTTCAGTGGAAGCACCTGCCTTGGGTGCATTCCGATGGCCGAAAGGTGATGTGACAGTTATCACACCTGTATTGGCATCCCGCTCCAGAGGAAAGGCATAGTGACCATTCTGAACGGAACTGGCAATGGTTACAGATGGTGCAGGCTGTTTCTGACCGCGCATATAGCCAATGGTCAAACCCTGAGACTGTGCCTCATTGATGGCCTGACGGTCATATTTCTCCAGCCCGTATTTCCTGATGACACCTTCTATAGTAGAAACATATCGCGGATCGGTGGCATAGCCGCCTTTCTTGATGCCCTCTATCCAATGGGTATGGTCATCTGAGGCATATTGGCGACAAGCCTTGTAACGGTCTGCCATCAGCACCTTGGAATGATATTCCAGACTTTCCAACGGATTGGAAAAGGTGCAGAACTTGTCATTATAATGGTCATCATGGTGATAGCTCCAGGGCTTTCCGGCCTTGATCCACTTGTCACTGGCCTTGATGCCGAAATAGTTGTTATCCTGACGGGCAAGACTGCTCTCGCCATATCCGCTTTCCACAGCCATCTGTGCAAGCGTCACACTGGCAGGGATGCCATAGCGTTTCTGCTCTTCAATTGCTGCAGCAGCATATTTCTCGAAAAACTCAGCCTTATAATCACTCATATACTGTCTTTTTTATCTTTATTGATACTCTCATCGAATCTAGGATCAATGTAAACACCTCCATCGGGCTTCTTATCAGAGGTGAAACCCGTTGGTCTGTCGGACCTCCGGCTCGGCTTCCTGCTTCTTTGTCTCATGCAGTACGTTATCGTAGATCCTTGTGGCAAGCTGGGTCTTGAACAGGTTCTGGTCTTCCACCAACCAGAAACGGTTCCAGTCTGCCTTGGGTACTTCCCTTGACTCCTGCTTACTGCCATCGATGGTGGCTGTCATAAAGATGCCTGCCTTTGAATCAGACTTGAAGAGGTTCACATTTGAGATTCTGCCTAAGTCCACATCCCCAACGTCAATGGTCAGTAGGTCTTTCTTCAATTCCGGGTGCTCGTGGGACAGCTGATAGTATTTCTGGCCCAAATCACTACGGACGGTATTGCCATTCGGCTCTTTGAGAGACTTGAAGAACAAGGTGATGTCTTCCTTGGCAGGATACATGGTGATGGGCTGTTCTCCCTTGGCCTTGATAAAGATAGCATAGTTATTATCTTCATCTGCAAAGAGATTCACCTTTTCTATCTCTGCTTTCTGGGCAATAAGGGAAGATACGTTCAGACGAGTGACAGGAATCAGGTTGTACTGCTTCAGGCGATTGACCATGATATCCTTACCCTCGAAATATCCATTGGGCTGATGAAGGCCCAAAGCGCCTCCTGCATTATAGAAGGTGATATTGTCGCCATCGATACCTTCTTTTTTCAAGGCTGATGCAATACGACTCTTGTTCATGCCTGGTATCTCATTATTGACCTTCATCGATGCTCCTGCAGGAAGGATGACTTCTGCAGACTTGCTTGACTTGTCTGTGATAACGACGAACTCCTTTCTCTCGGCACTGGGCAGTTTGGCTAACTCTCTGGATATACTATAGTTCATCGGCATCTCTACCTGCATCGGCTTTTCGCCTCTCAGGGAGGCAAAGTCAACAGTCTCTCCCTTGGTCAGCTTGTCGATACTCTCCAAGACGTTATTCACGTCTTTTTCCAGTCTGTTCATGAGCTTCGTATCTTCCTTCAACTCGCGAGTCCAGTAGTCGATATGCTGCATATTATCAGGAGAGATCTTTGCACGCAGTCCAAGACCGGAAACGATGGCACCGGCAGACAGTTCCTGAACAAGATGCTCATATTTCTCCGCATTCTCAGGCTGAGTGACAGAGCGTACTTCACGATTCAGGCGTTTCTCACTGCCTGTAGAGGCAACCAGAGCAACGGCCATGTCATGGGCATAGTCCGTATAGCTGTCATAACTTTCCAAAGGTGACACGAGAACGGCATCCTTGCCTGAGTCATAATGTGTTCGCTCAATGGAAGAAGCAGGTTTCACTGGTACAAGGCGTTTGTTCAGCTGCTCGACGAGGACTTTCATCCGCTCCTCAGCCTCCTTTTCCTGTCTGGTTTCCTGTATCTTGGAGGTTCTGACCTCGTTCTTCAACGGCTCGTCAACGATGGCTACACGCAGGCCTGCACTGACAAGCTTCGGCAGGTACACATCCAGTTCATGATGTGGGAAGGATGCCATATGGTCGATACCTTTCAACTCTTTGGGAGCCGAAAGCATGATTCCCAATTTGGATGATGCTGTCTTTGCATCTTCATTATAAGTGTTGTATGAGTCACCATTTCTAAATAGCAAAACGGCATCGGGATGCTTTTCCTTCAGGGAATTGTATAAGACGGCCACAGGATTCTCATCCTTCTGGTTCATGTCAATGACCTTGGCCTCACTCTGAGAACCATGACTATCCACAAGACTCTCAAAGTCCTTTGGTGACTTCGAAGGGAAAACGGTCTGCTCCACATTGAACATATAGCGGTACTCCTTCTTGGGTACAGCCACGTAATTGGAGCGTTCCTCTTCTGGAACCTGCTGATAGGCATCATGGTTCTTTACATCGGTCTTATCATACTTATTGACGTAAATATCCCACTTCGTCCAGCTCAGAGGCACACCTTCCTGACCCTGCATCACAGGAATGCCCTGATTCCTTGCCTTGTCAAAGGATACATACTGACTGGTCTTGAAATCGTTGACATCGGAATGTGCGCTGAGAAGCATCACATTATAGGGCGAGAGCTGGGTGGTCTCCTTGAAGATGCCTGGGGCTTTCTTCTGGGACTGGTTGAGCCATACACCACCATTGGCCTTTGCACGTTCCAACACAACAGACAGCAGCAGTGCCTGAGCCACAGCACCCGGTACTCTCAGATGCGGTTCCTTCTTGGCGACTTGCTTCTGCTCTTCCTGCTTTCTCTTTTCCTGCAGCTTTTTCTCGTTCTGCTTCTGAGCTTCCTGCCTACGGAGTGCTTCTCTTTTCTGCTCCTCCCTGGCAGCCTGCTCCTGCGAATTTTTCTCTTTGTTCATTTCTCGATTCTTTTGAAGTGTATCTTTTTGATCTTTATCTGTCTTGATGGCCTTTTCCAAGGCTTCTTTTATCGGTTTCCTGACATCCTGTCCGAACTGCTGCATCATAGCATCATGAAGTCTCTGGCTATGCGGCTGGACATAGATGTTCGTTGAGAGATGGGAACTGACCATCAATACCTTGGATTTGCCCATGTCATCAGCGACTCTGATACCTTCACCACCAAAGGGTTTCATCAGTGATATGAAGGTTCCTGTTTCCAAAACCTTATAGCTGGCACCTTTCATCTGGAAGGATTCACCCTCCTTGAAAGCATGTCGGCCAAAGGTGGAGAGTATATTACCGTATTCATTGTAATACGTATTTCTTAATTCATGAAGGACGGCATCCAAATCCTGACGGTTGACCATCTGGCTTACAAGGATTCCACCATCATGGGCGTATAGGATGGGAGCATCCTTCTTGGAAAAGCCCTGTCTGACCAGTCCTATTCTCTCAATGGTCTGACCATTGCTGATAGGTACTGGTGTTTTCAGTTTTCCAGAGAGGGTCTTGTCATGGGCATAACGGGAATCCTTGATATTTCCGGTGTCATACAATCCGTTCCCCCTGACAAAGAGAGCATCGGAAACAGCCTTTCCCAATTCCTCTTTCAATTCTTCAAGGGTTCGTGGATCTGCCTTTTCAGCCTCTCTCATGTTCACTATGATGGGATAATTGTAAAGTTTGTAGTTAACGGTACTACCCAACACAACCAGACTGGGATGTTGATCCAAAGCACGGAAAGCGGACATGGCCGTAGTGCCGGTATCCAGCACATTGTCAATGAGGATGGGCTTCTTCCCATCAGGTATCTCGCCGTTGACGATGAACTTAAAAGGTTTCAGACCCTCAATGCCTTTCTTCGCCTTTTTGTCATAGAGTGGCTTATGCGGCTTCACACTGAGGATGTCTCTTACCTCCAGTCCAAGACTGTCGGCTATCTCATCGGCCAAAACCTTGGTATAACCTGCCGAACCTTTTCTTCCTGGCATGGGAACAAGAACGGCATCCTTATAGTCAGGAACAGCCTGTACCAAGTCTGCCATGATATGTGCGGCCTTGGTGATACCATCCTTATCTCCATCCTTGACGCGATGCGCCAAAGCACGGACGGGAAGATAATCCGACGAGGAATAGACCTCCATCCTGCCAGTCCAATCAACCTTAACGATAGGTGACTTGCTCTTCATCATCAGTCTTATTTAATAGCCAGTTGCTGGTTCTGCTCTTCCGTCTGTGACTGCTGACGGTCATAGAGCTGTTCAATCTGCTGACGTTGTTCATCGTATTTGGCGAGAACGGCATTGGCCAGTGTGTTCAGGGGTAAGGCACCTTTCTGATAGGCATCAACGACATGGTTCTGGAGTGTCACAGTGCTTGGTACGCCATCGATAGACACAACAAGCAGGTTGCCGTTGAGCTGTGGATGCGACAGACGGGCATTCAGAGCCTCGTCGGCATAACGCCTGTATTGGGGCTGCTTATTTCTGACTGACTCACCTAATATCTCATGGGTGCCTTTGTTCAGCAAATTGGCTCCTCCAAGGCCTATCAACAGCATCTTCAGGAGCGGGTTCCTGACGAACATTCCCATAACAATAGCTGCTATAGGCATCAGATTGTTCTGAATGGATAGCGACTTGGTCTTTCCTGTAAACATGCCAATCATCATATCCGGCAGCATGGCCAGCACATAACCGAGGTTCTTGAACACATCGCTGAATCCAGAAAGGCCGAAATGATCCATAAAGCCACCCCAGCCATTGGCATTTGCCATCGTTGGCTGGTAGTTAGTGCTCTGCTGATAGTACTGCTGTGTACCAACTGATGCTGCAGGCTGATAGGAATAAGCCTGATCAGGCGTATTTGCAACAGGTGTTTCTTCTTTCTTTGGGGCTTTTGCTGGCTTCTGTGCCGCCTGTCTCAGCTTTTCACGCTCTTTCTTGTATGCTTCTTCCTGACCTGGTGCAATGATGGAAGGAATATCGTCATTCCTCTCTGCAAAACGAGAAGCCATAGACTGATTCCAAGGGTAATCGTTACTCTTCATGGCTTGCTTAATCAGCGGTGAGGGACTGACCATCTTGGTCTTTTTCCTCATACCGTCATTTAGACTGGCGATAAAGGTACTCTCATTGGCATCCACAAGGACTTTACGGGTTTCTGACAGCGCATAACTGTTTCCGAAAAGTGACTTGCTGGCCATAGAGTCTATAGACTGCTGACTACCTTTTGAAGAGAATACGATATCAATTCCCGCACTGGCAGCCGTTGCGACAACAGCCGTCTTCATGCCGCCTACGGGCATAATAGCAAAGTCCATCAGACCTGCCACGCCATAGGCTGCCACCTTTTCCGTCTTTGAAGGATTATACTGTCTCTCCTGAAGCGCTCGCATCCCTTCCCAGTCGGACGGTTGCCCAAGACCTAACAGGGACATTTGAGCGCCTTTCTGGAAAAGGTATTCCACGGCATCTTTCGGAGCACCATGGGAGGCCATCCTGTTAAGGGATCGCTCCAGAAGCTTGTTGTTGACATACCAAGTGGCAAAGTCCTGACCATATTTGGTGCTTTCAGCCTGGTATTTCTCCTTACCCATATAGGTAATCATCGTCTTCTGGTAGGCTGTTATCAGATTGCCGAGGTCATTCCGAAACTCAGGTGAAGCATCGAAGCGTTTCTGAAAACTCTTCTGTATGTTACTCCAGTAGCTACGGTACGAGTCCAGCGTCTGCATGCGACCAAGGGTTGCTGATGACATCGTGCCTCCGAAATTGACGGCTCCGAGGGTTCCGCTGTCCTTGATCATCTTGTCATATTCCTTCAGAAAGGAAGCATCGGCATCCTTAACTGCCTTGTCTGCTATGGGGGCAATATGGGCATCGAAGTACTTTCCGAAGAAATACTCCAGCTCTGCTATGTTCTGTTGTCCGTTCTTGTTTGCCATTCTTCTTTGAAATTATAGTCCTAACAACTGCTTTCTGGTCATCTCTATCGCATTATGGTAGATGCTCATCTGCTTGGGATAGTAGCGTTCCAGCCATGCATCTTTGCTGATTTCTCCCTGAATGAACTTGATGGCCATCTCACGGGAGATCTCAATCACATCCTCTCCTTTCTCACGATTATTGAACCAGGCCTTCGTCCACCAGCGTATTCCTGCATTATCAGGATAGACACTGGCCACTCTGGGTACGTCGAAACTTCTGACATCAATCCTGAAATCCTTCAAAGGGTCGATGAAGCCGCTGTTGTCACTGGCTTCTTGGAGCATCTTTTTTTTTTGACTTTCATCCCACGAGGAGAGAAAGACAGTGTGACGGACGGCAAGGTAGTTAAGGAAATCGCCTATGATGAGGTTCTGGACGATACCGACGAGTAAGGCACTCCTGTCACTAAGCCCTAACGGATTGGTGACTGACGGCAGACACTCGAAATAGTAGTTCTTCCTGGCACCCTGCACGAGGATGTTCTTCAAGGCATCCTCTGTCTGTGCCGTCGGCTTGTAGGCTCCTGTACGCAACTCATCCATATACGATGGCAGATAGCGAACCATCAGCCTGCCAATCTCATCAAGGTCTTTGTCGTAGTCTGTCTGGACTTTCATCCCTTCAGGCGCATCGCCGCCAACCATCGAGGATGACATGGCATTACTGTATATCATGCCCAGAAACTCAACTGGGTCTATTTCCTCTCCGTTAAAGCGGACTCCGATATGAAGCATCTGACCGCTTAATGCAATGGGCTGACCTGCCGCCACATCCATGCCGAAACCGGCATAGACTTCCTCGACATGGCCATATTCCACTTCATAATGCCCATAACGAACCTTGACATATCCCTGATGGACGGGGTCATTACCCAAGCCAGACACTTTTCCAGTAGCCATTGCCAACAGCTTCGCGCCATTGGCTGTAAGGTCCAGTCCATGATGGAAAAAGGTCTTTCCTGTCTTGGGGTCTTTCTGCTCTCCAAAGCCAAGCAAAGGCTTTGGGTCACACTCTTCTGCAGAGTAAGGCATACAATAGCCGCTCTCTGACTGTAGGAACATCTCCTGAGAATATCTTTTCATCTTCCTATACCTCTGTTTCGTTCAACAACTTCTGTTTCCATTGACGGGATGGCATCGACAGGTGAAGCCTGACGGGGTGCATATACCATTTGTGGTCTCTGGGCATATACCGGCTGACTGTTTTTGCCAATGGTATGGATGCCAAGCAAAGCACCGAGTGCCTTGGTAAGAAGGCCGAAACGCCCGAATACCAGAAAACTGCTGGCAATCATCGCAGCCATTGACATGGTGCTGACATTGCCGCTCATAAGGTTGTTCAGGAAATTGCCGCCCATGTCAAAGGGGCTGGTGGTAGCCTGACTCATGAAGTTGCCGAAGCCATCCTGCTGTGCGGACATCGGCTGCCCATCGTTATAGGCTGCTGATGGCGTATATGAGGGCATACTGATATTTGACACCTGCTGAGAGACGGCATCGGTAGCCTCACTGACAGCCTGCTTTCCCTTCTCACCAATGGCGATGTTCAGGGCTTCACCGGCCACGCCGTGCTCCTGAACCTTCTCAGAACCGCCCTGACCGAACATGACATCACTGGCAACACCTGTCAGTCCATGATCGGAATTGACGGCTGTGACAACAGCACCTGTGCCGACGACTCCTTTCCAGCCGCCAAGACCTTTGGCTGTTGCACCCATTCCTTCACCGATACCCTTGGCAGCCGTGCCGACTCCCTTTCCAGTACCTTCAAGAAGCCTCGTGGCTCCTTTTCCTGCTGTCTTAATGAAATTAGTCCATCCCATAATCTTATGTTTTTATTTGCGTAAAGTGATAATGACTCTTGCCGGGTGTGCCTCTGTCTTAGGCGTTTCCTGCATGGCTCCAGTCCCAAGGGAATAGAGCCACGCCTTAGCACCTGCCTGACCGCTGACCTCCGTACTACTCCAGTACCAGCAGCCGTCATCGTGTAGTGATATGGCATCGCCACCGCATCTGGCCAGCAAGGGATTGATGATCGACAGTGAAGCATAAAGCAATCGCATTTCTGCTACGCTGGGGATATAGGCACTCTGGCCATAACGCCAGACTGAGAAAACAGCATCTGCCAACGGTGAGCCAGCCTTGTTATTGGCGTACATGGCATAAGTGTTGGCATTGCCATCCTTTTTCTCTGTGTCGGCAGATGTTCCCTGGGCCACGCCAAGGGTGTCTGAGAACTCTACGGGAGACAGTTCCCGCAGTCCGACCGCCAAGCCCTCACCATCCTCGCCATTGGCAGAGACACTGAAAACGACAGCTACAGGCTCCTTGTGCAGTCTCTCGCACTCTTCAACCGACAGTGTCTGGCCGTCGGAACATACGACATGCCCGATATGGAGAGCCGTGTCCAGATGCTCATGGTCATCACATGAGGTAACAACCATAGGCAGGGCAAAAAGCATCAGGCATAACCCTTTATTTATTCTTGTATTGAGATATTGATGTATTGACATATTCATTGATATTTGTATTCACATATAGCGGTATAGACTTACAAGGGAACTTTAACACCTACGGTCACACCTGTACGGAACAGGTCTTCACCACGCAGGACAATATCTTCCTTGACCTGCCAAAAGAGACTCCATCCACGACGGAAATCATAGGAATGCTCAAAGCCTATATGACCGGCTCCGATGACTTTCCTTGTATCACTGCCAAGACTTGCTCCTATACGCAGGTTGCCGTGATGGTTGCGTCCTCTGATGACACAGGGCTTATAGGCGATTCCCAGATTATAGGTAAAGTAGTTATGCCAGAAGCTTTCCTTGGTGATATGGCCAGCGTCAGGATCCGTGTCATACTGGATATAGGCATTGGCAAAATACTCCCAGGAATGATGGTACTTTGTCTCATGCTCATAGGAGAGTGTCGCATCAAAGCCTCGCTCATACAAGGCTCCGACACACAGGTTCAGATGATTGACATTGCTGCTTTTTTGGGCATGGATACCTTGAAACGAAAACAGACAGGCTGTAAATAACAGAATAATCTTTCTCATAGCGTCACCTCCTTATTCTTCCTGAAGCAATACGGCATCAAAGGCATCCGCACTCAGCACATCCTCATAGTCAACGGAGATACTGATGGTACGCCCACTGATCTGCTTCTCAGACAACTCAATGGTCACAACCTTGTCATTGGGGAAGGTCATCTTCTTAATGACAACGACATTCCTGTAGCCATGCAGGAAACTCTTACTGTGGTCGAGAACCAGAGCCAGGGGCAACTCGATAGTCTGGTTGTTCGTGGCCTTCTGGACTTTCTTGTCGGCCAGCTTCACACGCAGCTCATCGATGTCGAAACGGATATTGGTCTTGTTATCCACAGAGAAGTCAAGGAAGAAGTAATCCCCGATGGCATAGATGTTATTCAGGCGCATCTCCATGCGGTTGTTCCTGGCCTTGACATTATGGATCTTGGCAGGACTGCTCCATACACGACGGGCAAAATGGGTCATGTCTGCCGTGGACAGAGAGACCGCAGGGTTATGGTATGGCATACGCTCCAGTGGGGCAATCTCCTTGTCCGTCACGGCTTCCTCCATCTTCGTGGTATAGACCAGTGCATACTGAGTACGGTAGCGTTCCGTGACAACGGTAGCTATGGCAAGGACATCACCATCGGCATGGCCACCTTCCTTGGGCTTGAAGCGCACGGTGTTCTCGATAGGCTTGTCACCAGCCACTTTGTCTGTTGAGACATCCACGAAGAGGATAGGCTCCGATGCTGTCACAAGCGTCGTCACCTGTTCATTGACGGTAATCTGCTCCAGCTCCTGATAGGTCTGCTGGGCATGGACGGATGCGGCCATGAAAAGTGCAGCCGCAAAAAAAGCGATTTTCTTTTTCATCTTTCTTGTATTTCTTATTTTCTCTTGTCTGATTTAAGTTGCTGGCCATTGATCAGGTACACACGAGTACCGTATTTCAGATTGACCTTATTCTTGCGGATAGCCTTGCTGATAGCCTGAGAGGTACGCTGATAGGCCTGCTGAACAGTCTGCTGTGCCCACTGGGCTACGCTGTTATTCGAGCTGGAGCCGTCAAGTGACATGCTCTGCTGCATGGCTGAGCTACCAATATCCTTGGTGGTTTCCCTGAAGGTGCTGGAGGGTACATAAAGGCCTTCCATACCATCGGTATCATAGATGGAGAGGTTAATGGTCTTGATCTCATCGCCCACAAAGACACTCGCAACCTTACCCTTGACACGCTGTTTTCCGAAGCCGGACATGGTAGCATAGAGATAGGTGCCTTTCGGAACGAATAACCCGCCAATCTCCACATCATCCAACAGACGCAGACGAACTCTGGAGCCGTCAACAGCCTTGATGTTCTCATCAATAATAGCTGTGATAAGACTGGAGCCTTTGGCATTCTGGGAAACGGTGTTGAAATACTCGGATTCGGTCTTCATCACCTTGGTCACTGTCTCTGCCTTTTCCTCTCCATCGGAAACAGAAGCCTCATTGCCCTTGGAACGGCCTTTCTTCTGCACAGTCTCATCGTCATCCTCGTCATAGGAGGCAGCACCTGTGACACTACGCCCCTGGGCACGAGCCTGAGCCAGCAGGTCATCGGCTTCATCACGACCTTCACGCCCACGAAGACGACGGGCATTCCTACGGTCTTCCTCACTGAGGGGAACGACAAAGTCATCCTTACCCATACCACGTGATCCTTCTGCAATCTCACGCTTCTTCCTCTGGAGCTGACGCAGGTTCTCCAGCTCTGCATCATGGCGGACAATGGCAGCGGCCTCTCCGTTGTTATAGCGGCTCTGGTACTCTTCCTTGCCCTTGACGGAATCTCTCTCGGCATTCTCAACGGCTGTATAGTCCTTGGCATCGCCAAAGGCATTGACCATATTCTCTCGCTTGCTGCCAAGTCCTTCATCGATATGGGCTTCTGGCAACTCGGAATTGAGGTAGTTCGTGGCCATGAGGTTCTTGTCAACAGACTTCACCTCCGTCGTGAACATGCCGATAACGAAATAACCTGTTCCAAGAATTAAAGGATACAAAATAAGCGGAAGTACGTACTTCGGCTGTTTAAAATTTATCTTCTTCATGATGTTGGTTCTGAATATCCTGTTTATACATTTGGGTCTTCATCTCATGAATCTTCTTCTGCTGAAGAGCGGAATCTACCCGTTGGGTGGCAACGGCCTTCCTGCCGTCTGACGCACGATAGCTGATGACCAGACGGCTGAGATTAGTCAGGAAACAGAGAATGACAATGCCAAAGACAATAATCAGGAATGCTGCCCGATGATTGTTGGCAAAGACCTGGAGTTTTCGTGCTGCCCAACTGATGCCTGACACATCAGCGAACTTACGACCGAAAGCCACCTCACGCTCGTATCGCTCCTTGTATTCAGGAGCGTTCTTGTCGGGCATCGGCTTGGACTTTAATAGCTTTAATACACTCATCTTTCTATAGTTTTAAAATCGACAATCGTTTAATAGTCACTCTTCTTGCGCTCTTCAAGATCCTTGTTCAGAAGGGTTCGCCAGTTGATGATCAGCAGTCCATAGGGATTGTTCTCCGTTCTGGGGACACGCTTCAGTTGTCCGGCGGTTATCAGCTGTCGCCACAGGATGGTGGAGCGTCGCTCGATACGCTGACGGCCATAATAGGTGAAGGTCAGGGAGTCACGGTTGAACTTGATGCTGTCACAGAAGATGCTGAACAGCATGTTCGTTCCCATGATGTGACTGTAGAAGCCTTTTTCCTTCAAGGCATTGTACTGGGCAAGTCCCGTCTCATCGACAAGGTACATGGCCTTGTCAATGGTATAGCGGATATACTTGTCATCAGGGGCAAG
>JBGUQW010000138.1:0-10619 GCA_045131435.1 Prevotella sp.
GCATATGGACCGGTGCGCCACCTGTTTTCTGCTGTCACCCGGAGCCGTGCAGATCTTCTATGGCGATGAGGTAGGTCGTAAGACTTCGGACGCAATCCTGAATGTGGATGCAGCGCAGGGTTTCCGCAGCGATTACGATTGGTCTGCGCCTAACGATACGCTTAGGACGCACTACCGGAAATTATGCGCATTCCGTAAAGCTCATCCTGCGGTCGGCGCCGGAAAACAAACGATGCTGAATTCCACCACTGTGCTGAGAACATTGGGCAAAGACACAATCGTCATCGCCTTGAATCCGCAACCCGCGATGCCCATACCCGTTCCTTTTGCGGACGGCGACCGCGTAAAAAATGCGTATAGTGGCGAAACGACCGTCGTTCAAAACGGTCAAGTGATGCTGCAACAATCCTGCGGTCACGTGGCACTTATCGAGAAAATGAACTGAATGAGTTAGTATGACGAACAAACACATATATTTAGCCGGAGGATGTTTCTGGGGAACGGAGCATTTCTTCAAACAGATAGCCGGAGTCGTTGAGACGGAAGTGGGCTTTGCGAACGGACAGACGGACAATCCGACCTACGAACAGGTCTATACGGACACGACCGGTTAGGCCGAGACCGTGCATGTAACCTACGATCCGGATAAAGTGAGTCTGGAGTTCTTGCTGCATATGTTCTTCGTTGCCATCGACCCGACCAGCTTGAACAAACAAGGTCACGACGAAGGAACCCGCTATCGCACAGGCATCTATTATACGGATGAGGCAGATGTCCCCACCATCGAGAAAGTCTATGCCGAAGAGCAAAGCAAGTATCAGCAGCCGTTAGTAGTAGAGAAACTGCCTTTGCTCAATTTCTATCCTGCCGACGAGTATCATCAGGACTACTTGGACAAACATCCGGACGGGTATTGCCACTTGCCGAAAGCCTTGTTTGCCTTTGCTCGAAACGTAAAAGATATGATACGATGAACACGATATTTATTGTACTACCTATACTGACGTTGCTGATGTTCGACTTGGGATTAACCCTCAAGCCACAGGATTTCAAACTCATCGCACAACGTCCGAAACCGGTGATTGTAGGCCTTGTCGGACAGATTATCTTGCTGCCGTTAATCGCATGGGGAATTATTGCGTTGCTTTCGACTTTTGACTTTCGACTTTCGACTCTCTTTATCATCGGAATAATGCTCGTCGCTTGCAGTCCGGGCGGAAGTTCGAGTAATGTGTTCTCGATGTTGGCAAAAGGCGATGTGGCGCTTTCGGTGACGCTGACGGCGTGCAGTAGTATCATCACACTATTTACGTTACCGCTTATCATGGCGTGGGTGACAAAGAGCGTTCAGATGTCAGATATCAGCATTCAGTTGCCGATAGGGAATCTATTGATACAAAACATCGTGCTGATGGTAGTGCCCATCTCTGTCGGATTTATCGTCAATATCTACCGCGAACAAGCCGCGGCGAAGATTCACAACGTGCTCAAACGTATCGCTATGCCGGCATTGGTATTGCTGGTGACCGTCTTTTTCTTCCAACACAAGCAAACCATCGTGACGGAGTTTGCTTCGTTGGGGCTAACCATGACTGTGCTAATCCTGGCTACAACGGGTTGCGGAGCTATTCTCGCATGGCTACTCCAGCTGACCACCAAAGAGCGTCGCACGTTGGTTATCGAAATCGGCATGCAGAATGCAGCACAAGCTATCACTATCGCGTGCAGTCCGCTCATCTTCAACAACGAGATCATCGCCATACCTGCTATCATCTACGCGCTCATGATGAACTTGATTCTATTGGCATACGTGGGTATAACCAAAATACAGAGAAAATGAAAAAATTATTTACCCTTGCACTCGCGGCACTATCGTTGACCGTTTGTGCCAAACAACCAAAAGACATGTACGAAACAGATGAGTTTCAGACCCAGAGCGGGAAGACCGTGCGTTTCCATGCACTCGTGCACTCCAGTGTCCGTATCGAGTTCGACGGCAAGGAGATAGAGGTTGATCCGTGCGGTAAGTTGGGCGACCGGACGATTGACTACAGCGCGTTCCCGAAGGCGGACTATATCATCGTGACCCACGAGCACTATGACCACTTGGACAAAGCGGCTATCAAGCAGCTCAGCAAAGAGGGCACGACAGCGGAACAAAAGCGTGCAGTGAAGTGCGGATTTATGTGCGAAACAAAAAAGAAATAAACATATGAAACTATTATCGAACACCAAAAGTCGGTGGCTACAGGGATGTGGCGCACTGCTGATATTATGTGCCTTGTGGTTCACTCCGCAGGGTGCGTATGCTAATGACTATTTGGAGAAAGAGGATCATTACAAAGCCTACCCGACCGGAGTAGATCGTGTACATTTCGTCCTGCCGGTATGGGCGTATGGAAAGAGTTACGACTTCTATATCCACGAGTCAAGTACCATCTGGTATCAAAAAAAAGGTAGTGATACCAAAACTACCTTTGCCAATTTCTGCTCCGACCCGTATGACGAAAACGAGAAAGACTCTGACAAAGGTACAGCCCACGTCAAACTATTAAACGGCATGGGCGACATCATCGTTACCTCGATGGCAAATGGTGTCAACCATCATATTCACGACAATGGCACTATGTCTGACAAGCTAATAGTAGTTCAGAAAGAGGCAGACGGCAACGACCATGTTACCTTCCTTGAGTTGGATTGGTATCCGCCTATATCTTTAGAAAAAGATACTTTCAGCGTAGGTATAACAGTGTCTATTCGCTGGTCGAAGTCTAAGAATGAATGGTATAACTATTCTTGGACGCTTGCAAGTAACCTGACATGTAAGACAAACACTATATCACCGCAATTATACACCCCATATCTATATACTTTTAACGAGAAGGGTGTGGCTGGTTATGGCTATGCAGCAGTGCCGTATATGGTGTTTCAAGACCCCGTCAGTTACTACACTTCGTTCAATCCGTCAGAAGTGGTGTCAAGGGATGTTGAGCGTTCTGGTACTATCTATATACCGACCAACGACACGGTGCAGAAAAACCTCACTGCCACTTTCACCGTGGTGCGCAATGCTGACACTGAATCAACGATGGAGGTAACCACCACCGATGTTGATATTCTGCCTTATCACCGCATTTATAACTTTGCTGCAAGGACAGAAAAAGACAGCACCGGAACCTTCACCGGCAATAATATCCTTCGGTGGTCAATCAAAAATCCTTTCTTGAAAGACATCTTAGATGGTGACTATTTTGAGTTGCAACGCGCTATGCAGAGCGACTTTAGCGATGCACAGCGTATCAGTATTGTGCAGATGAAGCGCGACTCATCGGGCGTTTATACCTACACCGACAGCGACCGAAGTTCTTGGACGGGCAACGCTCAGTCGCAGGATGTGGTGTATGATGAAAGGTATTACAATGTATCAGACCCACATTATACGCTATATGATACCAACAATGAGCCACTGGCTGAATTGAGCGTCAAGCTGATGTCTAACCATATCCTGATGCCGTCCGTTCCCGTTTTCTATCGTGTGCGCCGGGCTTCGGCATCTGTATGGGGGTGGGATAGCGAATTTGTGCATACGGCTACGCTTCAGAATATGAATTTCCTTGCACCGCTTGCTGACAATCAAGAGCCATATACCCTCGATGCTGACTATGAAAATAATCGCAGGGTTAATTTCCGTTTCAAGATAGAGAATAAAGAACCGACCGGAGCCGTTATCGACAAAGATGACTGTACATTGTCGTGCTATATCAACAAAGTGCTCAGAGAATCTATGGTTAACGTAACCATCAAATACTCAATGTTGGAAGCTGATTACAACAAGGTTAATCCCGAAGGAAGTACTTGTTTTCGAGTGGTAACGGCAAATGGTAGTGTGTATCAAGATTGGACATATCTTAATGCCGGTACTTATCAATTCCCGATGAACAGTACCGTACAGGTAAAAAACACTCACGGCTATTGCTACAACAATGGCGAAGAAAGCAGACACACCTTGACCGGTAATACTGTAATTGATTGTTCGACAGAACCTTTTGCACATGGCGCATCGATGTTCGAAGCAACATTCACGGTGCAATCATCAAACACCGTAGCCTCTATTACTACTGACGATTCCGAATATGTGGAGGTATATGTTAAGTATGTAGTGCAAGGCGATGTGGCAAGTCCGGAAAACGGAACTACTTATTCTGTCACCAAAGACGGTAAGAATTATACACAAGGCAGGTACTTATTGTCGGGTTGGTACCAGTTCCCGAAAAATAGTCGTATGGATATCTACAACAACGAAGACGGAAACTTTGAGTGGACTTTTTACATGCCGTTTATTCTCACTGAATCGTGCGAGATAACCATCTACGCCTATCCGCAAAGCGGCAAGCGCAAATTAGATGCCCAAATGGTAAAAGCATCGCAATCGCAAGTTGACGAAAATGTGGCAACAGAGATACGCAACCTCTTATACACTGTTAAAGACAGCTTGATTAAACTGATGCCTCGTGAGGTTAAACCGGAAGATTATGGTCGTTGTATGTGGGACAAGACGGCTCAACTCATCCTTCTGCGCACAATCGAGGAAACAGGGCAGACGATGGAGTTCATCATTCCTCAGGACAGCATTCGCCGTCAGGCTGATGGCTCATGGATTGCCACCTATAGCGACATTGCCAACCAAGGGTGCTCACATTATAAATATAGTATTCGAATTGACCAATCGCGTTCTGACCTGCACGTGCAAGACTCTGCTTCTTTACGTCCGATAGAGATAAGCGGTCCGTCGCTCTATTTCGACGAGGCTGCCACAATAACAAGTTTTGTAGCCTCACAGGGTGATGCCACAACAGCAATGAAAGCAGGTGTGCTTCTGCGTTGGCTGGCAAGCAGTAATGCAGTGGACGAATATATACTACTGCGCAAGGCAGTGGGTAGCGACGAGGCTGCTGACACGATCTATCACGGTACCGACAATAGTTATATTGACCGTAGCGCAATGCCTAATACTCACTACGAATATACCATACAGACGCAGTATGTGTGCAACGGCAAGAGCACAGGCAACTACGCTACTGCAGAGGGCTGGCGCACTCCATACGGAGAAATAAGCGGTACTATACTTATGCCCGACAACACCGGCATGGCAGGCGTAACGGTCGCACTGCAAGACGGCAGCGGCAATACAATACGCACCATGACTACCAACGCAAGCGGAGCATATAAGTTCGATAGTTTGGAGTACGCCGCCTTGGAGTGCGAAAAGGCTAAGGTCAAAATCACATACTCTTCCAATTTCGGCATGAATACCCCCGAGAAACAAACTCAATTCCGTGTGTTAGATGCGAACGGCAATGTGTTGGAAGATTGGAATAGCAAGAATGAAGGTACTTACGAATATGCGGTAGGTACGGTCTTGCAAGTGCAATCCATTTCCCCTCTTTGTTCCAGTGCCATCAGTTCATTTACCGTAACTGGACATTTCTCCATTGACTGCTCATATACCCACTATCAAATAGGAATACTCAATCAAATCAATTTCAGTGCAACTGCTACTGAACCAACCGAATGTCAATGCACAAACACCGACCTATCCGGTTATGTTGTAGTACCGACACACCAGTATGGTACATTCTCTTTCAACAGCTCCTCTGCCGGAACGGCAAGCATTTCGCTATCTACAAACAATGCTGTCGCCTCGGGAATAGACTTTATGAACACCTCTTCCACGAGGCTCACAGGTAGAGTGTTATACAAAAACAGCACTATCCCTGTTGCCGGAGCAATGTTCCTGCTAAACGGCGACACGGTGCGTCGTGGCAACACGCCGCTTACAAGTGGTATTGACGGAAATTTTGAGTTGATACTGCCATTGCACCAACCTTGCCGACTGCAAGTGTTCAAACCCGGACACGTGTTCGAGGGCGATGGTATCCTGCGAGTGGAAGATGGAGAAGAAGAGTTTGCGCTTGCTAAAGCACTTGACGGTGTGCGTTTCTACGACCAGACCAAAGTTAGACTTGTAGGACGCGTAGCCGGCGGTAACGACCAGCGCGACTTGCCTCGCGGCTTCGGTTTAGGAACCAACAACCTCGGAGACGACCTGCAACTCGTGCTGCAACTCGAGGGCGACAATACAGCGCAACTCGTCCACGACCCTGATGACCTCTCACGAGACACTATACAACAGACCATTTCCCACATCGTCTATCTGACCGACTCGCTCGCAGTTAACAAAGAACGCATAGTCGGTACGACCCACACGCTCTTTGAGAAAAAGCGCATCACTATTCACCCTGACTCGGAAACGGGTGAGTTTGAAGTGGACCTTTTCCCTGTAAAATACAAAGTCATTCAGGCAACAGCCACCGGCTATGCTACGTTGTTTGGTACCGGACAAGGCTCCGAGACCTTCGACCTCACTAATGCGCCTCTGACCGAATATATAGGCAAATGCAATAAGACAGCCGAAACAATAACAGTGGTACAAAAATCAAACGACGAGCAATTTGTTTCTAACTATCCTTATACCGGCGGTATTGCCTCTCAAGGAGGCTTGTTAGATGGTGATTCAATACACTACAACGCTGTCTATGACTGCATCTATCACTCGCCCGTAGTAGTAACTCTCAAGCAGGTGCTGTATGGTTTGGACAAAGCCGGCTACGGTGAGGAAGAGATGGAAGTGAGCAGTCTGAACCTGCAGGACAAACAGAAAGTAAGTCTATATGAAAAACAGTCGGATGGCTCGGTTACTTACCTGCTTGGACACCCTGTTTTCATTGCTAATCGTAAGTATCAGTTTATAGCAGAGGCGTTTGAGCGTTATTACTACAACAACGACCCGCTGTCGGGTGTTTTAGACGAAGTGCCGCAGCGTGGCGGAAGTGTCAGAGTGCATAACGGACTCAAATCTGCAACCACCTATCAAGACTATACCCTCGACAGCAAAGGACAGAACAAGTCGGTTATACTCGAAGTAGAGGATATCGACACGGAGAATAGTGGCGAGAGCGCTCTCAGAACTGTCAGTACCGCCCTGCAAGTGGAAGGCAACTATGTGGAAACAGAAGTGTTCCAAGCCTTTGTCAGTGGCACTGACATACAGAACGGCGACCTGACCTCAGCAGATAGTGAAGTAGTGTTACTCGATATAGTTCGCGACCCGGGAGGAAACGGCTCGTCAGCATGGGTCGAAAGCGGTACAACCTACAACTACACATACACCGAAACTTACGATTGGAAAATAGGTGTCGAACTGACCCCCCAATGGGGTGTGAACGTCTCGCAGGACATTGGTGCTGTGGCAGCACCCGAAGGCGCAGGTTCATATATTGGTTCAACATACGAGAGCAGCCGCCAACTAAGCTTCACACTTCCTATCACGCATGAATGGAAATGGGGGTATAAATACAACTATACCTTTACCACCACCGACCGTATCTCAACCAGCAGTAGCAAAGCCAAAGATAATGTGAGCAGTAATGGCGATGTCTTCCTCGGCACTACCATAAGACAGTTAGCCGGTAAAGCCAAGACAGTCAGCATCATCAGCGATAGTATGTTCATCGCACGTCAGCCTGCCTTCAATGCCGGACTGATGAAAATACTCTCACAGGGTACAGACTCCAACGGCAAACACTACTATTTGGTTACAGGTCAGAAGGTTGTGCTCGGTTCACTTGTGGCAGGCACATTCGTCTATACACAATATTATATCCTTAATACTCTCATACCTCAACTTGCATTAGAGCGTCAAAACCTACTTATGAATTTTGACAGCGAAGAGGCAGCTCAAGCCTATGCCGACCAAACAGGCGAGCCGGTTTATTGGTATTATTCGTCTGACGACAAGGTAAGTCTTATTGACTCTCTGCCATACAACACCTACAAGATGTTGACACCAACCAATTCCGACCATGCCTATATCAATCGCGTTGCTGCATTAGATAATATGATTACGCAGTGGGTTACTATTCTCTATCAGAACGAGAAAGAGAAAGTGATGGCACGTATGGCTGGTTCAGAGGTTGGTACATGGTCAGTAAGCAGTGGTGCAACCATCACTCACACTGATACTTATAACGCTTCTGCGCAATACAATGAGATGCCACAAGGCGGTGACCTTGTGGGGTCTTATTGGTCAAGCAACAGCGCCAAAGTCGGACAGAAACTGCTCAAAGATATGAAGAACATAGTCAAATTCTTCAAAGACATGGGCAAAGACCAGATTGGTACCACGGTTGCACAAGCCATCAACGGTTTAGCACGTCCGGAAGGACAAGGTGTTGGAGCAGACCCGACCGACAGAGAAGAACAGCAGTCGCTCGGCACAAAAACCAACACGTCAAAGTTCTCACTAGACTACAATCCTATCTTCTCCTATGATAACAATATGAACTCGGCACAAGAGCAGACGGTCAAGAAGACGAGTGGTTTCACTCTTGGAGCAGATAGTCACGGCGACATCACCGTTTCTGTTTATCGCGCGCCATACGACAGTGTATGGGACACGCGTACAGAGTTTATTCGTGAGAATGTAGGCGAAGCCGATAACGATGATCTCCGCTATGGCTCGTACGTATTCTATACCGTAGCAGGAAGTACTTATTGTCCACACGAGGCAGAAGAGAAAACGCAGTTCTACAACGAGGGTACGATACTGAACAACGAAACACAGTGGGTTGACAAACCTGAGATGTCCATCGATACCTACGAGCAGACAGGCGTGCAACCTGACAAGCGAGCCACCTTCCGAGTAACGCTGATGAACAACGGACAAGTGCAAGCCGGTTTAGGTGCTGCAGGTACGCTCTTTAACCTCGCTTTATGGGCAGACTCTAACCCCGACGGAGCCAAAGTGTATGTCGATGGTGCACCGCTTATCAATGCTATACCCGTGTTCTTGGTTCCCGGACAGGCAGTGGTAAAAACAGTTGAAGTAGAACGTGGTACAGTCGATGACTACAACAATCTCACACTCGGCTTTTCACTTTCGGACTGCCCCAAGACCAATACTATGCTGAAGTTCTCCGTGCATTTCTTGCCGGTATCCAGCGATGTGTCTATCTCTATGCCGCGTCAGAACTGGATAATGAACACCCTCTCCGCACACGACTCTGTTGGTTACTACCTGCCGGTGGAGATTGACGAGTTTGATATTCACCATAAGAACTTCGACCATATAGAGTTCCAATACAAACTCTCAACACAATCTGAAGACGATTGGGTTAACCAATGTTCATTCTACGCCGATGACAGTCTCTATAACCTTGCCACAGGCAACAAGGCAATGATACGCAACGGACGCATTGAGCCTTTCCGCTTCTATGGCGAGCGTGACCCGATGGAGCAACAATATGACTTGCGGGCTGTAACGTTCTGCCGCTACGGGTCGGGCTTCGTAACCAAGTCCTCACCTGTCATCAGTGGAACGAAAGACACCCGTCCGCCGCGCGTCTTTGGCGAACCCGAACCGGTGAATGCCATCCTTGGCGTGGGCGACAACCTCAAGCTACGCTTCAACGAACCAATTGCCGGCAACTACCTTGATCCCGACAATAACTTCCAAATCAAAGGTGTGACGAACGCCACGGGTATCACCACCGCTGCGTCTGTCCACTTCGACGGCACTGCAGAGTCCTATGCTATCTCGCTAGTGAGCCGCTCGCTCAGCGGACGCTCGTTCACACTCGATATGCTCGTCAAACCAACAACCGCCAACAGGGAACATACTTTCTTTGAACATGGTACTGACGGCACAGGCGTGCGCTTCGGACTGACCGCCGACAACCGCCTAATGGTCGGCTTTGGTACGTTGCAAATCTACTCCAAGCCGCTCGATACGATGCTCGACTTCACCCGCGTGTGCATCACTTATAACCACGAGACAAACGAGATACGCTTCTTCGCCGGTACGATGGATATGACTGACCCTAATGCCGCTAAGTTGCCGGCAGGTACGACGTATGATGTCAGCGCACCGCTCGTGTTCGGACGTGGACTTGACGGAAACATGCTCGAACTGCGCCTATGGTCAAAAGCCCTCACGCAGGAGGAAGTAGCCGCCACCAACCTGCACTATCTCACCGGCTACGAGCTCGAACTCGTAGCGTACTATCCGATGGCTGAGGGACATGGGACGCAACTTACCGACAAAGCCGGAGGAGCTACGCTCACATTACATGGCGCCACGTGGAATCTGCCCAAAGGCATCTCACTTGCTATCAATAGCGGAGAGCGCGTCCAACTCAACGGCAACCTGCTCGGACGCTCTAAGGTTTATGACGAGACACTGATGCTTTGGTTCCGCCCAACAAGCAATACAGGAGACATCTTCTCCGCCGGCAGAGTCAATGACTCAATAGGTACACTGCTGACATTAGTGGAAGGCAACCTCGTGCTGCACTCCGACCAATTGATAACCTCTGTCGGGAAAATAAAGGACAACGAATGGCACCACTTTGCGCTCTCTGTTAACCGTACTTATAATAACGTGTCAGTATTCCTTGACGGCAAAATGACTGCCTCCTTTGCTGCCATCGAACTGGCTGGTATCACCGGAGCAATGTACTTCGGCGGAAACGGCTTTGAAGGAAACATTGATGAGTTCGCCA
>JBGUQW010000139.1:0-3582 GCA_045131435.1 Prevotella sp.
ACTTCGAGCTTATCCTTACGCTGACGCACGAGTACCACGTTACGACGCATATTCTGAAGATTGTCTTCCATCTGGTCCATCTGAACAGTACGATAGATAGAGTCTTGCTTCAGGCGCTTCGTCACAAGCGAGCGTTTCTTGGCAGAAAGCTGGTAGTCCTCCTGCGACTGCAGGTAATCCTCTTTGCTGATAAGCTTCTCACCGTAGAGTCGTTTGTTCTGCTCGAAGGTCCGCTGCTTGCGCTGGGTGTCCATGTCGAGCTGTGCCTGCTCCGTCTGGTTGTTCAGACGGTCTTGCTGCATGGCTACCTGCGTGTTTCGCAGCAGGTTCTGCTTCTCAGCCAGTTCTGCTTCGGCATTCAGAATCTGAAGGTCGAGGTTCGAATTGCTCAGACGAACGATGACATCGCCTTTATGTACCATCGTTCCTTCCTCAACCACCTTTTCCATGACGATGCCACCTTCCTCGGGCGAAATCTGTACCACTTGGATAGGCAATACCTGTCCGTTGGTACGCACATAGTCCTTGAACTCCGCCTGGCACACATCGCTGATGGTCAACTCATCCTTATTGACTCTGAGCGTCGATGCATGGTTCCCAAACACCAGCCAGCCCAGGACGATAAGCACCAAGCAGGCCCCTGCCATATATGGCCAATACTTCATCAGCCGTTGTGTCTTTGTCTTTTCGATTACTCTGTCCATATTGCTTCTCCTCTATAATATCTTACCAATTGTTCCTTCACCATTGCCATCAGTTGGCATTGCAGCAGCGTTGCCTTTGAGTTCAGCAATTGTGCTGAAGTGGTACGCAAGTCGATAGCCGTACTCAACCCTTCTTCAAATTGGCGTTTCGTCAGTTGATAGGCGATGCTGTCGGCTTCTACTTTCTCCACCATCTGCACTGTCTGTTTCAGATAGCCTTGCCAGTCCTGCCAAGCCTCACGACTGAGTTTCTCCAACTCCAGCTGTTTCTGCTTGTATGTCTCCTGGGCAATACGATAGTTGTTCTTGGCCTTCCGTATGCTCGTAATGGTCTGCAGGCGATTGAACAGGGGAATACTCAATGTGGCACCCACATATTCACCCATATTGTTCTTGAACTGATTGCTGAATGACTCTCCAACATCGGAATGAAGCGTATGATAGTAAGTGGTGTTCAGACCCGCACTCAGCGAGAGAGATGGATAAAAGGCTGCGCGGGCCTGATGCCACTCATGTTTGCTGGCTTGCACTTGATATTGGGCAGCCTGTAGTTCTGGATTCAATTCTTGTACAAGTCCCAGTCCGTACGTTGCGGACTCTGAGTTCGTACCTGACGGATATAGAGTTCTTGCGTCCCTGTGGTAGCAAGCGGCAAGCCGATTACGCACGTTACGGACTGACAGCAACAACGTATCCTGCATCGGGAAAGCCATCGTCTTCTTCAGTTCCAGCATGGCCGATGCATAGAGATTCTGTTGGCGGGTCAACTCATAGTCGGCTTCTGCTTTCTGTGATTCTACCTGAGCCACATCAGCAGCACTCTTGCGTCCCACCTCTTCCAACAGGCGTATCTGTTTCAGTAGTAGTTCTGTTTCCTGCACTTTCTCGTCAGCCATCTTGACCAAACCTTCGTAATAGGCAACATTGGTGTAAGCTTGCAGGACATTCAATGCGGTCTGATCCTGCTTCTGGCGCAAGCTGGCTCGCCCCATCAATGTACTGGCCCCGGCGGCTTTCAAAGCATGAATGCGGCTGAAGCCATCGAAGACAGGTAGTGAGGCATATAACGAGTAGCCATTATAGAAGGTGCTCACATCGGTATAGCCGTTTGTCTCAGGGTCGATGGCACGTCCGAAGTTGTACTGGGCACCGATGCTGGCATCCACAGAAGGCAGGAATCGTCCGATGGCTCCAGTCTTGGTCGCCTTGTAGTTGTCAAGTTCCAGCTCTGCACGCTTCACTTCATGGTTATGCTCCACAGCGTACTGCATACACTGCTGCATGGACCACTCGCCCTGAGCCAGCGACTGCCCAACTGTAAACACAAGGAAGATTATTAATGCTTGTTTCATACTCATTTTTTGTTTTCGCTGATGCAAAGTTAGATGTTTATTTCATACTCTGCAAGCATTTTAGGTTGCCTGGATGCAGATCGTCTAATTTTTATACACCCCTTTGTATGATTTTTAGACGGAAAGTAGTAACTTTGCACCCATGAACAAGTACGGAACCATACTTATCGTAGATGACAATGCTTCAATTCTGACAGCGATGCACTATCTGCTGGATGATACTTTCGAGCGTGTACTGACCACTACCCAGCCCGAAGAAATCCTGAAGTTGATGGCTCAGCAGCCCGTCGACTTAGTCCTGCTCGACATGAACTTTACGCTTGGTGTCAACAATGGCAACGAAGGTCTGTTCTGGCTTCGAACCATCCGTAAGCAGCATCCGCAGACACCAGTCGTATTGCTGACTGCATACGCCGATGTCAATCTGGCTGTAAAGGGATTGAAGAACGGAGCGGCCGACTTCATCACCAAGCCGTGGGACAATGATGAACTGGTACGCAAGCTGAAGGATGTGCTCGATATGCAGAACGAAATCATCAGCCTCGATGAGATGGAAAAGGAACACATCCGTCGTACCATCGACCATTGTCACGGCAATCTCACTCAGGCTGCAGAACTTCTTGGAATTACCCGACAGACGCTCTACAATAAGATGAAACGGCTATGATGTGGCTTCTTATTATAATAGGTATCGTGTGCGTAGTTCTGCTGATTGCATTTATTCGCCATCAGCGGAAACTTCGTCTTCGTGCCCATCTGATGCAGGAAGCCATCCGTAATCGTGACTTCACCTTCCGTATGCCTACACACGGCCTGCTGCCTGGCGAACGCGCCATGCAGGAAACGCTGAATCAGTTGGGTGAGACCATCCGTCAACAGGTGAACCAGAACGAGGTGGAATCGTGGGAGCGGCTCACCCGTGTACTGACACACGAGATGATGAACGCAACAGCGCCCATCACCAGCATTAGCCAGTCATTGTTGAACCGTTCCGATGTAAAGGGGACGCCACTTGAGGATGGCATACGTGCCATCTTTGATACTTCTCAACACATGAGTAACTTTGTGGTTAACTACCGGAAGATGTCTGAACTGGAGAAACCGAAAATGGGCGAAGTCGCTCTGCGAACGATGATTGACGATATCAGCAAAGCCTATCCCCAATTGGCATGGGAAGTAAACGTCTCTCCTGATTTGAAAGTCAGTGCTGATGCAGGTATGTTACGCCAGGTATTGATAAACTTAGTAAAGAATGCCATCGAGGCCAATGCACAGAAGTTGCTCATAGATATCCTTGAAGACAGTCTTCACGATAAACAAGTGAGTCTGTATATAGGTAACGATGGCCTTCCCATCCCTGCCGAAAATCGCCAGTCACTCTTTGTACCATTCTTCACCACCAAACGAAGCGGTAGCGGAATCGGCTTGTCTCTAAGTCGCAGAATGGTGATTCAGCAAGGCGGTATGCTCGAACTGGCTGATACACCGCGCCAAGGATGCCATGTCGCTTTTGTTCTGTCACTTCA
>JBGUQW010000140.1:0-5743 GCA_045131435.1 Prevotella sp.
GAAATTGGATTATCACTCGATACTGTATGGATGCTATTGGCAGCCATGTTGGTTTTCTGGATGCAGCCGGGCTTTGCGCTGTGTGAAGCGGGTTTTACGCGTAGTAAGAACACGGCAAACATCCTGATGAAGAACTTTGTCGACTTTATGTTCGGCTCGTTGTTGTTCTTCTTCCTCGGCTTCGGCTTTATGTTTGGAAGCGATGCGTTGGGAGGTTTTATCGGTATGCCCAACTGGGGCGACCTGAGTTTCTACAAGGGCGATCTCCCGACGGAGGGTTTCCTGATTTTCGAGACGGTGTTCTGTGCCACCTCTGCCACCATCGTCAGCGGTGCTATGGCTGAGCGCACGAAGTTCTCGATGTACCTGATTTATAGTGCGGTCATCTCGCTGTTCATCTACCCCATCGAAGGACACTGGACGTGGGGCGGTGGCTGGCTCTGCAACGATGCTGCTGACAGCTTTATGATGACGACGTTTGGCGACGTGTTCCACGACTTTGCCGGTTCTGCCATCGTGCATAGCGTAGGTGGTGTGCTGGCTCTGATCGGTGCTCTGGCTCTTGGCCCTCGTATCGGCAAATACAGCGCTGACAAAAAGAGCAACGCTATTCCTGGTCACAACCTGGCAATGGCAGCATTGGGTGTGTTCATCCTCTGGCTCGGCTGGTTTGGTTTCAACCCTGGTTCTCAGCTGGCAGCCAGTGGTGAGGTGAACCGCATCGCTATATCGCACGTGTTCCTGACCACGAACCTCGCAGCAGCCGCTGGTGGTGTGGCAACGATGTTCCTCACATGGGCTAAATATGGCAAACCGTCACTCTCTCTGACACTGAACGGTGTGTTGGCAGGTCTCGTAGGTATCACGGCTGGTTGTGACCTCGTATCGCCTGTAGGTGCTGTGATTATCGGTCTTGTCTGTGGTATCGTACTGGTTTATGCCATTGAGTTTATCGACCATAAATTACATATAGACGACCCCGTTGGTGCTTCTTCAGTACACGGTGTCTGTGGTATTCTGGGTACACTGATGACGGGTCTGCTGTCTACCTCTAATGGTGCCTTCTACGGCTATGGATGGGGATTCTTCGGTGCTGAGTGTTTCGGCATTCTGGTCATCGACCTTTGGGCTGCTGCCTGTGGTTTTGTCCTGTTCTACGGCATCAAGAAACTGCACGGCCTGCGCGTCGACAAGCGTATCGAAGAGGAAGGCCTCGACGTTTATGAGCATGGAGAGTTGTGTTACAACTAAGAGACCCACCCCCTGCCCCTCCCTAAATGGAGGGGAGTAAATAGTAAAGAAATAGAAAAACAGAAGATTATGAAAAAAAGATTTGTTTTAGCAATGATGCTGGTTGCGAGTACAACAGCCATTGCACAGGATGAGATTGAAACGACAATTAGTGGAGATATTGTAAGTAGTTATATTTGGCGTGGTCAGGATTTGGGCGATGTGTCCTTACAGCCCACTCTTGGTGTCAGTTACAAAGGTCTGGCTCTGTCAGCCTGGGGAAGTGTAGGACTGACTGATCCCTTGGATACCAAGGAGTTCGACCTGACACTCTCATACACCACAGGCGGACTGAACATTGGCGTTACGGACTATTGGTTCGATGCCGGTCTCGACCCAGACGCTCGTTACTTCAAGTACGATGCACATGCTACGAACCATGTCTTCGAGGCTAACATCGGCTACGATTTCGGTGTAGCTTCTGTACAATGGTTCACTAACTTTGCTGGTAACGACGGTCTAAACAAGGACGGTAAGCGGGCATACAGCAGTTACGCAGAGGTAGCTGTCCCATTCAAACTTGCTACAGTCGATTGGACTGCTACAGCCGGTGTCGTTCCCTGGGCCACATCTTTATACGGCACAACGGGCTTTGCGGTAACCAACCTGGCACTGAAAGCCACAAAGGAAATCAAAGTGACGGACACGTTCTCGATACCTGTTTTCGGACAGGTGGTCGGCAATCCGTGCTCACAGAAAGCATACCTGGTCTTTGGGTTTACGCTGCAACCTTGATCTTCCAGGTGCGTATTCTCTCCCTGTCGCGATGACAGGGAGAGGATTTTTCAATTCTGTGTCCGATAACAGATTGTAACGAAATGATATATTTTAAATGCAAAGTGTTAGCAAAAAGAAAGCAAAACACATCTCTAGATTTACAAATGGTAAGATTGTGCGGTTTTTAACAAACAAAAAGTTATGAAATAATGGGTCTCTGCGACAAATTGTAGTACCTTTGCACCATCAAACAATCAAAGTGATATTAATTTAAATAAGTAACATTATGGAAGCATTAAGATTTCAGGTTGTCGGCGAGGCATTCAAGAAGAAGCCGCTCGACGTAAAAACACCCAGTGCAAGACCTTATGAGTATTTTGGTAAGAAGGTCTTCAATCGTGAGAAGATGTACAAGTATCTGCCAAAGCAGGTATATGAGAAGATGATCGACGTGATGGACAATGGTGCCCGTCTGGATCGTGATATCGCCGATGCAGTGGCTGCTGGTATGAAACAGTGGGCCGTAGAGAATGGCGTCACTCACTATACACACTGGTTCCAGCCTTTGACAGAAGGAACTGCCGAGAAGCACGACTCGTTCATCGAGCACGACGGCAAGGGTGGTATGGTGGAGGAGTTCACTGGCAAGCTGCTCGTTCAGCAGGAGCCTGACGCCTCGTCGTTCCCCTCTGGCGGTATCCGCTCGACTTTCGAGGCTCGCGGCTATTCGGCGTGGGATCCCACATCACCTGTGTTCATCATCGACGACACGCTGTGTATTCCTACCGTATTTATATCATATAGCGGCGAGGCGCTCGACTATAAAGCTCCATTGAAACGTGCTCTGCATGCTGTTAACGTAGCTGCTACTGATGTTTGCCATTATTTTGATCCATCAGTAAAGAAGGTACAGAGTAACCTCGGTTGGGAGCAGGAGTATTTCCTTGTGGACGAAGGACTCTATGCCGCCCGTCCCGACCTGCTGCTGACGGGACGTACGCTGATGGGGCACGACTCTGCGAAGAACCAGCAGATGGATGACCACTACTTCGGTGCCATCCCCGAGCGTGTCGCTGCCTTCATGCGCGACTTGGAAATCCAGGCGCTGGAACTCGGTGTTCCTTGTAAGACGCGCCACAACGAGGTTGCTCCCAACCAGTTTGAGCTGGCTCCTATCTTCGAGGAGACGAATCTCGCCGTTGACCACAACATGATGCTGATGTCACTGATGAAGAAGGTGGCCCGCAAGCACGGTTTCCGTGTGTTGCTCCACGAAAAGCCCTTCGCAGGCATCAACGGTAGTGGTAAGCACAACAACTGGTCGTTGAGTACAGACAATGGTATCCTGTTGCATGCTCCTGGCAAGAATGCTGAACAGAACCTGCGCTTTGCTACCTTCATTGTTGAAACGCTGATGGGTGTCTATCGTCACAACGGTCTATTGAAAGCCTCTATCATGAGTGCCACCAACGCCCACCGTCTGGGTGCCAACGAGGCTCCTCCTGCTATCGTATCAAGTTTCCTCGGCAAACAGGTTAGCGAGTTGCTCGACCATATTGAGAAAGCTGATAAGGACTTCCTGGCTATGAGCGGTAAGCAGGGTCTGAAGATGGATATCCCTGAGATTCCAGAGCTCTTGATCGACAATACCGATCGTAACCGTACCTCTCCATTCGCCTTTACTGGTAACCGCTTTGAGTTCCGTGCCGTGGGTTCTGAGGCCAACTGCGCATCTGCTATGATTGCCCTGAACAGTGCTGTAGCCGAAGCCCTCGTCAGCTTCAAGAAGCGTGTGGATGCTAAGATTCCCGAGTACGAGAAGAAGCTCGCAGGCACTGAGCATAGCGCTAAGTTCCACGCCATCATCGACGTGCTGCGCGAGGACATCAAGACCTGTAAACCCATCCGTTTCGACGGCAACGGCTACTCTGACGAATGGGTCATCGAGGCCGAGAAGCGCGGACTGGATGTTGAGAAGAGCTGTCCGAAGATCTTCGAACGCTACCTCGACAAGGAGAGCATCGATATGTTCGAGAGCCTGGGCGTGATGACAAAGAAGGAACTTGAGGCCCGCAACGAAGTGAAGTGGGAGACCTATACCAAGAAGATTCAGATTGAGGCCCGCGTACTGGGCGACCTCTCGATGAACCACATCATTCCCGTCGCCACGCGTTATCAGAGCGACCTGCTGAGTAATGTCAACCACATGTCAGTGGTCTTCCCCATCGACACTGCCGACAAGCTCTCTGCCCGTAACAAGAAGATCATCCAGGAGATTGCCGAGCGTACCTCTGCCATCGAGAAGGGTGTAGAGGAACTCGTAGAGGCCCGCAAGAAGGCCAATAAGATAGAGGATGAGCACGAGAAGGCCATCGCCTACCATGACAAGGTGGAGCCCTATCTCGACGCCATCCGCTATGAGATCGACAAGCTGGAGCTCATCGTCGACGATGCCCTCTGGCCGCTGCCGAAATATCGTGAGCTGTTATTCATAAGATAGTAAAAACATCAAACAATTCTTTTGATTGTTTGAAGTTTGCAAGAAGCGAGAGCAGAGCGATGCTTGCATCAGCTCTGCCGAGCGCAAGCAAACTCGGACGTGAGTTCAAGTTTGCAGGGGACTCGAGGCTGTGATAGCCTCGGGTCCCTATTAAAAGATGTGTAACGGTATCAAGTTCTCCAAGATAAAAAAAGGTTTTTCCGAGATTTATTATAAATTTTCCCGAGATTCATAATAATGATCTCGGGAAAATGAAAGAAGAATCTCGGGGAAATAGTAAGTTATCTCAGGGAATCAAATATTAACAAACATGTTTTTTCGACACTCCAGCATATAAAAAAGGATGCTTCGGCTCACGCTCTAACACTCTCTGAAGCCACAGGAAGTCATGGAACAGATGCCGTCTATGGAAACGCGTGTACTTGCATTCAAAGAACGACAAATCCACTTTAACAGGACAGTAGTGACCCTTAGATTATATTAAAAAAGAGTGTGTATCAATCGACACACACTCATCTATTAGGGAAATAAAAATCCTGTTTCAAGTTATTCAGCCTTAGCCTCTTCAGCAACGGGAGCCTCAGGGGCAGCTGCAGGAGCTTCCTCAACAGCGGGAGCAGTCCCAGCGGCGGGAGACTCTGCCTTAGGAGCAGAAGACTTACGTGAACGGCGGGTCTTCTTTTCTGCCTTCGGGCCCTTCAGCATGTTCTCGTCGAAGTCAACGAGCTCGATGAAAGCCTTCTCAGCAGCATCGCCCTGGCGGAAGCCAAGCTTGATGATGCGGGTGTAACCGCCGGGGCGGTCACCGACCTTCTGTGCTACAGGGCCAAAGAGCTCTTTCAGAGCTTCCTTGTTCTGCAGATAGCTGAATACTACACGACGGCTGTTGGTGCTGTCGTCCTTTGAGCGCGTGATGAGCGGCTCTACGTATTTCTTGAGTGCCTTTGCCTTGGCGAGGGTCGTAGTGATTCTTTTGTGCATGATCAGCGAGATGGCCATGTTGGCAAGCATGGCACGGCGGTGATCAGCAGTACGGCCCAGATGATTGAATTTCTTTCCGTGTCTCATTTTAATGCTTAATTCTTAATGCATAATGCATAATGCATCGCATTACTCTTTGTCTAACTTATATTTACTGATATCAGTTCCAAACGACAGATTCAGACTCTCGAGCAAATCATCAAGCTCAGTGAGCGATTTCTTACCGAAGTTGCGGAACTTGAGAAGGTCGGTCTT
>JBGUQW010000141.1:0-24368 GCA_045131435.1 Prevotella sp.
CGTCGTTGTCATTAGAACGAAACCATCTCCAGCGCATGTTCTGTGCTTGGTGGTAACTTTTCCGGTTGCAAACATAGTAACTGATCACTTTTTGAAGTTTCTGTATTACACATCGTTCTTAACTCCCCATGATCCAACATCCAAATTTTCAACGTAAAAAATGATCAGTAGAACCGACCCCCATGATCCACGCTGTGACCCGGGACACAGCGGGACAGATACTGTGTCCTCTATAATTTTTCAGCAAAAATTTGCGATAATTACGTAATTATTGCTACCTTTGCACGTCGTTAACTTCGATAACTTCATTAACTTCGCGAACTTCTTAAAATAAATATGATAGTAAGAACAATCATCTGCTGCCTGCTATTCTCCTTGAGTGCAGAAGCCCAGGAACAAAATACAACTGATAGTGTCAGCACCCGAGAGATGGCGGCCCGTTCTGATAGCACGCATACCGTCATGGGCAGGCTTCATCAGGTGCAGCAATATCTGGACAATAAAGCCAAGTCGAAGGTGGATCCAAACTATATCGAAGTACCCGACAAGCCATGGAGGGTTATTCTGCGCTATAAAGAGAACGGCGTCGATGTGGACTATGAGCACGGTGCTGACTTTCCGGCTACTAACGAGCGAGCGGAATGGAAACTCTGCTTCAAACCGCCTATTGCAACGTCCGTAGGCTTCTGGGTGGGCTATCGTGGAACGGGATTCTCCTATTCTAAGTCGCTTACCAAAAATGCGGGTCGCTATTATTCTTTTAGTACTACAGGCGCCAAGTACGGCTTCAACTTCCGGCTGAGGCGATTCAATACGGAAGACGCCGAGTTCTCTGCAATAGGATACAAGGACGGAAAGGTTGACGGAGAACCCTATGATACGGCGGTCAATATGCCTAACCCCGTATGGATACGCTCTGTATATATCAACGGATACTATGTGTTCAACGGACGACGCTACTCGCAGGCTGCCGCCTACAACCAGTCGGTCATCCAGCGACGCTCAGCAGGCTCTCTGCTGGTAGGGGCCACGTGGTATCAGTCTTCATTCGACTATTCTGACATAGCCAACGGCTATTTCATGATTTTCGGCGACGGCATCAGCCGCATCAAAGTGCATCAGGCAAACCTCGGTGTAGGCTATGGCTACAACTGGGTACCGCTTCGCGGCCTTGTCGTCAACGCGATGGTCATGCCAACCGTCAGCGTCTATAACCGCGTGAAAGTCGATAAGTACAACTTCAACTATATTCTGGCACCTGAGGAGCCTGTCGACGACTATGGAGAATTTAACAAGGAGACGAGGCTCTGGGCCAACGGAAAGTCTGACAAACCTCTGACCATGATGAAGCAAGGGGCCAACGACATCTATTATTGGGATGAAGACTCTGATTCAAGTTACAGTGCCCTGCATATCAACTTTGACCTCCGTCTCGGCATTGCCTACAACTGGAGCAATTTCTTCATCGGTCTGCAGGCGCAGTTCAACAATTTCAACTATAAGAAAGACCAGAGCAAGGTCAATATCTTTGATGCATACGCCCAAATAGCCTTGGGGGTAAGGCTATAGCAGTTTGGGAAGAGTAGCACTTTGGTAAGGACATAGATTTCCCTACAAATTATTAAGGAAAAAAGAAGGTGAACGATTGTCGTTCACCTTTCTTTTGTACACCCGCAGGGGCTCGAACCCTGGACACCCTGATTAAGAGTCAGGTGCTCTACCAACTGAGCTACGGGTGCATCATTTTGTTGATTTATTCAGCTCTCTTGCTGAATTGCGGGTGCAAAGGTACGGAGTATTTTTGAAACTGCCAAACTTTTTTGCGATTTTTTTTAGAAAAAGACAAAAAAAAGCCCAGAATATGCGTTCTGGGCCTCTTTTCTTGAAAGGAGTTCTGCTTTTTTTGCTTCTTTTCCTTTGTTGCTTAGATGAACAATACTGTGAGTCCTGCCATCACGATGCTGACCATCGACATGAGCTTGATGAGGATGTTCAGCGACGGACCTGAGGTGTCCTTGAACGGGTCGCCGACGGTATCACCCACGATGGTGGCCTTATGTGCAAACGAGCCCTTGCCGCCGAAGTTGCCTTCCTCGACCATCTTCTTGGCATTGTCCCAGGCTCCACCGGCATTGGCCATGAAGACCGCCAGCGTGAAGCCGCCAGCGAGTCCGCCAACGAGCAAGCCAAGAACACCAGCAACGCCAAGGACGCAGCCCACAACGATGGGGATGGCGATGGCCAGCAGCGACGGGAATATCATCTCGCGCTGGGCAGCACGTGTTGAAATCTCCACGCAGGAGCCGTAGTCAGGCGTTCCCTTACCCTCCAGAATACCTGGAATCTCGCGGAACTGACGGCGTACTTCCTCCACCATCTTCTGGGCGGCACGTCCCACGGCCTCCATCGTGAGTCCGCAGAACAGGAAGGCTGCCATAGCACCGATGAAGGCACCTACGAGCACCTTGGGGTTCATGAGGTTGACCTGGAAGAAGTTCATGAAGTCGGGAATGGTGGCGTCAGCAGCCGAGATAACCTCACCCTTGACGTTCTCCATCATGACACCGGCACGCTCCATCGCAATCTTGATTTCTTCGATATAGGAAGCCAGCAGGGCGAGGGCAGTGAGGGCTGCAGAACCGATGGCGAAGCCCTTACCGGTGGCGGCAGTGGTGTTTCCGAGAGCATCGAGGGCGTCAGTACGATGGCGTACCTCTTCGCCCAGTTCGCTCATCTCGGCATTACCACCGGCATTGTCGGCAATAGGTCCGTAGGCGTCAGTAGCCAGTGTAATGCCCAGCGTTGAGAGCATACCCACAGCAGCAATACCGATGCCATAGAGTCCGTGTGACAGACTTTCTGACGACATTGAGAGGTCGAAGCCGTTGGCAAAGCCGAAGCTGAGAATGATAGCCACACCGATAGTGATGACGGGGATGCAGGTGGAGATCATACCTGTACCTATACCTTTTATAATAACAGTAGCAGCACCAGTCAGGCCTGCCTCAGAGATCTTCTGGGTGGGCTTGTAGCTGTGCGAGGTGTAGTATTCTGTTGCCTGTCCGATGATAACACCTGCAGCCAGACCGCTAATCACGGAGAAAGACAGGCCAAGCCAGTTTTCGATACCCATGAAATAGAGGATGCCGAAGGTGGCGATGGCGATGAGTACGGCGCTGACGTTGGTTCCCAATGATAATGACTTCAGCAGGTCGCGCATGGTAGCGCCCTCCTTGGTACGTACGAGGAAGATGCCGAACAGCGACAGGAACACACCTACAGCAGCAATGAGCATGGGAGCGATGACGGCACGCAGCTGAACCTCAAGGCCAGCCACAGAGAAGGCAGCAGCACCGAGGGCGGCTGTCGAAAGCACAGAACCGCAGTAGCTCTCGTAGAGGTCGGCACCCATACCGGCCACGTCACCTACGTTGTCACCGACGTTGTCGGCAATAGTGGCAGGATTGCGCGGGTCGTCCTCGGGAATGTCGGCCTCGACCTTACCCACGATGTCGGCACCTACGTCGGCAGCCTTGGTGTAGATACCACCGCCGACACGAGCGAAGAGCGCCTGTGTCGAAGCACCCATACCGAAGGTCAGCATCGTCGTGGTGATGGTGATGAGCGAGTCGTTGGTCACCGAGTTCAGAAGTACAAACCAGAGGGCAATGTCGAGCAGGCCAAGACCTACCACAGTGAGTCCCATGACGGCACCCGAACGGAAGGCCACCTTCAGTCCGCTGTTCAGGCTGTTACGGGCGGCATTGGCAGTACGGGCAGAGGCGTAGGTGGCGGTCTTCATGCCGAAGAAACCTGCCAAGCCTGAGAAGAGACCTCCCGTCAGGAATGCAAACGGCACCCAGGGGTTCTGTACGTTCAGACCGTAGGCCATGAAGGCAAACAGTGCGCAGAGCACCGCAAACACGATGCCGACAACCTTGTACTGCTGCCACAGATAAGCCATAGCACCTTTTCTCACGTAGAGGGCAATCTCCTTCATGCGGGGTGTTCCCTCGTCTTCCTTCATCATCTGACAAAAGAAGAACCAAGCCATACCCAAGGCCACTAATGAGGCGATGGGTACCAGCCAGAATACTGTTGGAATAATCATAGTTAGTGTTTAAAAGTTATTGAATAGATTTTGGTGATTCGTCCTTGCTACTCGTCGGCAATGAAGTCTGACAGGCTCTCGGCATCCTCGTCCGAATTGTCCTCAATGGTGAAGGTCGTACGGTAGTTGTCCTCCGTGATCTCGTCGTCGTTGGGCTCGTCCAGTTCCACATCGTCCTCGTCGGGGGCGTTGTAGTTGTCTTCCACCTCGAAGTCCTCGTCTTCCTCATTGCGGGGCTCGTCGAACTTCATCTTGGGCTTGTAGGCCTCGGGCTTCAGCTTGGCAAAGATGGCCTCCACCCAGGTGCCCTTGGGAACTTCCAGCACTTCATAGCCGTCAGCCACCTTCTTCTCGTACATACCGCCCTTTTTGTGCAGACGGTCAGCGGGCAGGGTTGTGGTGGAAATGTCGAAACCGCTCTCGATGATATCCTGGATGGACTGGGACAGCGAATCCCAGCCACCGCCAAAGTTACGGTCCAGCACTTCCATGAGCTTGGCAGCAGAGATGTGGCGGATGTTCTCGTAGGTCAGGTCGGTGACTCGCATAATGGGGCGCTTCTTGATGGCCAGTATCATCTTTTTCTCGTCGCCCGTCTTGACGGTGCCCACCTTGTAGCCCTGCTTCTCGTATTTCTTCTTCACATTCTTGTCGTCATCCTTCAGCTCTTCCATCATGAAGGCACTTCTGATGATGTCCATGAAATGGCGGAGGTTCTCCTTCAGTTCTGCATCCTTGTCTACGGTATCCAACATACGGAAAATGTCGTTCTCCTGAACGTCCCATACAGAACTCTTGGTCAGCGTCTTTGCATTAACTGATTGGCTTGCTGTTTCTTCTTTTTTCATATTAATAATCTGTTTGTTTTTCTATTTTTCTGCAAAAATACATACTTTATTTCCCATTTACAAGTTTTTGCACGAATTTTTTTGTATTTTTCCCAAAATACCGTAACTTTGCACGTAATTTATGACAGAACCGTTAGCAGAAAGACTCAGACCGAGAACACTTGACGACTACATCGGACAGAAACATCTGGTGGGCGAGGGAGCGGTGTTGCGCAAGATGATTGACGCAGGCCGCATCTCGTCGTTCATCCTCTGGGGACCACCGGGGGTCGGCAAGACTACCTTGGCGCAGATTATCGCTCACCGGCTGGAAACGCCTTTTTACACGCTGTCGGCTGTGACCAGTGGTGTGAAGGACGTTCGCGACGTGATAGAACGGGCACAGAAGGGGCGTTTCTTCAACGAGGCGTCGCCGATTCTGTTCATCGACGAAATCCACCGTTTCTCGAAGTCGCAGCAGGACTCTCTTTTAGGGGCTGTCGAGAAGGGCATCGTCACGCTGATAGGTGCCACTACCGAGAATCCGTCGTTCGAGGTCATCCGGCCGTTACTCTCGCGCTGTCAGCTCTATGTTCTGAAGTCGCTGGACAAGGACGATTTGCTGGGGCTGCTGAACCGTGCGCTGACTCAGGATGTCTTTCTGAAGCAGCGAAAGATAGAATTGAAAGAGACTGGCGCTATCCTTAGGTTTAGTGGAGGCGATGCACGTAAGCTATTGAATATTCTTGAGTTAGTGACCGAGACCTATTCACAGGAAGAATTGTCGGTCACAGATGAAATGGTCGTTTCCTGCTTGCAGCAGAATCCCTTGGCCTACGATAAGGACGGTGAGATGCATTACGACATCATCTCGGCTTTCATCAAGTCTATCCGAGGCTCTGATCCCGATGCCGCCCTCTACTGGATGGCCCGTATGATAGAGGGTGGGGAAGACCCGGAATTCATAGCCCGTCGACTGATTATTTCTGCTGCTGAAGACATCGGTCTGGCAAATCCCAATGCCCTGTTGCTGGCCAATGCTGCCTTCGATGCCGTCATGAAGATCGGGTGGCCTGAGGGTCGCATCCCCTTGGCCGAAGCCGTCGTCTATCTGGCGACGTCGCCCAAGAGCAACTCGGCCTATCTTGGCATTGACAAGGCGTTAGCACTGGTACGTGAGACCGGCAACCAGCCTGTTCCTCTGCACCTGCGCAATGCCCCCACCAAGCTGATGAAGGAATTGGGTTATCATGACGGCTACAAATATTCGCACGATTTTCCCGGTCATTTTACGCCACAGCAGTACATGCCCGATGCCTTGCAGGACGAACGGCTGTGGTACGGTCAGCACTCGCCTGCTGAGCAGAAGCTCTATGAGCGCATGGTCAATTATTGGGGGAAACGCTACGAGGAGTGATATCGTCGATATCCATCAACTGTGGTAACGGATTCTTGTCGCTGCTCTTTGCACCGAGCTTTGTCAGTTTGGCACAGGTCTGCAGGATGCTCTGTCCCTGTGGCTGTAATTTGCGCTCACCGTCCTTATAGGCTGCGTTGGCTGTTTCAAGGGCTTTGCCTATAGCCTGGTATTTCTTCATGAACTGTCCTACACGGTCGAGCATCTCAGTAGCCAGCGCATACACCTTCTGGTGGTTCTGCACCTGGGTTATCTGGGTCCATGTAAGGTGGATGATGCGCAGGGCAGCAAACAACGTCTGTTCGTCGGCAATGAACACATTCTTTTCCATCGCCCTCCGCCAGAGGTCTGGCTGTGCTTTCAGGGCTGTCCATAGTGCACCGGTATTCGGCACGAACATGATGACATAGTCCATTTTTACCTTTGGTGCCTTGATATATGACGAATAGTCCTTGCCGGCCAGTTCCTTGACATGTTTGTTGATACTGTCCACATGAGCCTTCAGCAGTCGCTCGCGGTCGGCTTCGTTCTCGGCATTGACATAGTCTATAAACGCCGTCATGGAGACCTTCGAGTCGATCACCACTTCACGACGCTGGTCCAGATGCAGGATGACGTCGGGACGCATCTTTGCCCCTTCGCCAGACACGACGATATCTCCCTGGGCGTCGCGGATGTATGGTTGCACGTCATAGTGGATGCCCTCGGTGAGTCCCTGCGACTCCAGCAGTTCGTTGAGAACAGTCTCTCCCCAGTCACCCTGAACCTTAGATCCATGCTTGAAGACGCGTGTCAGCTCTTCGGTGCTGAGCTTGGCAGCTTCGCTCTGTCGCATCATCTGCTGGATGTTGGCCTTCAGCTCGCTGCTCATCTCTGTTTGTTTCAGCGTACTGTCAGACATCACCTTCTTCATCTTCTCGATGGTGTCCTTCAGTGGCGTGACGATCTGGCCGAGATGGCTGTTGCTCGATTCGGCAAACTCCTTCTGGCGCTCCTTCAGCATGTCGTCGGTAGCCGACTTCAGCTGGGCTGTCACCTTTGCCATTGTCTCATCGAAACGTTCCTGCTGGGCCTTCAGCGCCTCCTGATAGTTCTCCCTGGCAGCCTTCAGCGCCTCCTGGTGGTTCTCGTTGGCGGCCTTCAGGGCCTCCTGGTGGTTCTTGTTGGCAGACTCCATCAGGCTTTCGTTGACTTCTATCCGTGTCTGCAACACCTGCTGGCGACTGTACATGATGAGCATACCCAAAGCAATACCTACTATCAGACCTATTATTGCTACTATTATCAACACCATAATATCTCAATTCGTTCTTTTTGCGATGCAAATATAAGCATTTTCTTTGAAAAGTGATGACGAATAGTGAAAAAATTGCGTCTGCTGCAAAATAATTCCTAATTCCTAATTCTTAATTCCTAATTTATTTGTATCTTTGCACTCAATTAATGACTAAAGCCCTAAGATGATGCGATTAAACGTAAGGTATTTCATGCTGCTGATAACCGGGATGCTGGCAACGTTCAGCCTGTCGGCACAGGAAGAGCAACGCGTATTCTTTACTTTTGACGCATCGAACGGCTTGGCCGACAACAGTGCGCAGACATTGAAATGCACCAAGACAGGACGTATTGTCATTACGACCATCGGACACGTCAACTTCTACGACGGTGCCAACTTCTCGCATATCGACCCTCAACCGGAGGATGCTTTCCCCCTGCCAAAGTATAATGGACACTATCACCTCTATTTCGACCGTCATCACCATCTGTGGCTGAAGGACAAGTATTCGGTGACCTGCGTCGACCTGCTGAAGGAGCAATTCGTCAGGAATGTCTCTGAAGTCATCAGGGAACTGGGAATGCCCAAACAAGTTGACGACCTGTTCTGCGATACTGACTGCCACCTGTGGTTTCTCTCGGGGAAAGAGTTGTATGGCACCGACGACCATCTGACAGTCCCTGTATCCCAGCATGCTGAGTTGCAGGATGTCGATGTCTATAACCACCAGCAGCTCTTGCAGTTCTATGGCGATGGTTCAGTATCTGCCTATGACATGAAAAACGGACGCCATCTGTATGATGTGTCGGCTTTCAACAACTCCGATTCGGCACGGTTTTCCAAATCGTCGGTGCTCTATCCTGACAGCAACTGTTTCTATCAGATCCGTAATGGGGACAAGGAGGCTGTGCTGTTGCGTTTTGATGTCACGAAGCGTGTCTTTGAACGGCTGATGACAATGCCGTATCACCTGAACAATATGGTGAAGCACAAAGGCAAGCTGTTTGTTGCCTCTGAATACGGCTATTGGACGTACGACATCACTACGGGGAAGACGGAGCATGCCGAATACCTGCAGTTAGCCGTGGGACGCCGTCTGCTGACTGACGTCAATACGGTGGCTTTTGACCGTCAGGGAGGTATGTGGCTTGGTACTGAGAAACGCGGACTGCTTTATTCGAAGCCTATCCAGACGCCGTTCATGACCTATTCGTGGGAACAGCCGGAAGCCTTGAAGTATGCCCGGATGATGGATGCCATACAGACAACGCCCCAGCTGTTGCCTCGTCACGTCAATTGTAAGATTCGTGACAGTCGTGGCTGGACATGGACAGGTCTTTATACTGGTCTGCATTTAGTGAAGGCTGACGGCAAGACAACGCGGATTTACACTAAGCGCGACGGTCTGATGAATGAGATGATACACAGCGTGATAGAGGATGACGATCATGACATTTGGGTGTCGACGAGTTTCGGCATCTCCCATCTCTTCATTCGCGGCGACAGTGTCTATCATATAGAGAGCTATAACACTCGCGACAATGTCCCCAATGAGTCGTTTGTCAACGACAGAGCCATGAAACTCGATGACGGCACCATCGTCATGCAGTCGCTTGACCATATCGTCACCTTCCATCCCCAAAAGCTGCAGAGTGGTTTGCTGTCTGATATGAAAATCTATCCGAAACTGATAAGATTGATGGTCAACGGCCATTTCGTTACAGCGGGAACCAAGATTAACGGCAAAGAGGTCATTGACCGTGCTGTGTCAAGGGTGTGGGAAATCAGTGTCGACTATGGCCAGAACAACCTGTCACTGACGTTCTCGGCATTGAATTTCATGCGTCCCCTCCAGACCTACTATCGCGTCAGGGTTCGTGGCATTTCCGACGAGTGGAAAGTGATGTCATTCTACAACTCCAACGGACAGGTAGATGCTAATGGCTTGTTGCATATTCCTCTGTTGGCCCTGTCACCAGGCACCTATGTTATCGAGATGCAGACATCGATGAATCCTGATTCGTGGCCTTTGGATCCCCTGTCGTGGGTTGTCAAAGTCAAGCAGCCTTGGTGGCGCAGTACGGGTATATATCTGTTGCTGGCTTTCCTGCTGGTTGCCCTCCTGGTGGCCAATTTCGCCTATTTTAACCATAATACCCGTTTGCGCATGCTTCGCAGCAAAGAAGAGGAAGACATCATTAAACGAATCAGAAACTATGCCAAGCGTTGTGAGCAGATTGTTTCTGAACGTCAGACAAACGAGAACCATGAGCCTGCTGTTGGTAACGTTCTGGCCAGTTCTGAATCGTTGGCAGAAATTGACAGGGAATTTGCCGAAGCGATGCTCAAAATCATCCCTTATTTCGACGAACGGGAAGACAAGGCGGTAACGGTGAAAGAACTGTCGGAACTGACAGGCATTGAGATGGAGAAACTGTTGGAAATGCTGTCTGCAAACCTCTACAAGAGTCCTTACCACTTGTCTACGCTGTTAAGAAACCGATACTATGGAGCTTAACGGCTGACTCGCTCAGTGATTGTCTTTTCCACCCTTTATCGGAATTCCACACCTCGGAAGCCTACCAGTTGCCAGCTGCGTCCTCCTGTCTCCTTGTAGTATACCAGTACCTGATAGCGGTTCTCTGTCTGATAGAAGTTGCCCTCCGACGGAGCCGTCTTGCCATCGGCAGTCACAAACTCGTAGGAATAGTAACCTTGCTTTTGCAGGATATGAGCCCGATAAAGCTTGCTGGCTCCGTCGTAAATCATGCGATAGTTTTCACGGTCTGCATCCGTCGTCCAGTGCCCGTTGATGTACAATTCGCCCTGATAGGGAGCCTGGAGTGTGTAGTTGATCCATACGTAGTCGCAGGTATAGTCGATTTCCCTATTATCGCTGTTTCGAATAATGAAAGCGCCATCTGCATCCTTGTCAGTCAAATAGTTGCGGCGTTCGGTTGCAGTAAAAGGCCACGCCTGGTAGTTCTTGCCGTCCCACCCGATACGGTCCAGCCCCATAGTCGTATGGCTGACATCCAGCACCTCGAACTTGTGATACTCGTTGCCAGCATCGAAGATGAGTGCTTTGTTGTGTTCCCAACCCAGTCCCCTGGTATTGATATAGTTCGGACGGACATCGTTCCGGGCCAGTTCCTCACGCCAGTTTTGCATGACGACAGTGTGCAACTGTTCGTCCAGTCTGTTGACGCGGAGGTCGTTATACGTCACACTCATCGACAGCTGCTGGTGGCTCACGTTATGGTCAACATCGGTATTGGTAGTTACTTCCACTCCGATATTCATGAGGTTTTCAACGACATAGAATTCCACCTGCAGCACCTTTTGGTTGTAGTTGTCTTCGTCATAGACGGTCAGCCTGTAGTTGCCACTCATCTTCAGCCTGCACTGGTCGTTGGGAATAGTCAGCTGATAGTGGGTATAGAGGACGGTGGTGTTGATGGAGTTCTGGTAGTCCTCGATGGGGATATCGTTGAATCCTTCGAGCCAGTCGCTCTCAAAAAGTCCGTCCGTTACTGTCCAGTCCCATTCGCAACGCTCCAGTTTGTAGACAAAGCGATGGAAGTTGTGTGACAGTTCATCGAAGCCTATCACCATTTCGTCGTCACTACCCAGTTCCATGACGGGACGGTTCAGCCAGTCGCCATTGACGATGCTCGTCAGTGAGCGAACGTTGGGGACAAAGATGCTGTTGCCGGCATGACAGCAGATGGTTGCCAGCAGCAGGAGGATTGATAGTGTCTGACGTCGTTTGTTCATTGTAATACCATACAAGCCCAGTCACCATCCTTGCGGGTCTGGTGCAGGGTGAGTCCTAAAGTCTTTGCTTTGTCTTCGAGCATAGGGATGTCGGCCTCGTAGAAGCCGCTGAGGATGAGGGTGCCGCCATCGTTCATGACACCGACGAAGCGCTCCATATCCTGTAAGAGGATATTTCTGTTGATGTTGGCCATCACGATATCGAAACGAGTGCCGATGGCATCGAGTAGGGTAGCGTCGCCATGCAGGATGGTCATGCGGTCGTCCACCTGATTGATGACGGCATTATGCCGTGTATTGTCCGAGCTCCACTCGTCGATGTCGTAGGCTGTACAATGGGCGGCTCCGAGTTTCAGGGCACAGATGCCTAAGATGCCTGTTCCACAGCCGCAGTCCAGTATCTGTTTCCCTTCAACGTCCATATCCAGTAGGGTGCTGCAAATCATCCGAGTCGTTTCATGGGTGCCTGTACCGAATGCCAGATGGGCGTCGATTTCGATCATGATGAGCCTCTCCCTATCTTCCTCCGACTGGAGGGGGAGATGACGGCCGTCGTGAATCACCAGTACCCCCCCCTCAGTCGGATGGGGCAGTGGGAGGCTGATTGGCTCAAAACCCGCCTGTTCCCACTGTTCGTTCCAGTCGCGGTCTTCAGCTTCGCTTACCTTATATATAATATGTGTAGACTCGAAGGGGAAAACTTCGAGCGTAGTATCCAATGCTTGTTGGTCAAACAACTCTTGTTGTACGTAACCCACCAGTCCTTCATCAGTCTCTTCAAAGGTCTCGAATCCAGCCTCTCCGGCCATTGCGGAAAGGATGTCGCGGGCATCCTGCGTGCAGGGTGAAATGGTAAATTCTACCTCGTAATACTTCATGACTGTGTTAAATTTTGGTGCAAATATACAAAAAATAGGGAAAATCCTCTCTTTTCTTAGGGTTTTTCCTTACTTTTGTACACAATTTAAGAGTAATTTTGCATCGTGAATCATTAAAACATAGGAGAAATGAAGATGAAAAAGCTGATTATGTTTCTGTTAATGTCAGTAGCCCTGCCACTTTCCATGATGGCTCAGGACGACGACATGTACTATGTTCCTACGAAGGAGAACAAGGCCAAGGAGGCTGAGAGCTATGGTATGCCCACCAGGACATACTATGCCGGCAGCACACGTAGTGTCGACGAGTATAATCGTCGCATGATGGTTGGTGCCAATCAGACGGACTCCGTGGGTAACGACATTATCGACTTTTCTGCTGTCCGTGGTGTCTATCCCGACTCTGTCTATAACGAATCCGACAGCGATTACGAGCTCACACGCCGTATGACCCGCTTCGATGACTATACCCCCAGTCAGGCCTATTGGGACGGTTATCGCGACGGACGATGGGCATCACCCTGGTCATGGAGCTACTCCAGTCTGTATTGGAATGACTATTGGTACTGGAACGACCCGTGGCTATGGAACAGCTCGTGGTACTGGCGCTATCCCTATTATACTGGCTACTATCCCTGGTACTCAGGCTATTATGGCTACTATGGCTATCGCTATCATCCTTGGTATTGGGGTGGCTATTATGGTGGATACTATGGTGACTATTATGGTGGTGGTTATGTAAGAAACCACAATTATCGCCGTGACGTCCGTCCCGTCAATCGCAGACCGCGTCTGAACGGTACCAACTACGGTGGCTATCGCGACAACAGCACACGTCCTGTCAACAACGGTAATTCCGGTGCTTCCTATGGCGGATCCCGTTCTATGTCTACTACCAATAGTGGCTCGTTCGGAGGTGGACGCAGTGGTGGCTCCTTCGGTGGCGGTGGTGGCTCCTACGGAGGCGGTGGTGGCCGTTCTGCTTCTGGCGGACGTTCGTTTGGTGGAAGAAAATAATAAGGTAATAAGGTAAAAACGAAAAGGATAATAGTGTTATGAAGAAGATAGTTTTATTCGCAGCTATGGCTGTGATGGCGGGGTCGCTCATGGCTCAGAAGCAAGTCAATCTGGACACCTATATCGGCGCACAGCTGGTTACGGAAGACCTCAATGGCACAGCTCGCTATGTTGGTATGGGTGGTGCTATGGAGTCGCTGGGAGCCGATATTTCGACAATTGGTTCCAATCCGGCAGGCATCGGCCTGTTCCGTAAGAGTCAGGTGTCGGGAACGATTGGTATGCTCATCCAGGAGGATGCCAAATCCTTCCAGGACGGTTCTAAGACCAGTGCTTCTTTCGACCAGTTGGGTGTTGTGCTCACTACTCGTGCTGGGATGCACAGCTATTTGAATTTCGGCTTCAACTACCATAAGAGCCGTAACTTCAACCAGATACTCTCGGCTGCTGCAACGGCCATCAACGGATCGTCGCAGAACCGTCAGACCTGCATCAAGGGTGTCAATGGCAACCTGGATACCTATTGGGGTACCAGTCAGGTTGATGAACTCTATTTTGCCCTCATTGAGGAAAAGGACGGTTCCATCTCTACCATCGATGCCACTGACTACGACTTCATCCGTGCCCATACGGGTTATATTGGTGAGTATGACTTCAATATCAGTGGCAACATCAACAACCAGGTCTATCTGGGACTCACCGTGGGTGTCAAGGATGTTCACTACGATACATATAGCGAGTATTTCGAACATCTCAATTCACCGACGATGCCCACACTGACCAGTGTGCTGATGTCTGACGACCACCGTATTACGGGACAGGGCTTTGACATTAAGGCCGGTGCCATCTTCCGTCCCGTTGAGGAGTCTCCCTTCCGCTTCGGTGTCAGCGTCTCGTCGCCCACATGGTACAAGCTGACCACCAGCAATACCGCCCGCATCGGTAATGTCGACCAGATAGGCTACGATGTAGACTTCCGCTTCTACACCCCATGGAAGTTCGGGGTGAGCGTGGGCCATACGGTAGGAAACTACCTCGCACTGGGTGCCAGTTACGAGTTTGCTGACTATGCCACCTGCGACATGCGAGCCATTACCGACTATGGTTACGACTGGGACGGCTACTATCATGAGCACAGTGCCTCTGACCGTGAGATGAAGCGTCTGACGCAGAACACGCTGCGTGGCGTGTCCACGCTGAAGCTGGGTGCTGAGGTGAAGGCTGCTCCTAATGTGTCGCTGCGTGTGGGCTACAACTACGTGTCGCCGATGTATAAGGAGAATGCTGTACGCGACCAGACCATCGATTCTCCGGGAACCTATATGGCCTCTACCACCGACTACACGAACTGGAAAGACACTCACCGTCTGACGGCTGGCGTTGGCTTTAGCTTCAATCAGCTTCGTCTCGACCTGGCCTATCAGTACAACATGCGCAAGGGTGACTTCTATCCTTACATGAATGGTCTCGAGGCTAAATACTACGACAGCGCAGACCAGCTGCAAGTGCTCCGCAACGAGTGTTCGGCGGTCAGTGTCAAGGACAATCGCCATCAGCTACAGTGCACGCTGAGCTACAGCTTCTGACAGGTGTAGAATAAACTTTCAGTCAAACCGCAAAATAATTCTCATTTTATTTTGCGGTTTGCTGCTTTCTTTGTACCTTTGCCGTGATTTGAGAGACCTTATCAATGAAAAGGTATTTTTTTGTATTTTTATGCCCGTTGCTTTTCCTTGCGTGTGGAGGGAACAAGACGGCAAACATCGAGGAAACAATCCCCGCAGATACTATTGTTGTCGATTCTTCAGCTATCGATTCGCTGGGAGAAGACCTTCTGGCCAACATTCCCATGCCTAAGGCTGCCGATGAGTTGTTCGACGATTTTATCTACAACTTCGCTGCTAACAAGAAGCTGCAGATGGAACGTATCCTCTTCCCTCTGAAAAAGATTAACGGTGACAAGGTCGAGACCATCGACAAGTCGCAGTGGAAGATGGAACGCTACTTCATGCGACAGCAGTTCTATACCGTACTCTTTGACAGTGAGAAGCAGATGGAGGTGGTCAAGGACACCAGCGTCAGTCATGCCGTAGTGGAGTTTATCTACTTTAATACGGGGGCTGTCGTACAGCACGTCTTCGACCGCCTGCGCGGCACGTGGATGCTGACTTCCATACAGACCATTCCCATTCCTCAGTCGTCCAACGCCTCCTTCCTGGCTTTCTATCGGCAGTTTGCCTCTGATTCCGAATTCCAGGCCCACAGCTTGAGCGAGAGCATCAAGTTCGAAGGTCCTGACCCCGACGACGACTTTGCCCGTATGGAGGGTGAGATAACCCCCGATACGTGGGAGGCCTTTGCCCCCGACCTGCCCAAGAAGATGATTTTCAATGTCATCTACGGACAGCCGCATAAGGAGGGCAACCGTAAGCTCTTCGTGCTGCGTGGCATTGCCAATGGTCTGGAGCTGGAGATGACTTTCCAACGGAAGGGTGGGGAATGGAAACTGATAAAACTGACCACCTGATGAAGGATTTCCGCAATTATAGTCTTTTAGCCCACAACACATTTGGCATCGATGCCAAGTGTAGCCGTTTCCTGGAGTATGAAACAGCTCTGGAAGCACAGCAGGTGGCCGAAATACTGAGACAATCGTCACAACCTTTTATCATCATTGGTGGTGGCAGCAACCTGTTGCTTACCAAGGACTACGACGGCATCGTCGTCCACTCTGCCATCAAGGGGTGGGATATTCAGGGCAATAGGATGGCCTGCGGCAGTGGTGAGGTATGGGACGACATCGTAGATGTCAGTCTGCGCAATGGCCTTTATGGCGCTGAGAACCTGTCGCTTATTCCTGGCGACGTGGGAGCCTCGGCCGTTCAGAATATCGGGGCCTATGGAGTTGAGGTCAAAGACCTGATTCATACCGTCTATGCCATTGAGATTGCTACTGGCAAGCTGTGCACCATCTCCGTTGATGATTGTGGCTATGGCTATCGTGACAGCCGTTTCAAGCATGAATGGAAGAACCGTTTCCTCATCACGATGGTGGCTTATGAGTTCTCTCCTGTCTTTACGCCCCGTCTCGACTACGGCAACATCCGTTCCGAGTTGGAGAGCAGGGGGATAGAAGCACCTACTGCCCAGCAGCTGCGCGACGTCATCATCGGCATCCGCAATGCCAAGTTGCCCGACCCCAAGGTCATGGGCAATGCCGGCAGCTTCTTCATGAACCCCATCGTCAGTCGCGATAAATACGAGGAGCTGGCTGCACAATACGAGGGGATGCCTCATTATACGATTGATAGCAACCACGAAAAAATTCCTGCCGGCTGGATGATTGACCAGTGTGGATGGAAAGGCCGTTCCCTTGGTCGTGCCGGCGTTCACGACAAGCAGGCACTGGTGCTCGTCAACCGCGGCGGTGCCACAGGCTCCGAGATTGTCGCCCTCTGCGAGGCCATCCAGCATGACGTTCGCCAGCGTTTCGGCATCGATATCTATCCGGAAGTCAACATGATATAACAGTTGAATATGAAACTGACATTTCTTGGAACGGGAACATCGTGTGGCGTGCCGACCATCGGCTGCCAGTGCTATACCTGCACTAGCCCCGACCAGCACGACAAGCGCCTGCGCTGTTCGGCACTTGTCGAGACCGACACCACGCGTCTGCTCATCGACTGCGGTCCCGACTTCCGTCAGCAGATTATGCCACAACCCTTCCGCAAGATCGACGGCATCCTCATCACCCATGCCCATTACGACCATATGGGAGGTATGGACGATATACGGCCCTATTGTCAGTTTGGCGAAATCAACGTCTATGCCGACCCCATAGCCCGTCAGGGCATGCTCCAGATGCTGCCATACTGCTTTGCCGAGCACCGCTATCCCGGCGTTCCTGCCATTCAGCTGCACGAGATCCATAAGCACGAACCCCTACGCATTGGCGACCTCGACATCATGCCCTTCGAAGTTATGCACCACGACCTCCCCATCCTTGGCTATCGCATCACCCATCACCCATCACCTGACACCCATCACCTATCACCCAGCCTCGTCTACATCACTGATATGAAGACCATCAGCGATGATGAGCTGCCCTACGTTCTGGGCTGTGACACCCTTGTTGTCAATGCCCTTCGTCAAAAGCCCCATCACAGTCACCAGACACTCGACGATGCTGTCCGCTTTGCCCACCGGGTAGGGGCCCGTCAGACGTGGCTCATCCACAGCAGCCACGATATCGGCCGTCATGCTGAGGTCAACGCCCAGTTGCCTCCTGACATCCAAATGGCCTACGACGGACAAGTATTAATGATTAAAGATTCATAACTGCCATTTATAAATAATGTAGCTTTATTATTGCATATGGAATCACTGGTTTTCTTAGGTTTCAATCTCCATGCATGGATTACTATTGTAACAGTGCTGGTTATGTTCAGCGTCATGCTCTTTACGAAGTTACGCGCAGATGTCGTTTTCCTGGGTGCTATCGGTGTACTCTACGTAACGGGCGTTCTCGACGCCAAGGAAGCATTCTCGGGATTCAGTAGCACATCGGTGGTAGTCATCGGCGTGTTGTTTGTCGTGGTAGCTGGTCTGATGCATACCGGCGTACTGCACTTGATGGTACGACTCCTGTTAGGGCAGCCAAAGACCTACGCAAAGGCTGTTGTACGACTCATGATGCCTGTTGCCGTGCTCAGCTCGTTCCTAAGCAATACCACCGTCGTGGCACTCTTCGTGAACATTGTAAAGATGTGGTCGAAGAAACTCAATATCTCACCCTCCAAACTGCTCATACCGTTGAGCTATGCCTCCGGCATGGGTGGCGTGTGTACCCTGATCGGTACACCGCCGAACCTGATCATTTCCGGACTCTATAGCGACCGGACGGGTGACACCATGAATGTGCTGGCCACCACGATTCCAGGACTTTTCTGTCTTGCCATCGGTGTGTTGAGCGTCATTGCCATGCGCCGTCTGTTACCCGACCGTAATACCCCGGAGTCAGCCTTTGAGTCGACTTCCGACTATACCGTCGAGCTGATGGTGCCGTCGGACAACCCCTATGTTGGACAGACCGTTGCCGAAGCAGGACTCAATAACGTACGTGGCGGTCATCTCATTGAGATTATCCATTTCGACGAGATGATCTCCCCCGCTATTGATGATGAAGTCCTGATGGGTGGCGACCGTCTGATCTTTTCTGGAGAGATTGATGAGATTCTCTACCTGAAGGACAGCCATCAGTTTGTCAGTGCCGACCATCACGTATTCTCCATCAATGAGGTAGGCCGCAACCGACAGCTGCAAACGGCCTTCATTCCCTTCGACAGCAGTTTGGTGAGAAAGACCATCAGGGAAAGCAAATTCGAGAAACGGTACAACATGACGCTGGTTGCTATCTCACGTCGCGGTAACCGCATTGATAAGTCGCCTCGCGATGTGGAGCTGCAGGCTGGCGACACACTGCTCCTGGAGTGTCCCCCGCGCACCAATGTCAACCCGCAGGATTTCACAAGGGAAGTGCAATTCTTCGATTCTGACGAGGTGGCTAACATCGGACCAAAGACACTGGTGTCTACCACCATCATGATTGCCATGGTGGTACTGTCGGCACTCAACGTGTTGCCGCTGCTGCAATGCGCATTCCTCGCTGCTGCTGCCATGCTCTTCTGCCGCTGCTGCAATGTCAATCAGGCCATGAAGGCCATCAACTGGGACATCCTGATGGTCTTTGCCGGTTCAGTGGTACTTGGACTTGCCATCCAGAAGACGGGTATCGCCGAACGTCTGGCATTCGGCATCCTCGATGTCTGCGGTTCCAATCCTATTGTCGTCATGACGGCCATCTGCTTCGTGGGCACCTTTATTACCGAGTTTATATCCAACACGGCAGCAGGTGCCATGTTCTTCCCCATCATGTACGAGGCAGCCGAGAAACTTGGCTACGAGCCATTTCCGTTCCTCATCGCACTCATGGTCAGCGTCAGCTCAAGCTTCGCCACACCTATCGGATCACCGACCCACATGCTCGTCTATGGTCCTGGTGGCTACCGCTTCAGCGACTTCATGCGCATCGGTCTGCTGATGAACATCATCATCCTGGTTGCGAACATCTTCATCGTGAACATCATCTATCCGCTCACTCCGCTGCCGTGATGAATTAGCAAAAGAAGCTCCCTCCTGTCACTGGGCAGTGAGTGGGCCTTTATTGTACCTTGTAGAGCGGATGGCTTCTTGGGTGATGCCCATGATGCGGCGCACGACCTTGCTTCCATCCCCATTTCGTAGAGGATGAGGAAGAAGGTGCTACCTCTCCCGCCCTTTGATGCGTGAGCGTAGGGTGCGGAGAGAGGCGGGCTTCACTCCGAGTACCTTGGCGATGGTGTCGTCATCGTAGTGGAGGTCATCTTGAAGAATGAGGAAGACATATTGGGATGGGGTGAGCGATGTGTAGGTATGTTCCCACTCCAGCCACCCTTTGGGGCGAAGTTGGGCGTAGTAGTCGATTAGACACTGTCTTTCCTCAGCCGTCATGTCAGCAATGCACTCCTTCTGCTGCAATCTTACAAAACACCGCGTACCAATGAGCAGTTTGTTGGAAATACGCTGGCGATTGGTTTCTATTTGCTTGTTCAGCACAGCAATGGTCTGTTCATTAGCCTCTCCGCTTTGCTGTAGTCGTTCTATCTCCACTTGATTCTCGTTAATCTGTCTGGCATTCTCATCAAGTTGGAAACCCAATTCTTTCACTCTCCTGCGATGCCACCAGACACCCATTGCCAGCACCAACACGATGGCTACGATGATCATACAAGTCATCTCCATCATCCGTTTTCGCGACTTCTGCTCCCAACGCTCTTCGTCGTATTTCTGCTGCCAGTCGGCTATCTCCAGACTATGGTTAACCGTCATGACAGAGTCTCTGAATGCATCATTAAGCTTTTTCACTTCCAGAGCCTCACCCTTATCACCCGTCAGTTCATATAACTCAGCCAATAACTCCATCGCGTTAATATGCACAAATGGATCCTTCAAAGTTGTACAATTCTTCACAATCTCCATGGCCTCCTCATAATGCCCTTGCGCTTTCAATAGGCGAGCCTCAGTTACATTTCCTTTAGTACTGGCGGCAGTCTTATACTTCTTCCATAGTTCCAGATATTTTTGCGCATTCCGCTCATCATTTTTTTCCTGATACATCACTCCAACATTGAAATAAATGTCAGAAAGCAGAAGGCTGTCAGCCAGGTCAATATAATCCATACTCTTGACAATGCAATCATAAGCCTTGTCCCTCAAGTTCATTTGCGCATAAGCCGCTGCACACATGTGAAGGCCCCTCATCGTCATGACGCTGTCGTTTATTATGCGGCTGCTCTCAAGGAATTTCTGTGAGTAATTCAGCAAGAGTGTGTAGTTGAGGCAATAATAGTTGGCGTATGCCAGATTCTCGTATACCATGTTCTTCAGCAGCTCTTCATCCGCATCTTCCGCAATTCTCTCAGCCACCTTATAATCCTTAACGCCATCAACCATCTCACCCAGACATCGCATCCTGATGCCCGCCCTGTAATAGTATGCCCTCCCGCGATGCCAAGCGTCGCCATGATGATCGTAGTAATCGACACAGGCCGATATGAGCGAATCGCCCTCTGCCTGATGCAGCACAATATAATCCGTCATCACCTTCAGCAGGTTGTACTCCATTCTCTCCGCTTCGCTGAGCGATGCAGTATCCACTTTACTTATTATGACGCGGGCAGAGTCCGGTTGCTGATGTACAATTTCTGCCGCCTTTTTCAAGAGAGGATTTCGCGCCTCATTGCACCCTGTTATCATAGCGATGACGATCAGTATCCAAACTATCTTCTTCATGATTTCAGTATTTTGACCGCAAAGGTAAACATTTTCCTTAAAACAAAACCGACCGATTGGTATTTTTAACTCATGATTCATCTTTTTTAATCCTAATGACGCTTATATAAAATAAAAAATGTACCTTTGCACACAAATTATGCGCAAGAGTCATAAGGAAGAATTGTTTAACGCCACGTTCCGTCTCTTCATCCTCCATGGATACGACGGTGTGAGTTTCGGTGACATCGAGAAGGCCACCGGCATGAGCCGTGGTGCCATCTTCCATTATGCAGATACCAAACTCGATTTGTTCCGCCAAGTGGTTGAGCAGTATGTCTTAGACCGTCAGAGCATCGATATGAAGATTCGAGTGGGTGAGGATCCTACGCTCCGTGAGTTCATCGATGCCTATATCGATGGCGTGAAGCGTACCATGACGGAACTGATGATGCTGATGGGTGAAGGAGTAACGTTAGCTGAATGCAGCCGCGCCTATCTCAGTATCATCCAGCAGATAGCGGTTCTCCTTCCAGAACTTTCCGAACGGCAACAGCAGTCCATCACCCGCGAACAGCAGGTATGGCATCAAGTCATCAGTCGTGCAGTAGAACGTGGGGAAGTCCGTTCCGACATCGACACTGAGCTGATGGCCCAGACATTCATCGCCCTGTTCTATGGCCGTGCCTATCGTGACTCTCTGACTAACGGCCTCGATGCAGACCTCCTAAAGCGTCAAATGTTGCAGCTTTATGCCGCCATGCCGAAGACCGGATAAAGTCATTTGACTTAAGCAGAAAATTAAAGACAAGAAACCATATATAGAGGTATGTAAAGATAGGCTCCATCAACTTCTACGTCACCCTTTCCGCTCTTTTCCTGTTGTTCTATCTTTGTGCGATGAAGTAGCAAACATTTGGGGATTTTAAACGGTTTTCTTTTGTAAAATTTGGGGATTCCTTGCATTTTGGTTGAAAAAAATTTGGGGATTCCAACAAAAACACTTATCTTTGCATCCATATTGAATCATAAATTGGATAGCATATGGAATCAGAGACAAGAGTTTTTAGACGTAAAATCTACCAGGCAATGCTCAAATGGAAGCAAGAGCGTGATGGTAATACGGCTCTACTCATCAAAGGAGCAAGGCGTGTGGGTAAATCTACTATCGCCGAAGAGTTTGCACGCAACGAGTACGAAAGTTATATAGTCGTAGATTTTGCCGACGCGCCCGACGAACTTTGGGCTGCTGTGGATCATATTTCAGATCGCAACTACTTCTTCACCCAACTCCAGTTCATTTATAACGTAAGGTTGATAGAGCGTCACTCCGTTATCATCTTCGACGAGATACAGAAATGTCCGGCTGCACGACAAGCCATTAAATATCTGGTGAAAGATCATCGGTACGATTACATTGAGACGGGGTCGCTGCTATCCATCAAGAAGAACACAAAGGGTATTGTCATTCCCAGTGAAGAGACGCGACTCACCATGTACCCTATGGATTACGAGGAGTTCCGATGGGCCATGGGTGACACTGCGACAATCCCTTTGTTGCGTGAATTCTATGAGAAAGGTCTTCCGCTTCAGCAATCCTTCCGTAAGGCTATGCGTGATTTCCGCCTCTATATGCTTATCGGTGGGATGCCCCAGGCAGTCAATGAGCATTTGAACACCAACAATCTTAGTCTTGTCGATTCGGTAAAAAGAGAGATTATTGAACTCTACTTTGATGATTTCCTGAAGATAGACCCGTCAGGCAAGGCTTCACGCCTGTTTAGCGGCATCCCCTCAGAGTTGTCTAAGAATGCCTCACGTTATCAAGTCACAAGTGTACTTGGGCGAAGTGAGGATAAGGACACGATGGACGAACTGCTAAGGGATTTGGAGGATAGCCTGACTGTCAATTTCGCCCATCATGCCAACGACCCTCATGTAGGGATGCCCATGCATACGGACTATAGCCAATATAAGATGTTTGTTGGTGACACAGGACTTTTTGTAACTCTTGCTTTCTGGGATAAGGATATTACGGAGAATGTCATCTACCAGAAACTGCTTTCCGACAAGCTCTCCGCTAATCTTGGCTATGTTTATGAAAACATCGTTGCGCAAATGCTTACGGCTACAGGTAATAAACTGTTCTACCATACTTGGCCATCAGAAACCTCTAACCACAACTACGAGGTAGATTTCCTGCTTTCGCGTGGAGCAAAGCTATGGCCAATGGAAGTCAAGTCATCGGGGTATAAAACGCACAAATCGCTGGATGAGTTCTGCAAGAAATTCTCAGAACGCATCAGCAACCGCTATCTTGTATACACCAAGGACTACAAAAAAGATGGAGAAACAACATTGTTTCCAGTCCTCATGACAATGTTCTTATAAATAAGCAAAAAATCTATTTGGATATGAGCTATATGCTCGTTTGGGCTGTACAGTTTGTCCTTTTGCCGCCATCGCCCTCAAATAGGCGTTACAGTTTGGCACTTTTTTCTTTGTAACATTTGCCTTATTCCATTTATTATCAGTGTTTTAACTTTAAAAACGCTGTAACACCCCCTTTTGCTGTTTTTCCCCGATTTCTTTGTTCAATTTAGAAACTCAGAATAACTTTGCGAATCGGAAGGCTGTTTCAGCCTGACAGATTTTGATTCATAAGCAGCATTTGTCGAGATGATACGTGCTGCTTTTCAAAAGAAATATAATGAACAACAAAGAAATAAATATGAACAAGAAACTTATCATCACCGCACTGCTAGCCGCCTTATTGGGGCTGGTATCTTGCAATAATCCACTCATGATGCAATATTTGAGTGGTTATGGTTGTCTTGCCCGAACCATTTGGTCCGGCAATGACAATAAGAACGGGCTTGTGAACAGTGGCTACCATGTGGCTGAAATCTTCTGCGCATCCTCTCGCATCTGCTCAAAGAAGCGGGTGGTAGCCTCTTCATTTGTACGTTTAGCCTCCTCGGCAGCCTCCTTCATCAACTGTGAAAGCACAGCATCCGAAGGCTCCTCCATACTTGTCAACCGATATGTGTCAATTGTAGGATTCATAATCGTAATCTTTTTGTTCTCGGCTGCAAATTTACGAATTATTTCTGAATAATCAAATTTTGGAGCAGCGAAAATAGAGAAAATACATTTTCTTTATTGAGTCGTGACAAAATTCGATGACAATCAA
>JBGUQW010000142.1:0-5282 GCA_045131435.1 Prevotella sp.
CGTTGACTCTCCTTCAACTTACCCACTTCCTCACCATCGAGGTAATAGGTGCCACTGGTGGGATTGTCGAGCAAGCCTAATATATTCAACAAGGTCGATTTGCCACAGCCCGAAGGCCCCATGATGGCCACAAACTCACCTTTCTTTACTTCGAGCGATACACCGCCCAATGCTACGGTCTCCACCTCTTCCGTGCGGAACACCTTCTGAATGTTTTCTAACTTAATCATATTATTCTGTTTTTAGATAGTTTACAGGATTACTATTTGATACTCGTCTTGTCTGTAGATAAACAACCGCCACAATGATGCAGAGCACCAGGAGGGCACAGACGGCAAAGCTGGCCAGCGACAGCGGCATCTTGTCGGGAAACTGCTGCATCAGCAGTGTGCTGAGATACCAGCCGAGGGCTGTACCTATGATGATAGAGGGCAGGGCGATGACAGCGATACTGCGCAGGAACTGCCTTTGCAGTTCATGGGCTGAAGCCCCCATCACCTTGCGGATGGCCAGTTCGCGCGAGCGGCGCTGCACCTCGTCGCGCACATAGCCGATGAGTCCGATGAGCGTGATCAGCAGCGAGGCCAAACAACCTATGAGAATCATGTCGCGGGTGTGGCGCGTGTCGTTGTAGCAGTCGGCCAACTCTGCGGCGTATGGCTTCACGCTCAGGTCGGCATCAGGATAGAGTCGGTCGCACAATTGTTGAACAGCCTGCATATTCTCAGCAGTCACAGCTTGCAGTTTCATCATGATGTAGTGTGTAAAGACATTACCGTTGGTCACCATCATGGGACGTTCATCGCGTGAGACGAGCGAACCCATCACGAAGTTCTTCACCACGCCCACTACGGTCATGGGATATTCGTCGCCTACCGAGGAATTGACGAACTGCTGGCCAATGACATCGTCGATACCTGCCACTTCCTTCATCCGCTGTGCAAACCGTTCGTCCACCAGCATCTCCTGCGTCCATCCGGGATGCTCCAACCGCTTAAAACCTCTGCCCCGTACCAGCTCAAGTCCCATGGTCTCCACCAGTCCCTGCTCGGCAAAGAACAGGTTGGCACAGTTGAAAAGTTCCCGAGGATTGCCTGGAAGCAGCACATTGTCGCCACTCTGCCATTCGCAGAAGAGCGAATAGGATGCTGCCGTCTTTTCAACACACGGCAGGCGCTCTATCTCACGAGCCAGTGAATAGATGGAGTCGCCATGCAGGGCACTCACGTTGACGTAGGCCACCCTGTCATACTGATAGCCCATGTCTTTCGAGAGCATATAGTCGTACTGACGGTAAACGGTGGAGAGCACACAGAGCAGCATCGTTGTGAGCACAAACTGGAATGCCAAGAGTGACAGCTTCCACAGTCGCTTGTTCTCTGAGTAGAGCCGGTAGGCGTAGGTGAGCGGGATGCGCGAATAGATGGCTCCAGGCAAGATGCCGCAGCAGATCAATACAACGAGGCATACAACGGTCAGAACCATGAAGGTCTGTCCGGAGAAGAGTGTCGTAATGCCAACACCCATCAACTCGCTTATCCAGTCTTTCCCAGCCAGAAGCAGCAGTGTCATCATCGCCAAGGCCATAATGAGATGAATGCCGGCTTCCTTGAGTGTCATCGTGTAGAACTCACGGTGCGGGGCACCTAAAACCTTGCGCAGTGCTACCTGCCTGGCACGGTTCACCAAGAGGCTGATAACCACGAGGATATAGTTCATCACCGCTGTGAAGAGCATCACGAATGCTACCACCAAGAGGATGATGCTGGTGGTGCGTACCGTGGTGTCCTTCGTCCGCTGGCCTGCTACACACTCCAGCTCAATGCCTGCATCGACACAGCCGATTTGCTTCAGGTCATCCCAGGGGAGGATGCGCTGCAGCAACTGCTTGATTTCGCTGCGTACCTTGTTCATGTCGGCATCGGGACGCATGCGTACAAACGAATGGTAGCGGTCGTTTCCCATCAAGTTCTCCGTACCGTCCCAAGCGTAAGTGCCTAAGGAGGGCATCGACATCAGAATGTCATAGCGGGAGCAGCGGGAGTTCTCTGGATAGTCGTCGAACACGCCGCTGATGGTCATCGGCTTACCTGGGGCTGAGGCAAAGTAGAACGAACGTCCAACCACATCGCCGCCGATTTTCTCACTCAGCCGTCGGCTGATCATACATTGTCCTGCTGTAGAGAGAATACGCTTGGCATCGCCCTGCAAGACCTTTGTGGCAAAGACGTCGAAGAAACAGGAGTCTGCAAACAGCGCTTCCTCGAAGTAGAAGCGGCTGCCGTCCTCCAGCGTCAGTTTCTCCTCGCTGAACTGTCCTGTATAGCGTGTCGCTGTCTGGATTTCGGGTATCTCGCGACCAAGCACGGGAGCGATGCCTCCAGATGTGGCACCATACTGCTGCGGTTCCTCGCCTATGCGCTGGAAAGTTTCATGCATTTCATACACGTACTCCTTATCCGCGATGCAGCTGTCGTAGTTGCGCTCCAACTGCACCTTGGCAATAAGAACCAGTCCCACGGTAAGTCCGATAGCAAGCGATGTGATTTTGATAAAGGCTCCCTGGCCTTTTCTGAAGATATTCATTGTGATGTATTCTGTTATTCGTTCTTAATACTGTATACGGGATTCTCGTTGGCATTCTTCCAACTTTGGTATGTCACCGTCAGCATCGTAATCAGGGCGATGAGCAGGAAAGACACTAAGAACAGCCAGGGCGAAATGGCAGTACGGACGGCAAAGCCTTCAAGCCAATGCACGCCCACCATGTAGCCTATAGGGGCTGCCACCACGAAGCACCCCAACAAGATTTGGAGGTATCGACGGTTGAACATCATCAGTATCTCCTTTGTTGAACTGCCAAACACCTTGCGGATGCCTATCTCCTTGCGGCGGTACTCGCTCTCGAACATCGTCATGCCAAACACGCCGATGATGCTTATCAGGATGGCAAGCAGCGAGAACAGCAGAATCTGCTTGGTGAAGAGGCGCTCCTGCCGGTAGGTCTTCTCCAGTTCGTCGTCCACATAGTGCAGGTCGTTCACGGTGAGCTCGTTGTCGTGTTCGTACTTTAGCACCGTTTCCAGCACCTTCTGCTTGGCCTCGCGCTTGTCGACTCCTTTTGCCACACGTACCATCAGCACATTGCGCCAGAAGCCGTCGAGCCAATAGTAGTTATTGGGATTGGGTACTAAGAAGGCTATCGGCTGCTGGCTGTCGTCTACGCGCAAAGAGGAATATTTGATGTCCTCGCAAAAACCGACGACAGGCATGTCCTTATCGTTAATAGGCTTGTCGACAGCGAGCCACGGGTATTTCTTCTTCGCCGACTCATTGAAGATGTACACATCGCCATCGGTCTCGCGGAAGTTGCGCCCCTCCACGATGTCAATACCCATCACCTGGAGGAACCGCCAGTCCACAAAGATGCAGGTAAACGTCATGTGCTTGTCGCCCCTGCCCCTGCCCCACGTCTGATAGCGGTCGCTGCAGCCTAAGACGTTTTGAGCCAGGCTGGCACCCTCTATTCCTGATATCTTGCGCAGGTCGGCATCAATGGCATCGGCATGATTGCGCGTGTCGGGAGCCGTAGGCACTACCATCACCTCATCCTTGTCGAAGCCGTAGTCCGTGTGATAGATCAAATAGCTCTGCATGTACATGATGCCGACACCAATGACCAGCATGAACGACACGACAAACTGCAGACAAATCATTATGGTACGCAAGACACGACCTTTTGGCGACAAGCCAAATGAGCCTTTCAGCACCAAGGCAGGAGGGAAGGAGGTGACGTAGTACGCAGGATAGGCACCCGCCAGCAACCCCACAACAATGCTGATTATCAAGGTGAGCCCTATCAGCCAAGGATGGTCTTGCAGCAGGATGCTGCCCTGCACCAAATCCTGCAAGCCAAGGTCGTGAGCCAGAGACACCAACGCCATAGCCAGCAAGAAGGCAATCAAACTGATGATGACCGCCTCTGCCAGCAGACTGCCTCTCAGGCTCGCCGTCGTAGCTCCCAACACTTTCTGCGTGTTGATGCTGCGGATGCGCATGGGCGTTTCGGCCAAGTTGAAATTCATGAAGTTCACGGCGGCTATCACTATAATCAGTAGTGAGAAGCAAATCAGCAAATAGACAGAGCTCCTGTTGACCGAGTAAGTGTCAGGAGAATTCTTGCTGAGGTCTTTTGAGAAATGAGTATCGGCCACAGGGGTCAAGATGACCTGTAGGGCATTCGCTTCTTTCGGGTCTGTCAGGTTGAAGTCCTCTTTGAACAACTCAATGGCAGTCTGGCGCATCGCTTTCAGCACCATTGGCAGGTTCGCCACATCGTCCACGCGGATATAGGCCTCGTAGTTCCAGTTCTGGTAGTTGCCCTCATTTGAATTGATGCCTATAAAGCAGGCTCCATGCAGGAAGTTGTTATCAGGATAGTCCTCTATCACGGCACATATATTTATGTAGGCATTGTCCTCCCACTTGTATTTCAAGGTCTTCCCCGCCACATCGGTAGTGCCGAACATCCGCATCGCCTCAGAACGTGGCAACACCATGATACCACCATTATTGCTTTTGTTTAAATCCTTCAAATCACCTGCAATGACGGTTGGCTTGAACACGCTGAGGAAATCATGGATGCCATATATCAAATTCAGCGAGAACTCTTGTTCGCCCACCATATATTGGTCAATGTTTTTCCATCCCTGCATGACGGCATGGCCTGTGACGTGTGGCGAGGCTGCTGCCAATTGCTCTACTAAGGGACGGGGCAGCGTGGCACCATAGTCCTCCATGCCTTCTCCCAACTCCATTGTCAGCCGGAACAGCTTCTCATGCTCGGTAAAGCTCTTGTTGTAGCCCAGGTCGTAGTTCACCTGCGTCATGATGACGAAGAATGATGCAAAGGCCATACTGAGGCCCAACAGGTTCAGGACATTTGCCGTAACAAACTTACGGAATATCGACGTAAAGTTTCTGATGATTGACTTCATAACCGTTTATTTAATTTCCAATACTTCATTATCTTTAAATGCCTCGTAGCCGCTGGTGACTACTCGCTCGCCTGGCTCCAAACCTTCGAGCACTTCGTAGTGCTGCGGGTTCTGGCGACCGATGCGTATGTTTCGGCGATAGGCTTGCGAGCCATCCTTCGAGAGGACGAAGATCCACTGTCCGCCTGTGGTCTGGAAGAAGGTGCCGCGAGGGATGATGATGGCCTGCTCGGGCTGACCAAGTTCGAGGTCGATGTAGTAGGTCTGGCCCGTGCGGATGTTCTC
>JBGUQW010000143.1:0-2393 GCA_045131435.1 Prevotella sp.
TGTCAGGGTCGGGTAGAAAAGGCCACTCCTGAGCCGGGTAAGAAGGGCCAATAGTAGTCGGATGAGAAGGACCACAACCGGTCGGGCGAAAAAGGCCATTACCCCGTTTCTGTTACTCCTTATATAATGACAGGTGCCAACGCATCAACTATATAAGGAGGAAAATGACAGAACAAGAACGTAATGACCTTCAGTTAACTATAACACATGCGCTGAAGGAAATGGAGCAGGAAGCTGGGGATCGGTTCGACATCCAGAAGATCAATCTGGCGGATCTCGGTCGTAGGACAGGCATCTCCAGGAAGCGGCTCCGCAACATCCAGAAGAATGGTTTTGTCGTAAAACCACACGCCCTGCGGGGAACCCGAAAAGAGAAAACGGTTCTCTCCGGGTTTACCGGTATCATCGACGCCCAACTGAAGAAAGGAGTTACAAACTCAACATCCATAAAGGAGTTGCTGGATGAAGCCGGTTATACCGGCGGACAGACACAGGTAAAGGAGTATATTTCTTCCCATCTTAATCTTGTGCCTGCCAAAAGGCAGATCGTGGCTCCGCAAGGGGGCCGTGGCAGGAGGTATACCTCCGAGCCCGGAGAATCCTTTCAGATGGATTGGGGATTCGTCAATGTTGAGAAGGATACCGGTGTGACCTACAGAGCAGCTTGCTTTGCGATGATCTGCCATCACTGCGGCGAACGGTACATCGAGTTCTTCCCGAATGCCAAGCAGGAAAATCTCTTTATCGGAATGCTCCATACATTCCAGCGAATGGGCATTCCCCGGCATGTACTGACGGACAACATGAAGAGCGTTACGACCGGAAGAGATACGGATGGAAAGCCTGTCTGGAACAAGGAATACGAAAACTTTATGGTGACGGTAGGATTCGAAACCCGGCTCTGCAAGCCGCGGCATCCTTTCACCAAAGGTGCTGTAGAGCGTCTGGTTCAATTCGTAAAAAACAACTTCATGGCAGGCCGTACATTTGGAAACATCACGGATCTTAATTTCGAAGCCATCCGTTGGTGTGACTCCCAGAACAGGCGGTACCATAAAGGCGTATGCTGTATCCCGCATGAAGAGCACATGAACCGATGCCTTGGCGCAGAAGCCAGGCTTGTTATGACCGATGAACTCCACCTGTACCTTTGGCCGGAGCGTAAGATCTCCTTTGACGGGTTTGTAAACTTTGAAGGACGCAGATTTGGTGTTCCTTACTGGTATACCGGAAAGACCTGCCGCCTGAGCAGGCAGGAGTATACGCTTATCATCTGTTCATCAGACCTCAGGCGCAAGCTTGTCGAACACGATGTAACCTGGAGCCGCCGTGACAGCTTTTGTAAGGATCAGTATGCAGCGGAGCAGCCGGAAGAATACCCGACTGCTCCTGTAACCACCATCATGCGCCAGAATGCTCTGCGCAAACCACAGGCAGCCTTCTCCGGATTCAACTTTGACAAGGAGGTGGCATGGTGATGGAGCAGTCCGTTTTTGACCGCATTGAACAATGCTGCAGCGTATTAAAAGTAGATCTGTCATCGACAGAAGCGGCTTCATATGCAGAGAAGCACAATCTCTCGCAGGAGCAGCTCAGCGCGATGGACATGCTTTTTGAGTTTCTTGCAGAGAAAAAGCAGCGAACCTGTGTCGAGACTTTGCTCCGCTTAAGCCGCCTTCCGGTCAAGGCACCCAAAACTTTTGAGAACTATGATTTCTCCCGTCTTCACGGAAAAGACGCGGCGACGATAAGCAATCTTCCATCTCTGTCAGAGGTTCATTCCGGCAAGAACATCGCGTTGATTGGACCTCCCGGTGTCGGAAAGACTCACCTTGCGGAAGCTTATGGCAGGGCTTGTTGCCTGGAAGGCATGAAAGCGTATTTCCTGAAGGCATCCGAACTGAAGGCCAAGTATGTAACAGCTCGTAAATTTGGCAGAGAAGCAAACATGATCAATGGCCTGATGAAGTATTCATGCCTGATTATAGACGAGATCGGACGCTGCACTTTCGACAGAGAATCAACGGCACTGTTCTTCGATATGATAGACCGGTGGTACGGGAAAGAAGGCTCAAAGTGCATGATCTTCACCAGCAACAAGCAGCCCAGTGAATGGTTTGAATTTTTCCGTTGTGATGACGACCTAAAGGCTGCGCTGGATCGTCTGTTTGACGACGCCAAGGTAATTATTTTCAAGGGAGACAGCTATCGCGGCAGGAAACGCGAAGTTTTGGCTGTAGAGACCGGGCCGATTCCATCGAATGCGAGGATCGGCGGAAACCAGTAAATCAAAGCATAAAAAGTGAGAAGTTGATGTGTTGGCCTTTTTTATCCGACTGGTAATTGGCCCTTTTCACCCGACTCTGAATGGCCCTTCTCACCCGGCGCTAACA
>JBGUQW010000144.1:0-1781 GCA_045131435.1 Prevotella sp.
CTTGTGAAGGGATGTCGCTGCCCCTCACAGAACCGTACGTGCGGTTTTTCCGCATACGGCTCTTCAAACAGTCTTCGGTTTCCAGCCCCAGATGTCCACTGCGATATGAGCCCTTGGTATATAGAAGTTCCAGATTCTCAGGAACTTAGGGAAGCTCATGCTGCGTTTCTGGTGTCGCCGATTTAGCATACGGTACGTTGTGAATTGCAAGTATCTCCAGAACTTCTGAATCTGGTCAAAATTACCACTCACGCCGTAGTAGTTGCAATGACCTCTGACTACCGCCGCCAGCGTTTCCATGGTCCATGCTACCGGCTTCGTCAGTTGTTTGCGCAGCCAGGCTTTTGCCGCTTGTCTCTTCGCCTTCAGTTTCTTCTTGCTGGTGCGAACGCCTACCCGATATTTGCCGTTTGTTGTAGTCGTGTTAAAGAATGTGAAACCAAGAAAATCGAAAGCTTCTTTGGTTCCCTTAAAACGACCAAACGGCAGTATCCGTGTCTTGTCCACTGCTACCTCCAGTGAGAATCTGCCAAGTCGCTTGGGCAATACCCGCATAACGGCTTCTGCGTCGTTCTCGTACTGGAACATGATCAGGAAGTCATCAGCATACCTAACGTAATATGCTTCTCCATGCATTCTTGGCTTGATTTCGTACTCAAACCATGTGTCCAGCACGTAGTGGAGATACACATTTGCCAGTACTGGAGAGATCAGACCGCCTTGCGGTGTGCCCCTGTCAGTCTCCAAGTATGCTCCATCTTCCATGGCCCCGGCAATCAGAAACCGTTTCACGTACCGGAGAAACCTTCTGTCTGCTATGTCGAAGCTGAGGAATCTCATCAGCCATTCGTGGTTTACGTTATCGAAGAAGCCTTTGATATCCGCTTCGAGTACATAGTTGACTTTCTTTGTCATGACAGTCTGGTTAATGAACCGCACAACGTCGTGACAGCTCCTGCCTTTCCGAAATCCGTAGGAGCAGTCAAGGAACCGCACCTCGTAGACTTCGCCCAGTATTTTCGCCATCACTCCCTGCACCAGTTTGTCTTCGTACGCAGGGATTCCCAAGGGCCTAAGATTCCCGTTGGCCTTAGGAATATACGTTCTTCTGACTGACAGCGGCCGATAGCTGAACTTCTTCATCCGCTCCACGAGGTCTTTCAGGTTTGCATCAACATTGGCGTCATACTCATCCTTGGTGACGCCGTCGATACCCGTTGCCTTCTTCCTGTTTTGCTTCCGATGCTCCTCCATCAGCGTCTGTTCATTCACATGGTGCATCAGGTTCTCCTTCCGTGGCTCGTCGTCTTCTGTCTGGAACCTTATTCCTGCTGCTTCCTTTTCCATTTCCAATGCCCTCCTGTGGCACCGTACTGCTTCTACAGCAGAAACGATTGTTTGTCGCCGCCTTGGCTCCTCCGACTTTCACCGGCTTCATCGCTACTATGCAGCGATCCGACTTCTGACCGCCCGTCGGGTTCTCTCCGTTTACAAGACTTCAATTCCCCTTACTGCTTCCACAGAGACGTTCAGACCTCCCAGGTACGCTTGTAATCCTTTGTGTGCTCGCCACGCTCTATTGACCCCGGCGGAATCTCCTCGGACTCGCTTAACGCCCGATTCTTGCTGCCTGCGACTTTGAGGACGGTCTCGGCTTCCACATTTTCATAGATTACGGGGCTGAATCGCTTCACACTTTCGTATTGCGGCTCTCACACTCCAACTGCCTACGCTTAAACCCGGCCTCGCGACCTAGGCTCCAAGGCTGTGTACCGGCTGCC
>JBGUQW010000145.1:0-2924 GCA_045131435.1 Prevotella sp.
ACCCGCAACAAAGGTGCCCGTCGCCGCAGGTCGCTTATAGTGGGCGATATAAGGTCTGTCGTCCATTTTCCATCCGCTGATTTCGTATATCATTCCGTCCATCAGGAATGTGTCGCCGATTTTCTTGTCTGGATCAACGGTCTGGTCCCACATCAGCAGTAGGACATATATCCTGCCGTCTGTCTCTTCAAAGGAAATCAGGCGGATATTCTTGTTGAGGTCGAATGACGCGGCATGTATCATCGGATGTTGGGCGTCTGTCATCAACTGGAACTTAACGCCTGGCAGAGGTGAGTCGCCGTCGCTGGCATCATGGATATAGATGGTCTTGGCATTCACGGCCTCCGACCTGAAAGCCTTCTCCAAATCCAACATCCGGGGCGTGAACAACGGACCGTAGTATTTGCTGTCCAACTCCTCACCGATGGCAAACTGTTGGGCAAACTGATAAACATTCAGTCCGTCTTTGGAGATAAGCCGGTGAACGCCGTACTCTTTCGATTCCACGAAAGCATTCAGTTTTTCCCTGATGTTGCTGGAGCGGGACGTCTGTGCGCTGCATGCAATAGCAATCAGCAATGCCACGATGGCAGTAAAAAGTCTATTCTTCATCTTCTTCTGTTTTTACGTTATACATGTTGTCTGCCGTCTGGGGTCGGCCCTCCTTGTCGAGGGTGTGCAGGATATAGCTATTGACGATGCGCTGCAGTCGCTCGTCAGCACGTATAACCTTGTTCATCCGCTCTATGTAAAGGCTCTCATCCACTTGGGCCAGTTCGCGTTCTATTTTGTCAATATAGTAATCCAGACTATCGGTAGCTGGAATGGTTGTAGAAACCTTATGAGCAATGACTGTTGCTGTGCGACGCTGATTGGCTGCTCTGGCTTTATCCGTGACAGCCTTCTCCTGGGCAATCATTGGCTTCGGTTCCTTTATTTCAGCTTTTAACGAACTGTCCTTTTGCTCTATCTGATGCGTCACCAGTGATTGCACTTGTTGTGGATCTACATTATTATTACGGTGAAGCGTCAGCAACAGCAGGACACTGGCGGCTACGGCTATTGCCGATGCGATGTAGAGCCTGATACGTCGTGCGGGCTTAGGCTGCTCAGTGGGTAAGTCTGGCAGACTGTCCATGATGCGGTCGGTCAGTTCGTCAGGGTTGCTGACGTCGGGCTGCTGTTCCTGCAATCGGCTCAATATTTCATCAATCTTCATCATATCCTAAATCCTTTAGTCGTTTACGTATGGTCTGGCGGGCTACATAGAGATTGCTCTTTATCTGTCGGGCATCCATGCCGGTTATCTGTTCTGCTTCTTCAGACGAGAGGCCTTCCAGTTGGCAGATGGTGAACACCAGCCGTTGCTTCTCACTCAGTCCTTCGGCCAGTGTCCTTACGATGGCTATCCATTCGTTGTTTTCCAACTTGCGCTGTGTGTCGTCGCCCGAAGCAAAGCGGTGTAGCACTGTCAGGTCTTTTGGCTGCATGGCGGACACTTTTTCAGCCTTCATGCGATTGAGACACAGACGTGAGGCTATTGTGTAGAGCCACGAGGCAAAGGGCTGCTGGGGATTGTAGCTTCTGATAGCCAGCCAAGCTCGGACAAACGTATCCTGCACCACGTCTTTCGCCTCTTCCTCGTTGGCCAGCATCTTCAGCGCAAGCGAGAACAACATGCGCTGATAGGTCTGTACCACCCATCGGAAAGCGGCCTTGTCGCCGCCCTGGCATCGTGTGAGTATTTCGTCCTCTATCTGTATCATTGTTTGTAGGGCCTTCTATTATAGTATACAACTAAAATGGGCAAAAGTCGAAAAGAAAAGCCGTTAATTTTCTATTCCACCTTCAGTTTCTCCTTTCCTTTGTACTTCGTCATGTCGCTGACGATGACTTGTTCGCCGGGGGCGAGGCCGCTGACGACCTCGATGTAGTCATAGTTACACTCGCCGAGGCGGACTTGGCGGGGATGGAGCATGTCGCCGTCGAGGACGAAGAGGGTGTAGTCGCCGGGGCCGCTGTAGAAGGAACCGTTGCGGATGCGGAGCACGTCGTCCTTGATGCTGGTGATGACGAAGACCTCGGTGCGGAGGCCGGAACGGAGGCGCGGGTGCGACATGTTGTCGGGCACGACGGTGAAGGTGATGGCACCGCTCTGGCTCAGGGGCGTGACGGTGTTGATGATACCCGTCAGGCGTTCCTTGCCGATGCGCAGTATGACCTGACCGCCGACGCGGACGCGCTCGCTGTGGCTATCGGAGATTTCGCACTCAGCCTTGAAGTGCGTGAGGTCGCTGACCACGGCAATCTTCTGCCCTGCGCCGATGGTGCTGCCCACCTCGCTGTTGATGTAGGTGAGCGTGGCGCGGCGCGGCGAGCGGATCTTGGCATCGTCGAGGGTGCGGCGCTTCTCGTCGAGTCCCTTCTCGAAGATGCCGTTCTGTAGTTGCTGCATACGGAGGTCGGCCTGGCGCACGCGCTGCTCGTTCTGGTACTGCTGACGCAGTTGCGAGAGTTGCATCTGGGCGGTTTTTAATGTCGTCTCGGCCTGACGCACACGGTCGCGGGTGCCGCTACCGAGGCTGTCAAGGTAGAGTTCGTTGCGCAGTTGGGCTTCGAGTTGCGAGAGTTCCATCTCCTTCACCTCAATCTGCATGCGGCGGTCGGAGAGCTGCGTCTCTACGTTGGCCTTCAGCTGGGCGGTCTGTTGGCGGCGTATCTCGCGCTCGTCGAGGGCCTTGGAGTAGTCGGTTTCGGCGGACTGCAAGTCGAGGCGCAGCAGGGGCGTGCCGACGTCCACGCTGTCGCCGCTGTGGGCATAGACCTCGAGAATCTTCGAGCTGATGGGCGACACGATGATTTCCTCGAAGGCGGGCACGATGCGCCCCGTGGCCGAGACGCTGACGTCGATGGTGCCGCGGTCC
>JBGUQW010000146.1:0-3782 GCA_045131435.1 Prevotella sp.
TGCGGCAAAAGCCACGATTCGACCTATAGAGATGGCAGACCAACAGCCGCTGGCAAGACTGATACGATCCGTATTCGAGGAATATGGCGCTCCTTTGGTGAATACCGTTTATGACGACCCACGCACATGGCATATCTGTGAAACGATGAAAAAGGAGGGGGCTGGCTATTGGGTGATAGATGCTGAAGGCGAAGTGATGGGCGGCTGCGGATTCTATCCGACAGAGGGACTGCCAGAAGGCTATGCAGAACTGGTGAAGTTCTATATCTCGCCCCTCGCACGGGGTAAAGGCTATGGCTCCCGTCTGTTCAAACTCGTTATAGCCGAGGCACGGAAGGCAGGCTATAAGCATCTCTATATCGAATCATTCCCTGAGTTCGCTGACGCCGTGAAGATGTATGCCCGTCACGGCTTTACGGAACTTCTCTCGCGACTGGGAAATTCTGGGCATTTAGCGACGACCATACACATGAAACTTGACTTGTAGAGCGTCTGTAAGGCAGCCTCAGCGCTGCCTGTTTTTTATGATTTATGTTGCGAAGATACAAAAAATTGGTGGAAAAGTTGTACCTTTGCACCTGATTTTATAATTGTTTATGACATATAGGGTGAAAGCATGGCAATAGAACAGGCAATATTCCGTAGGACAGAGTTGCTGCTGGGCGATGAGCTTATGGAACGACTCAGCAGTAAAAGTGTGATTATCTTTGGCGTGGGCGGCGTTGGCTCGTGGTGTGCTGAGAGTATGGTGCGTAGTGGCATCAAGCATCTGACGATTGTCGATTCCGATCGAGTATGCATTACCAATATCACCGCTATCTTCGGTTTCATGTTGGCAGGCCTGGTCATTCAGAATACTGTTAATCCATAGCCATCAAAATGAAGAAACTGAACTGCACCTATCTACTGCTCTGCTTTGCTTTGTCTGCTTTCGGACAGAGTGAGGATGATGTAGATACACTCAACACGCAGAAAATCGGCGAGGTGACAGTTAATGCTCAGCAATCTGGCAAGTTGAAATCTAGCATTGGTAACGTGGAACTGATTAGTTCGAAGGAGCTGCTGCGGGCGGCCTGCTGTAATCTGGGCGAGAGTTTTACAACGAACCCCTCTGTCGATGTGAATTATGCCGATGCTGCTACGGGTGCACAACAGATTAAGCTGCTTGGACTTTCAGGCACCTACGTGCAGATGCTGACAGAAAACATTCCCAACTATCGGGGACTGGCGGCACCATTCTCGCTCAGTTATATCCCCGGCCCTTGGATGCAGAGCATACAGGTATCGAAGGGTGCCTCGTCGGTGAAAAATGGCTATGAGAGCATTACAGGACAGATTAATGTTGAATTCAAGAAGCCACAGGCCACGCCTTTCGCGGACGCGAACATCTATTATAATACGAAAGGGAAACTGGAGGCTAATCTCGGTGGCAACCTCAAGCTATCAGAACGATGGAGCACGGCCCTGTTGGGACATTACGAAATACTCGACAAAGCCCACGATGACAATGGCGATGGTTTCGTGGATATGCCGAAGGTGCGACAGGGTTCGCTGCAGAGCCGTTGGGCGTGGCTGGGTGAACGCTACATCTTTCAGGCTTCCGTCAAAGGTCTAAAGGAACATCGTGAAGGAGGACAGATTTCTCACCCCATTCCCGCTGACGCGCCTACCCGTAGCCTTTCACAACTCTCCTCTCACCCCTATATCATTGACATCACCAACGAGCGCTACGAGGCTTTTACCAAGAACGCTTTCTTTCTGAATGAGGAACATGCCACGAACATCGCACTGATACTATCCGGTTCGCTGCACCACGAGAATGCCACATACGGACAAAAAAGCTACAAGGCCGACCAGCGTAACGGTTACGCCTCGCTGCTGTTTGAAACCGATATCAACGAACACCATAGTCTTTCAACAGGTCTCAGCCTGAATCACGATTATCTGAGGGAAAAGGTAATAGTGAAAAGTGAAAAATCTGCTACCGCTATTGAGAATGTCCCTGGGGTTTACGCCCAATACACCTATAAGCTTGGTGAGCAACTGACGGTGATGGGTGGTTTACGCTGGGATTACAGCAACATCTACGGCAGTTTCGTCACACCGAGGATGCACTTGAAATATTCGCCTAACGACATCATCACCCTGCGAGGCTCTATCGGCAAGGGCTATCGCACCAGTCATGTGCTGGCAGAGAACAACTACCTCTTGGCCAGTGGACGCAGCATTGTCATTGATGATGACTTGGAGCAGGAAGAGGCTTGGAACTATGGCGTTAGTGCATCCATAAGCATCCCCCTTGGCGAGCGAATACTGGGGCTGAATGCAGAGTACTATTACACAAACTTCCTGCATCAGACGGTGACCGACCTCGACAGCAACCCTCATGTCGTACATTTCACCAATCTCAATGGCGACAGCTATTCGCATACCTGGCAGGTTGAAGCTACATACCCCTTCTTTGAGGGTTTTACGCTGACGGCAACCTATCGTCGTACCAATGTAAAATCGACCTATGGCGGTATTCTAAAAGAAAAACCATTGACCAACAAATACAAAGGTCTGTTGACGGCCTCGTATGCCCCAGGTCTCGGTAAGTGGCAGTTTGATGTTACCCTGCAGCTGAATGGTGGCGGACGAATGCCAACGGCTTACACCACCAATGAAGGGCAGCCCTCTTGGAGTGAGCGCTACAAAGGCTATGAGCAGTTGAGTGCGCAGGTGACTCGTTTTTTCCGTTATTGGAGCATCTATGCCGGAGGTGAGAATATCACGGGCTTCAAACAGAAGAATCCCATTATCGGAGCCGATGACCCTTGGGGCAGCCATTTCGACTCTACGATGATTTGGGGACCTATTCATGGCCCCGTCTATTACATCGGTGTCCGTTTGAATTGGAACAAAATATAGTTTAGAGTTTAAAGAATATGAGAACAAAAGTATTATTTGTAGCACTGGCTGTAGCAGCCGTATGTGCAGCCAAGGACATCAAGACTGTGGTTCTAAAGACGCAGCCAGAGATGCATTGTGCCAACTGTGAGAAGAAAATTAAGGAGAACATCCGATTCGAGAAGGGCGTCAAGTCTATCAAGACCGATCTCAAGACTAAGACCGTCACCGTCGAGTATGATGCCGAAAAGACCAACGTACAGAACATCATCAAGGGCTTCAAGAAGATAAAATACGAGGCCACGGAGGTCAAAAAAGAAAAAAAGAACTGAAGTTTCCCACCCTTTCTTTTAAACCACGAATTTCACGAATTACACGAATTTTATCTATGCAGACTAGCATTTCACGAATGCATCTAAAGATGCAACGAATTACACGAATTGGCTGCGCAGCCATAATTTGTGAAATTCGTCGGTCGTTTACGACCATTAGTGAAATGACTTATTATCCGCATGGTAATTCGTGTAATTCGTGAAATTCGTGGTTTTAGAAGGGTGGGAAAGTTGAGAAAAGAATAAGCAGAAATAGCCGAATACCCTTTGTTTGGTATTCGGAATGCCACATTGTAGCGATTGTGGGAGTCTGAAAACCGCCGTACCTTTGCAGCAGAAACTTTTGCCATTGTGAAATTGTATATTAAATGGGTAGATCTATGGAATACGAGTTTACTCGCTTCGCCAGTCGAAGAACAAAGGAATCTGATTACGGCCAGCAGTACAAAGAGTATACAACTCAGGCCGCAGGCAATAAAGCCTATATAGTAGGCGCTCAGGTGCTCGGTGGAGAGCTCTGGTTCAACTAAGCGCAGTTCCACAACCCGTTTGCAAGGCAGC
>JBGUQW010000147.1:0-44764 GCA_045131435.1 Prevotella sp.
GTTTTACAGATTTAAAAGCATTAGAAAAATGAAGAAATTAGTATTTATGTTCGTAGCTGTTGCAGCTATCTCTTTCGCTTCTTGTGGTAACAAGACTCAGCAGGCTGAGGCTGTTGATTCTGATTCTATCGCAGTTGTTGACAGCGCTGACACTGTAGCTGCTGACACCGCTGCTGCTGACACAGTTGCTGCTGATAGCGTTAAGTAATTAGCTCGAACTAATTGAGAGAATGAACGTCGGATCTTCGGACCCGACGTTTTTTTTATTCTGGCATTCCCGTATTCTTTGTTTTCCTGTATTCCTAGTATTCTTAGCATAAAAAAAATCCCGAGTGCTTGTGGCACTCGGGATTCAACAGTGTATAATAACTATGATTTGCTTTACAGCGGTTATTACTCTTCAACGGGAGCCTCAGCCTCCTCTACTTCGGGAGCCTCTTCAGCCTCCTCAGCAGCAGCGGCAGCAGCCTTCTTGGCCTCTGCAGCAGCTCTGATAGCAGCCTCTTCTTCAGCAGCAGCCTTCAGCTCGGCAGCATTCTCAGCAATCACCTTCACGGGAATCTCAACGGTGACCTCCTTGTGGAAGTGTACCAGAGCAACATAGTCGCCAATCATCTTGGCTTCCTTCATGGTGATAATCTTGCGGTCAACATCCTTGCCCAGCTTCTTCAGCTCTTCAGCAATCTGGTTGACACCTACAGAACCATAGAGCTGACCAGTGGTGCTCACCTTGGCAGCAATTGTCAGGGCAACATCCTTCAGGGTCTCAGCCTTAGACTCAGCAGCAGCCTTGATGGCAGCCAGTTTGTGAGCCTGCTGCTTCAGGTTCTCAGCAAGAATCTTCTTAGCCATGGGAGAAGCAATAACACCCTTACCCTGAGGAATCAGGTAGTTACGGCCATAACCCGACTTCACATTCACGATATCGTTCTTATATCCCAGACCGATAATATCTTCTTTCAGTATAATTTCCATGTCTTGCGTCCTCCTTGTTTATTTCATCATGTCAGTTACGTAAGGCAGCAGAGCAATCTGGCGGGCACGCTTAACGGCCTGAGCCACACGGCGCTGATACTTCAGAGAGGTACCGGTGATACGACGGGGAAGAATCTTACCCTGCTCGTTCAGGAACTTCTTCAGGAACTCGGGATCCTTGTAGTCAATGTACTTGATGCCACTCTTCTTGAAGCGGCAATACTTCTTCTTCGTGGTGTCGATAGAAGGAGCGTTCAAATAGCGGATTTCATTGTCTTGTGCCATAGTTTAAGCCTCCTCTTTTTTACCAAATTTGTTACGACGCTTCTCAGCATACTCGATGGCATACTTCTCAAGCTTAACAGTCTGGAAACGGATGACCTTCTCGTCACGACGGAAAGCGGTCTCCAGCGTCTTAATCACTGATGGCTCAGCCTTGAATTCCAGCAGGAAATAGAAACCTGTGGATTTCTTCTCGATTGCATAAGCCATCTTCTTCAGTCCCCAGGCCTCTTCGCTCACGATCTCTGCACCCTTGTCGGTCAGGACCTTCTTGAACTTAGCGACCGTTTCCTTTGTCTGGTCATCAGACAAAACGGGAGTCAAAATGAAAACGGTTTCGTATTGATTCATACTACAATAATTAATTAAATAAGTGTTATTTTTGCAAAATGCGGGTGCAAAGGTACTACTTTTTCTGCACATAAAACACCTACTGACAGCACTTTTGCTTCCAGCTTAAGCAATTTTAACAGTTTTACGCCACAACAAAACACATTTTTTTATTCAAATACTTGCAAATGAGCAAAAAAATGTGTACCTTTGCAGTAAATTGAAGGCATACCAAACGACAGCCGGCAGCCAACAATTTTAACTTTTGCAGCGTCCGCCGCAACATCTTTCCCCGTCCGATACAACACTTTTCCTCGGGCGGGGAAAAACTTTTTCCCGCCCGCCGCAAGCCCGTCTGCTCCGTGCTCTCACCCCGTCCGCTCCGTATAAACACCCCGCTTGCTCCGTACAAACAAGCCGCTTGCTACGTGCTCCAGACCCGCTTGCTACGTGCTCCCGAGCCGCCTGCTCCATACTTGTGTCTTTCCTCAGCCTATTACCTTTTCTCGCATCAGAGGCCGATAAGGTTCAACTCAAGCCAGAGGATGACGAAGCCGACAATCCAGCCCAGAAGGACCTTGGGCGTGAAGTGCTTGATGTACCAGCCCAGCTTGACATGCTCGGCCCGCATGAGTGCCAGTCCGCTGACGCTGCCCACGCTGAGCAGGGTGCCGCCAATGGCCGTGGCGTAGGCTATGACCTTCCAGAAGGCGCCATTGGTGGCTACATCACCCACACCTACCTGATAGAGTGAGATGTTGCTGATGGCAATGGTAAAGGTGTCGACAACACAAGAGAGCAAGCCCGCACCAATGCCCATGAGCCAGACATCGTGGATATAGGTATCGAACCACGCAGCGACATCGGACCATACGCCCGTTTCGGTCACAACACCCATGCCCAGCATGATGCCTGTGACGAAGAGTACCTGCTGCAGGGAACCGTAGGCCAGCGACATGGGAATGCGGAGCTGTACCATCTGGTCGCTGCGGATGAGGTTGCGGTTGAAGGCTTCGTTGACTACCCACAGCACGGCCAGCACACAGAGGGCACCGAGGAAGGGCGCCAGCTTGGTGATGTTGTGGAAGGTGGGGATGAACCACAGTCCGCCGATGCCGAGGAAGAGCATGACGAAGCGCTGCCAACGGTTCAGTCGCGTGTCGTCGCCACGATAGGGTGACGGACTCCAGGCCGTATCCAGGCGGTCGGGCAGTTCGCGGTTGACAAGGATGGTCGGGATGATCCACGCCGCGAGGGCCGGCAGAGCCAGATAGGCCGAGAAATGGCTGGCCGTCACGGCTCCATCGCCCCAGAGGATGAGTCCTGTGGGATCGCCGATAACAGTAAAACATCCGCCGGCATTGGCAGCCAGCACGATGGCCGAGCCGACATACATGCGCTGACGTGAGTTCTGCAGGATGTTGTGCATGATGACCAGCATCATGGTGGTTGTCGTCAGATTGTCGAGATTTGCCGAGAGGATGAAGGTGGCCAGCGTGATGGTCCACAGCAGACGCTTGGAGTTGCGCGTCCGTATCCATTCGGTGATGAAGTCGAAGCAGCCGTTGTTGTTCAGCAGTTCGACGATGGACATGGTGGCCAGCAGAAACATGACGATGGCTGCCGCCTTGCCCACATAATTAAGGAATACATTATTATATATATATAGCTTGACCGTCTCGCTGTCGGCAGCCACACCGTTGAGCCATTCCAGGTAATCCTGCGGATGACGGGCCATGACAAAGTCCTCGCCCCAAGAGACATAGACTACCCACCCCACCGTTCCGAGGAACATGGCGATGGCGGCTTTGTTCACTCCAGTCATGTGACCTGTAGCAATCAGCACATAGGCCAGCAGCAGCATGGTAACAATAATAGCGGTCATTTCTATATATCTTTAATTATTAATCTTTAGAGCAGTTCCTTAGGCATCAGTTCCTGTGCACGCTGGAAATCTTCAGGCGTATCAAGCTCGTAAGAGAAGTAGCAGGTCGTGTCGATGACACGGAAGGTATGACCCTGAGGGATGAGCCGCTCGAAGGCACGCTCGTAAAAGACATCGATGAGTCCCTCGTTGACGATCATCTGCTCCAGTTCGTGATAGAGGGCCTCGCTGTAGTCGGCAGTCATCTTCTCAATACCCACCGACTCGCCGATGGCATCCTGAATGCTGCACACCTTGCTGATTTCGGTGATGTGGTTGTCGGCATCGACGATGACTTTGATCTCCTCTTCGCCACACTCATGACGGTTCAGAGCCAGCGCAGGCTCATTCTCCTGTGCAATACGCACTACGGCAGCAGGGTCGCAGAGAATGTCGCTGTCCATTAGCAGGAAGTCGCGACCACGCACCACCTCCATGGAAAGCCACAGGGAGTAGATGTTGTTGTTGTGCTCATAATCTGCGTTGTGGAGGAAGGTGAAGTGAGGGTGTTGGGTGTTGGGTGTTGGGTGTTGGGTGTTAGCAAACTGTTCCAGGAAATCGCGGATTTGGTCGGCACAGTAGCCCGTCACAACCACAAACTCTGAGATGCCAGCCTGCTGCATGGCACGAACGGTACGTTCCAGCAGGGTGCGCTCTCCGACCTTCAACAGACACTTCGGCTTGTTGTCAGTCAGAGGACGCAGGCGCTTAGCCATTCCGGCAGCTAATATAACTCCTATCATGTGGGTTTACAATTTGTCCATTAACTATTTACTATTGACACAGCGCAGGATAGTATCGACCACCGTCTGCGTCTGTTCCTTACGTCCCAGGGTGATACGCAGGCAAGACTCCAGGCCCTTGTCGCCCATAAACTTAATCTTGTAGTCCTGAACCTTCAGAGCCTCCATCAGGGCATCCTTGATCTCTAAAGGATACTTGATGAGGATGAAGTTGGCCACGGACTTATAGACTTTGAAACCAGGCAGGTTGCCCAGCTCCTTCTTGTAGAGCTGACGTCCCCACTCCATGTCGTCGGCCACCTGGCGATAGTGCTCGTCGCTGTCGAGGGCGGCCAATGCCACAGCCTCAGAGAAGCGGTTGTAGCCCAGGTACTTGTTGACGTAGCTCAGGAACTGGTCGTGACCCTTGCCGATGAATCCGAAGCCACAGCGCAGGCCAGGCAGTCCGTAGAACTTCGACAGGGTACGCGAAATGATGAGGTTGTTGTACTTGTTCACCAACGGAGCGATATAAGCAGTATCGGTGGAGATGAAGCTGGCATAGGCCTCGTCGATCAGCACGATGGTGTCAGAGGGGATGTTCTCCATGATGCGGCCAATCTCCTCGGGGGTCAAGCCGTTACCCGTGGGATTGTTGGGCGATGCCAGCAGCAGCATACGGGGATGGATGCGGTTGGTGTACTCAATAACCTCGTCGACGTCGTAGGCGAAGGTGTCCTCCTGCTCGTGCAAGGGGTACATCTCGAAGGTGCCGCCACACTCAGAGGCCACACGGTTATAGTACCACCATGAGAACTCGGGGATGAGGATCTTGGTATTAGGTGATGGGTGTTGGCTGTTGGCTGTTGGCTGCTGGCTGTTGATGGACAGGAAATAGTGGATGGCATTCTTCAGCATGTCCTCGCCACCGTAGGTCAGCAGCACCTGCTCCTCAGGAACGTTGTAGATTTCGCTCACCCGAACACTGATGACACTCTTCTTGCCCTGATCGTAGATGCGGGTATAAAAACAAAGATCTTTGGGATCAAAATTCTTGATGGCCTCAACCACTTTCTGGCTGGGCTCAAAGTTAAACTCGTTTCTGTCTAAGTAATTCATTTTCTTATTTTTATTTTCGTTGTTTTCTATTTCAATTTCATTAATGCCATGCCGATGGCTATCCAGATGATTTCACGCACACGGCAGATGATGCTGACAAAGATGCCCAGAGCTGCCGAGAGTCCCAAGGCTGCGATGGAAAGCACAAAGCCTCCCTCCTGGACTCCCAACTGCATGGGCAGGAAACCGATGAGGTTGGCAAACAGCGTGGTGAACGACACGATGAGGATGCTGTGCAGGAAGGTCAGCGTGAGACCTCCCAAGCCACCCCCACAGTCAATGCCGAAGAGCAGCAGCATGAACATGACCTCCATGCTCTGTACCACACGCGACGAATACTCCAATACGAGACTGCGATAGAAAGCACCTGTGTCCTGTCCGTACAAGGCCGCTATCTGCTGGTCGATATTGGTAATGGCTTCCGAATGGCGTGCCCAGAAGCGCAGCGTCCACTTCTTCAGTCCGGGAATATGGCTCACCACACCCAGCACATACTTTACCAGTCCGTTTTTGTAACCCTTCGAAAAGAGATAGAAGGCGAACAGGCAGAACACCACGATGATGCCCAGAATGATGCCGATGGCTGTCGTGATAGGCAGGTCGCCGATGGCTACCAGTGCCAGGTAGATGAAGATGCTGATGAACCAGAACCAGAAGTGGGCAAAGAAATGCATCATGGCATAGAGGATAACCGACGACGTAGCATGCTGGGTATCGATGTCTTTCGACAGTTCCATGATGCGATAGGGTTCGCCGCCTAATCCACCGACGGGTGTGGCATAGTTCAGGGCATAGCCCGTAACGGTCAGCCGATAGATGCGCCAGAAGAACGGACGGCTGGACAATTTTGCTGTCAATGTGTCGTCGCCCTTACAGTTTCCCTTGATGATGGACAGCCAGGCCATCGCATTCAGTCCATAGACTACCAGCCAGATGCCGATGATGGGTATCAGCCAATAGCCGGCATGACACAAATGCTGCCACAACTCAACAAAGCTGACATCGAATGTCAGCAGCATCACCACACAGGCCACTACGCCCAGAATGAAGAACAGGTTGTTGAGTCGTTGTTTAGTCCACTTCATGACAATTTCTCTGCAATTTTAGCACTGAGCTTCTCGTGACGACGGTTGACGTACATGGTCAGAAGACCCATCGCCACAATTTCCCATACGAAGTTCATGGCAGGAACGTCGAGCAGACAGAACAGGAAGAGCCATGCCGAACGGAAATTAAACGTCAGCATTCCGTTCCAGAAGATAATCTTCAGCGACTCAGAACGGAACTCCTCGCGCAACGGATAGGGCATGCCGTCGACACCGCCGTAGTTCTTCTTCAACGTTTGCAGCAGGCGCTGGAACTGGGGGGTACGCTTCTCCTGTTTCTGCGTATAGCCGATGTATGACTTCTGGAAGATGCGCTCGTACAACGGCGTGTCGCTAGTCATCTCGTCGTAAATCTTCTGCTGCTGAACACTGTTGTCCAGCTCCGAACCCTTCTCGCCTTTCAGGAAGAAGAGATGGGCCTGGATGTAATAGTCGGCCAGACGCTGCTGACCAGCCAGCCCGCTGATGCCTGATATCAGACCGAGCACAAATACGATGGCTGTGGCAATAAGCGTGTTCTGCTCGTTGTTCTCAATACCCAGCCATCCGAACTCAATGTCGTGGTACAGGTAGAAACGGTATACCAACAGCACATAGATGGGTGCAAACCACGTAAAACCGGCCACACCGTCAAGGATACGACCCAAACGACTCTTCTTGCCCGTCATACGTGCCAGCTGACCATCGGTACAGTCAAAGATGTCGGCCAGACACAAGAGCAAGATGGCTACGATATTCAACAGCAAGCCGGTGGTACCCTCATAATAGAAGCTGCCGTGCATGAAAAACAGTGCACTACCGGCTCCGACGAACATTGACAGGATGGTCACTGTATTAGGATGGATGTCCAACTTGGCAAACAACACGGCCCACCAATAGCAGAAAGGGCGGACTACGTGCAGGTCGAGCCAGTCTTCTGTCTCCGCAGACTTCAGCGTCTTACTAAAATTTTCGTTCATTCTTTTGTCATTTTTCAATTCAACCTGCAAAAGTACAACAAAAAATTGAGCTGACCAAAGGTCAGCCCATTTATTTAGCTTAAAATAACGGTTATCCCTGAAACGGGGAGACAACGGTCATCACTCTGGTACCACATAGCGATCACCTGTCTGCTTGATGATTTCACGGGCAAAGGGTGTGGGGAATCCAGGACGCTTGACAGCAGCACCAAGTCCATACTCCGAACGCTTGAACTGTCCGTTTTCTTCCGGTTTCACCGCCATATCGTTGTATTTCACTACCAGATAGAAGGCCAGCTGGCGCCAACGGTCCATCATGTTGTTGGCCTGACGAATGCTATAATCGTTGAGGAAACGCTGCATTTGAGCCGATTCCATCAGCTTAGCCTGTGCTTCGATATCCGGCTGCTGGGCAAAATAAGCCTGCTGCAATGAGTCGCGAACCTCCTTCAGAGATGGAAACAGCATGTTATAGCGCGGATATACCATATTGCTGACCCAGTTCTCCACCCAGTAGGCATTGTCCATCGAGAAGTTCAACTCGTCGGCACCGGGGGTGTTATAGCACTTCGGACGCTCCGTCATGGAACAGTAGATGGGGGTATAGGCCACCATATTGCCATCGTCGTTGCCAAACCAGAAACAGCCACCAACCTCACGAGGCAGCCAAGAGCGCATCTGCGATACATAGGTCCAAGCAGTCTGCTGCGTACTAGTAGGACGCTCGTTGAAGTATTTCTTGCCGTCTACCTTATAATAAAGGGGTGTAGGACGGTAGGGCATCTGCCAGATGCCACCACCGATATCCGTCGAGTCGATGGCCATCGGCGTACCCTCATAGTGGTCACGCATGTCATTCATCACATCCTGGACACTCAGCTTCTGGTCTGGAACGACCCACAAGGGCATGTCCTCAGCATCCTTGTCCTTACCCAACGCCCACGGCAGATAACGATCCATACCCTTCACATGGTGATTGAAGAAACTCCAGACTCTGGCATCGCAGATACGACGACCAGAGAAGTCGGGGAAAGCATAGGCATTCTTGAACGAGAAGTCCTCGTCCTTGCCGTCAAACCAGCCCATCGTACGGGCATACTTGATGATATTCTTAGAATAGAGCACATTCTCCTTATCCTTCAACGGGAACTTGCCAATACGGCTCTGGTTGGCATGTCCGCAGATAGCCTCGTCAGGAATACGACGAGCCACCCACACCACACGCTCCTTTGATTTCGAACGGTCCGGACCACAGCCTTGCATCTCCAAAATCCAAGCTTCATTGGGGTCGCACAGCGTAAAAGTCTCACCCTCGGAATAATAGCCATACTGTTCTACCAGAGAGGTCATAACACGGATGGCCTCACGAGCAGTCTTGGAACGTTGCAAACCAATATAAATCAATGAACCATAGTCGATTATGCCTGTTGAATCAACCATCTCCTCACGGCCTCCATAGGTCGTCTCGCCAATGGTCACCTGCCATTCATTGATATTACCGATGACGTTGTAGGTTTCTGGAGCCTCAGGAATCTCACCCAGGTATTTGTTGGTGTCCCACTCATAGATCTTTCGCATGTCGCCCTTGGCATGTTTGGCAGCCGGATAGTGGGCCAGGTTCATAAACGCACCGTACGAGTCGGCATTGTAGGAGCAGATGACACTACCATCCACTGAGGCCTTTTTACCAACAATAAAATTGGTGCAGGCCATAGAATAAGCCGTACTCAAAAGTACAGTCATCAAAAGTGTTATAATCTTCTTCATATTTGTTATTTGTTTGGTCATTTGGGGCTCAAAGGTACGAACAATTTGCGACTCCTCCAAGAAATCTGCCATTAAATGATACAAAAAAAACAAAAAAACGGCACGTATTCCATTAGTTTTTATTACTTTTGTGGCGCAAAAACGAGAAAGCATAATAATATACGTATAGATATGGTGAAAATTTCCAAAGAAGCCGCACTCGAATATCATGAGGCGGGCCGTCCAGGCAAAATTGAAGTAAAGCCAACCAAGGCTTATCGTACACAAACCGACTTGTCGCTGGCGTATTCGCCTGGCGTAGCCTATCCGTGTCTGGAGATTCAAGAGAATCCCAACGATGCCTACAAGTACACTGACAAGGGTAATCTTGTAGCAGTGATATCAAACGGTACGGCTGTGCTGGGGTTAGGCGACATCGGGGCCATGAGCGGAAAGCCTGTCATGGAAGGCAAGGGCCTGCTGTTCAAAATATATGGTGGCATCGACGTGTTTGACATTGAAGTAGACGAGAAAGACCCCGAGAAGTTCTGCGAGGCCGTGGAGAAGATTGCACCCACCTTTGGAGGCATCAACCTGGAGGATATCAAGGCCCCTGAGTGCTTCTACATCGAGGAACGTCTGAAGAAAAGCCTCGACATCCCCGTAATGCACGATGACCAGCACGGAACAGCCATCATATCGGCTGCCGGGCTGAAAAATGCTTTGGAGGTATGCGGCAAGGACATTGCCAAAGTCCGCATTGTGGTAAACGGTGCCGGTGCAGCAGCCATCTCGTGTACCAAACTATATATGGCCATAGGTGCCAGCAAGGAGAATATCGTGATGCTTGACTCGAAGGGCGTCATCTCTGTCAACCGTCAGGACCTGAACGAGCAGAAACGTTTCTTTGCCACCAACCGTACAGACATCCACACGTTGGAGGAAGCTGTCAAGGATGCTGACGTCTTTGTAGGACTGTCAAAGGGCAATGTACTGTCGAAGGAGATGGTGAAGACGATGGCCAAGGATCCCGTTATCTTCGCACTGGCCAACCCCGTGCCTGAAATCAGCTACGAGGATGCCATGGAAGCCCGTCCTGACACACTGATGTCGACAGGACGCACAGACTATCCCAACCAGATCAACAACGTCATCGGATTCCCTTACATCTTCCGTGGTGCGCTCGACGTACATGCCACAGCCATCAACGAAGAAATGAAACTGGCTGCCGTCCACGCTATTGCCGACCTGGCAAAGCAACCTGTGCCTGACGTGGTAAATGATGTCTATAAGGTCAATAACCTCACTTTCGGACGCAATTATTTCATTCCAAAGCCTGTTGACCCACGACTCATTACCGAGGTCAGCGCCGCTGTAGCCAAGGCTGCCATTGAGAGTGGTGTGGCTCGCAAGAAGATAGAAGACTGGGACGAGTACAAACACTCGCTCTCCATACTTCTAGGTCAGGAGACTAAACTCACCCAGAAACTCTATGCCACAGCAGCGGCCCATCCGCAGCGCGTGGTATTTGCCGAAGCTGTACATCCCACTATGCTGAAAGCGGCCGTACAGGCAAAGGCTGAAGGCATCTGCCAACCCATCCTGCTTGGCAACGACGAGGTGATAGCGAAAATGGCCAAAGAGCTCGACCTGAACCTCGACGGCATCGAGATTGTCAATCTGCGTCATCCGTCTGAGCAGGAACGCCGCGAACGCTATGCCATGATTCTCACCCAAAAGCGCCAGCGTGAGGGCTATACCTACCAGGAGGCCAACGACAAGATGTTCGAGCGCAACTACTTCGGCATGATGATGGTGGAGACGGGTGATGCCGATGCTTTCATCACAGGACTCTACACCAAATATTCAAATACCATCAAGGTTGTCAACGACGTCATCGGTATCCGTCCGGAATACAAGCATTTCGGGGCCATGCACATCATCAATTCGCCAAAGGGCACCCTTTACCTCGCCGATACGTTAGTGAACGAGAATCCTGACACAGACACACTCGTTGACATTGCCAAACTGGCAGCTACCAGTGTACGCTTCTTCAATGAGAAGCCTGTTGTGGGCATGATGAGCCATTCAAACTTCGGCTCATCCCAGAGCGATGGTGCGCTAAAAGTGCGACAAGCAACAGAACGCATGCAGCAGCTGTATCCTGACCTTCCCATTGACGGTGAAATGCAGTTAGGTTTTGCATTAGACCGTGAACTGCGCGACAACCAGTATCCATTTACACGCGTCTTCGGAAAAGATGTCAACACGCTGGTATTCCCCAACCTGACATCGGCACGTTCCAGCTATAAGATGCTGCAGATGCTGGATGCAGACGTGGAAATTATAGGCCCCATCCAGATGGGATTGAACAAGCCCATCCATTTCATAGACTTTGGAGCCTCAGTACGCGACGTGGTCAACATCGTAGCCGTAGCAACCATCGATGCTTACGTCGATAAGATTAAGAGTCGTATCAACAAGGCGAAATAGGAACAATTTAAAGTCAACATTTTAGCAAATACAAGAACGGTTCGTAATACTCACAGAATCCTCATTTAATATTTTTTAAATAAAAAAAGTAGCCTTCCGAATAACAACGTATCGATATTTTTCGTAACTTTGCACCGCTTTTAAAGGCTATTTGATTTACACTTGCTTGATTTTCAAGAAGTTATAAGAAATTTAAGGAGTAATAGATGAGACAATTAAAGATTCAAAAGAGTATTACGAATCGTTCAAGTGAAGCACTGGATAAGTATCTGGTGGAAATCGGCCGTGCACCGCTGATCAGCATCGACGAGGAAATAGAGCTGGCTCAGAAGATACGCAAGGGCGGTCCGGAAGGCGAGCGCGCCAAGGACAAGCTTGTGACGGCTAATCTGCGTTTCGTAGTATCCGTAGCAAAGCAGTATCAGCATCAGGGATTGACGCTGACTGACTTGATTGACGAGGGTAACATTGGTCTGATTAAGGCCGCTCAGAAATTTGACGAGACACGTGGTTTCAAGTTTATTTCCTATGCCGTTTGGTGGATTCGCCAGTCTATTCTGCAAGCTATTGCCGAGCAGAGCCGTATTGTACGTCTGCCACTGAATCAGGTGGGAAGTCTGAACAAGATTAACCACGAAATCAACAAGTTCGAACAGGAATTCCAACGTCACCCCAGCATTTCGGAGTTGAGTGACGCAACAGCGCTGGACGAAGAGAAAATCTCTCAGTCCATGCAGGCTGACAGCCATCATGTATCTATTGACGCACCGTTTCAAGACGGTGAAGACAACTGCATGCTCGACGTAATGGCTTCTGGCGACGATTCTCGTACGGATCGTCAGGTAGACCATGAGTCGATGGCTTTGGAGCTTAACAACGTGCTGCAGAAAGTACTGAAAGACCGTGAGATTACAATTATCCGCGAGTGTTTTGGCATTGGCTGCCACGAAAAAGGCCTGGAAGAAATCGGCGACCAATTGGGATTGACGCGTGAACGTGTACGCCAAATACGTGAAAAAAGCATTGCTAAGCTACGCGACTCGGGTAATGCACGTATTCTGATGAAATATTTGGGCTAAAAGTTTTGCTGCTCCGAAAATTATTTGTAATTTTGGGGGCGTGAATCTGAAGCTACACATAGCACGACTGCTAATGCTGGGCATGATGACTCTCTTCATGCCCAGTATTCTATATGCCCAGACAACTGATTTGGACATCCTAAATCGCATCTGGGACTATCGGCGCAACTTCAGCCAACCCGTAGCTGGAGAAGAGAAGAACGTGTACCTCCGCTACAGTTTCGGTATTGACAGGAGGAATCTGACACTCTTTCTGGTACCTACCATGTATGTGATTGCCGAAGGTGAACGACAGTTCATCGGAGAATCATACTGCAAGATGCGCTTTCGCAGCAATACCGACTTCGACCTGCAGCGTCAGGTGGTGTGGGGCACTATTCCACGGAACCGCATGGCCATGCCTGCCATGCAGGAGTTTATGAGTCCCAACCTCTACGACATTTCCCTCTACCCTAATCATCTGCTGTCACCATTCCACCGCTCTAACCGCCATTTTTACAAATATCAGATAAAAATAGCCTCTGGCAACATGGCCATACTGCGTTTCAATCCCAAGACGGACAACACACAACTGGTAGCAGGGCATGCCGTAGTGGAAACCACAACAGGACGGTTAGAGGATGTCTTTTTCGAAGGCGAATTTGACATGATCAAATTCAAGGTGTCAGCGAAGATGAACCAACAAGACCAGCACACACCCCTGCCCGAACGCTGTTCGACACAAGCCACCTTCAGTTTTCTCGGCAACCAAATCAAGTCCTATCTGACAGCAGTATTTGATTGTTCGGTATCCCTGCCCGACTCTTTGGATTGCGTGGCTGATGGTGACATGATGGAGCAGTTACGGCCAGAGCCCTTAAACAGCTATGAAAAGAAGATTTATAGCGACCATGAGCTCCAGCAAAAACAAGAAGAGGAAGAAGCTGCCCTGAGAGAGAAGAAAGAACGGGAAGAGAACCCGGACACGACAAGACAAAAGGAACATCGTGACTGGCTGAAGGAGATTGCCTGGGACTATATCGGAGACAATCTCCTCAATGGAAACAGAGCAGACATGGGACACTTGTCGATGCGCTTTTCACCATTATTCAATCCTCTGGAGCTGGGTTATAGTCCCAGTCGTGGTGTGCGCTATAGACTAAAGCTGGGTGCACGCTATACTTGGAACGCACATCGTTTTCTCACGTTCACACCCCAGCTCAGCTACGTTTTTAAGAAAAAACAGTTCTACTACATGCTTCCCCTTCGCATGGACTACAATCCCAAGCGTAACGGCTATGCGGAACTATGCATTGCCAATGGCAACCACATTTCAAGTGATATGATGTCTGATGACTTCCACCATATTATGGGCGATTCCATTGACATGCCAGAGTTCAAAGACCAATACATAGAGGCTTTCAACAATGTTGTCGCTTACGACTGGCTGGAGATCAAGGCAGGTATCGTATATCATAGAAGAAGATCGCTGGACAAAGCATTGATGGAGAAGGCAAACATGACATCAGAATACCGCAGCTTTGCACCCATGATTACCCTGCGCTTCACACCTTGGGACGCCGGACCAACGCTGACAGCCAATTACGAGAAGGCCTTCAAGAATATCTTCCACTCTAATCTGGAATATGAACGCTGGGAGTTTGATGCCGTTTACAAAAAACAACTCAAGAGTCTCCGTTTCCTGAATGCACGTACTGGCGCAGGTCTATATACCCGCCGTAAAAGCTCCTATTTCGTCGACTTCGCCAATTTCCGCGACAACAACCTTCCACAAGGCTGGGAGGACGACTGGTCTGGCGACTTCCAGTTACTCAGCAGCAATTGGTACAACGAGTCAAACTACTACCTGCGTGCCAACCTGTCGTATGAATCCCCCATGCTGGGGCTCTCACATTTGCCCTGGGTAGGACACACGATAGAAAAGGAACGTATTTATCTGAGTGCTCTCTCCATACAGCATACCAGACCCTATTTCGAATTGGGCTATGGATTTAGCAACCGTTTTTTCTCCACAGCCGTCTTTACCAACTTCCTCGGAGGCAAAATACAAGAAATCGGCTGTGAATTCACTATAGAAATATTCAGACGATGGTAAAACCACTTACTGTATACAAGGCCAGCGCCGGAAGTGGAAAGACATTCACACTGGCTGTCGAATACATCAAACTGCTGATAAACAATCCGCAGAGTTATCGTAATATCCTTGCTGTCACCTTCACCAACAAGGCTACAGAGGAAATGAAGATGCGTATTCTCAGCCAGCTTTATGGCATTTGGAAGCATTTGCCAGACTCACGCGATTATCTGGACAAGATCATCGATGAAACCAGTCTTTCTGAAGACGTTGTCACACAACGGGCTGGCATTGCGCTGAACCTTCTGTTACATAATTACAACTATTTCCGCGTAGAAACCATTGACACCTTCTTCCAGAGTGTGCTGCGTAACCTGGCTCGCGAGCTGGACCTTACGGCTAACCTGCGTATTGGGCTGAACGACATACAGGTGGAGGAACAGGCTGTAGACCGACTGATAGACTCGCTGACCCATCAGGACATCATGCTGCAATGGATCATGAAATACATCATGGAAAACATCAGCGACGACCGTTCATGGAACATCATAGGACAAGTGAAGCAGTTTGGGCGTACTATCTTCCGCGACTACTACAAGGAGCAGAGCAAAGAGTTGAACAAACTCATTGGTGTGAAAGGTTTTCTGGAAGCTTACGCCAAGCAGATGCGGGAAATTCGTGTCAATGCCCAACAACAAATGAAAGGCTATGCCCAACAGTTCTTCGATATCCTTGAAAATGAAAGTATCGGCGTTCAAGACCTGAGTTATGGCAAGACTGGCGTCTACGGTTTCTTCTTAAAGCTTTACAATGGGCAATTCGACGAAAACATTGTAGGAACGAGAGTTACAGACTGTATGACATCTCCGGAAAAGTGGTATTCCAAGAAGAATTGTTCACGCCCAGAAATGGTTCACATGCTGGCAGACAGCACTCTCATGCCATTGTTACGCCAAGCCGTAGAAGACCGACCACGCCAATGGAAACTATTCAAGTCAGCTGACCTGACGCTCTCCCATCTGAACCAGCTGCGACTGCTGGATCACATCGATCAGAAGGTCAGAGAAATGAACAGCGAGGCCAACCGTTTCCTGCTTAGCGATACCCAACAACTGTTGCATGAACTCATCAAGGACAGCGACTCCCCCTTCATTTTCGAGAAAATCGGCACCCAACTGGAGCATGTCATGATAGACGAGTTCCAGGACACCAGTACCGTACAATGGCAGAATTTCAAGGTGTTATTACAAGAATGCATGAGCCATACCGACACAGAAAACCTCATTGTCGGTGATGTCAAACAAAGCATCTACCGCTGGCGCTCTGGCGATTGGAGGCTTTTGAACGCTATCGATACAGATTTCCCCCATGCCAACGAGGTAATGGAAATACGCCCCCTTAAAACCAACTACCGTTCTGAGCGCAGAATCATTGACTTCAACAATGCGTTCTTCAAGGAGGCTGCCCAACAGGAGTACGACAGCCAACGCGAAAACTACCCACAGGGGGCAGAACAACTACGCAACGCCTATTCCGACGTTGAGCAGCTCATCCCTGACAAACGTGGTAATGACGGAATGGTCAGCGTCTGTCTATTGCCACAGCGAGACTATCAAGCTACGGTTCTTGGCATGTTGACCGATACAGTCTCCACACTCCTCGACAAGGGACAAAAAGCCCAGGATATTGCCATCCTCGTGCGCTCCAACCAGTATATTCCCATGGTGGCCAACTACTTTGCCGAGCATTTGCCAGAGGTGCGCATCGTCAGCGACGAGGCCTTCCGCCTCGATACTTCTGTATCAGTAAACATTTTGGTTCAGACGCTCCATCTGCTCACCCACCCTGATGACTTGCTGGCTAAAGCAACAGTGGCCAAATTGTATCAGCGTTCCGTGCTCGGCACATCAACAGCAGAAAACGAACTGCTCATCAAAAGCCAGCCTCTCGACGAACTCCTACCGGAAACCTTTGTGCAGCACACACAAGAGCTGCTTCAACTGCCACTCTACGAGCTGACAGAACGGCTCTATGCTATCTTTGAATTGGAAAGACTTCACGAACAGAGTGCCTATATCTGCGCCTTCTACGACCAACTGAACCGGTTTACACAAGACAATTCCACAGATATTGACGCTTTTATCGATGAATGGAAAGAAACCATCTGCAGCAAAACCATCCAGAGCTGCGAAACCGACGGCATACGTATTCTCTCCATACACAAGAGTAAGGGTTTGGAGTTCGACAATGTCCTGATTCCCTTCTGCGACTGGCGACTGGAGCATTCAGATATCCTTTGGTGCCGACCTGCCGAGTCTCCCTTCGATGCGCTGCCCCTCGTTCCTGTGGACTTCAGCCAGAAACAGATGATGGGTACAGTCTTCGAACAGGCCTACCTCGACGAACACCTCCAGAATATCGTCGACAACCTGAATCTGCTCTATGTCGCTTTCACCAGAGCCTCTAAGAATCTCTTTGTTATCGGTCGCCGAGAAACCAAGAATACTCGTTCAACACTCATCGAATCCGTTCTTCCTAAATTAGAACTTAAAGGCAGTACGCTTGAAGGCAAAGAAGATAATAACGGTCCACTGACATTTGTTTACGGTGAAATGGCGAATAACAAGGAACCGTTACAAAACAAAGAACATAAGAATGCAAGCGGCAACGTCTTCTTGCAACCAGTTACTCACAAACCCATCACCTTAACGTCGTTTGACGCAAAAGTCGAGTTCCGCCAAAGCAACAAAAGCCACGAGTTCATCGAAGGTGACGATGAGGGCCAAGAACTGAGCTATATTAAGATTGGTAGTGTTTTACACAACATATTCTCGACCATCAACACTTCTGCCGACATCGATCAGGCTCTTAGCCAGCTCCAGCAGGACGGGGTACTATACGACAATGACGTAACACGAGAAAAGGTCACAAATATGCTCCACAAAAGACTTGAAAGCAATCGTGTAAAAGATTGGTTTTCTGACCATTGGAAGTTATACAACGAATATAGTATCGTTTTTATGAAGGATGGCAAACTAATGGAACGCCGCCCAGACCGAGTAATGACCAACGGTGAGGAAACCCACGTAGTAGACTTCAAGTTTGGCCGTCCTCACGAAGAATATCACGAACAAGTGCAGGAATATATGCAGCTGCTCCGTTCCATGGGACTTCCCAACGTCAAGGGTTGGCTATGGTACGTCTATAGTAATAAAATAGAAGAGGTAGAATACAGATAATAATGAAAGCTCAAAGTTCAAAGTCATGAAAGATTTTCTGGCATACGTCGCAGAAGACATGATAAACAAATACGATACCAATTTGTCCGACATCGCTGTCGTATTCCCCAACAAGCGTGCTTCGTTGTTCCTTAACGAACACTTGGCCCGATATGCCAAGAAGCCTGTGTGGAGTCCCCACTACATCACCATCAGCGAGCTGTTCCGCCAGCAATCCCAGCTTATGGTGGCAGACCCTCTAAAGCTGGTGTGCGACCTGCACAAGTCGTTCTGCAAGTGTACTCGGTCACAGGAGAGTCTCGACAAATTCTTCGGCTGGGGACAACTGCTACTTAGCGATTTCGACGATATCGACAAGAACATGGCTGATGCAGACCATGTATTTGCCAACCTGCGTGATATCCACGAGTTGGATGACATCTCTTATCTCACCGAAGAGCAGCGTGACATGATCCGGCGCTTCTTCAGCAATTTCTCAGAAGACCACAACACCGAACTGAAAGAGCGCTTTCTCCGACTGTGGAGTCATTTCGCCGACATTTACCACGATTTCAACGACAGGCTTAGCCATCAGGGACTGACTTACGAGGGTGCTCTTTATCGGCAGGTCGTAGAGCAACAGGAAGGGCAATACCCCCATAGCCATTATCTGTTTGTAGGCTTCAACTTGCTGCAGAAGGTAGAGCAACAACTGTTCAACCACCTGATGAAGAACGGCAAGGCTCGTTTCTACTGGGACTTCGACCATTATTATATGGAGGGACACGAAGCAGGCCAATACATCGGCCAATACCTGAAGTATTTCCCCAATGAGCTGGACGTTGATGCCGATGAAATCTACGGAAATTTCAACCATGCCAAGAGAATCCACTATATCTCCGCCCCTACGGAGAATATCCAGGCCCGCTATGTCAGCAACTGGCTCCGCGAAGAGATCCAGCATGCTGACGGGACAACGGCCAACCGTTTTCAGGACGGGCGAAAGACAGCAATTGTACTCTGCAACGAAGCTCTCCTGCAAGTGATCATACACTCCTTACCCCCTGAGGTTGATAAGGTTAATATCACTACGGGGTATCCACTAGAGCAGACACCTGTAGCATCCTTCATACAACTCTGGTTCAACCTTCAGTTGGGAGGACACACACCACGACTGTTACGAGCCCTGCAGCGTCATCCTTATGTCCAGTACATCGACTTGCCTGCAGCCCTCGATACGCCAGCCGACACGTCCATTACGACACAATTGCTGAACCTGCTCCGCCAGATTGCCACCAATGCAAAGGACACCGTTACCGACCCTTTGTATCAGGAGTCACTGTTCCGCGCCTATACGCTGCTAAACCGATTGCAAAGCCTCATCAGCAGCGGTGACCTCGTCGTTGACGACATCACCCTACAACGACTGACCAGCCAGCTGATCCAGCAAACGACCATTCCTTTCCACGGTGAACCAGCAGAAGGCGTACAGGTTATGGGCGTTCTTGAAACACGTAACCTGGATTTCGACCACGTCATCCTACTGTCGTGCAACGAAGGCAACATGCCGAAAGGAGTCAACGACAGCTCGTTTATTCCACATAACATCCGCAGGGCCTACGAACTGACCACCGTCGACAACAAGGTCGCCATCTATGCATATTACTTCCATCGCCTGATACAACGTGCCAAGGACATCACCATCCTTTTCAACAGTTCCACCGAAGATGGCCAGCGGGGAGAGATGAGCCGTTTCATGCTCCAGATGCTGGTAGAAAGTCCCCATTCCATCGAGCGTCACCTGCTGCAGTCCGGCCAGTCTGTGGCTGGCTGGCAGCCCAGGGACATCGAGAAGGACGATCGTATCATGAAGATACTTAACTACAGCTTTTCCTCTTCTGACAACAGACTGTCGCCAACGGCCATCTGTAAGTATATGCGTTGCCAGCTGCAGTTCTACTACCGTTATGTGGCCGGCATTAAAGAGCCCGAGGTTCCCGACGATGAACAGGATTTGGACAATCGCATCTTCGGAACGATATTCCACGAAGCGGCTGATATTATATATCACCAACTTCCTCAACAGATTAATAAAGAAATCCTCGACCATTTGCTGAAGTCAAAAGTAGAGATAGAACGGGCTGTCGACGAGGCCTTCCACCGTGTCATACCGCACATTCCGCCCAATGGTCTGCATCTCATCAACCGCGAGGTTATCATCCACTACCTGCGCCAGCTCATCAGCATCGACCGCCGGTTAGCACCTTTTACCATTCTCGGTCTGGAGTGCAATATTAACAGGAAGCTGGAACATCACGATGTTGTTATCGGAGGGCGCATTGACCGTCTTGACCTCATCAATATCGGAACGCCTGACGAATGCATCCGCGTGATAGACTACAAGACAGGGAGTCGCCGACTGAAGCCGTTGGCCGATGTGGATGCAATCTTCCAGCCTGAGAATATCCACAATCATGCGGACTATTACCTGCAAACATTTGTATATGCTGACATCATCAGTCGCCAGCAGCCCTCGAAGCGTAAGGTCTCTCCAGCCCTGTTGTTCATCCAACATTCTGGCGGCGAAGATTATGACCCCACACTCTACTTCGGCCAGGAGCGCATCAATGACATAGCCAACTACTCCATGCGTTTCAATGAGCTGTTGGAACAGGTCGTTAGTGAGATTTTCTCAAAAGATAATCCTTTCCGTCCCACCAACGACATGAAAGTTTGCCAGACATGCCCCTACGCACAACTCTGCCGACACTAAAAGGAGGCTAAAACAGTTAATGAAGATTAAATTATCGCCCTAAGGTGTAAAAACAACACTTCGTGTCGATTTTTTATTCATTTTTCCATTGTCGTTTCAAAATAAAGTTGTAATTTTACACCCAAATTCATTAGTATAACTAAAAACAAGAAGAAAAATGAAAAAACTGAAGACTGTTTTTGTGAGTATGGGTGTGACCTTGGCCATGCTTTCTGCATGTAATTCAGCACCCCAGCAGACGCTGACCGTATCGGGGCTTGATGCGGCAAAGTTCGACACCATCATCAACGAGAAGCCCGTAAAACTCTACACGTTGAAAAATGCCAACGGCATAGAGGTGTGCATTACTAACTACGGTGGGCGCGTAGTTTCGCTCGTGGTACCCGACAAGGATGGCAAGCCGACTGATGTCGTGCTGGGCTTCGACAACATCGCCCAGTATGCCGACACGCTGAATTCACCCACTGACTATGGTTCCAGCGTAGGTCGCTACGCCAACCGCATCAACATGGGCAAATTCATGCTCGACGGTCAGGAGTATCAGCTCCGTCAGAACGACAAGCACGATGGTCGTGACCATTGTCTGCATGGTGGTGGTGCTACCGGCTGGATGAACCAGGTTTATGATGTTGTTGAGGTCAACGACACCCTGATTAAGCTTCAGATCAATGCTGCCGACGGTGAGAACGGTTTCCCCGGCAATGTCGTGGCGACGACTACCTATAAGGTGACTGCCGACAACATGCTTGACATCGTTTGGGAGGCAACTACCGACAAATCTACCATCATCAACCAGACCAACCACAACTACTACAACTTGAGTGGCGATTTGGAGAATGCCGCCTACGACCAGATACTCTATGTCAATGCCGACAACTTCACCGAGAGCGACGACAGCTACATGCCTACTGGCAAGATTCTGCCTGTTGAGGGCACCCCGATGGACTTCCGCACACCGCATGCTGTTGGTGACTCCATCCATTCTGAATACTATCAGGTCAAGAACGCTCACGGCTATGACCACAACTGGTGCCTGAACACCAATGGTGACGACACTCAGGTATGTGCATCGCTCTACAGTCCCAAGACAGGTATCTTCATGGAGATGTTCACCAACGAGCCTGGCATACAGGTCTACAGTGGCAATTTCCAGGGCGTCGGCGGCGAGGAGAACATCGTCCGCAAGCTCGGTAAGAAGTATCCCCAGCACGTCAGCATCTGCTTAGAGAGCCAGAAGTATCCCGACAGCCCCAATCATCCCGAGTGGGCCAGTCCGGTAGTGACTCCCGAGAAGCCTTATTACAGCCACGCTGCCTACAAGTTCTCGGTAAAATAATTATCAATTGTTCATTATCAATTAAAAAGAATATTTTATGGCATTATTAGACTGGATTGTCATTGGCGTATTCTGCCTCGCGCTGATTGGCATTGTAGTATGGGTTGTCTCGCAGAAGAATGACAACTCGGCAGACTATTTTTTAGGTGGTAAGGACGCAACGTGGATTGCCATCGGTGCATCTATCTTCGCTTCTAACATCGGTTCCGAGCACCTCATCGGACTGGCTGGTGCCGGTGCATCGTCAGGTATGGCAATGGCCCATTGGGAGATTCAGGGGTGGATGATCCTGATTCTGGGTTGGGTCTTCGTACCGTTCTATACCCGCTCGATGGTGTACACCATGCCTGAGTTCCTGGAGCGCCGTTTCAACAAGGAGAGCCGCACCATCCTCTCAGTCATTTCGCTGATTTCCTACGTGCTGACCAAGGTAGCCGTGACGGTTTATGCCGGCGGACTCGTATTCCAACAGGTATTCGGCATCAAGGAACTCTGGGGCATTGACTTCTTCTGGATTGCCGCCATCGGCCTGGTGCTCATTACAGCAGCCTACACCATTTTCGGTGGTATGAAGAGTGTGCTCTACACCTCCGTGCTGCAGACACCTATCTTATTATTAGGATCACTCATCATCCTCGTGCTGGGTCTGAAAGCCCTGGGCAGCTGGGACCAGATGCTGGCCCTCTGCGACGTGAAGCCCAGCTACGACGGTGCCACAGGTACGATGATCCACCTCATGCGTTCCAACAGCGACCCGCAGTATCCTTGGCTTGGTGCCTTGGTAGGCTCGGCTGTCATCGGTTTCTGGTACTGGTGTACCGATCAGTTCATCGTTCAGCGCGTACTCTCAGGCAAGAATGAGAAGGAAGCCCGCCGCGGTACCATCTTCGGTGCATACCTGAAGCTGCTGCCCGTGTTCCTGTTCCTCATCCCCGGTATGATTGCTTTTGCACTCCACCAGAAGTATCTGGCAGCAGGCGGCGAGGGATTCCTGCCCTTACTGGCTAACGGCAACCCCAACGCCGATGCAGCCTTCCCCACCCTCGTGGCCAAGATTCTGCCCGCCGGTGTGAAGGGTCTCGTGGTCTGTGGTATCCTCGCAGCCCTGATGTCGTCGCTGGCTTCGTTGTTCAACTCTTCAGCCATGCTCTTCACCATCGACTTCTGGAAGCGCCTGAAGCCCAATACCTCTGAGAAGAGTCTCGTAACCATCGGTCAGATAGCTACCGTGGTTATCGTGATTCTCGGTATTCTGTGGATTCCCATCATGCGCTCTGTAGGCGACGTGCTCTACACCTATCTGCAGGACGTACAGTCTGTGCTGGCTCCTGGCATTGCTGCAGCCTTCCTACTTGGTATTACCTGGAAGCGTGCTTCTGCCAAGGGTGGTATGTGGGGCTTGCTCTCAGGTATCATCATCGGTCTGACACGTCTGGGTGCGAAAGTGTATTACAGCAACACTACGGACGCTGCCGACTCTTGGTTCAAGGCTGTGTTCTACGACTTCAACTGGCTGTTCTTCTGCGGCGTCATGCTGGTAGTCTGCTGTCTGGTGGTGTTTGTCGTATCGCTCTGTACAGAGGCTCCCGACGAGAAGAAAATACAAGGCTTGGTCTTCGGCACCTCTACCCCTGAGCAGAGAGCTGCTACCCGCGCCAGCTGGAACCACTGGGACATCATCCATACCGTTATCATTCTGGGAATCACCGTTGCCTTCTATATTTATTTCTGGTAAACTTATCAGTTAATTATTAACAGAGATGACAACCTATTATTCAGAATTTCAGAAAGTATTCCTGTCTGTCGACTGTATCATCTTCGGTTTCGACCAGAACAAGCTGAAGGTGCTCGTCGGACGCAGACAACTCGAGCCTGGTCGTGGCGAATGGAGCCTCTATGGAGGCTTCGTCCGCGCCGACGAAAGTTTGGATGCTGCAGCAGACCGCACCTTGGAGCAGCTGACGGGACTCAAGCACGTCTATATGCGACAGGTAGGAGCTTTCGGTAACCTTGACCGTGACCCGGGTGAGCGAGTGGTGTCAGTAGCCTACTACGCACTCATCAACGTAAAGGACTATGACGAGAAACTCCGCAAGAAACATGGTGTCGAATGGGTGAACATCGAGGAAATGCCCCAGATGTACTCCGACCATAACATCATGGTAAAAAAAGCCCGCAAACTGATGCAGCAGAAGATGGTGACAGAACCTGTAGGATTTGAACTACTGCCCGATCTCTTTACGCTGACCCAGCTTCAGCGACTCTATGAGGCTGTCTATGGCCATGAGATTGACAAGCGCAACTTCCGCAAGCGCCTCAAGGATATGGATTATATCGAAAAGACAGATCTTATCGACAAGCTGACTTCTAAGCGTGGAGCAGCCCTCTACCGCTTCAACAGGCATGTCTATAACGAAGAACCGACGTTTAAACTTAGAATCAAGTAAAACAATGTTAGAAGAACTGAAACAAAAAGTGTTCAAGGCCAATCTAGACCTTGTTAAACACAACCTCGTGATATTCACTTGGGGCAATGTCAGCGGCATCGACCGTGAGAATGGCCTCGTGGTCATCAAGCCCTCCGGTGTGGAGTATGACGTCATGAAGGCCAGCGACATGGTAGTTGTTGACCTCATGACTGGCAAAGTCGTTGATGGTGACCTCAACCCCTCGAGCGACACTCCCACCCACTTGGTGCTCTACCGTGCCTTCCCCGAAATCGGAGGCATTGTCCACACCCATTCCACCTATGCCACCGCATGGGCTCAGACAGGTCTCGACATCCCCAATATCGGCACTACCCACGCTGACTATTTCCACGATAGCATTCCCTGCACCGCCGATATGACGGAGGACCAGATGGCTGAATATGAATACAATACGGGTGTCGTGATGGTGAACCGCATCCTGAATGGTAACATCAATCCCATTCATACTCCTGCCGCCTTGGTGAAGAACCACGGTCCGTTCGCCTGGGGTAAAGATCCTGACCAGGCTGTCTATCATGCCGTCGTCACTGAACAGGTGGCCAAGATGGCCTACATCTCATACACGCTGAATCCCAAGACGACAATGAATCCATTGTTAGTAGAAAAACATTTCAGCCGCAAGCATGGTCCAAATGCCTACTACGGACAGAAAAAGAAAGAAGAATAATATGAAAACTATGTTTGAAAATTTAGAGATTTGGTGGGTGACCGGTGCACAGCTCCTCTATGGTGGTGACGCTGTCGTTGCCGTTGATGGCCACTCGAAGGAAATGGTCGAGGGACTGAACAAGTCGGGCATTATTCCCATCAAGATTGTATATAAAGGTACAGCCAACAGTTCGAAGGAAGTTGAGCAGGTCATGCTCGCTGCCAACAACGAGGAGAAGTGCGTGGGTATCATCACCTGGATGCACACCTTCTCGCCTGCCAAGATGTGGATCAAAGGCCTGCAGAAGCTGCAGAAGCCGCTGCTCCACTTCCATACCCAGTATAATGCTGAGATTCCCTGGGACACCATCGACATGGACTTCATGAACCTGAACCAGTCGGCCCATGGCGACATTGAGTTCGGTCATATCTGCACCCGCATGCGCATTCAGCGCAAGGTGGTTTGCGGCTACTGGAAGGACCAAGAGGCTCAGCAGAAGATTGCCGTGTGGGCTCGCGTAGCTGCCGGTGTGGCTGATGCCAAGAACGTTCGCTGTCTGATGTTCGGTATGAACATGAACAACGTGGCCGTCACCGATGGCGACCGCGTAGAGTTCGAGCAGCGTCTGGGTTATCACGTCGACTACTACCCCGTCAGCTCGCTGATGGACTACTGGAAGAAGGTCACCGACGCAGAGGCTGACGCCCTCGTCGAGGAATATAAGAAGCTCTACACCATCAAGATTGACGAGAGCGGCGAAGCTGTCTACTGGGAGAAGGTGAAGAACGCTGCCAAGGCAGAAATTGCTCTCCGTCGCGTGCTGAAGGACGAAGGCGCCACTGCCTTCACCACCAACTTCGACGACCTGGGCGATGCCGACATCAACCAGCCCGACTTCTGTGGCTTCGACCAGATTCCAGGTCTTGCCTCACAACGTCTGATGGCCGAGGGTATCGGTTTTGGTGCCGAGGGCGACTGGAAGACCGCCTGCCTCTATCGCACCCTTTACATCATCCAGCAGGGCATGCCCATCGGTTGCTCGTTCCTTGAGGACTATACCCTGAACTTCGCCGGCAGCCAGTCGTCATGTCTGCAAAGCCACATGCTCGAAATCTGTCCGCTCATCGCCAGTGACAAGCCTAAGCTCGAGGTACACTTCCTCGGCATCGGCATCCGAAAGCAGCAGACAGCCCGCCTCGTCTTCACCTCGAAGACCGGTCGTGGCATCAAGGCTACCGTCGTTGACCTCGGCAACCGCTTCCGTCTGATCTCGCAGGAGGTAGAGTGCATCGAGCCCAAGCCCATGCCCCACCTGCCCGTGGCCAGCGCCCTTTGGGTGCCCCAGCCCACCTTCGAGGTTGGTGTCGGAGCCTGGATTCTGGCCGGTGGTACCCACCACAGCGCCTTCTCCTACGACATTACCGAAGAATACTGGGAGGATTTCGCCGAGATGCTGGGCATCGAATATGTCAAGATCAACAAGGACACCAAGTCCTACGAGTTCAAGCAGCAGCTGCAGAACAACGAAATGTACTACATGCTGAACAAGGCCCTGAAGTAACCACTACTCGAACGACATTCCAGTAAGCCACCGCTTACTACACATAAAATGAGCTGACTCACCATTTGGGTCTGCTCATTTTTCATTTGAAGAGTTCAGGATTTGCCTCTATTAATCATGTAGATGCCAAGTGCTGCGAGTCCTCCGGCAAGTACATATTTCAGATGGAACGTCTCGCCAAGGCAGAGGCATGACGTGACAGCACCCACAATGGGAATCAGCGAATTGTGGATGGCCACCTTCCCCACGGGATTACAGCTAAGCAGTTTATTGTAGAGTGCAAAACCCACGGCGGAGATAGCGATGAGCAGGATCAGGCAGATGATGCCGAGCATGTTTATATGAGGCAGTGTGCCACCAAATGCTATGCCAGGGATGATGAGCAGAAGGCCACCGATAGCGAGGCTATAGCCTGTTCCAACAAAGACATCCACGCGTTTACTAAGTCCACGAGTCATCAGGTTAGCCGTTGCCCCACAGATGGCGTTGAGGATAATCATGCCATCGCCCAGCCAGGTGAACTGTCCGCTCTCAGCGCCCCCGATATTCAATGCCAGAATGCCACTGAATCCTACTGCACAGCCAAGAAGTTTGCGCGATGTCAGCCTGTCGCTTTTGAAACAGGCACAGGCCAGTAGTACCACCAAAAACGTACTCAGCGAATTGAGAATGGCTGCCCGTGCCCCTTCACTATGCGACATGCCGACATAGAAGAAGAAATAGTGAAGCGTGGTGTTCATCAGTGTAAAGGCAAGGATGAATCGCCAGTCGCCTACTCTGTTTGGTTTAAAAGAACGTCCATTGCTTCTGGCGACAGAGAGGATTATCAAACCGGCAACGGCAAAGCGGATGCCTGCAAAGAGCATCTTGCTGCCTGTCATGTCCGGTGTAATGCCAAAAGCATTAAAGCCTACTTTGATGAGAGGGAATGCCCATCCCCACGCTATTGCTGCCGTCAGGGCAAACACCTCCACCCATACAGGGCGCTGGAATATGGATATTCTCGCTTGTTCCATCTCTCTTGTTAAGACTCATTAATGAATTCGAGCACAAAGTTACGAAAAAAAATCAATTTATTTTGCTAAATCAAATCTTTTTCATATATTTGCAAGCTGTAAGACTAATAACTAAAAACAAAAGTATTCTATTTATGACAGTATTAATGGTTATTCAACTTCTGATAGTGCTCGGAGCACTGTGGGTTGGTTCTCGCTATGGCAGTCTGGCTCTGGGAGCAATCTCAGGTATCGGTCTCGCACTGCTCGTCTTCGGTTTCGGTATGAAACCCGGTTCTCCCCCTACCGATGTCATCTACATCATCATTGCCGCCGTGACCTGTGCTGGTATCATGCAGGCATCGGGCGGTATGGACTGGCTGATACAGATTGCCGAGAAGATGTTGCGCAAGCATCCGGACCGCATCACGTTCCTGGCTCCGCTGTGTACGTTCTTCCTAACGGTGCTGGTAGGTACGGGTCACGTGGTGTACACGCTGATGCCGATTATCTGTGACATCGCATTGAAGAAGGGTATCCGCCCGGAGCGTCCCTGTGGTGTGGCCAGTATCGCGTCGCAGGTGGGTATTACCTGTTCGCCCATCGCCGCAGCTGTTGTGGCCTTCGTGAGCATCTCCAACACCAATGGTTTCGACATCACCATCCCTAAGGTGCTGATGGTCAGCATTCCGGCATGTATTTGTGGACTGATGGCTGCTGCAAGTGCTTCCTACAGACGCGGTCTGGACTTGGACAAAGACCCTCAGTTCCAGGCAAAGCTGAAAGACCCTGAGCAGTATAAATACATCTATGGCAGCAATGCAACGACTCTTGACAAGCAGATTCCGAAGGAAGCCAAGCTTGCCGTGTACATCTTCCTGGGTGCCCTCGCCGTCATTGTGTTCTTCGCCATCTTCCAAGACTTACTGCCTTCGTACAGGACCCTCCGTGCCGTTCCGAATGCCGATGCCCTCTATATAAGCAAAGACCTGGCTGTTACGGGTGACCAGCTGGTAAAGGCGAATGTTCATCTGCAGGGTACTACCGAATGGTTTGACAAAAAGTTGGCCATGAACCTGGTGATCCAGATTGTCATGATTACCGCTGCAGCCCTGATGATTATCTTCTGCAAGGCCTCACCGAAGAAAGCCGTCGCAGGTCCCGTTTGGCAGTCGGGTATGGTGGCCGTTGTTGCTATCTATGGAATCGCATGGCTTGCCGATACTTATTTCTCCAACTATATGGGTGAGATGAAGATGATGTTGGCTGGTGTCGTTTCGGAGTATCCGTGGTCCATCGCCTTCGTGTTCTTCCTAGTATCCGTACTTATCAACTCACAGGGTGCTGTTGTTGTAGCCATGCTGCCACTGGCCTACTCACTGGGCATTGCAGGTCCTGTACTGCTGGGTGTGCTGCCTTCGGTCTACGGCTATTTCTTCATCCCGAACTATCCATCGGATATTGCAACTGTGAACTTCGACCGGTCAGGAACGACGGTGATTGGTAAATACCTGCTGAACCACTCGTTCATGATGCCGGGACTCATCTGTGTCATCACGTCGACCATCGTGGCCTACCTGCTGTCTATGTTGTTCTTCTAAGAACACGTAACTTGTAGTGGCTGCCATCGTAGTCGATGCGCATGATACGCCGATTGTCGCTATCATCATCGTCAAGATGAATGAGCCGTCCTATAGATAGTGCCACGTGACCCATGGTACGCCGGAGATTAATCTCGACACAGGGATGAAGCAGTCCACCCTTTACAATCATCATATCGATGCCGAAGGGGCCTTCATAACCTGAGAGGTCAAGGCGGGACAACACCTGATCACGAACACGGTCGAGAAGATCCAATGAGACATAGCGGCTGAGTGTTTGTCGTTTGACACGCTCGCCCGCTATCATATTTCCAATATAGGCGCCATTACGGGTGACAAACAGCGAGAGGCCCTCATAGCGGATGACACCACCTTCTGCTGTAAACTCCATGCCGAAGTCCTTTGCCTTATGGTAGAAAGGCTCTACCATGATACTGCCCTGACGTTGGATGACATGGCGCACCCACTCCATCTTACTGTCGAAGCGTACCCCTCGCCCACTCGACGACCAGGGTGCCTTTGTCACCACCTGGCCATAACGGTGCAGTAGAGCCTCGACATCAGCCTCCGTCGTACACTCATAGGCTTCACCTACCGTTCCCTCCATTTGCAGGAAAGGAAGCAAACAGGCAGATGTACGGCGGTGTGACAACTGACGGATGCGCCCCAAATCGGCATCTGAGGGCAACAGCGACTCATCAGTTCCCTTACGCTTCAACATAGCCTTCAAAGCCAGGTCCCAGCCCCAAGGTTCGATACTGGTCGTTTCCTTGGCAGAAACAACCTGTTCCCATGGGAGAAACAACTTGTTTCCTTGGGAGAAACAACCTGTTTCTGAGTGAGGAACAAGTCGAAACAATAATCGCTTCCATTGTTTGGCAGCATGTTCCGGATTCTCTACCAGCACTCTGTCGTCTTTCTGTGCCCATAGAGCGGGCAGGAAGTCGAGGTCTGCACGTAGCTGGCGACCTGCATGAGGAGCAGTAAAATTGGCCAGATTGGCGGCCAGTGCAATATCGTGTTCAGGATTGAAGATGTGAAGTGTCATTGTGTGGTGATAGGTGTTAGGGGATAGGTGATGGGGGGGCGGAGTGAGAAAAACCCGCTCTGCGTCATAGCAGGGCGGGCATTTTTTTCTCTTAAAGAAACCGTACGAGTTACTTTACTTTAGCAACGATGGCCTTGAATGCCTCGGGGTTATTCAGGGCGAGGTCGGCGAGCACCTTGCGGTTGATCTCGATGCCGGCCTTAGCCAGCTTACCCATCAGCACTGAATAGCTCATACCCTCCTGACGAGCGGCAGCGTTGATACGCTGAATCCACAGGGCGCGGAAGGTGCGCTTCTTGTTCTTACGGTCGCGATAAGCGTAGGTAAGACCCTTCTCCCAAGTGTTCTTGGCTACTGTCCAAACATTCTTGCGGGCACCAAAGTAACCGCGAGTGTGTTTCAGAATTCTTTTACGTTTTGCTCTTGATGCAACGTGATTGACTGATCTTGGCATAGTTTTCTTTACTTTTTAATGTTTGACAATAGGTGAATTAACGGAGACACAACAGGTCACGAACCTGCTTCATGTTTGTAACATCAACGATAGTAGAACCGCAGAGATTGCGCTTCTGCTTCTTGGTCTTCTTAGTCAGAATGTGACTGTGGTAAGCATGGTGTCTCTTGATCTTACCTGTACCGGTGAATGAGAATCTCTTCTTGGCACCGGAATTTGTCTTTACTTTTGGCATTGTTTTATAAAATTTAAATTGTTATTAATAATCGGCGACTACGCATATACCGGGCGCGACGCCTTCTCTATTTCATATTTGACGATTTACAATTTATTCTTCACCAGTCTCTGTCAGTTTCTTCAGCGCATCGGCACTAATCTTGGCATTGGCGAACAGCCCACCGTTTGCAGGCTTCTCGGCATCAGCCTCAGGCTGCTGCTGACGCTGTAACTCCTTGGCCTCAGCTTCAGCAGCCTCACGGTCGCGGGCTTGCTGGCTCTTCTTGGCAGCTCCAGCCTTCTTGGGAGCAAGGTAGAGGAACATCTTCTTGCCTTCGAGTGAGGGCATCCCCTCAACTTTGGCCAATTCCTCAAGATCATTGGCAAAACGCAGAAGCAGCACTTCTCCCTGTTCCTTGAACAAGATGCTTCGTCCACGGAAGAAGACATAAGCGCGAACTTTATTTCCGTCCTCCAGGAACTCCTTGGCATGCTTCAGCTTAAACTGGTAGTCGTGTTCATCTGTCTGAGGTCCGAAACGAATTTCCTTCACCTCAACCTTGACTTGCTTGGCTTTCATCTCCTTCTGTTTCTTCTTCTGCTGATAGAGGAACTTGGAGTAATCGATGAGACGACAAACAGGCGGATTAGCATTGGGTGAAATCTCAACGAGGTCTACACCCTGATTGTGTGCCATGTCTAAAGCTTCGCGAGTAGGCACAACGGTGCTTCCACCATCACCCACGATTCGCACTTCACGTACACGTATCTGTTCATTGACACGGTACTGATTCTTCATTTTGTCGTTCTTCATTAACCAGTTTTGCTCAAAATCGGCTGCAAAGGTACGACTTTTTCGTGGAACATAGTACGTTGAACTATAAACATTTACTACGCTTTAATATTTTTTAACTACCCATTGAGCAAATTGTTGCTGCTTGAATTCTTGGTTCGTATTTTTTTTCGTATCTTTGCAACAAATATGACAAGAAAGAAGAAACCACTACCCATTTTGGAGAACGTAACCATCACAGACTATGCTGCCGAGGGAAAGTCGGTGGCAAGGGTTGACGACATGGTGGTATTCGTACCGTGGGCTGTTCCTGGTGACGTCTGCGACCTGCAGGTGCGCCGTAAGAAGCATTCGTTCATGGAGGCGGAAGTCATCCGTTACCATATATATAGTAAGGTACGCGTAGTTCCCTTTTGTCAGCATTTTGGTGTTTGTGGAGGTTGTAAGTGGCAACAGCTGCCTTATGAAGAACAGCTGCGCATGAAACAGCAGCAAGTATATGACCAACTGACACGTATTGGCAAGATTGAGCTACCAGAGTTTCGCCCCATCTTAGGAAGTGTTAAGACTCAAGAGTATCGTAACAAGCTCGACTTCGGTTGTGCCAACAAACGTTACCTGACCAACGAAGAGATTGCCACACTGCCACACGACGAGAGCCAGAGTCTGAAGGATACACCAGCCATAGGATTCCATATTACGGGAGCCTTCGACAAGATTCTGCCCATCGAGAAGTGTTGGCTGATGGATGACCTGCACAATCAGATACGTAATGAAGTGCTTGAATATGCAGTGGCCAAAGAGCTTAGTTTCTTTGATTTAAGACAGCAGGTAGGACTATTGCGCGATGTCATTATCCGCAACTCAGCCAGTGGTGAATGGATGGTTATTTTCCAATTCCACTTAGAAGCCTCCCCCGACCCCTCCAAAGGAGGGGAGAACCGTTGGAATAGCGAAGACGGAGAAAAGGCGCTAGGACTGCTGCAGCACATTGCCGACACATTCCCGCAGATCACTTCCCTACTCTATCTGGACAACCAAAAATGCAACGACACCATTGGCGATCAGGAGATACTGTTGTTCAAAGGCAAGAATCACATCTACGAAATAATGGAAGACCTTAAGTTCAAGGTGGGACCGAAGTCGTTCTATCAGACGAACACAGATCAGGCCTACCACCTTTATAGCGTAGCTCGCGAATTTGCCAACCTCACAGGCAACGAGTTGGTTTATGATTTGTACACAGGAACGGGTACTATTGCCAACTTCGTGGCCAAGAAGGCCAAGCAGGTCATTGGCATTGAATATGTGCCTGAAGCCATCGAGGATGCCAAAATCAACTCAGAAATCAACAACATTGACAACACGCTGTTCTATGCTGGCGACATGAAGGACATCTTGACTGATGACTTCATTGGCGAACATGGTCGTCCCGATGTCATCATTACAGACCCACCACGTGCTGGCATGCATCCCGATGTAATAAGGACAATATTGAATACTGCTCCAGAGCGTATTGTATACGTCAGCTGTAACCCTGCCACACAGGCTCGCGACCTGCAGCTGCTGGATACAGACTATCGTGTGGAAGCTGTACAACCCGTAGACATGTTCCCACATACCCCACATGTAGAAAATGTAGTATTACTAACCAAACGATAATAATTATGAAAAAGCTTATGACACTGGCCCTCTTCACGATGGCCCTTGCATTGACAGCCAATGCACAAGAGACTGGAAAGAAGGCAATAATTGAAGTGCCTCAGTGGGTAAAGAATATCAAGTTCAGCGGATACGGCATGCTGCAGTATCAGGGCATGGATCCTTACAAGAAATCAAAGGATGAAGACGGCAATGTAATTTTAGAGAAGAACTCCTCGAACACATTCAACCTGCGTCTGGCGCGTTTTATCCTGGATGGTAAGATTGGCGACTTCGACTGGCGAGCTCAGATCCAGGGTACCAACGCTACTGGTCCAGGACAGCCAACCGTTCAGCTGGTTGACCTTTATGCAGAATGGCGCAGATTCCCTGAGTTTAAGATTCGTGCCGGTCAGTTCAAGCGTTGCTTCACTTACGAAAACCCCACCCACCCCATTACCCAAGGCTGGCGAGGCTATGCTGACGTCATCAACAAACTGTCAGCCTTCGGCGACCGTACCGGTGAGCGTTCATCAGGCGGCCGTGATATCGGTATCCAGTTTGCCGGTGACCTGCTTCCCGATGCCAATGGACGTCGATGGCTACACTATCAGGTAGGTATCTATAACGGTGAGGGTGTTAACCAAAAGGATATGGATAATCGCAAGGATATCATCGGTGGTGTCTGGGTGATGCCTATCAAGGGTGTGCGCATCGGTGCCTTCGGATGGACCGGTAGCCGCGGTGGAATGCTCGACCCATTGACAGGTACGACCCGTAGCGTAGAAAAAAACCGATATGCCATTTCTGCTGAGTACGACAAGGACGAATTCACCTTCCGTGCAGAGTATATCCACAGCCAAGGATGGGGTGCCGCCTCTCCAGGTAACAACGTGCGTGAAATAGACTATAGCAAGGGTGACAAGGCCGACGGATGGTATGTCTTCGGCATCGTGCCCATCATCAAGGGCAAGTTGCATGCCAAGGCTCGTTACCAGACTTATCGCAATCAGAAGGACTGGGCTACTTCGGTCAACCAATTGGAATGTGGTTTAAACTACTTCTTTACGAAGAATCTGGAAATGCACTTGGAATATTCTCACGTCAACGACCGTAGCATCGAGATTGCTAATGAGAAGAAACACAACTACAACCTGGTAGACCTGGAACTCGACTTCAGATTTTAAACCTTACTCCTCTGATTTCGATAGTCTGAACCTGCGTTTCAGTGACTCCCAGAGATGCGTCTTCTGACGCAGAATCATTAACGAGTAAGCCGTGCTGGCAATGACCAGTGCGGCTTCTGTTATCCAGTAGAGCCATCCCTCACATGTCAAAGAAACGGTGAAGGCTGCAACTCCTAACAAAGTCTGTGTCACTCCATATTTTCTTACCTGTGATGTGCTACGATAACCATATTTCCAATAGGCATAGCCGTTGATAAGCACATAGTCGAAGATGTGAGCCAGCACAATGGCAATACCCGTTCCGTATAGTCCCCACTGTCTGTATCCCATAATAACCAAGATAACCAAAACAGCATAGTAGATTGTTTCAAGCATCAGATAGGACATTGAAAGGCTACGGGCCAACGTGATATAGGCCACCGGCAGCGTCTGAACCTTGAAATACATAGCCAGTACTGTTACCTGTGCCATAGCGACAACAGGAAGGAACTCATTGCTGAAAAGCAGAGGGATGAGCAATGGCAGCGACATGATTAATGCAGCCAGCATAGGTGCCAACAACAATAACGACACTTCCATTTGCTTGTTGACAGTTTCGTTGGTGGCATTGATATCATGATTGACTCCTGACAGACGAGGGAAAAAGTCGCTTTCCATCGCTGAGAACACCATACCCGCATAGGTCAGCGTTATCATATAGCCTGCATTATACATTCCTACATCATCCAGGCCACTATCGACATTCAAGAAAGCCCGAATCATCATCTCTGCACCACTGCCGATGACTGCTGCCAAGACAAATGCCACACCCAGGCGAATCATATCTGCTCCTTCACGCAATAGCTTCGTATTAAAGGCCAGTCGCAAGGGATAGCAGCGATAGGAATAGGCCATTGTCGCCAACATAGTAGTCAGTGCCGTCAGAACAATGACAGGCATAACGCCGGAATGGTAGAGAAAATAATAGAGCGGAATGGAGATAACCAGCGACAGGAGAGCAGTCACCAATTGGATTTTTGCCAATGCCCCCAAGCGTCGGGTTGCTTTCAGAATTGCAGTCTCACCACCCGTAATAGCCAACATGGCTACTGACAAGCCAAGAACGGCATAATGAAGAGTATGGTTACCCCATGTGAATGTCATCGTATCGGCAAACGGACTAATGGCTACGCAGAATACCATTCCCAGGACAGCACCTATCAAACTCCAAAGTCTTACTACCTGAATAAAACGTACCAAGTTTTGTTTCCCTTCCTGTCCATAGAGTTCCGAAAGTCGTGGTACGGCACCGAAAGAAACGCCAAGATTAGTACACTGCGATGCAAAGTTCTGCACGGAAGTCAGCAGTGATGCGAATCCCATACCTCCCGCTCCCAGTAACAAGGCCACAAACTTATTGCGTACAAGACCTATGAGAATCATCAGACCTTGCACGCCTCCAAAAATGCCCGTGTATTTCAACACGTGAGCATAATTTTTGTCGGACTCTTGTTTCATCTCTTTATTAAAAAGAACGCAAAAATACCATATTTATTACGATATTGCAAAAAAATTCGTACCTTTGCATACAAATTATGGAAGAACGCAGACCTTTGGTCAGTTTTATCCTGACCTATTATAATCAGCCTGTCCAGATGCTATGCAAATGTATCGACAGCATTCTCACCCTCTCGTTGACGTCTGATGAGCGGGAAATCATTGTTGTTGACGATGGTTCAAGGACCAGTCCCATGAACGGACTGATGCATTATGGCGATGAGATCATCTATGTGCGACAGAAGAACGGAGGCTTAAGCGTGGCCCGAAACAAAGGCATCGAGATGGCTTCCGGAGCATACATACAGTTTGTTGATGCCGACGACAATCTCATACAGACTTCTTATGATCATTGTCTGAATATCATCCGCAAAGATGACAGCATTGAGATGGTCATCTTCGACTTCACCAATGACGACATCCATCAGACTGCATTCAATGACAAACCCCTTATGAGCGGGACGGAATACATGCTACGCTACAATATCCGTGGAACAGCTTGGGGATATCTCTTCAAACGGAAGACCCTGAGTGAACTGCGTTTCACGCCAGGTATCTACCATGAAGACGAGGAGTTTACTCCACAGCTGCTTATCAGGGCAGAACAGGTTTACGTGACAGATGCGAAGGCCTATTATTATTATAAGCACCCTGGTACTATCACCACACATGCTGATGAGTCCAGCAAGAACAAGCGTCTTAGTGATATCAGGGGCGTGCTTAGCAGACTTCACTATCTCTGCGACCGTATTCCACCTAACGACCGCCTGGCCATGCAACGCCGTGTAGCTCAGTTGACGATGGACTACATCTATCAGGTCATCATGCAAAATCGTTCTCTGCAAGCCCTCAACGACAATCTGGAAACACTGCGTCAGGAAGGACTATTCCCTCTGCCCGACAAAGACTACTCACAAAAGTACAAATGGTTCCGCAAGATGAGCAACACACGCCTGGGGCGCACCATTCTGCTGAACACGCTGCCACTACTGAAGAAAGAACGATGAGAATACTACTGATTGGTGAATATAGCAACGTCCATGCGACTCTGGCGACGGGACTCCGTACGCTGGGACATGAGGTTTGTGTCATTTCTGATGGTGACACATGGAAGAACTACCAGCGGGATATCGACGTCACCAGAACGCCAGGGAAGCTGGGGGGCATCAGACTGATGACCCGACTATGGACACTGCTTCCCAAGATGCGGGGCTATGACGTTGTCCAGCTCATCAATCCTATGTTCTTTGAATTGAAGGCAGAGCGTCTCTTCTTTTTCTATCGTTATCTGCGCAAGCATAACAAGCATGTTTTTCTAGGAGCCTTTGGCATTGACTACTATTGGGTGCATACCTGTACTTTCGACAAACCGTTGCGATACAGTGACTTCAATATCGGAGAGCAGGTGCGCTGCGATGCCGATGCTGTCAAGGAACAGCACGACTGGCTGGGTACAACAAAAGAACAGCTGAACAAGCTGATTGCCTACGACTGTGACGGCATCATCACTGGTCTCTATGAATATCAGGTCTGCTATCAACCTGTTTTCCCTGAGAAGACTCGCTTTATCCCCTTCCCCATCACCCATCATCCATCATCCATCACCCGTCACCTATCACCCATCACCCTCTTCATCGGTATCAGTAAAAACCGCAGTACCTATAAGGGTACAGACATCATGCTCAAGGCTGCTGAAGACATTGTCAGGAAATATCCAGAACGCGTGGTTTTGCAGAAGGCCGAAGGTGTCCCCTTTAATACATACCAGCAAATGATGGACAATTGTGATGTTTTGCTCGACCAGCTTTACAGCTATACACCGGCCATGAATGCGCTGTTGGCTATGTCAAAAGGTATCGTCGTTGTGGGTGGTGGTGAACCAGAGAACTACGACATCTTAGGAGAAAAGAAATTGCGTCCTATCATCAATGTAGAACCTACCTACGACAGTGTCTACCATGAACTGGAACAATTGGTGCTTTATCCAGAACGTCTGACAGAGCTAAAGCAACAGAGCATCGAATACGTTCAGAAACATCATGACTATAAAAACGTTGCCCAACAGTATATCGGATTCTATCAGCAGTTTATGACTGTCTGAAAGCAGCGACAACATCACTCATGATTGCTGCCAGCTTTTCGCCGACAACCTTGGGAGAAGCCATCCCACTGACTTTTGCCGACAACAGCAGTCCGTCAACCAACGGACCTGTAATCAGTTCCTCCATCGCATCGGCCAAGGCATGGGCATCGTCAACAGGTACTATCGTACAGCCCCCTTCTATACGAAGGCTATGAGGAATACATTCAGTTGATACCACAGGAATTCCCATAGACATTGCCTCTAAGAGTACTAACGGCTGGACTTCACCACGGCTGGCTAAGACAAGGGCGTCACTACGGAGCAACAAATCCCTGATTTCCTGTTTGCTAATCCTGCCATACGCCTTGACGTTCTTCAACTTCAGCAACTCTATCTCATGTCTGAATGCTTCACTGTCAGTCTGTTGTCCTGCCACATGCAACTCCAATAAGTGTCCTCGCTTTTGCAGCTGCTGATAGGCAGCAAACAAAATATCATATCCTTTACGATGACTATAATCTGCTATGCAGCAGAAACGGAAGGGACGTCCATGACGTGGAGCTCGTTGCTGATAACAGAAGAAGTCTGTGTCTATGGTATTCGACACATACTGCCAACGATAGTCCTTTCCATAATAACAAGAGATATCATCTACCAGTTCCTCGGAAACAGGAATAACCATTCCTGCCTTTTCATAAGTTTTCTTCAATGGTGCTATCTGCCAAGCATGGCTCGGTGCCTTACCGAATTCCTTCTCCAACAGCATCAGTGGCAGATGTTCCGTTACCACATACGGTATTCCATATTCCTTGCCAATCTGCATAGCTGCATAACCTGCCCATTTAGCACAATGGGCATGTAGGATGTCCGGACGTCCATATCTCTTGATATAATCACCGAACATGCTATGCACAATAGCCACCCAACGCTTTACATTATACCGAACAGACTTGGGTATTCCCCGCTGATACGACTGGTAAACCATGATGCCATCCATCTGGTGTTCATATCTGGAGAACGGCAATGTCAGATAGTCATGCCACCCGACAGTTGCACCGACCTGGACATTACTCAAAATGCGCACCTCATGTCCCAATGATGCCAGAGCTTTAGCTTGATCCAGACAGAACAAGCCTCCGTATGGTGGAAAGAAAGATGGGATTTCAAGTATATGCATAACCTTTTAAATAAAAATAGGGACGGACACAATATGATCCGTCCCTGATGTCAAACGATGTACGAAGATTACTCTGCAGCGGGAGCTTCAGCTTCAGCAGCAGGAGCAGCCTCTTCAGCGGGAGCCTCAGCAGCAGCTTCAGCAGCCTTTGCAGCCTCTTCCTCGGCCTTAGCAGCAGCCTCGGCAGCCTTCTTCTCAGCTACCTTCTTGGCAATCTCCTCGTTCACAGCCTTCTCTGCCTTCAATGCAGCAGCAGCAGCGTCCTTCTTGGCCTTTGCTACTTCAGCAGCGACCTTCTCCAGACCCTTCTGCTTGTCAGCCTTCCAGGCATCAAACTTCTTCTGTGCAGTAGCCTCATCGAAAGCGCCCTTCTTCACGCCACCCTTCAGGTGCTTCATCATGTAGACGCCCTCACGGCTGAGGATGTTACGTACAGTGTCTGTGGGCTGAGCACCAGTCTCTACCCAGTAAAGTGCACGCTCGAAATTCAAATCTACTGTGGCAGGATTGGTGTTGGGGTTGTAAGTACCAATCTTCTCAGTAAATTTACCATCACGTGGTGCACGAGCGTCAGCGATAACGATGCGATAGAAAGCATAGCTCTTACGTCCGCCGCGCTGCAATCTGATTTTTGTTGCCATAATTGAATGTTAACTTAAAATAAATGATTAAATTTGAATTTCATGCTCTTATCTCGTAAAAGCGGGTGCAAAGGTACTACAAAAAAATGAGAAATGAGAAATGAGAAATAAGAAATGATGTTTCAAGAAGCAATATTTAACGTTTTTTGGGGCTTGCATAGAGGATATTTACCGGAAAATGCGTAATTTTGCACCGTATGAAGCAGTTATCGGTGCTCATTCCAACGTATAACGGCAACTGCACGAAGCTGGTTTCCGACTTGCAAGCGCAAGCCGAGGAACTGGGTATTGCCTACGAGATCATTGTGGCTGACGACGGCTCTACGGATACTGCATGTATCGAGGCCAACCGTGCCATCAACGCACTGCCCAACTGTCGCTATGCGGAACGCCCTGAGAATGCAGGTCGTGCTGCCATCCGCAACTTCCTGGCCTCACAAGCGGTTTATCCTTGGCTGCTGTTCATCGACAGCGACATGATTGTCAGTCGTAACGACTATCTGCAACGCTATGCTGAACATGCCGATAGTCAGCCAAGCAGTATTCTCTATGGTGGTGTCACCATTGGTCTGCTGGTTCCAGGCAATCTTCGTTCCATGTATGAGAAAGCCGCTGAACACGAGCATACTCCTGAGCGTCGTCAGCAGTCGCCCTATCGCGACTTCCATACGGCCAATTTCCTGGTGCCTCGCCAACTCATGCTCAACCATCCGTTCGACGAGCGTTTCCACCATTACGGCTACGAGGATGTGCTCTTCGGCAAGCAGATGGAGCAACATGCTATTCCCATCGTCCATATTGACAACCCGTTGAGCTTTGAAGTCTTCGAGACCAATGCGGACTTTGTCAGTAAGACGGAGGAGGGACTGCGAACACTCCACCAATTCCGCCATGAACTGCAGGGATATTCCCGTCTTCTGGCATTATCCGGTTCTCAGAGCGTTTCATGGTTGAGCCCACTCATCCGACTGTATCATCGTCTCTTCAGCAACTTGGTGCGTCGAAACTTGACAGGCAGCAATCCCAGTCTTTTCCTCTTTAAACTCTATAAACTTGGTTATTTCCTTTCACTCTAACCTATCCTATACGATGCTTTCCAAAAACCAAATCAAGCTGATTCGCTCGTTAGAGCTGAAGAAAAACAGAAAACGTGAAGGTCTCTTCGTGGCAGAAGGCCCTAAGGTGGTCAACGATCTGCTGGCTGCTGGTTTCAAGGCACGAGCCGTCTACAGCACGCAGGATCAGATTACCGAAGACGAGTTGCAGCGCATCAGTTTCCTGCAGCATCCACAGGAAGTACTGGCTGTGATGGAGATTCCCGAAACAGCCCGTCAGCCCCTGTCGGAAGCCGATGCCGCCCTACCCTCCTCCAAGCTCTGTCTGGCACTTGACGGCGTCCAGGACCCAGGTAATGTGGGTACCATACTGCGTATTGCCGACTGGTTTGGCATCGACACCATCTTCTGTTCACCTGACACAGCTGACGTCTATGCCCCCAAGGTGGTACAGGCCACGATGGGCAGTCTCGCACATGTCAAGGTCATCTATACCGACCTGGTAGCGTTGCTTCAAGGAGCCGATTATCCAGTCTATGGCACCTTGCTCGACGGAGAAGACATCTATGGCGAGGAGCTGAGCACCAATGGCATCATTGTGATGGGCAATGAGGGAAACGGCATTTCACAGGAAGTACGGCAATTGGTCAGCCACAGGTTGCTGATTCCCAATTACCATACTGACAGTCATACTGCAGAGAGTCTCAATGTGGCCATTGCCACAGCCATTACCTGCGCGGAGTTCAGACGAAGAACAAGATAAGGCAGGTCACCACCACAACAACCACTTCAACGCGACGGTTGATACTCACGGCACGCTCCATGTCTGCTGTCGTGATAGGACGTTCGTTGGTACCGATATACGGTTTGTTAACGACTTCACCGAAATAAGTATGGGGACCTCCGAAGCGACAATCCAGAATCCCTGCCAGTGCTGCTTCAGGGTAGCCGCTGTTGGGGCTGGCATGTTCGCGGCCAAACCACGTCACGAAGTTCAGCAGACGGAAACGGCCAGTGACGGTGAGCATAAGCAGCGTCGTCAGACGGGCTGGCAGATAGTTGGCTACATCGTCAATATGGGCTGCACACCAGCCGAACTCACGATAGCGCTGGGTGCGATAGCCAATCATCGAGTCGAGCGTGTTCACCATTTTGTAAGCCATCATGCCCGGCACACCCAGAATGGCATACCAGAATACCGGGGCCACCACGCCATCGCTCAAATTCTCGGCCAGTGTCTCCAAGGCAGCTATCCGCACCTCCTGTTCTGACAGTTCTGACGTGTCACGTCCTACGATGCGTGCTACCTGCCGACGGCCTTCCTCCAACGAACGGTCTACAGCCTCGAACACCTTTTTGACTTCACGGATAAGTGTTGTTCCAGCCAGACAATAAAACACGAGGATGGCCTTGACGGCCATGCCTGCATACTTGTCGACGCCATCAATCCAGCGAAGCAGGAAGAACATGGCAGCATAGACGAAGCCAATAAGTAGCAAAGCAGTAATGATTCCCTTCACCCTACGTCCACGTCCCTTGTTCAGCAGACGCTCGAACCATGCTATCGCTTTGCCAAACCATACAATGGGATGTGGCAGACGTTCGGGGTCGCCCATCACCAAGTCGGCTATCCATCCTACAAGTAATACTAATAATGCTTTCATGACAGTAATGTCTGTACGATACGTTCTGCTGTACGACCATCCCAACGGTCAGGCAGCACCCCTTGTTTCCATTCTCCGGCAATCAGCTGGGCAAGAACCTCACGCAGTTGGTCGGCATCCTCACCCACCAGCACATTCGTGCCTTGCTTGACAGTCTCCATGTGCTCCGTGTACGAGTTCAGCGTGATGCAGGGCACATTGTTGAATGTAGCCTCCTCAGCCACATTGCCCGAATCGGTCACGATGCCCATGGCGTGCGACGTCAGATAGCCGAACTTCAGATACGATAACGAACTTTGAACCTTGAACCCCCTGAAACCTGAAACCATTTCGTAAGCCTGTCCACGCAGAGGAGCAATGACGGGAATGTCACCAGCCATCTCACTGACGACGCCAAGCATCTTCTCCAGTTTCTCCTTGTCTGCCAACAGGGCCTTACGGTTGATGGTAAACACCAGATAGCGACCGTCCTCAATGCCTTCCAGACATGCCGGACGCTGCCAACGGCTACGATTCTGACGCAGCGAGTCCATCAGAATATTTCCCACCATATATATTTTATGCATCTCGGCACCTTCACGGGTAGCAATGCTGCTGGAGCCCGCACCTGCAGTAAATAGCAGGTCACTGAGGCCGTCGATTACCAAGCGATTAATTTCCTTAGGCATGTGGATATCGAACGAACGGGTACCAGCCACCAGATGAGCCAGACGCAGGCCACGCTTCTTGGTGACGATAGCTGCTGCCATTGTCGACGCCAGGTCGTCCACCACTATCACCGTATCCACTTCATGATGCTCCAGATAGTTTTCGAACTCAGCCATCACACGCCCAGTCAACTCGTTCAGGTTCTCGCAGTCAACACCCAGATAAACATCTGGTTCTGGCATCTGCAGGTCGCTGAACAGCGACGCCTCCAGAGTCGGGTCGTCCTGCCTACCCGCATATATCAGCTGATAGCTAATACCTTCTGTATTCTCTATCGTTCTGATGATGGGTGACACCTTCACAAAATTAGGGCGTGCACCCGTAAATATACACACCTTTTGTTCCATGAGTGCAAAGATAGGAAGTTTTCTGCTAACCTCCAAATATTTGGCAGAAAAAAATAATGCTTATCCCCTTGTCGTGCATGGTGCACCGGCATGAGGATAAGCATCCTTGCTTTTAAAGTTTTCCCTCTTGTCTTAGAGTTTTCTGTTACGCAGTGTCTCCATGACGATGCGCATGTAGTGGAAGAACTGCTTGTCGTTGAGCACCTGCCTCATCTGTTCGGCATCTTTTCTGACAGCCTGATGAATGCGGAATCTCAGCTGAGGACCTTTGAGTGTAGCCAGCGACTGCATCTCTCTGCTGAATTTGTCCTGAATGTCCTCCACAGCATCCATCTGATTCTCGTCTAAGTCGAGTACAACGGAAAGCTGATAAATGTCACAGCTCATGTCAAAGCGCTTGTCAGCATGACTACTCTTTGCAAATCCAAACGATACTGCCATCATGGCAACCAATGTTAAAACAATCTTTTTCATGTTCTTCAATTTTTTTAAGTTGTTATCCTGTTTTTGAAATTAAGTTGTTATCCTGTTTTCTGTTATCTTTGACGTCACCAAAACAAAAAGGTTTAAAACCGCACAAAAGTTTCTATCGGACTAATTGAAAATAATTCTTAATTTATTTTGCATTTCGCCCGATTTGCACTACCTTTGTCGCGCCGTTGGAGGAATCCCCGCTTGTTGAGGGGTACCGTCGGTAAGATAAATTGCATAGAAATATGAAAGTAATGAAATTCGGCGGAACGTCCGTAGGTTCCGTAAAAAGCATTCTTAGCTTGAAGAAAA
>JBGUQW010000148.1:0-31251 GCA_045131435.1 Prevotella sp.
ATCAGCGACTGTCAGACGAAGAGATTCTGAGCGGTTTCCGCGAGGGCGATGCCAACATTATCCGTGAGTATTTTTACGGATACTGTCAGGTGGGCTATAACATCTTCGACCAGCGGTATCAGCTGCGCGAGAAGGAGAACCTGGACTTCATGTCGCTGGCTCACCAGTATGCGCTCTACCTGATGGAGCACGACTGGAAACCGCTGGAGGATCATTCACCGAACGTAAGTCTGAAGACTTGGCTCATCAACGGGTTCCGCTATGTGGTACTCGACGCACTGAAATGGTATCGCAAAGAGTATGGCAGCATCACGTTCGAGGACTATCTGATGTCGTTTGATGTGACCAGCGACCTGCGATTGCAGTTCAACCGGATGGTGGAGGATGTGTGCGACCATGCTCCGCTTGACAGACAGGAACGGATGATTATTGATATGCTGTTGTTGCAGGGCTTCAAGTCGAAAGAGATAGCGGCGCAGATGGGGATGACCCCTTCGGCCATCTCGCAGAAGTACAAGAAACTGAAGGAGCAGATTATCGTGCCGTATTTCAGGAAGAACTTCGATATGGATTTGGATATGCCAGAGGTGATGGACGAAATGGCCATCCTGCACAGGGAGGCTACGATGGGCGAGGCCAAAATGTCGATTGCACCTATGCCGGGTTCGATGGCAGACATGGCAGCACCAATGGCAGGCGAGGATATGGACTTTATCAGAGAAGTGATTATGGAGCAGAAGAGAACAACAGACGGAGCTGCGAGTGCAGTTGCAAGCTCGCTTGATAACTGCCGAGTCGCGAAGGATGTCGACCGTAGGTCAACACCAGAGTTTATTACGGAGCTGCAGCCGAACGAGATTTTCGTATTCGGCAGCAATCTGAAGGGAATGCACGGCGGTGGAGCGGCCTATATCGCCTACCGCAAGTTTGGGGCCATCATGGGTCAGGGCGTTGGACTGCAAGGGCAGAGCTATGCCATCCCGACGATGCAAGGTGGCGTAGAGACCATCCGACCGTATGTGGACGAGTTCATCGCGTTCGCCAAGGAGAATAAGAACATGACCTTCCTCGTCACCCGCATCGGCTGCGGCATCGCTGGATTCACGGATGAAGAGATTGCTCCACTATTCGAGAAGGCTCACGACGTGGAGAATATCGTGCTTCCTCCAGGATGGTGATGTTGAACTACAATTAATAGTAGCAAGATGATAAAGATGTATGTAATGCAGACCTGCCCGGACTGCAAGTTTGTGGAAAAGCAGGTGGAGGGGAATCCGAATTTCGAGGTGATCGACATTGGCAAGCACGTCAGGAACCTGAAGCAGTTTCTGAAGCTACGCGACACCAATCCCGCTTTTGATGAAGCGAAGGCTGTAGATGACCTGGGAGTCCCATGTTATGTGCTGGAGGATGGAACGGTCACGCTCAATTCGAAGGACGTGGGGCTGGAGCCAAGGCCACAGGAGGAAGGAGCTGCATGCAGTATTGACGGTAGAGGGTGCTGAACATGGATAAGATTGAGAAATACAGACTGCTCACAGAGCAGATTCGTGCGCTGATTGATGGTGAAACGGATAGTGTGGCGGTGATGGCCAACGTCTGTGCCGCCATCCACGAGGCGATGGGATTCTGGTGGACGGGGTTCTATCGCGTAAAAGATGGCGAATTGGTTCTTGGGCCATTCCAAGGACCGGTAGCGTGTATGCACATCGGCTTTGGGAAGGGTGTCTGCGGTATGGCATGGAAGGAGCAACGAACCGTCATCGTTCCTGATGTGGAACAGTTCCCTGGTCATATCGCCTGTAGCAGTCTCTCGCGCTCAGAGATTGTAGTGCCGGTATTTTCCAAAAATGGTGAGATTGTAGCTGTACTCGACATTGATAGCAAAGAGCTTGCTACGTTCGATGATATTGACCGAGAGTATCTGGAAGCAATCTGTAAGATATTGACGATATGATACAACAAGGAAAAAGAGCAATCGTAATAGGGGCATCATCAGGTATCGGGCTTGAAGTGGCTAAACTCCTGATAGAACAAGGCTGGATGGTGGGTGTTGCTGCCAGACGAGTGGAATTGCTACAGGAGATTGGAACTGCTGCCGTGGAGCGTATCGACGTTACGACTGATGAAGCAGCGGAAGCACTACACCGACTGATAGATAAGATAGGAGGCATGGATCTCTACTTCCATGTGTCAGGGATAGGCAAGCAGAACCGTGAACTGAAAGCAGACATAGAACTGGCAACGGTACAGACAAATGGAGTCGGCTTCACGAGGATGATAGGCGAGGCATACAGATACTTTGCTAACCAGGGAAGCGGACATATCGCTGCCATCACGTCAATAGCAGGCACGAAGGGACTTGGTCCTGCGCCGTCTTACTCTGCCACCAAAGCCATGCAGAACGTATATTTACAGGCTCTTGAACAACAGGCTCTGAGTCGTGGGCTGAATATCCGCTTTACAGACATCCGGCCAGGATTTGTTGATACGGCTCTCCTGAGTGGTGATTTCCATTATCCCATGATGCTGCGGCCTGAGAATGTAGCAAAGGAGATAGTATGGGCTATCAACCATCACAAGCATATTCGTGTTATCGACTGGAAATACCGCATCCTGACAGCTGTATGGCGCAGGATTCCAAGATGGGTCTGGAGAAGGATGAAATTATAACAGCATAGTTGATCTACTGTTGTCGATTCCTTACCATATTCAACGAAAGTGCTCACTGTACGATGTCTGTTGACATGACAGGTGAGGCTACTGTCCAAGAGGCCTTTGTCAGGTCAATAGTGAGGGCAGGCAGCACGGCGGCATCATCACAAGTGACTGCCGTACCTTGATTATACAGGTAGCCGAAGTCGCAGATATAAGTGATGTTACTGGGCGTATAGCCGTTGGTACGCATAAACCAGAAAGAGTTGCCACGATAGCCCGTGACCGACGACCACCAGGCTCCACGGCACTTGGCATAGAGCGTGGAGCGAAAACGGCGGGCAGCGTCGTCGATGCCACTACCAGCATAGAAGCCATAGTCGGTAGCCAGTGGGGAGGCAAATACTTCCTTGTTGGAAAGGATGAATACTCGGTCCTCGGTGTCTGGTCCGCAGTTGGTGCCGTACGAGACGTTGGGAGCATTCTCCACACTGGTCGTTTCGATGGCGTTGCGCTCCGTCTCTGAAAAGGCACGATTAAGGAAATTGTTGTTGAGCCACTGGCGCAGGTGGCTTCCACTCCAGTTGACATCCTCGTCCTTGTCGTGGAAGGGACAGGTGTCGGGCATGCGGTCGGCCAGCAGCACAGCCTTGGTACCGCTGATTTTCAGGATGCGCCATTTGATGGGAGCGTATGCAAAGTAGTGCCAAGCCTCGGTATCCGTCCATCGGTAGTGCTGTTCGCGATTCGTAGAACAGGTTACAGCCCCCGCTCCGTTCAGCCTGTGGTATCGCTTGCCGCTAATCTCTGTGTCGTCGTCAGTCCATTCAGCCTGTTCCAGTTGGCTGTAGAGCGTGGCATCCGTTATCACATCGCCATCGGCCAGCGCGTAATCGTCCACAGCATTGAAACTGCCGCTGACCACCTCGTTGGCAGGATACGAGCCAAACAAGATGCATTCCCAGCGCGTCACATGAGTCTTCTGGTTGGGATCCTTCACCCAAGGGCTGTGCAGGTCTTGGTAAGAATCGCCCGTATACCGTTCCTCGCTACTGGGGGGTATGCTGCCACCGTCATCATCATCCTTGCTGCACGACATCATGGCTGATCCAAAAAACAGCAGCCATAGCAGGTATATGTATGTTCTTGCTTTTCTGTCCATAGCTTATTATTGGATAATATCGGTAGAATACACAGGCTCCGCAGGCTGATAGTCGGCTTTCGACAGGTCGAGGGTGATGGCTGGCAACACGGCAGAATCGTTGCAGGTAACCACGATGCCACGGTTATAGGTGTCGCCCGACTCACCGACATAGACCACATTGGCCTTCGTATAGCCGACGGAACGCATGAACCAGAAAGAGGTGCCGAGATATCCGTCTACTGGCGACCACCACGCCCCACGGCACTTGGCATAGAGCGTGGAGCGGAACCGACGGGCAGGATCGTTACCGCTGTCGCTGTCGCTGAAACCATACTCAACAGCCAGTGGCGATGAGAACGACTCACTTTCTGAGAGCACGAACACGCGGTCCTTCGTATCCGGGCCGCAGTCGGTGCCGAAATAGTAGTTAGGGTCGTTCTTGACATTCGTCTCCTCAATGGCACTTTTCTCCTGTTCCGTGAAGGCCCGGCTGAGGAATTCCCCGTTAAGCCATTGGCGCAGGCTACAGTCGCTCCAACTGGTATCTTTGTAACTGTCGTTGAAAGGGTAGGTGTCGGGCATGCGGTCTGCCAGCAATACGGCTTTGTTGCCCGTCTGCTTCAGGATGCGCCACTTGATGGGGGCATATGCGAAGTAGTGCCATTCTTTAGTATCCGTCCATCGATAGTGCTGGTCGCGATTTGTAGAACAGGAAACAGCCCCCGCTCCGTTCAGCCTGTGGTAGCGCTTGCCGCCAATCTCCGTGTCGTCGTCCATCCATTCTGCCTGCTCCAGTTGGCTATACAGTGCAGCATCGGTTATCACGTCGCCTTCTACCAGCGCATAATCATCCACAGCATTGAAACTGCCGCTAACCACCTCGTTAGCAGGATACGCGCCAAACAGGATACACTCCCACCGAGTCACCTTCTGCGGTGGTTGTTCGTCATCCGTATCGTCCTTAGAGCAGGAGGTCAGCCCAATTGCGCCACAGAAGAAGAAAGCGGTGAGCACCCACTGCATCATCTTTTTCATTTTGCTGATGATATTATCAATTCTAGAACAACAGGGCTTTTTCGAGCCAGTATACGAGGATACCTGCGATGTAGCCCACGAAGACAATCCACGTGATTTTCTTCATATACCATCCGAAGGTGATTTTCTCTAAACCCATAACGACCACGCCGGCAGCAGAGCCGATAATCAGCATCGAACCACCCACACCGGCGCAGTAGGCCAGCAGCTGCCAGAAGATGCCGTCGACAGCCATAGCACCCTCAGCAGCGACGGGATACATACCCATACAGCCAGCCACGAGAGGCACATTGTCGACAATGGATGAGAGCACGCCGATGATGCCGTTGATGAGGTAGTAGTTGCCTGCGAAGGCTTCGTTGAGTCCCTCGCCCAGCATGGTGAGCACGCCAATCTCCTGAAGCACGCCGACAGCCATGAGGATGCCGAGGAAGAACATGATGGTGGAGAGGTCAATCTTCGTCATGATGTCGGAGACGCGCTTGGCCATCGTGTCGTCTTCAGAGGTATTGTAATGGAATATCTCGGTGACTGTCCACAGGATGCCCAGCACGAGCAGGATGCCCATGAACGGAGGCAGATGGGTCAACGTCTTGAAGACTGGTACGAAGACGAGACCTCCGACACCGAGCCAGAAGATGATGTCGCGCTGTACCTTGGTAAACTGGCTGACCTCGGCCTTGGGCAGGTTCTGTTCCTTGTCGAACTTGCCGTTCAGCTGCAGGCTGATGATGGCTGCAGGAATAATCATCGAGACGAGTGAAGGAATAAAAATTTCCGTCAGCACACCCTGAGTGGTGATGACGCCCTTGATCCACAGCATGATGGTGGTGACGTCGCCAATGGGCGAGAAGGCACCTCCGGAGTTGGCGGAGATGATGACGAGGGCGGCATAGAGCATACGGTCGCCACGGCTCTGTACGAGTTTGCGAAGCACCATAATCATGACGATGGACGTGGTGAGGTTGTCGAGGATAGCCGACAGGAAGAACGTCATGAATGCCACGCGCCACATGAGCTTACGCTTGGAGCGCGTCTTGATGGCATCGCGCACGAAGTTGAAGCCACCGTTGGAGTCGACAATCTCGACAATGGTCATGGCACCCATCAGGAAGAACAGGGTGCCTGCAGCATCGCCCAGATGGTGCTCGATGACCTCAGCAATATGGTGTACGACGTCGGATGCGACGATGGCAGGATAATACTGTGCTGGTCCGAACATAAGCAGTGTCCAGCAGCCCACACACATGAGCAGCGCGACGGCTGCCTTGTTGACGCGTGTCAGACTCTCCAGTGCTATGCAGAGATAGCCTATGACGAAGAGTGTAACGATACAAATTGTTAATGTAGACATATTTTTAATTATTTATTGCTTGATGCTTATTGCTTAATGCTTATCTGAACAGGCTGAAGTTCACGCTTCCGTAGGCACGGTGTTCCACAAAATGCGGATGCTGCGAGAAGTCGTAGTCCTTGCCATGTTCGAAGACGAAGATGCCGTCAGCCTTCAGCAGCCCTTTCTCGAAGATGATATCGGGGATGGTAGGCAGCTCCTTGAGTGCGTAGGGTGGGTCGGCAAAGATGAAGTCGTACTGCTGTCGACAGGACTTCAGGAAGCGGAAGACATCACCACGGAGAACGCGGGCATTGTGAGAACCGTCCCCTTGGAGCTTCAGCAGACATTGCTGGATGAAGCGGTGATGGTCGCGGTCGAGTTCGACGCTGACAACACTGGAACAGCCACGCGAGAGCAGTTCGAGTGTGATGCTGCCTGTACCTGCAAAGAGGTCGAGGGCCTCTGCACCTTCGAAATCGATATACTGCACCAGTACGTTGAAGATGTTCTCCTTGGCAAAGTCGGTGGTAGGCCGCGCCTTGAACGAGCGTGGTATGTCAAAATGACGTCCCTTGTATTTTCCCGTTATGATTCGCATATTTTTGCTTACTGCTTATAGCTTACGGCTTACTGCTTACAGCTTAATTCAAATAAATCAGCATCATGTCATACGGCATGCCTGCAATCTGTGTGACGGGGGCACGATTGAACTCGCCCGAAGGATTGACTGTAAACACGCGCTTGACGTATTTGCCAGCATTCTCGACGAATTGTTCGCGCTCAGGGATGTCGCCCGACACGTGCAACTCGTCTTCACATGCCTCAAAGCCCAGCTGTTTCCAGGCTGAGAGGATATAGAACAGCGCATCGGCAGAATTGTTGCCAATGGCATAGGAATTACAGAAGCGGAAGCGGTTCTTGGCATAACTGAACACCTCGACACGGTGGTCATGGAAATATGTGTAGAGCTTGTTGCGCGGACCGGTAAAGCTGCGCTGGTGGAAATGGTGCCAGACGGTGGTCATCAGCGGAAGGAACCGCACTGCAGCACCAAACCGGTCGGTGAGCACGTTACGCAGGTCTTTACGGATGCTGAACACGGCCACAGCATTCAGGTTGGGTAGCACATGGCTCAGCACGACCTGTTGCTCCTGATGGTTGAAAGTGTAACGATAGAGTTCTTCCTGCTCCTCGCTGACATACACATCGGCAGGCACCAGCATGACGGGTGAGTCCGTCATCACTGTGACGCGTTCAAAAGACTGTTGCAACAGAGGTACGTTGCGCAGAGCCTCGCGCATGTTGGCAGCCAGCGATATGCTGCTCTTGATAGCATAGCGTTCGAAGGTTGCCTTCTGGTCGGAGAAGGCTATACTGCCGCGAGAGATGCGGACGACGAGTCGTTGTAGGTGCTCCATAGTCATCTGTCAAGAATACTCAGTACACAAAGCAGCGCGAGTATGGCTGCTGCCAGTGCCAAAAGGATGTTTGTCTTCTGGTTCTTTGTCATTTCGACTGCAAAGGTACAAAAAAGATTAAAGATTAAAGATTAAAGATTAAAGTTTTTAGCTACGGCAGCTAATTTTCTTTCATTTCTTTCATTTCTTTCATTTCTTTCATTTCTTTTTTGTAACTTTGCGGCTGAAATGATTACTGACGAACTGAAATACCGCATCAGATGCATGTTCGGACATGAGCCTACTGCAGAGCAGGAACATGCCATGGACGTCTTTGCTGACTTCATGACTGACAGGCACGAACAGGCTGTGATGGTATTACGAGGCTGTGCAGGAACAGGAAAGACAACGCTGGCAGCAGCCATCGTGAAAGCCATGACGTCGCTGGAACAGAAGCTGGTGCTGATGGCACCGACAGGCCGTGCAGCCAAGGTGTTCTCGCTCTATGCGGGACATCCTGCCTATACCATTCATCGGCGCATCTATCGCCAGAAGTCGTTGGAGGGTGGTTTCGAGCTGAATTTCAATGCTGCACAGGACACGCTGTTCATTGTCGACGAGGCCTCGATGATAGCCGGGGATGGACTTTTGGACGACCTCATTCAGTTTGTCTATAACTACAAGAACTGTCGGCTAATGCTCATCGGCGACCGGGCCCAGCTGCCACCAGTCGGTGAAGAAGCAAGTCCGGCATTGATGTCGGACGTGTTGCGCTCGTATGGTCTTCACATCCATGAGTGTGACCTCAACGAGGTGCTGCGACAGAGTCGGGAGTCAGGTATCCTGTGGAATGCTACTGAAGTAAGAGGTAAGATGTATGATGGAAGATGTGAATTGCCCCGGGTTCGCTTCCAAGGTTTCCCCGACATTGTCTGTATGCCTGGCGATGAACTCATCGAGTCGCTGGCTACCAGCTACAGCCGTGCCGGACTGGACGAGACACTGGTGGTGACACGTTCCAACAAGCGTGCCAATATCTACAACCGGGGCATCCGCAATCAGGTGCTGGGGCGTGAGGAGGAGCTGTCTACAGGCGATCGTGTCATGATTGTGAAAAACAACTACTACTGGACTGCTGCCAACACCCATCACCCATCGCCCAACATCCAGCTGGAATTCATCGCCAACGGCGATATGGCTGTGGTGCGTCGGGTGCGTAATGTCCATGAACAGTATGGCTTCCGCTTTGCCGAGGTGACGATGACGTTCCCTGACTATGACGACTACGAGTTGACAGCACTGACTATGCTCGACACGCTGACAACGGAAGCCCCCGCTCTGACGCAAGAGCAGCAAGAGCTATTATTTAATAAGGTGATGGAGGACTATCAGGACGTCCGCTACAAACAGGAAAGGCTGAAGAAGCTGAAGGAAGACCGTTATTATAATGCCTTGCAGGTGAAATTCGCCTATGCTGCCACGTGTCATAAGGCACAGGGTGGACAGTGGGCGCACATCTACGTCGACCAGGGCTACATGACTGACGATATGCTCTCGACAGACTATCTGCACTGGCTCTATACGGCCTTTACGCGAGCTACTGAAAAACTGTTCCTGGTGAACTGGCCAAAGACACAGACTGAAGAAGTTAACGAAGTTAGAGAAGTTAAAGAATAATATACTAAAACAAAACAAATTATGAAGCACAAATCATTTCGTCATTTTTCATTTGCATTTCTCATTTGCATAGCCATGCCGATGATGGCTCAAACGAGTGAGAAGAGTTATGAGCGTTACTACCAAGACCTGCCTGTACAGGTGAAGGCTGTAGAGCGTCCGGTGATTCCTGCCAACGAAGTGAACCTGAAGGATGTTGGTGGCGTGGCCGATGGTATAACACTGAATACAGAGGCTTTTGCCAAGGGTATCAGCACGCTGTCAAAGCAGGGTGGGGGACGTCTCATCGTGCCTGAGGGTGTGTGGCTGACAGGCCCCATCATGTTGAAGGACAACATCGACCTGCATCTGCAGAAGAATGCCATCGTGGTGTTCTCGCCTGACAAGTCGCTGTACATCGACACGAAGAATCCCAATGCCAAGCGTGTGCTGCCTGCCATCCGTGCATCGAAGCGCAAGAATATTGCCATCACGGGCTGGGGCATCCTGGACGGAAACGGTGAACACTGGCGTCCCGTCAAGCGCGACAAGGTGAGCAACGTGGAGTGGAACCAGTTTCATAAGGTTATTGGCGGTATCGACAAGGACAATGGAAAACTTTTTTACCCTTGGGACGTGAAGGCAGGCTATGCTAACGTTGGCGAGACCCCCGAGCAGCAGGACAAAATGCGCAACGACATGCTGCGCTTCACCGATTGCGAGAACGTGCTCGTGGAGGGTGTCACCGTTCAGAACTCTCCCAAGTTCCACGTCCATCCGCTAAACTGTCGTAATGTCATCATCGACGGCGTCACCGTGCGCTGTCCCTGGAATGCCCAGAATGGCGATGCCATCGACTTCTCGGACGTCAACGTCGGACTTATCGTCAACTGCGTAGTGGATGCTGGCGACGACGGACTCTGCATGAAGAGTGGCAAGTTCAAGGAGAAGTCGCCTGCTAACGGCTGTGAGGATATCGTCATTCAGGACAATACCGTCTTTCATGCCCATGGCGGATTCGTGCTGGGTAGCGAGACCATCAGTGGCATGCGTCGCATCGTGGTGCGTCACAACGTGTTCTCAGGCACCGATACTGGTCTGCGCTTCAAGAGTGGCGTCGGACGAGGCGGAAAAACGGAGCAGATGTATATCTCCGACATCCAGATGACGGATATCAAGGATCAGGCCATCGTCTTCCAGTGTGACTATGTAGACCGTCCTGCTGGCAGCGAGATTCCAACAGCCACCACCCAACAGCCATCACCCATCACCCATCACCTAGCACCCGAGTTCCAGGACATTCATATCAGCCGTGTCACCTGTCGTGGTACTCATACGGGCATCAAGGCTTCTGGTCTTGAGGGTATCGACTGCGTCCACGATATTGATATCAGCGACGTCACCATCGTCTATAACAATACCGACCAGCAGATTGACGACAAGACAGCCAAGCTGAAGCTGACCAACGTGAAAATGGTTAAGAATACGAAATAATTTATTATCATTGCAGTTATGAAGCACAAAATTATTCATTACTTATCATTTGTATTCCTCATTTGCATCGCCATGCCGATGCATGCACAGACCGCGAGGAAATTCACACTGAATCTGACTGACGACGGACAGGCACAGATGGTGTGTTTCCTGCCTGAGACACCGTCAGGAAGAGCCATTGTCGGGGTGCCGGGAGGCGGCTACTCAGTGCTGTCGAACGGACATGAGGGCTATATGGCCTCCGACTGGATGAACCAGCAGGGCATTGCCTATTTCGTGGTCAACTACCGTCTGCCGAATGGTGACCGTACCATCCCCATGGGCGACGTGCAGAAAGGCATCCGCACCGTACGCGACTCCGCCACCGTGTGGGCCATCAACCCCCACGATGTAGGCATCATGGGATTCTCGGCAGGTGGCCATCTGGCATCAGTCATCTCCACGATGTCCGACTTCGATGTACGTCCAGACTTCACCATCCTGTTCTATCCCGTCATCTCGATGGACGAACGCGTGTCACACAAGTGGTCGTGCATCAACTTCCTGGGCGAGGAAGGTCACAAGGACCCGAAGCTGGTACAGCAGTATTCCACGCAGAATGCCGTACAGCGCCATCTGACGCCTCCTGCCATCATCATCACGGCCAGCGACGACCGTTTGGTGCCTACTGTCACCAACAGTCTGGCCTACTATACGGCCATGCGCAATGCTGGCAACGAGTGTGCCATGTATATCTATCCCACGGGTGACCATGGCTTCGGCTTTGGCCCCTGGTTCAAATACCACGACCAGCTGCTGACAGACCTTGGCAACTGGCTCAAGGCCCGACAGACACCACAGCCCAATGCCAAGCGTGTAGCCTGTATCGGCAACAGCATCACCGACGGCTTCGGCATCGACATGGCTGGTGCCTATGGCTATCCTGCACAACTGCAGACACTGTTGGGCAACGGCTACTGGGTCAGGAACTTCGGCGTCAGCAGTCGCACTATGCTCAACAAGGGCGACTGGCCCTATATGAACGAACGGGCATGGAAGGATGCGCTGGCCTTCAAACCCGACATCGTCATCATCAAGCTGGGTACCAACGACTCGAAGCCTGAAAACTGGCAGTATGGCAAGGATTTCAAACACGACCTGCAGCAAATGGTTGATGCACTGAAGCCTGCAAAAATCTATCTCTGTACGCCCATTCCAGCCTTCAAGCCGACATGGAACATCAGCGACGAGGTCATCGTCAACAACATCATTCCCATCCAGCAGCAGGTGGCTAAGTCGAACGGTCTGCAGATTATTGACCTGCACACGCTCTATGCCAACGATGGTGACAAAATGCTTGACGACGGCATCCATCCTGATGCCAAGGGGGCACACCGCATGGCAGAAATCATTGCTGATGCCATTAAGGAGAAATAGAAAGACATGACTTATGAAGGCTAGGTTTACCATAAGACTGAAACGGCATATCATCGTACTTGTAGCACTGATGGGAGCCCTGATGACAGCGACAGCGCAGGATACAATAGCTGTTGCTCAGGACACGACGTCGGTAGTGCAGGATACAATAGCTGCAGTACGGAAGGCACCACAGCGGAAGAAGGTGGCACTGGTGCTGAGCGGTGGTGGTGCGAAAGGTACAGCACACATCGGTGTGCTGAAAGTTCTGGAGCGTGCCGGTATCCCCATTGACATCATCACGGGAACGAGTATGGGCAGTCTGGTGGGTGGTATCTATGCCTGTGGTCATCGTGCCAACGAAATCGACTCGGTGGTGAGACAGCTCGACTGGTCACTTTTGCTGTCAGACCGTAATGACCTGAAGCATCAGAGTCTGCGCGAACGCGAAAAACAGAACACCTACGTCATTTCGAAGGAACTGACCTTTGGCAAGACCGTGAAGAGAAGGGGTGGCGGATTCATCTCTGGCAAGAATGTCGTAGCGCTGATCGATGCGTACACGGCACCTTACCACGATTCTATCGACTTCAATCAGTTGCCCATTCCCTTTGCCTGTGTGGCTACCGATGTGGTGGACTATTCGGAACAGGTGTTCCATAGTGGCATCATCGGACAGGCCATGCGTGCCAGCATGTCCATTCCAGGTGTTTTTTCGCCTGTGAGGACTGGTGACAGGGTGCTGGTAGATGGTGGCCTGACCAATAATTTTCCTACAGACATAGCCCGTCAGATGGGTGCCGACATCGTTATCGGCGTCGACGTGCAGAGTGAACTGAAAGGCGCTTCGGAACTGAATTCCACCTCAACCATTCTCCTGCAGATTGTTGACCACAACTGTAAACATAAATATGAGGAGAATCTGGCACTCACCGATATCCATATCCTCGTGAATACCAAAGGCTACAGCTCTGCCAGCTTCTCGGAGGCTGCTGTAGACACCCTGATTCGCAGAGGTGAAGAGGCAGCAATGGAGCATTGGGATGAGTTCGTGAAGCTGAGGGAAGAGATTGGGGTTTCCGGTGTCAAGGTTCAGAATTCAAGTGACAATGCTCAAGTTCCAGCCCCAGTAAAAGTGGAGTTCGTCGGAAATGAGAAACCACAGAAGACGATCAATGTCGGGGCCCGTTTCGACAGCGAGGAGATGGTGGCGCTGCAAGCCAATGCCGAGGTGCCCATCCGCGCCAAGGTACCCATGAATGCTGAGTTGACGATCCGTCTGGGTAAGCGCATCAAGGCTCAGGTGGACTGGTCGGTACATCCCAGCAGCATCTTCCAGCCTGGCGTGTCGTATGCCTTCACCAGCAACGACATCGACTTCTACGAATATGGCGACAGAATCTACAGCATGACCTTCAATCAGCATGCTGTGAAGCTGAAGCTTCTGAACTTCAACGTCCGCAACTTCAACGTCAGCATCGGGGCCAATTGGGACTACTACGACTTCCATACGGTGCTGTCAGACCATGAGGCCATACGTGATAATCTGGACGATGGCGATGTCAACGACAAGGGCTATGTGAACTACGAGGCAAGAGCCGACTACAGCAGCGAGAACGACTGGTATTTCCCTACACGAGGTACCAGTATCCACGCTCGTTTCGTCTATCATACCGACAACTGCGTCAAACTGAACAACGATGTCGGCTTGCGTGAATATGTCCTGCTGGCACGCAGCACGTTCCCCATTACGCGAAAGCTGTCCATTCAGCCCATGTTCTATGCAAGAGCGCTATACTACAAGGCCGATGCTCCCTTGGTACTTGGCAATATGATGGGTGGTGAATGGCGCAGCCACTACTTCGTCCAGCAGATGCCCTTTGCTGGCGTAGGCAATCTGGAGCTGGCGTGGGATAAACTGACTTCATTGCAGTTGCAGGCACAATATAATGTCACCCCCAACAGTATCCTGTTGTTTAAGGTGGCAGCAGCCCAGGATTCCCCTGAGGTGAAAGATCTGCTGAAGCACAAGACCATGCTGGGAGCCTCGGCCAGCTATTATCTGAACACCATGTTCGGACCCTTGGGAGGCTCGATAGGCTACAGTAGTCTGACCAAGAAATTCTATTATTACATCAATCTTGGCTTTGTGTTCTAAAGGGTGTAATGCTTAAAGGGCGTGCTGTTCCAGATAGCGCTTGCTGTCGCGATTGCGTTTCAGAACTTTGATGGAATAGGAGGGAAGGAAACGGAACAGGAAATAGAGATAGGCCTTCAGCGTGGTATATCCGAACACCGTTTCGTAGACGTTGACGTTGTATTTGATAAGTGAGAATTTGTTGCTCGACACTGAGTTGTCGCGCTGACGATAGTAGGCCAGCGGATCGGTGACACAGAAACAAATCTGGCACTCCTTCAGGATGTTCAGGAACAATGCCCAGTCCTGACGCTTGCGGATGGCAGGCATGTAGAACTTGTGGCCCAGGCGCTTGATGTCGTAGATAGCCGTCAGACATCCTATCTTGTTGTCGCGCTTCATCATGCCCAGTGTCAGGTGCTTGGGCGAGATGTTGATACCAGTCACCTCGTTGTTCTCATCGCAAATCAGGTAGGATGAGCTACAGAGGGCACAATCTTTGCGTGTCATGTGGGCTATCTGCTTCTCCAGCTTCTCAGGCATCCAACGGTCGTCGCAGTCGCAGAAGGCGATATAACGCCCTTTGGCACGTTCAATGGAACGGTTGCGGGCAATACCGGGACCGTAGTTCTCTTTTAGGTATTCGACTTTTACGCGTTTGTCCTGTTCTGCAAATTGCTTCAGAATGTGGCGTGTGTCGTCCGATGAGCAGTCGTCGGTGATGAGCAACTCCAGGTTAGTATAGGTCTGGTTAAGCACACTCTGAATGCTGTCAGCAAGATACTTGCTGGCATTGAATGTAGGCATGATGACTGATACTAACTCCTGTTTCATCGTTCGTTTTTACGCAAATCGGCTGCAAAGGTACGAATAAGTGAGCGAAAAACCAAATTTATTTGAGTTTTTCCGAACGAAAGTACTTTCGACGAAGTCAAAGGTACGAAATAATTAAGAATTAAGGATTAAGAATTAAGTTTTTTTTGTACCTTTGTCCGCGAAATGGCAGATTATTATCTTTTTTCCCTGATAGGATGGCTTCTTGGGACTCTGATACAATGGAATGAACTCCGTTTGTTGACAGGGCACTATCAATATAAAATAAGTAAATGGCAATTAGTGACCTATGTGTCGTTTCTTTTGTCATTATTGATATTGTTATGGGATTTCCTGCACGTTGGCATATTAAAATGTTTGGGAACTAACTTGCTGTTTGTTTTTTGTTATGCTGTTGTGGAATGGATATTAGGAAAACTGTCGCCCCGCAGAATGATGTTCAGTGCCGGCATTCGTTTTGTGGTATTATTGGTTGGTGCTTTTATTCTATATACAACGGGTTGGAAGATGATAACGCCTTTTGTGATAGCAGGCATCTGGTTCCGTAATTCTCCTTTCGGTGTTGTTCATGGCTTTAAGATGCCAGTTGTATACAGACCTGTAGCTGGGCTGTCCAATGAAGTCCCAACAACTGTTGTTAATGTTGTTGAGCACGGAATAGTGCCTAATACAGGTAAGGATGTGTTGGAACAAGTGCAGACCTTGATTGACGAAGTTGGTAAACAGGGTGGGGGATGCCTCTTTTTCCCTAAAGGACGTTATCTGTTTAATCTGTCAGGAAAGAAGCAGTTCCTCCAGATCAACCATTCGCACATTACTCTTGAGGGAGAGCGTGATGCCAAAGGAAGATTGTTGACAGAATTTGTGAATGGTGGTACTACAATACAAGGCAAACGTAATCCATGGTTGTCGCCATTCTTTATCACGACAGGAGAGGCATTGCAGCCCAGCAATATTTTCTGGGGCCTTCAGTTTCGGAAGCCAAGCGGCATGCGTACAGAAAGCAGTTCGCTGTCTGACCCAGGCAGTGACGGAACGATACTGACTCCGTCCTTTACTACCAAGGTAACAAGTGATGCTCTTGCTGGAACTACAATGCTGACTGTAGAGGACAGTAGTCTGGTGGGTAAGTACATTCTGTTGGGCATGTTTAATACGACGCCAGATGGCAGTCTTATCAAAGAGTTATTAGGTTTTGACGAATTACGGCCAGAATGGACTACAGCCAGACGGGCTGGTCCTGAAGAGGCACCATCGTTCCAGTGGTTGGTGGAAGTCAAGCGGATTGTTGACAGACATACCATAGAGTTGTGTCGTCCGTTGTTGCGTGACTGCCTGATGAAATTTGAGCCTGCCATCTTCAGTGTGGACATGCTGGAAGATATCCATATCCGTCATCTTCGCATCAGCAGCCGATGGAACGGTTTGTTCCACCATCATGGGTTGCCACTCTACTATAGTGTGCGACAGGCTCAAGAGATGGACTACGGCTGGAATGCCATCAATATGAAACGTGTGGCACACTCAACAGTTGAAGATGTAGAAATACAGGACTTCACAAATCCGCTCTATGTCCAGGACAGTCGTGAGGTGATGGTGCAACATGTAGCTATCAAGGGTTACGATGGCCATCAAGGCATCAAGGTATATTGTCATACCTGCGACTGTTTGTTCCAGCATATTGCCTTCTACTGTCATTTTGCCGACATGATGGGCGGCGAAGGCAATGCATATGCCAATGTGTTCAAGGATATCAGCTACCGTAATCCTGTCTTCAAGCCTGTGGACTTTGACTTCCATGGATTCTCTGAAGGTCCAATGAGTCCGCCTGCCTATAATGTGTTTGAATGGGTGCAGGGTTTCCGTTATATCAAGGGGGCCGGTGCCGTGTTTATGCAGCCGGCCTGTGGTATTGGAAACGTATGGAGAGATGTGGCATTTGAAGGTGGAAGGAAGGGGGAACAGCCGTTCTATGCCCTTTCCTATCGGGTCAAGACTGGCATAGAGAAGTATGTCACAGCTCTTGGCTACACCATCGTGATAATGATGAAGCAAAAGCAACATTCTCTAGCATTTGTCAAACAGACATTTGGGGACAAGTTGAAGAGCATTGACCAGATGAGCATTCCAAAAGGTCAGCACAATCAGTTCTTCCCTGGATGTCGCATTGAGTAGCCGAGTTCATTTCACTAAAGCCTATTTCCTCCTTTTTGCTGGACTCACTACTCGTTTCTTTGGTTGGGCTGATAACTGAATGTTGCAATCATGGAATGACCAAGCTTTTTCGCTATTGATGGAATAGGAAATGTCGTCCACTTCGAGCACTTCTAAACCTTTGGTTATCCCATGATACTTGTCCTTGCTGATTAGGAAGTAGTAAAAATCCTTGACTTCAGCAGGCCCTTCTATCTGTAAGCCTTTTATGGTAAGGTTTGGCAGGTGTTTGTCGCGTAATTCTGGGCGTGCATTCTCCAATTTTTCGAGTATGGGGATATGACAAATACAGTTGTAATGGGAAGGATCCTGAAAAATAACCTTTAGTGTACAATCGGTCATTTCAATATCGAAGGGCGTAAAGGCATTGTATTCAGAATCAATTCTGACGGGCAGGAAATGGTCGAATACACAATTCTTATATACTAATGTTCCATAGAAGGAAGAAAAGCGGTTATAGACGTGGAAGTTGTTAAAGTTGTTGCGGAAGGTACAATTCTTGCATGTCATATTCCTGCCATAGTAATGAACGTCTGCCCTATTTAAGGTACAATTCTTAAATGACAGATTGTTGGAGCAGGTGGTGTTGAAACCTCCGCGTATAGCGGTAATGTTCATTCGGTTGAAAGTGCAGTCAAGCACGTTGTTCATCTCAATGGCATATCCCCAGATGGTCTGTGCAGAATAGGTATGCCATACGGTAACATCCTTCATGTCAATCTTTGCAGAATGGTCAACCTTGATACATTGGTCATGATAGAATCGGTCCTTCTCTTCTGGTTGCAGGTTCGTTTCGATATTTACGTTAGAGATTCTGACATTGTACTGATAGACAATATGTAGAAGATTTGTAACGGCAGTAGATGTTACTTGTCTGATGAGGTTGACATTGCGTATAACTTTCTTTTTCTTATCGATATTGATATATTGACAGAAAGGCTCTGAAGCAGGTGTGTTATAGGATGCTATCGGGTCGTTGGTGATAAAGCATTTGTCGACGAAGAAAAGGTCATTACGATAGCATTGTTGTTTGATATTTGAGATTTCTCCTTTCTGATCAAAATCGTATCTGGTAGTCCAAAGATGGTTGTCCTTGACAATGAGCATTTTGGGTGTTTTATCAGCTATGGGGAGACTAATTCCTGCATGCAGTTGTTGCTTGTAAAGCGAGATGTTATGAAGTGGATTACGGTTTGATAGTTCAAATAGGAAGACATTCTTGCTGGTGTTTTCCACAATGAAGGTACAACCGTTAAAGTTAGTATTGTCTGAGAGTTGGATGGACTGGAAATCTTGTGGGATTTCAATCCTAAATGTCATGTTTTTGGGATATTTTACAGCATCGCCTCTCTCGTATGCTTTCTCATGAATAATCCGAATACTATTGAGTAGTTCAGCTCCGGAGCGACTGGATGTTAGTGCATGGAGCAAATCAGAAGTATAATTTGGCTTTGCCCATGTCGTAAAAGGGAACCATATTGTGCTTACGATAAGAAAGCAAAGTTTGTGAGTAAGAGTTACATTCATGCGAGGTATATTGCTTGTGTAAGAGCTCCAATTCTTTCCCATGAATAATGCTGGCGGAGCTTATCCCAGTTGGCTTGGTTCGCTTTTGTTGCCCAGACTTCTTCAGGATGGTTGAGGAACCATAGCAGTTGTTGGCGAAGGGCGTCTTTGGAGAGTTGTGGAAGTAGCCAGCCTACAGGTGCTATGTCGAGTGGTTCAGCCAAGCCTCCGACATTGGTAACTAAGAAGGGCGTGCCAAAGTATATGGATGTTAGTAGCAAACCGCTTTGTGAGATGGTCCTGTATGGCAATAAAGAGATACCGGTATGCTTCATGAGATAGCAGAACTCTTCATCTGATGTGATGCGGTCTTCAATCATAATATTTTTGATACCCTCCGCACGACTGAGGTCCACCCCTCTGTTCTTGCCAATGAGCAGTAGCTTGCACTTGTCGTTATTGCATAGTTCTGGTGTTGTAGCCCAGACTTCAACCAGCAGGTCAACACCTTTATAATAATATTGGTAGCCAAGTGAGGAGAATACCATCTTCCCAGCCAATTGATAATGATTGTCTAAGTCCTGCTTCAGACTATCCAACAGCTCGGGATCATAAGATGGTTGCAGTAAACCATGGTCTATAACAGCTATTTTGCTCTCTTCAATACCCATTTTCTGTTTTAGTTCACGTTTGGACGCATGTGTGTGTACAATGATGCCTTCAATATGACGATAAAAGTAATCGAAGTACGAGAAATAACGATTCCCAGTGTCGTGTGGGAGAACATTATGGGCAGTGAAAACTATCTTGCAGCCAAGAACCCTTTTCATCAGGATGTAAAATCGTGCATCAAAGGCAGGAATGCGAAACCATTGTACATGAATGACAGATGGACGCCACCATATAAGACGCCATGCAAGCAATAGACATGTGAAGATGTAGCTGATGGCCTTAAGTGGCTTTTGACGGTATTTTGAATATTCAAATAACCGATGTTGCCGAATATTAGGAGGTAGTTGCTTGTAATTGTACAGTTTGGAGCAGACATAGTGTATGTCACCGTCAATATTTGACAGCAGACTATAATCGTATATAGCCAGATTCTGATACGACTGTGGGTCAATGTAGACGATTGGTCTCATAGGCTTATCGTATTACTTCCTTGAGCGCATCAAGAAATCCATGCCCGTACTTTATGTCTGGTTCCACATAATTACCTTCTGCCCATTCGTTCCATGAGCGTAGAAATAAAATCTGATGTTCTTGAGGCTTGTTTTGTATCAGTTCCACAGCCTGGCTGACATGTTTTTGGAAATTTTCCGGTGTGGCATTAACGTAAATACCGTCTTTAGCTCCAGATCGTGGACTGCGATCCCATTGGGGCATGATGGTCGGAAAAATATTGTCCCATGCGTCTTCTTTAGCATAATAGTGTGGCATGACCTTTGCATAGTTATAGCGAAGGGCAGGAAGCCAAGGGCAGTATTTCTGTAAAGTAGTCAATGCGAGCCTCAGGTATTTCCCTTGATAGACCATTTCAGCTAAAGGCCGTCCGTCAGGATTCAGGGCATCGAATCCCAGGCTTAGCAGGTCGTTGTAAACCTGCGCACTGCTTTTTAAGTCGGGTAACACCCTCTCTATTGTACCATCTTCTTTCCGCCTTTTAGTGGTGGTTGGTTTACAGAGTCCTACAAAGAAGATATCACCTAAACGATGTTCCTTTGCTAGTTCACGCCACGTTTTAATAAAAAACGAAACGTCAGGGAAGTTATAGGGGTCATAAATGGAGAAAAGTGGTTTTCCGTCTACTTTGATATAGCGGTGGTCGAGAAATGCTGGTAGACAATAGTTGAAATGAGCAACATAATCTTCTACCCCTGGATATTCTTGCTTGGCTATCATTTGTGTTCCACCTTTGCTGTTCCATGTTGCAGTGGTCCAGTCATGATTTGCCCAAGTCAGGCAGAATGGGAAGTCTGGCTTGCCAGAACTCAATACCTCCTTGAAAGGACGTTGTAGGAGCATCTTTCCATTGCCAAACCAGTAGTGCCAATAACTGAAACCTTCTATGCCTGCTTCGCGAGCCATCTGTGCCTGTTGTTCACGTATTTCTGGCAGGCGTAAGTCATAAAAACCAAGATCAGCAGGTATACGTGGCTGGTAATGACCTTTGAATAGTGGCTTTGCCTGGGCAACGTTGGTCCATTCTGTAAATCCCGGACCCCATGCCTCATCGTTCTCAGGAATGGGGTGGAATTGTGGCAGATAATATGCTATTATTCTAGCTTTCATGATTATACTATATTAATTTTAATGAAATATCTCATCTGTCAGTTTTTTCAAGTCATTTTGTTGATGTCGTAACACTTCTTTAAAGCGGCGTTCTATCTGCTCTTTCCGACAGTTCCGATTGTCCATGACCATCTTGATGGCACGATACATATCGGCAGGGTAGAGGGGTGAGAAGTAGATGCCGGCATCACCCAGTATTTCTGGAATGCTGGTAACGTTGGAAGCGACACAGGGGGTTCCGTGTGACATGGCCTCTATAGGGGGATAACCAAAGCCTTCGAAAAAGGATCCGAAGACTAAAGCATATGCATGTTGATATGCATGTTCAAGGTCGGAATCCGATAAGAAAGGAATGTCAATATGGTGTGAATGGATAGAATGGCCATACTTTGTAGTTATCAGGTATAGGTCAGGATAATCAGCCTGAAGTCTCTTGAAAACCTTGATAAGTGTATGGGCATTCTTGAATCTCCGGTTGGCAGCCAACATTAAAAGGTATGTTTTGCCCTCCGCTATGATTTTCCGTAATGTTGTGTTCTCAACTTCTGCCAGTAATGTTACTTTCCTGGTCGGAGAATAGTATATCTGTATTTTCTTGTCAACAAGTTGGGGGAAATAATACTCCAAAGCATTACGTGAATATTCTGATACCGTAAAAGCAATGGTATTAGGAGCCGAGTATAAGGGCATGATGTGGTTGTAGATAGCTTGTTGCTGGAAGTTGAACCGTCCACTAATCGTATTAATCATTCGTTTTATCCATTGCCATCTGCTTTCAGCGATTCTGTCGTGAATAACCAATTCAATGTGATTGTCTTCTCGTTCAACATTGAAGATGTCGTGAATGCCCATGACAACCTTACAGTCTATTCCGTCCAATGAATATTTCTCATAGAATTGTCCTATGGGCAAGAAGAACGTGTTGATACTGTATCTGGCAATGTGCTGACTTAGGGGGGCTGTTGCCAAATCAAGTAATTGAATGCCATGTTTCTTGGCATACTCTTGATAGTTGTATTGCTTGCCAATAGGTTGCGATGAGTCGAACACAGCAAACAGGCAGTCTTCGGAACTGCTTCTAAGACACACCTCGTCGCAAACAGCTTTTGTGAAGCTGGCAGCACCTCCTATCCCTCCATTATGTTGTAATGGTATAAAATCCAATAGAATGTTCATATCTTAAAGCCAGCTAGGTCCAACATGTTTTTCTTTTCTGCGTGACTGACAGATGGCTCCAAAATGAGCGATAAGCCAAAAGATTTCTATCGTAAACAAACCAGGGATATACTGGCGCTTAGGCAGTTCGTGGAAATAATTCCTAAACAGTTGTCTGATGAGTTCTGCAGTCCTGCGAAAGAGTCCTTTGTTGATGTCGCAGACAATGACTAACAGGTCACGATGCAGTCGTCGTCTATTATATGCTTTTACGTTGCCCATTAACACTCGGTCGTGGTACATATAAACCTTTGGTACCAGTATTGTCTTTACACCATGATATATCATGCGATGATAATAGTTGTTGTCTTCGCTGTAATGGAAGAAAAGTGGGTTGAAACCACCAATCTTTTTGATGAGGTTAACAGGCATCAGCCAGCAGGCTGCACATATTTCACCAGTCTCATAACTGTTGGCAAGTGTATGTCGGATGAGCAGGTCATCGTTCATCAGGTTATGGGCATCGCGGAGAGAGAAGCGGAATAACTCGTCAATACGAGTTCCATCACCATTCAGATGGAGTGGCGACAGAAGAGACTCACCATCGCTGACAGCCAGCATTTTCTCTATAGCATCAGGTGAAATAGCAGCATCTTGATTTAGTAGCAAGACATAGTCGGCATCGTGCTCTAATGCATATCTGATACCAAGGTTGTTAGCCTGCCCAAAGCCAAGGTTTTTCTCTTGTGGTATCCAGATGGCATCAGGATAATGGGTTGGGACATGTTCCCGTGTACCATCAGTAGAGCCGTTATCAATGATAATGGCAGTTGCTGCTATTGTGCTTTCATGCAGGCTTTTCATACATCGGTCTATCCATCCCCGATGCATGGCATTATAGGTGACTATGATGGTGTATATGGTCATGATGCTTTTTCTCCTGTTGATATGATAAATTTATATTTGTCAGTAAAATAGAGTAAGACTGCCAAAATTACCATGAATGAATAGGTAAAACTCATGAGTCGGTAATAGAAAATGCCGAAAACAGGAATGATTGATAAAACATAAAACATCAATAATTCACCAATGTTCAGTTCTTCCCTGTGGGGCCATCTAAAGATAATAACAGCTAAGAGAAAGAATATGATAACCCACAGAATCATACCAACTGGTGTCAAGTCAAGCATGACATCTCCAATATAGGTGGCGAATACACTCATAAAGAAACCCTGCTGACCAGAGCGCACACCTCGTCGTTGGTCGTCATTGTCAATATGGTAAACATAATGAGAAATAAGAGGAAATTCTCTTTCTGCTGTGATATAATCTGTGTTCGCTTTTTCCCAAAAGAAGCAGAAATTGAGATAGCCCTGTCCTGCATATTGAAGTGCACTTGTGGCAGCACCACCATCCCTTTTACTAAAACGTGCATCTGATACAACCACAAAGTAGACTATTGCTGCAAGAGCTATAGGGACAGATACGATTTTTAGTGTGGTTTTGACTTTTCTCGATAAATGTGGACGGAACAATATCAGGCATGTGAGAAACATCATGCCATACAGTACAACCTCTGTTCTGTCTGCACTTTGAATGCCAGCTATTGGCATGCTAAGAGAAGCGAAGAGAAGCAGAAGGGCAAACCACCATGGACGTCGACCAAAGCATAAATAATAGAAGAATAGTGGAATAGCAAGTAATGTGGATGTGTTGAAGTAATATAGGAATCGAAAGATATACGGCAAACTCTCTGCCTTTACCTGCGCTGGGGATTCTATCCCTTCATAATGGTCACTTCTGACTGTCGACAGGTCACCAGATAGAATTTCCAAGGTAGAGTCAGCAACCAAATACAAGTTAAGAAAAGCTACGAGTATGAGAAAACAACTTAGCGCGTCAACTATCAATGGGTTATTGGCATAGATGTTTTTCAAGTCTTTCTTATAAATCATTGAAAAAGGTAGCATGCCCAGGGTAAGGAGTGTACAATATAAAATGGTGGGTATGATATTTAACTCTATGTCATAACTGTCAAATAGTATGCCTCCCTGATCCAAAAGATTGTTGGCAACGATGATGATAGCCAATAAAGATGTGAGAGCATATAATCCCGACATGTATACACAGACGTCGAACCCCTCGTGTTTTTTCCACCAGTAGAAAGTAAGGAGACAGAAGTATATAAACGGAATTAGAATCATAATTTGCCGATGATTTTTTTTATGTAAAAAACTTCTATCCATCCAAACACTAGCGTTTTCGTCTGACATACGAACAGATGCCGATAAGCAGGAACCAAAGCATCGGCCAGATAGCCTGCAGCAATATTACTGGCAATGGAGACAAACGCAGCAGCCATGATGCCGTAACGGGGAAGAAGCAGATAGTTGAGGATGACGCATACAATGCATCCGAAACCATCGCGGAGAATAGCCCAGCGCTGTAACCCTTCAGTGACGAGCATGGCCCCTGCTGTATTTGATAGGGCCACGCTGGCAGCTTTAAAAGCCATCACCTGAAGTACGGCAACAGCAGGCAGGTAGGCAGGACCAAAAGTGTAGCGTACGAGCCAGTAGGCCAACATAGAAACAATGGCAGAGACAATCAGTGACAGCCAGAATGAGATGTTCATGAATTGTTGGGCTTTGGCTTGATATTCTGCGACATCTCGTTCCCGTGCCTTTACAAGTATTGGGGTGATGGTCTGTGCTAATATCATTGGAAGAAAAATCAGCACTTCCGTAAATTTAGCTGCTACAGAGAAAAAACCCACAGAACTTTTGTCAATCATGTTGCCAATCATGACTTGGTCGATACGCTGGTAGATGATAACGGCTGCGTTAGTCAGTAGTAGGGGAAAAGACTCTTTTAGGAGATATTTGGCATAATCTCGGTCAAAACTCCATTCTCTTAATGACCCTATCTTAGCATGGTATGCCATGATATAACCTGTACCTAATAATACGAAATCGAACATATAGGCCAGCATAAACCACGTCAGCGAAGCATCGAGCATCAGAAGGGTCAGTTTAATGGCAACACCAATGAGGGTACGGCTGATTTCTGCCTTGACCACATATTCGTTTTGTACTATAGCAGTGAAATAGTTGCGTATGACGATGAGCGAGTTGAGGACAACTGTCACCGAATAGATGGCAACTAATAGTGTCGTATAGCCATCGGCCTCCATCAGCCATGATGTGATAATGGCGACTGTGATGAAGCAAAAACCAAAGAATAGCTTTAGGAAAAAAGCTGTCCCGATAATAACGGGATAGGGCTTCTGACCTCGTGCCTCTTCACGAATTTCAATAGAGTCGAGGCCGAAAAGGGCAAATGTCTGAAACAGGAAGACATAGCTGATGACATAGCTCATCAGTCCATATTGCTCAGGTCCAAGATATCGTGCGACAATGATGCCAACGAGCAGTCCACCAAACAGATTAACAATCTTACCAACAACTGCCCAAAACAAATTCTGCACGATGGCTTCTTTTGTCTTAGACAAGTGAAAGCGTTTGATAACACTGTTTATCATTGGCATTTGAGAATAGATAAACTAGAAACTGAAGTGCAGATCTTTCCTAACCACATGGAAAGCAGTTCCTATGAATGTGAGAAACACCATTCCGATTACAAATAGCATGCGTTTAGGACCTGTTGGCTTGATAGGTACTGCTGCCCCCTGAATGATGGTAAATGCAGGAGTACGCTCTTGGACCTTGGCTTTAGCAGCCTGAAGCTGGGTGCTCAAAGTGGTATAGGCATTATATTTCAGTTGCATGTCGTTCTCCATATCTTCCAGTTTTAGCTCAACACTACGAAGCGAGACGTTTGTATTGGCATCCGACGTGCTAGCATAACAATGGAGAACTTTCTCATACTCTGTTTTTGCATCAGCAGTTAATTTCTGGTAATATTCATAGTCTGAGCGAGCCTTGTTGGTTCGATAGTCGGTGATAAACTCTTGAAGCCGGGATCTGACACTATCCGCAATGGTTTTGCAGATAAGAGGGTCTTGTGCCTTCGTATTGATGGTTATTTCACCAGTTTTCTTGTCTATGCTAAGCTTGATGTTGCTTCTGATGGCTTCAGCAATCTCGTCGTCTTTCCTCGATAAACGATAAGGATCAAACTCGCCATCACCATTTCCCTTACTGTTGTCTTTCTCTTTGAATTGCTCTTTAATCCAGTAAAAAGGGATAAACCAGATGTTCTGCATTTGCTTAGTCTTCAAATAATCATAGTAGGTTGTGTTGATGTCTCCGTCTATGCTTTTTACTTTAATATTGAAGAAACTGGTAACAAAACCGTTGTCTTCCATGAGGTCGGGATAGAGCAGTGGTGTGATAGCGTCAGAAGTTTGCATATCGCTTAGGTCAAAGCCGAAACTGGCAGCTATGGAACCTAAAGTACCACCAGACAGAGAGTTGTTCATCTCAGGAGCCAGCATGGCCTTCGTGTCATAGGTGCGAGGTACCCCCAAAATATAGATACATGATAGTACGAAGGCTATGGGTAACGTTTTATAGAATAGCCGTTTGTTGGCCCATATCTTTTTTGATACAAGTCGGAGGTCGATGACTTGCTGATTCTTGATATCTTTCTTCTCTTCCATAGTCGCTTACTTAATCAGGTTATTGATAGTAATGAGCATGGTGGCGAGTGATGCCATACTGCTGCCCATACTCATGATTTCAGGCATGCTGAGGCCGCGTCCCTTGCGCTTAGTGGGTACGACAATCTGGCAACCTGGTCTTGGCTTGTGTTTTCGGTCGGCCTTGGCTACCATACCATTCATATATATAATAATGGTACGCGACTTCTTGCCTGTAGCCGTTGTGCCACCAGCCAGGTCAATGTAGTAGTCGGTGTTCTTGCCATCTTTGAAATAGACGGTATTCGGATAAAGCACCTCACCGTTGATTTTCACCGTACCATCATATTGTGGCACGACGATGCGGTCGCCTTCACGCAGGATGGGGTCGTCATCGGTATTGGGGTTTGACATGGCCTTGTCGAGCTCAATACCGACGGGATAGGTGGCATTGGTCATAATCTTGCGGACGTCGATAGTATCGCTGCCAGAGTTGCGCTGAGCCGTACGCAGCACGGTTTCCATCATGTCGCGCTCTTCCTGTGTCATTCTGCGCAGCAACTTGGCACCTTCCGGATAGGCACGCTGGGTCAGACCACCGGCCTGCCTAATGACCTCGCTGAGTCGTTGGTTTTTACTCGACAGAGCGTAGATGCCCTCGAACTGCACCTCACCCTCAATGGTGACGTTCTGCTGTTCGGTATAGCTCGGACTGCGACGAACATAAACCTCGTCGAAAGGCTGCAGCGTGAAGTCTGGCTGTTCGCTGATGTTGAAGTCGTTGGTCAGACTGAAGCTGAACGTCTGGGCTATCTGGTCGCAGGCTTCCTTGGCATTGGGGTTGTTGATGCGCCGAGCTACGTCGACCTTTACCAGTGATGCTGCCTCGGTGGGACCACCAGCTTGCAGGATGAGGTCTTCCACCGTTTCGTTGTCGGCATATTTGTAGATGCCTGGATAGGCTACCTCTCCGTTGATGGTCACCGTTTTCTCTTCGTTGCGCTCATCTATTGATGCAATGTAGAGGACATCCTCGTTTCGGATGGGAACGTCGGGCGACGTGCCTTCCAGAATGCCACGGATATCGACGCTCAGCACTTCCAAGGTGCGATCAGGCTTCATACGGTGCATGACGGCATGCTGGCTGATGGCTCCCTCGGTAAGTCCTGCAGCAGCTTCTACCAATGCCTTGACGGTATTGATGTTGCCTCCTACCTGATACATACCCGGACGGAACACGGCGCCTTTAATCTCCACCATGTTCTCATAGCGGGTGAGGGTAGAGTCGACGCTGACAGAGTCCTCGTCCATCAGCTTGAAACCATTTAGGTCGAACTCACCGACACTGAATACGCTGTATTTGTTACCTGCCTTACGGTTGATGCGGATAGCCTTCGTATAGGCGTCGCCTGTGAATCCTCCGGCATATCTCAGCAGCGTGGCAGCACTCTCCGTCTTCTTCATCTCGTAAAACATTGGACGCTTCACCTTACCCGTGATGTTCACCAATGCCTCGTAGGGACTGACGGTGATGACGTCGTTGTCTTGCAAACGGACATCGCCAGTCAGTTTACCATTAAGCAGAAAGTCGTAGACGTCGACATTGCTCAGCAGCTGTCCGTGGCGAAATACCTTGACGTTACGCAGCGTACCGATATCGTTGGGACCGCCTGCCATATAAAGGGCATTGTAGACGGTGGCAAAGGCCGACATGGTATAGGTGCCTGGTACCTTTACCTCACCCATGACACTGACAGTGATGGTGCGTGTCTGTCCCAGTGTCAGGTCAATCTTGGAACCCTGATAGCGTGGACCGATGACCTGGCGCAGACGACTCTTGGCCTGACTGACTGACAAACCACCCAGCTGGACAACACCGACACCCTCGATGGTGATAGTACCGTCTGGCGAGATGACTTCGGTGATACTCTGCTGAGAGGCTCCCCAGATGTCGATGTTTACGGCATCGCCAGGTCCCAGACGATAGCTCTGGGGCGTTGCCAGATTCATGGAACTCTCGAAGGTCAGGTTTTTGTTGTTGAACACATCGTGACCGAAAATCTTACGTCCTTGAGGCTCTTCCTCCTCATAGTAGTACTTCAGTGAGTCGGGCATCATGAAGTCCATGGCTTCGTCCATCTCCATGAAGTCCGTGTCTTCTTCGTCGTAAGTGTGTTTCTGTATCTGGTTGGTCTTCTTCGTATCCTTGGTACGGAACTGTGATGCCTTGCGCTTGTCCTTGACCTTCTGTTCCTCACGGATGTCACCGTTCTGTTCACGCATACGGGTCTTCATGTTCTGAGACCCTGCTGTGATGTCGTTGGCACCCAGCGCACCGTTCTTCGTCTGTCGCTGGTATTTCTTCTGGATACGGCGAATCTGCTCGATGGTGACACCGCGCCGCATCAGCTGTGTGACGATTTCCTGTCGCGTCATACCCTTGGCGTTTTGCTCCACGACATAGTCCATCACTTGGTTGTCGGTCATTCCCGACTGAGCCCATGCCATGGTGGCCGTTAAGGCAAGGCAGGCTATGATAGTCGATATTCGTTTCATGTTTTTATTTACTTTATTATACATAATAAAACCCGCCAAAAGGGAAAATATTGCATAGAAGTGCAATTTTTTTTATAAAAACCTTGCGGAATCATAATTTTTGTGTACTTTTGCAGCCGAAACTACGGATTATCCCAGGGGCTGACTGGATTTGACAGCAGGACGAGATGGTACGTAAGCATGCGGAGTGACGACTGTGTTCTCCATAATCAAGTCGGTCGAAAAATTAATTGGCAACAATGAGTATGCTCTCGCTGCTTAATCGAAGTACAGTAGATTACGAGCTTAATTCCGTCACCAGGTGACAGAACGAGACGTCGCTCCGAGGATGTTGTTCCGAATCCAAAGATCCAGCGGCGCAGGTTAAATCGGAAATAGTCAGGTCAGGCCTCGATGGCATGATGAAAATTTAGAGGATAAGGGTGCTGTTGGTGGCCCAGGTCTTGCAGCATCACGAAAATGAAGGCTGGGATAAGCATGTAGAAAGCGTATGGTTTCCCTGTGTGGACGAGGGTTCGACTCCCTCCAGCTCCACAATATACATTGATAATCAGTGTCTTACGGATTTTACGCACATTATCACGCACACTTTTCTCTGTTTGCGTATTTTTTTACTGATATTATCAACTCTTTTTTTATTAATAGATGAAATACTACCATATAGACTCCATATGGAATATTTCAACTCATTCAACAGCCATCAGGAACTATGTTCTTAACCTCAATTTTTCCGTTGCAGCCTTGGATGGGGTAGGGTAGCCACCTCCTACCTTTATCTTCGTCTCTTCTTCCGTGTTCTGGCAGCTGCTCCTTGGTGGATCCTCTTTTTGGTTCTCTCGCTTTCCGGTGATTTGTGGCTTTGTCTTTGGTCTCGACTTTTCTTGTGTTCTTTTCTCTTTTCTAAGGTCAGCCGTGCTGCCATTCCCGGTAGCCGTGCCTATCTTACGAACAGATCTCTTCCTGTTTTCTCATTGGCTTCCTTATCCAATGACGCTTGTTATTTGTGGTTGAACCTGCCGCATGCGCTTATCTCGTTCTGACAGTTTTCATGCATCCATGGCCAGTACCAACCACTTATTGCCGTTATCTATGCCATTTTCCTCTTCCATAAGGGTCTCAACTCATATTTTTCCTTTGCAAAGGTAGCCCAAGCGTCATCCGTCAAGTACCAGTTGCACGGCTCCTTATCCCTACTCAAATTTTCCAGCAGCCTTCCGCATTTTCTTCTTAACGGCAGGAGCCTAAAGAAAATGGGGTATTCCGTAAAATTTGCTTGTGATTCCTTGTCTTTGTATGACTGTTTCTTGTTGGCTCTGTATTGCACGTAAAAATTATAAGTTAAACCCTTTAAAATTAAAGAATTATGGCAACTAACAACAATTTCACAGTGACTGGTATCGTAGCAATGGACGCTCAGGTTAAGAACAACGGCAACGGCAGCGTATGGGCCAAGTTCCCGCTCTCCATCCGCACCACCAAGAAGGATAAGGACGGCAACGAGAAGAAGATCTCTGCCCTTCAGGACATCGAGGTCGGTACCAAGGAAGGCTCTCCAAAGTTGGAACTCCTGAAGAAAGGTACCATCGTCAAGGTCGAGGGATTCTTCGAGCCACGTACATATACCGGCAAGGACGAGAAAGAACACTTCGCGCTCTCCTGGAAGGCTACCGCCATCGAGAAGATCGAGAAGAAGGAAGATACACCGGAGGCTTAGCGAAGCCTCCTTTCTTTCATCCATAAGGATGCAACACAAAGTGCAAAATCAATTTTAAACTTATCTTTGCAGAAGGGCCAGATGTGAATCTCGCCCTTTTTACCGTATTCGTGATTTTGTCAGGATTTCTT
>JBGUQW010000149.1:0-14589 GCA_045131435.1 Prevotella sp.
ATCCTCATTGTCGGCGGTGGCCGGGTGGCTACGCACAAGGCATCGATACTCAGTCGGTACACGGAGCGCGTCACTGTCGTTGCCCCAGAGGTGAGCGACGGCATCAAGGCCCTTCCGTTTCGTTGGGAGGAACGCGACTTTACGGAAACCGACCTGGACGGCGTGACGCTGTTGTTCGTATGTACGGGTGACCATCCACTGAACCACTATATTCATTCGCTGGCCCGACAGCGTGGCATCCTGACGAGCGTCTGCGACTCACCTGCGGAATGTGACTTCACCTCACCCGCCATCTATCGTGACGGCAATCTAACGGTGAGCGTTGCGTCAGATGGAAAGGATGTCCGTCGAAGCATCAGGATAAGAGACAGAATAAAAGAAGCCATAGAACATGATAGCATACAAATCGATTAATCAACAGAACACGTCGTTGGAAGCCCGCGAGGCTTATTTCCAGGGATTGCAGGTAGAACGGGGCGCCGTGCTGCTCCAGACCTGCAACCGTGTGGAGCTGTACTATGGCGAGGGCGATGTGCCCGATGACGTTGCCCGCCATCTGTTTCGTGTAACGGCAGGACTGGAATCAGCTCTGATTGGTGAACGGGCCGTTCAGGGACAGGTAAAGGAAAGCTACCAGCAGGCTCAGCTCCAGTATCGGCTGACAGCCGAGATGCACAAGCTCTTCAGTTGCGCTCTGGAGGTAGGCAAGCGTGTCCGTACAGAGACAGAGATTTCGCAAGGCGCTGTCAGCCACTCTCTGGCTACCATTGAAATCCTGCAGCAGGAACAGGTTGACCTGAGCCAAAGCCGTATCACGATTATCGGTGTCAACAAACTAACGTCGGACATCCTGAAATTCCTGAAAAACAAAGGGGCACGGATGGTGTTCCTTGCCAACCGCAGTCAGATGAAGGCGCACCAGCTGGCTGATCCGCTGGGCATCAGCGTCTTCGAACTGCATGACAAGCAACGTTTTCTTGCTGATACCGACATCCTCATCAGTGCCACCTCTGCCCCTCATGCGGTGATTGACGCTACGGATATTCCTGCCGTCAAGAAGCTGTTGGCCATCGACCTGGCTTTCCCACGAGACATCGACCCCAGTGTGGGCCGTCTTCCTAACGTACGTCTTTATAACCTCAGAGACGTGGAGCGACGTGTCCGTGAAAACATCTCTGTACGCAAGAGTGAAGTGGTGCGGGCAGAGGCTATTATTGAAGAAGAAATAGCCGAGTTGCAGGACATCCTGCGCCGGCGCAGACAATATCTGAAGCGAGCAGTATGAGTATTCGGGTCATAGCACGACAGAGCCGCCTCTCGCAGCTGCAAGTGCAGGAGGCAATGGCACGTTTTCCAGACATAGACTATCGACTGGAGACACGGTCATCGTATGGTGACCGTCACCAGCAGATTTCATTGCTCAATGGCGAAGCACCCGCCGATATGTTCACCCGCGAACTGGACGAGGCACTTATCGACGGACGTGCTGATATCGCTGTTCATTCGGCCAAGGACTTACCCTACCCGTTGGACGAGCGACTGGAGGTCGTGGCGCTGTTTCCACCTTTCGACCAAAGCGATTCTCTGGTGAGCCGTGACCACCTGACGTTAAACCAGTTACCCGCAGGCAGTCGTGTAGGCACCAGTTCGCCTATGCGCCGTCGTGAGCTGCTGGACTTGCGCCCGGACTTGACAATTGTGGGCATCCGTGGCTGCATTGAGGAGCGCGTCCACCAAGTGCGCGATGGCGAGATTGATGCTGCAATCGTAGCCACCTGTGCCTTGAAACGACTGGGTATGGAAGATGAAATCAGCGAAGTGCTACCCTTCGAGACCCATCCGCTGCAAGGCTATCTGGCCATAACAGCCCTTAAAGGACGTTCTAACCTGAAAGCACTCTTCGAGCGCGATGACGTGCTGCATCGTCAGGGGCACGTCACGCTGGTGGGCTTTGGCCCCGGTGACCCAGAGTTACTTACTGTGAAGGCTGTGAAGGCCTTGGAGCAGGCTGATATAATTTTCTACGACGACTTGATTGACAAGGCATATCTTGACAACCTGAGTGCCGAGAAATTCTATGTAGGCAAGCGAAGCGGCCAGCATCATGCAGAGCAGACGGCCATCAACAAGCTGTTGCTCAATGCGGCACGAGAGGGGCTGCAGGTCGTTCGTCTGAAAGGTGGTGATCCGATGATTTTCGGCCATGCTGGTGAGGAAATAGAATACCTGCAAAGCAATCTTGTAAGCGTCTCTGTCATTCCCGGCATCACCACTGCCTCGGCCTTGGCAGCAACGACGAAAGTCAGTCTGACGCAACGGGGCATCAGTTCCAGCGTGTCACTGGTTAACGGTCATGCCGCTACTCCCATTGTTCCTGACACCGACACCATTGTTTACTATATGGGTGGCAGCCGTCTCGGCGGCATCCGCGAGTCGCTACTGTCGGAGGGATGGTCGGCCACGACCCCCGTACTCCTGGTACACAACGTTTCTTTGCCTGACCAGCAGACGTTTGAGACGACTGTTGGACAGTTGGGCAGCACCGACTATCCTACACCTGTCATCGCACTGGTGGGCGATGTGGCCCGGCTTCGTCATCAGGCTGCTTATACCGTTAGCAGGACAATCTACACGGGTCTGGTATGCCCTAATCCCGACTATATCCATACGCCGTTGATTGAAATAGAGCCCGTCAGCTATACAGTGCCCGCCGCCCAGAGTTATGACTACCTGCTTTTCACCAGCCGTTATGCAGTAAAAAACTGGAAGGGCGGTTTCAATAGGCGCATCGTTTCCATCGGTTCCACCACCACACAAGCTCTGAAGGATGCAGGTGCCATAGAGGTTGAGCAGACGGAACAAGACGACAGCTACGGCGTCATCGACTACTTCCGCCGTCAGCCTCACGGACGGGTGCTCATCCCCCGTTCCAGCCTTGCCCTCGACATCATTCCTGACGGACTGCGTGAGATGGGGTTTCAGGTGTTGACGCTCACCGTCTACAACAACCGTTACCCCCATCACGTTCGCCGCGTCAACCTCGACAATATCCAGCGCGTGGTGTTCACGTCGCCTTCGACTATCGATAATTTTATCAAGACATACAGTGACCTGCCCGCTCACATCGAATATGTGACACGCGGCAGCATCACCGCACAACATTTAAAAAGCCGACAAAATGAAAAGATTCAGAACATTCAGAACGGACCAGGCCACACGGGATAGATATGCCGACGTGGCCGTCAGTGTCCAGGACTTTATCTACCCTTATTTCGTGGTAGAGGGAGAGGGTGTCGTGGAGCCAATTCCCACGATGCCGGGTATCAACCGTTACAGCATCGATACGCTGGTCAAGGACGTACAGGAGGTCAAGGCACTTGGCATCGACAAGGTGCTACTCTTTGGCGTCGTCGGTGAAGACGTGAAGGATGAGCGCGGCACGGCTGCATACGCTGACGACAACCTCATCTCGCGTGCTGTGAGAGCCATCAAGCAGGCCTCGCCCGAGACCATTGTGATGACCGACGTCTGCCTGTGCGAGTACACCAGTCATGGTCATTGCGGACTACTGCACCATCACGATGTAGACAACGACACAACACTGCCTCTGCTGGCCGAGATGGCCTATCAGCATGCCAAGGCAGGTGCCGACTTCGTGGCGCCTTCGGCCATGATGGACGGTCAGGTGGAAGCCATCAAACAAAGACTCCGCGAGACTGGCTTTGCTGATAAAACCAAGGTGTTGGCCTATTCCGCCAAGTATGCCTCGGCCTTCTATGGTCCCTTCCGCGATGCCGCCGACTCTGCCCCGGCATTCGGCGACCGCAAGACCTACCAGATGGACTATCGCACGCACGACCAGGGACTTGAAGAGATTGAGGCCGACCTGGAGGAAGGAGCCGACTGGACGATGGTGAAACCTGCCCTGCCTTATCTCGACATGATTGCCCGTGCCGTGGAGCGATTCCCGAAGGTGCCGATGGTGGCCTATCAGGTCAGCGGCGAGTACGCTATGTTGAAGGCAGCCGCAAATGCAGGCTATCTCGACGAGCAGCGCGTGGTCTATGAGAGCCTCATTGCCATCAAACGTGCCGGAGCACAATATATCATTACGTATTACGCTAAAGAATATCAGCAGCGATGGGCATAAATCAACGAACATTATCAGCAGCCGCCTTCGAGCGGGCCACACGGGTTATCCCCGGTGGCGTCAACAGCCCTGTACGTGCGCTACGTAGTGTGGGCACCACACCGCTATTCATCGCGGATGCTAATCGTGCACACCTAACTGACATCGACGGAAATGTGTTCATCGACTTCTGTATGTCGTGGGGTGTCTTCATCTTAGGTCACAACAATCCGGCAGTCAGCCGACGTGCCATAGAGGCCATCCAGCGAGGCTCCAGCTACGGCATACCTACAGAGGCCGAGACGCGGCTGGCCGAAAGTGTACGCGAGGCTTTCCCCTCGATGCAGCGTCTGCGATTCGTCAACAGCGGCACTGAGGCTACGATGTCAGCCATCCGCGTGGCCCGTGGCTTTACAGGTCGCGATACGTTGGTCAAGTTTGAAGGCAACTATCACGGTCACGCCGACCATCTGCTGGTCAGTGCGGGTTCTGCCGTTGCCAACATCAGTACCGCCTCCAGCGCAGGTGTCCCCAACGACTTCACTAAGCATACCATCTGTCTTCCATACAATGACGTGGAGGCACTGGAACAATATTTCCTGAAGCATGGCGACCACGTTGCTGCCATCATCCTGGAGCCTGTGGCCTGTAATATGGGTGTGGTGGTTCCGTCGCTCGACTTCCTGAAAGCCACCCGCCGACTGACGACGCAATACGGTGCCGTACTCATCTTCGACGAGGTCATCACCGGTTTCCGACTGGCTTTCGGCGGTGCACAGCAGCGTTTCGGTATCACCCCCGATATGACTACCGTGGGCAAGATTGTCGGGGGCGGTTTCCCAGCTGCAGCTTTTGGCGGACGTGAGGATATCATGGCTCTGCTTGCTCCGGATGGTCCCGTCTACCAGGCAGGTACCCTCAGCGGCAATCCTGTAGCGATGGCTGCTGGTTTGGAGACGCTCCACCAGCTGGCCTTTCCCAGTTTTTATGAGAAGCTGGAAGGTCGCAGCCGCCAGTTCATTGAGGAACTGAAGCAGATTATTCGCGGCAAGGACATCCAGCTGAACCACTGCGGCTCGATGTTCACGCTGTTCTTCAATGCCGAACCTGTAAGAAACTTTGCAGATGCCCGCCGCAGCGACCAGAAGCACTTTGCCCGCTATTTCCAGCGCATGCTGGATCGGGGTATCTATGTCTCGCCGTCACAGTTCGAGGGCAATTTTATCTCTGAATGTCACACAGATGACATCCTGGAATACGTATTGAAATCCATAAAAGAAAGCATAGAATGAGCAACATCACACATCTAAAAGAATTAGAGTCGGAGAGCATCTACGTACTCCGTGAGGTGGCGGCACAGTTTGAGCGGCCCGTCATCCTCTTCTCTGGTGGTAAAGACTCCATCGTCATTGTCCATCTGGCCTATAAGGCATTTTATCCCGCTAAAATTCCCTTCCCCCTGTTGCATATCGACACGGGACATAACTTCCAGGAAACCATTGACTATCGCGATGCGCTGGTAAGCCGTCTTGGTGCCGAACTGATTGTAGGCTCCGTGCAGGAGAGCATTGACACTGGGCGCGTCAAGGAGGAGACTGGCTACTATGCCTCACGCAACAAACTACAGACAACCACGCTCTTGGACACGATAGAGAAGTACCACTTTGATGCAGCCATAGGTGGTGCCCGTCGCGACGAGGAGAAGGCCCGTGCCAAGGAGCGCTTCTTCAGCCATCGCGATGAGTTCGGCCAGTGGAACCCGAAGAATCAGCGTCCTGAGTTGTGGAACATCTTCAACGGGCGCAAGGCTATGGGGGAGCATTTTCGTGTGTTCCCGATCTCCAACTGGACGGAAATGGACGTCTGGCAGTATATCCTACAGGAGAAAATTGAGATGCCCAGTCTCTACTTCACCCACGAGCGACAGGTCTTTGAGCGCGATGGACAGTGGCTGGCCGCCGAGCCGTGTATTAAGCTGAAGCCGACAGAGCAGATAGTGACCAAGCAGGTGCGCTGCCGAACCATCGGCGACATCACCTGTACCGGTCTGACACTCTCCACAGCCCACACGCTGGAGGATATTATCGAGGAGATAGCGGCAACTCGCGTCACCGAACGTGGCGGACGAGCCGATGACAAACGTAGTGAAACCAGTATGGAAGACCGCAAGAAAGCCGGCTACTTTTAATGATGAATTGAAGATTTTAAAATGCGAATTATGAATTCTGAAAGAGGTTATTTAGATATGCAGCTGCTGCGCTTTTCGACGGCGGGCAGCGTAGACGACGGAAAATCGACACTCATCGGACGACTGCTGTATGATTCGAAGTCGATATTCGAAGATCAGTTGGAGGCTGTTGAGACAGCCTCGAAATCTCGTGGCAACGAGGAGGTGAACCTCGCCCTACTGACTGACGGCCTGCGAGCTGAGCGCGAACAGGGCATTACCATTGACGTGGCCTACCGCTACTTCGCCACACCCAAGCGAAAGTTTATCATTGCCGATACGCCAGGCCACATTCAGTACACCCGCAACATGGTGACAGGTGCTTCAACAGCCGACCTGAGCATCATTCTGGTCGATGCCCGTCATGGTGTATTGGAGCAGACCGTGCGGCACTCCTACATCTCCAGTCTGCTGGGCATCCCCCACATCGTCGTAGCCATCAACAAGATGGACCTCGTTGATTTCTCTGAGGCGGTCTTCAACCGCATTGTAGCTGACTACAAGAAGATGGCTCAGACTCTCCATATCCAGAACATCAACTTCATCCCCATCTCGGCCAAGGACGGCGACAATGTGGTGAACCGTTCTGAACACATGCCGTGGTACACGGGTTCGCCGCTGCTGGAGTTCCTCGAGACGGTGCCTGTCAACAAGTCGGCATCCAATGTCGAGACCGACGTGCAGCGTGCCTTCCGCTTCCCCGTACAGTATGTCATCCGTCCCATCAGTAGCCGCTTCCCCGATTTCCGTGGCTATGCGGGCCGCGTGGCCAGTGGTATTATCCGCGTGGGTGACCGCATAAAAGTCTTGCCAAGTGGACTTGAGTCTGTCGTGTCACACATCACACAGACTGCCGATGAACTCAGTGAGGCCACACCGCCGCAGAGTATCACCTTGCAGCTGGCTGATGACATCGACATCTCTCGCGGCGACATCCTCGTAAAGACCGATGAGCCGCAACCTCATCAGGAACAGGACTTGCGTCTGGATGTCTGCTGGTTTAACGAGCAGCCGCTGCTGCCGCGTACCAAGTACATCGTGCGACAGACCACCAGCGAGACACTCGCCGTCGTGCGAACCATCAACTACCGCCGCAACATCAACACTCTGGAGAAGGAACCCGGTGTGTCCCAGATCAAGATGAACGACATCGCCGAGATTACCATCCACACCGCCCAGCCCCTTGTCTTCGATGACTATCGCCTGAACCATATAACAGGCAGCGTCATCTTCATCGATCCCGACACCAACGAGACCGTCGGCGCCGGCATGATTAAAACAGAAACAATATGGAACGGACACAACTCATACGTGATTTAAACGAACGTTTTCGCGATGCGCCCGCTGAAGAGGTCGTCGGCTTTTTCCTCGAGGCATATAAAGGGCGCATCGCTCTTTCATCTTCTCTCAGCATTGAAGATCAGACGCTGACGGACATCATTGTCAAGAAAGGTGGTGCTCGTATTTTTACACTCGACACAGGCCGTCTCTTCCCTGAGACATACCAGCTCATCGACAAGACCAACCTGACTTACGGCATCCAGTTGGAAGTGTTCTTCCCTGACTATCGCGAGGTGCAGCGCATGGTACGCGAAGAGGGCATCAACCTCTTCTATAACTCCATAGAGAGCCGCCATCGTTGTTGTCAGATTCGCAAGCTCGAACCGCTTGCACGTGCTTTCAAGGGACTCGATGCTTGGATTTGTGGTCTGCGCCGTGAGCAGAGCGTCACCCGCAAGGACATGCAGACCGTGGAGTGGGACGAACAGCACCAGCTCATCAAGGTCAATCCTCTCATCTCATGGACCGAACAGCAGGTGTGGGATTATATACGCCAAAACCATGTGCCCTATAATAAACTCCACGATAAAGGCTATCCCAGCATTGGTTGCGAACCTTGTACACGAGCCGTAAAGCCTGGTGAAGACGTACGTGCAGGGCGCTGGTGGTGGGAATCGCCCGACCACCGTGAATGTGGTCTTCATCAGCGGCACTAATAGTCTAAATACCTAAGATTTGCCATTAACATCACTATTTATCGTGAATCAAATTACCCCGCTCATGGTATTGCCAGGGCGGGGTTTTCGCCGTACCTTTGCACTCGTTATTCAACAACAAAAAAATGATTGCACATATGAAAAGATTGAAAGTATTTAGGATAACACTCGTAAGCATTCTGCTGTTGGTGGCAGTGTTACCAATAGCATCTCAAGAGCTGAAGGCACCGAAAATATCGGGGTTAATAAATGCACGCTATGCGTGGAGTGACAAGGAAGGCGCGACACACGGGTTTGATATCCGGCGTATCCGTTTGGCTGCAGATGGTGTGCTAAGTGACAAGGTGGACTATAAGTTTCAGGCGGAATATGAGACGAGTGTCAAAGTAATTGATGCCTATTTGCGATGGAAGATTGCACCGGAAGTGAATGTGCAAATAGGTGAATATAAAGTGCAGTATTCGCAGGAAACGCTCTACGGTCCTGCCACATGGGTGACTATTGAGAATCCTACTGCGGTATCTCGACTGAATGGATACAACGACCTAAGCGGTCTGAAAGCCAATGGACGTGACGTGGGCATAACACTTTATGGTGATCTTTTTAATAAGGTAGTGACCTATCGCGTTGGAGTGTTCAACGGCAACGGTATTAACACCAAGGATGACAATGACAAGAAGGACTTTGCAGGACTGCTTTGGGTAAGACCCTTAAAAGAACTGGCCTTTAGCGTAGGACACTATCAGGGATCCTACGGGGCAAAAGGGGATGAACACGTGCGAAATCGTACTTCGGCTGGTGTGGAGTACAAAGATGACAAACTGACCATTCGCGGAGAATACCTGAACGGCAACACGGCTGGACAAAAGAGTGATGGTGCATATGCTACCGCAGCCTACTGGGTATCAAAGACTGTGCAGCCGTTGCTGAGTGTAGACTACTTCAAAGCCAACAAGGATGGTGATGAAAGACAGTGGAACTATCAGGTGGGTGTGAACATTATTCCAATCAAGAAGCTACGCATTCAGGCTGCTTATACTTACACGGACAATAAGGTTGCAAAAGATGTCAACCAGATTGAAACCCAATTTATTCTACAATTCTAAAATGAACACGAATATGAACAAGAAATTATTTACATTTGCGACATTGGGTGCAACAGTGCTGGCCCTGTCGCTGACCGCTTGCGGCGGAAAAAAAGAATCGAAGGTTGGTGCTGACGGAGAACTGAGTGGCGAAATCTCACTGTCTGGAGCCTTTGCGCTCTACCCTTTAGCTGTACAGTGGGCCAATGAGTTCCAGAAGTTACATCCTGGTGTGAAAATTGACGTGTCGGCAGGTGGTGCCGGCAAAGGGGTGACCGATGCTATTGCCGGAGTTGTGGACTTTGGCATGGTGAGTCGTGAACTGAGTGAGGCAGAACAGCAGCGTGGTGCTGTGGGCTTTGCCGTGGCTAAAGATGCCGTGGTGCCTACCATCAACGCCAAAAATCCTGTCTATAACGAGCTGAAGCAGCATGGCGTGACACGTGATGACCTTGTGGCCTTGTGGATTAAGGGCCAAAAGAAGACATGGGGTCAGGTAGCTGGTACAAGTGATGCGACACCTATTACAGTTTATACCCGCAGCGATGCCTGCGGTGCGGCGGAGACTTGGGCACTATATCTCGGCGGGAAGCAGGAAGACCTGCAGGGAACAGCCGTCTTCGGTGACCCAGGCTTGGCAGCCGCCATCCAAAAGGATGTGAACGGCCTTGGACTGAACAATATCGGTTATGCCTACGACACGAAGACGGGTAAGCCCAATCCAGGAATTGCCGTAGCACCCATCGATGTGAACAACAACGGGCAGATTGATCCGCAGGAAGACTTCTATGAAAACAAGTCGGACGTTGTGAAAGCCATTGCCGACGGACGTTATCCGTCGCCTCCTGCCCGCGACCTTTACTTTGTCTCTAACGGAGTGCCAACAGACCCCGTTGTCGTGGCTTTTCTCGAGTATATTCTGACTGACGGGCAGAAAGAAAATGGGCCGCAGGGATATATTGAAATACCACAGGAAAAACTTGATGCCGGACTCAAAAAGTTAGGTGTGAAGAAATAAACGTCATGGCAAGAGACAAGAGATTACTGAAAGACCGCATAGCGGAGCAGCTGATGGCCGTTCTGACCATCAGCAGCCTGCTTTTGGTGGTGGCAATGGCTGTGGGCTTGTATCTGAAGTCAGTACCAATCTTGCAGGAACACTCTCTGTGGGACTTACTTACTGAAGGCGAGTGGCGACCGATGAGCAATCGGTTTGGCTTCTTTCCATTCTTGATGGGAACACTCTATGTGTCGCTGTTGGCCCTTGGCATCGCCATCCCCATTTCCCTGCTTATGGCCATCTATCTGACAGAGTATGCTCATACTGCTGTGAAGCGCTATGTATTTCCGTTGCTTGACATTCTGGCAGGACTGCCGTCGGTCATCTATGGTGTATGGGGTATGCTGGTCATCGTGCCGTGGGTTGCAAACATAGTGGCACCATCATTGCATCGCGAAAACAGTGGCTATACGGTGTTGGCCACGGGCATTGTTCTGGGCGTGACGGTAATCCCTCTGTTGGTCAGCCTGTTTATAGAGATATTCAGCAACGTGGGACGTGAATACCGCGAAGCGGCATGGTCGCTGGGTGCAACACGATGGCAGACCACTAAAGATGTCATCCTACGCAAGACGGCACCAGGTGTCATCGCTGCCATCGTCCTGGCAGCCAGTCGTACATTGGGCGAGACCATTGCCGTCATCATGGTGTGTGGCAATTTGGCTATTGTGCCAGGCTCTTTGCTGGATGCCTGCTATCCCATTCCTGCCCTGATAGCAAACAACTACGGCGAGATGCTGTCACTGCCACTCTATGAGAGTGCGCTGATGTTTGCAGCATTCATTCTGTTCTTTGTCGTACTGGTGTTCAACCTGTTCTCACGACTTGTCTTACGTAAAATGAAAAACAAATGAAGAGAGCTATAGTCATAGAAAAAATCTGGAAGGTATTGATGTATGCTTCCATCGCTTTGGTACTGTTCTTCGTTGTCAGTGTCATCTGGTCAGTCTTCAAGCGTGGCCTGCCCGTATTGTCGTGGGAGATGGTGTCGTCGTTGCCTGGAGGCGGCTTCTATATTGGCAAGGAAGGTGGATTCCTGAATGCTATCGTTGGTTCACTCTACATAGTAGGTGGTGCAACCTTCTTGGGCTTACTGGTCTCGATACCTGTAGTCTTCTACCTCAATGTCTATCTCAAGCCTCATTCCAAGTTTGGCTCTATTGCACGCCTGGCCTACGATGTACTTTTCGGAATACCAAGCATTGTCTATGGTGCGTTCGGCTTCACCATTATGATATTCTTTGGCCTGCGTACGTCGCTCCTTGGTGGTATTATCGTGGTCACCTTGCTCATCATACCTATTTTGATCCGCTCAATGGACGAAGTGGCTAAGACCATTCCACAAGACTTGCTGGAGGCTGGCTATAGTCTCGGCTCCACACGACTGGAGACCATCAGCGTCGTTGTCCGTCAGATAGCCCCGGCTATTGCTACTGCTACGTTACTTAGTGTCGGACGTGCCATCGGCGACGCGGCAGGTGTGATGTTTACTGCTGGTTTTAGCGACTCTATACCTACAAGTCTTACTCAGCAGACGGCCTCACTGCCATTGAGCGTGTTTTTCCAGCTCAGCGCTCCCCAGTTAGAGGTGCAGGATCGTGCATACGCCGCTGCAGTAGTGCTGACGGCCATCGTACTTGTCCTCAGTCTTAGTGGCCGGTTCATCATGAGCCGCTTCTCGCGCAACAAGATATAATCCTCAAATATACCCATTGTTAGCGATGCATTTTACTATTCAATAGGTATTGCTCAGGTGACTGAATCATCGTACCTTTGCACCGCAAAATGATGTCTATCCAACACATTAAAAAATAATATATAATATGAGTTTTTCTATCAGTTTTCCACACGTACTTGGTGCCAGTTACAGCCAGCGTATACCTTGGACGGTACAGGTTCCGTTCATTGTCGACCGTAAGTTCCCCCGTCTGGAGGATACTCATCTGGCCACGCACAATCTGAATATCCACATAGGCAAGTCGCATATTCTGAAGGATGTCAATGTAGAGATTCCTCAGAATAAGATAACGTGCATCATCGGTCCTTCAGGCTGTGGTAAAACCACGCTGTTGCGTACCTTCAACCGCCTTGTAGACTCAATAGAAGGCGTCAAAATTGACGGTGAAGTAAACTTAGGAAAACAAGACGTTGTTGCGGCGGGTCCCAGCCAAATGACCGAACTGCGTCGAAATATTGGCTTGGTTCCACAACGGCCATGTCCGCTTCCCATGAGCATATATGACAACATTGCCTATGGATGCAAGATACATGGCGTTCGGGGCAAACGCAAGCTTGATCTCGTAGTTCGACACTATCTTGAGGCAGTGGGATTGTGGGAAGAGGTGAAAGACCGCTTGCATACTCCTGCCATCAAACTGTCTGGTGGACAGCAACAACGCCTCTGTCTGGCTCGCAGTCTGGCTGTCGAGCCCAGCTACCTGTTGGCCGATGAATCCACCAGTGCCCTTGATCCCATCTCGAGCAAGACTGTTGAAGACCTCTTCGTGAAGTTGAAGCAGGACTACTCCATTGTCATGGTTACCCATACCTTGCGCCAGGCTCAGCGCATTGCCGACCACGTCATCTTTATGTATCTGGGCGAAGTTATTGAACAGGGTGACGCAAAGGATATTTTCAATAATCCCCAGCATGAACTGACCAAAAATTATTTAAGTGGTGGAATCAGCTAAATCCTGTAATGTGAAGTACGAGGACCCATTCAATTTCTCTCCTAACAATGAGGAAGAAGAGAGTTGGCGTAGCGCTCTTGTTTATACGATAGGAGTGCTTATCATGCTCATTTTGGGTTTGCTTGGAAACGGGGCTTTTAAGTAAGAGATATGTACCTATTGCACATATAATCTGCAGATATGGAGTTCAAAGTAGAAAAAGCAGTTCTTGATGCTGGTGTAAAAATCGTGTTCGTGGTCATTCGAGGACTTGACAATAGTAAGGAAAGCTACGAATGGCATGCACATCGTGAGGTCTTACTGAACGATCTGTTAAAGCGTTATAAAGACATTGACGTACATCAGGACCCAATTTTAGAGGGATTCAATCTGCTGCATGACCATACTGGCGTGAAAAGACGTAAGAATATTCCCGCCAGCGAGAATCTGATTAAGCTGTTGCAGAAGCATGGCTCTCTTACCTATATTAATAAAGTTGTAGATATATACAACCTCATATCGCTCGACTCGAAACTGGCTCTTGGCGCACACAATATAGACCGCGTCAGCGGAAATGTCACGCTGCGCTTTACTGATGGTACGGAGCGTTTTGTACCGCTCGGCCAGACAGAGCCTGTAGCGATAAATCCTCATGAATATTCATACATCGACGATTCTAACGAGGTATTGTGTCGTCTGGAGATTCGACAAGTACAGAAGACACTGGTTGATGAGACGGCTCGCAACGTGTTCTACATTGTTCAAGGCAACGATGCTACTTCTGACGAGCTGCTTCATCAGACGGCACAGAAAATCATTGACCTGACTACGCAATATTGTGGTGGAGTCGGTGAAATCATCATCCCCACGGTCGTTTAAATGCAATCCATTTGTAAGGCAGCCTCGGTGCTGCCTATTTTTTCTGGCGTAAAACCTAAATTCATTTAAATATGATTGCAAAAATAGGGGAAATGCCGGAAAATTGCTAAATTTGCACTCACATTTAAAATACTTAATTTAGCGATCGAAGTTATGAAAGTGATTAGTACAAAGAAGGCACCTGCTGCCATCGGGCCTTACAGCCAGGCCATTCAAGTGGGAAATCTCGTTTACACCTCTGGTCAGATTCCCATTGACCCATCAACAGGAGCATTTGTAGAGGGCGGCATCAAAGAACAGACCCGTCAGTCGCTTACCAACGTCAGAGCCATTTTGGAAGAGGCAGGTCTCAGTATGAGTAACGTCGTTAAGACCGCTGTCTTCATGGCCGACATGAACGACTTCGCTGATATGAATGCCGTCTATGCAGAGTTTTTCACAGAGCCATATCCTGCCCGTTCTGCCGTTGCTGTAAAGACTTTGCCGAAGGGCGCCTTGGTTGAGATTGAAGTGGTTGCCGCTATTGAATAGAAGATGAAGCCA
>JBGUQW010000150.1:0-13732 GCA_045131435.1 Prevotella sp.
ACAGGTCTTGATCGACACAAAGATTTCTGTGATGAAGCTTAGCCCTTCGAAGCGTCAAGCTCTTGCATCCAGATTGGCAGATCTCAACAATTATTTGTTTGAAGTAATCACAAGAACTGTTCCGTCTGAAAGTCTGCGTGCGTCCTATTCTCGCGTTTTTGGGAAAAGTATATATTTCCCAGAAGATCAATTCGAACAGATTCTACGACTAAAGACCCTTATCGACAACATAGATAAAGATGGTGATACCTTACTTGCTAAGGTACTGAGCGTGGCTGTTTTTTCATGCTTAATCCCCATCTCATATCTAAAGAAGCAAGGAGATCTTCGATTCAAGACCGAAAAAGAGCGCCAAAATGAAATGGTTGTCTTACAGGACATCCTACCCATTAAAATTCAGATTATTGTCGAAGATATACTGAATTGTCAGGTCGCCATTCACCTTAACCATAAGCTAATTCAAGGCAATGCGAAGAATATCGGTAAATCCACGCTAAAGAATAAGATTGATGCCGTAATCACCAGCCCTCCTTATCTGAATGGCACAAATTATTTCCGAAACACAAAACTTGAACTCTGGTTCCTATCATACTTGCAGTCCGAGGATGACCTACGGCTTTATCGTGATGAAGCTCTCACCAGCGGTATTAACGACGTAAAACAAGAATATTCCAAGCAGGTAAGTGACTTATCAAGCCCTCTCTTAGATAAGACTATGGCCGTTTTGGACAAACAGGCATATGACCGCAGAATTCCACTAATGGCGAGATGCTATTTCAAGGAGATGCATGAGGTGTTCCAAGGACTCAGCAAGAATCTCAAAGATGGAGCTGATGTACTCGTTGATTTGGGCGATTCCATCTTCTCAGATGTCCATATCCAAACCGATCTTATACTTCTTGAAATAATTGAGCCTTTAGGGTTTAAGCTCAAAAGTCGTGAAATCTTACGCCAGAGAAGATCACGAAATGGCGCACTTCTTTCTCAGGTACTTCTGGTAATAAAGTTTAAAGAATCTTAGTTATGACAAAATACATTGATGGAAAGTGGAGCCGGTTTTATAGAGAACTGCCACACAAGGAACTCCCATTTTCAAAGAAGAATTGGGGACATCCTAATCATTCATTGTGCTCATACCAAGGAAAGCTAAAACCGGCAATAGCATATCATCTTGTCCGCACATTTGTACCCCAAGGCGGAACATTGTTCGATCCATTTGCCGGAGTCGGAACAATTCCTTTTGAAGGGTGCTTAAATGGCAAGCATGCATATGGCATGGACATAAGTCCACTGGCATATTATGTTTCCTCGGCCAAGATGCAACGCTGTTCTATCGAGGATTGTCATGCGGTAATTGATCGACTGCAGAATTTCATTGAGAATGTACGATTCCCTCGTGGTTATATCGCTCGAAACAGTCGGTTTGGCTTTAATAAAACTCTTGCTGAGTATTACAACGAGCATACTTTTCGTGAGATCTTAGCTGCTCGGCTTTATTTCCAGCAGAATGAGCCCCAAACCACGGCAGAAATGATGGTGATATCTTCCTTACTTCACATATTGCATGGGAACAGACCATATGCTTTAAGCCGCAAGTCTCACCCTATTGTCCCTTATGCGCCCACGGGTGATGCTGTATATAAAAACCTCATTGAGAAGGTGACAGAAAAAGTAGATAGGTCTGTGGCGGTACCGTATCCAAGAACTTTTGTTGACGGTCAAATGTTCTTGGGAGATTCGACAGAAGCATGGCCAGATGAACTCAATCAATTGGATGCCATTATCACGTCTCCACCATTCTTCGATAGTACCCGGTTCTATCTGGCGAATTGGATAAGGTTATGGTTTACGGGGTGGGATGAGCCCGACTTCAACTTACAGCCTGCCCAATATGTAGACGAGCGCCAGAAAGAGAGTTTTGATGTATATGACGCTGTCTTTCAGCAAGCAAGAGATAGGCTTTGTAATGGCGGCTATTTCGTAATGCACTTGGGGAAAAGTGACAAGTGCGATATGGGGCAAGTTCTTCAACAACGTGCTCGTCATTGGTTCAATCGAGCCCGGCTTTATGATGAGGATGTGGCAGAATGTGCCAAGTTCGGAATAGCCGACCTTGGCACAGTAACATCACATCAGTATTTGATAATGGAGTAAGACCTAAAGTCCCAGCAGCTTTTTATTCTCATCGGACAGCTTATCAACGAGCTTTGCTTCGGTGAGAATTTTCTTTAACTCTTTGACACGCTTATTCAGCGTACTTTGACTCCGTACCTTATGCAGATAACGTTGCACAGCCATATTGGGATCAATATTGGTATTGTAGATTGGCTCTGGGCTTGATAAAAGTGTTAGATCAGCTCCAGTTATTCGGGCCAATTCCACCAATTGTTGATTGGTATATACTTCACTTGGCCATGTCGCCCTTTTGCTTTCATTTGCCCCTTTTGATAAAAGAGCCGCATTCTCTTTCGTCAATGGATAGAAGTAAGCAGATGGGATAATATGATCAATATTCCACTCTTTTCTCTTGTTAATATCCAGAGGTTTCCCTGTTTTAAAACATTTCCCACCAAACCGCTGGAACAAATCCTTGATGTCACTATATGGTTTATAGTTGGGATCAGGATGCATCAGATCACCTATCCTGCGTCTTGCGCCACTCTCTTGCAATTGTTCTTTGGTGCGCTCAGGGTTCAAAAGTGAATTGATAGCGGCTTTACATGCCTTGCATTCTTGTTGTTTTTCAATTTCACTCCAACCAGCATGCTTCGCAAAGGATGTACTTGGAAGGACACGCCCACAAGTCGTACATTGTTTCCAATAATACTCAGGGTTAGCGGTAGCCAGAGTGAAGAAGGCTCTCCAAAAATTCTTACACGTGTTGGAATCATTTTTCCTCAACTTTGGAGCCCAGTTCTTAAATTTCTTAGGTAGATCCGCGTCCTTAGAATGAACGAAGCCACATTTGGCACATTTCCATGAACACTTATCAAATGCATCTTCAGGACGCAAAATATGCTCACCGATGTTTTCGTAGTTCACATGCCCGCAACTGAGGCACGTATAGGAAATCCATATATCCTTCGTTGGAACGCCAGGAATATGTGATATTCCCGTTTTATTGACGGACTTTCTTCTTGCCATATGCTGATAAGGATTACTATGCCTTTGCAAATATACACAAAATGTCGTACAACTACCAATAAACCGATTTGCTAAAGTCAATATTACAGATACTTAGCATCACTCAAAAAGAGCACCGGTAGAACGTTCTCTACCGGTGGTCTTAGTGTAGTCAGAGGCTATTCGCAACTTCTCACATACTCCTCTATCCCCTCCACATGCAGCGCCACGATGGCCCGTTTCCCTTCATCTGACTCCAGGAAGGCCAGAGAGACTTCGGAATCCATGAATCCGTTCTCGGTGAGAACAGCTGCGCAGTAGGTATGCTTGAGGATGTAGAATGGAGCCTCGAAGTCCGGATCTCCGTCGGCATCATCCGTGCGGATGCGGTGCCCAGGCAGATACTTGCGTGCCGCCTTATACAGGCAGTCGGCCAGCTTGTCGGACAGGGTGTGGCCGTAGTAGGTGTAGGCGCACCAGCCGGTGGCATTGTGCCACATCAGGCCGCTCCCGGCCGCATTGACGTGGATGGATACCAGAAAGGTCTCCTGGACGGGATTACCTATCTGACAGGTGATCCGGTTGGCCCGGCGAACTCGTTCTTCGAGGGAAATGTCGTTTTCCTCGGGAACGAGCAGTTCGGCATCATAACCACGTAGCTGGAGGTGTTCGACCACAGCGCGGGCTATCTCTCGGTTGTACTTGTACTCGCGGAAACGTCCGTCCGGCGAGCGTTTGCCCGGGGTCTCGACCCCGTGGCCATTATCTATCAGAATCTTCATTATCCGTAGGTTTTATGCGTTGAATGGATACAGGGACGAGGTCGAAGTCCTCTATCAGTGCTGCGACCTCGGGCAGCACTTCGGGTGAGAAGAAGCGGGCAATCTCGCCCACAACGGGGTTGGCGTACTGCTGGCGCGGTCGTTCCGTTCCACCTTGGGAAGGAACGCTTGGAACGGGCGGAACGGCTTCAGGATGGTTGCCATACCAGCGGAGGAGCAGGTCTGCTATGTCAATCTGGTCCTCCCGGTCTTGCTCTGTAGCGTTTTCTTCCAGCAGCATCGACACGGTGACATTGAGGTCGGTGCGACTGTTGAAGTATTCCGTCCAGGCGTCAGTAGCGTCGATGTCAGGGAAAGCGATGACTTCCCTGCCCCGCAGGACGTCCAGACGCTCGTTCAGCTGCGTTTTACCGCCTGTGGCAAGCCAGGTGTACTCCGGCATGAATCCGGCGCAAATTACGGCCGTTTTCTCGGCTTCTACGAGGCAGACGATCTGGTCTGGGTATTGATCAAGGAGATGCTCGCCAAAGAGGCACTGCGTCATCTTCCAGTCCTGCGGGATAAGGCCCTTGCGTTGGAAGCTCTGGTGAATCCAATAGACCGGGAAATCGGTGTGCTTTACGCGGTGTCCGGTCTGCGGGTCGTACTGGATTACCTTGCCGCCTCTGTATCGGCCTTGACGGTCTTTCTGGTAGAAGATGGTCTCCCCTGCCTTTGTGACGCCGAGGCCGTAGAGAAACACGACGCCTTCCGTGATGAGCGGGTCGAGGATGGTGTCCAGGAACTTGACGAGGTTGCTGGGCGGTTCCATCCGGATTGTCCGCTCGACGGTTTCGCGTGGGAGTTCGCAGATGGGACCGCTGGGTCTGGGCTTCGGAAGGACGGGCTTTTGCAAGGTTTGACGCTTGTTCAGCCAGTCTGGAGCCGTGCGCCAATCCTCGTCTTTCGGCCTTGCCTTAGGGTGCTGCTGGAAGTACTGACTGGGGGTCAGGTGGTAGCCGCAATTGGATTCACGGTTGCACCGACCACAGGTCTCGTCAAGGATCTCTCCGGTCTCAGTGTCGATATACGGAGAGAATTCACGCCGGCCGCAGTTGGGGCAGACGAGGCGGGATTGTTTGCCCGCGTAAGGTGCTAACTGATAGCGGTATTCCATCGTTAGTCCTCCTCATCTTTGAACGGTAAGCGACGGTCGCGTTCCACTCGTTCCACCTGGTCCGTCTCCTTGGTGGAACGGAACGGCTCGGCTGCTGGGGCAGAATCGGCCGTAGAAGTGGGCACGAGGCCCATATCGACGGCTTTTTTGAGCTTGCGGTGGATTGTAGTCTTGGAGAAACCGGTCTCTTCGGCAATCTCCTTGAGGGACATGCCCTGGTGTTTGAGATTGACGAATTCCTGCATATCCTCCAGCTCTGTGAAGGAGTTTTTCTCGCGGAGATGGTCAGCCTCGTTGCCGTAGTCCTGGAATACGAGGTGGGTGTAGTTATCCACTTTCTCCAGCTTGTAGATGGCGACGTGATCTGCAGGGCAAGGGTATTCGCCGGAGCGGAACTTGACGGTCTTGGCGTAGCGGAGCTTAGGGTCTTGTGAGGAGGTCCCAATCGCTGTGGCGGCGTCAATTAGTGCCATCAGTTTGGAGGAGCCAGAGAGGTCGTTCTGGGTGAGCGGGCGGCTGGCATCTCGTTTGGGCGTGTGGGCGACAACGAGGATGGTAAGCCCGTAGCGCTTCTTGAGTTTGATGAGCTTTCGCATAAACTCGATGGAGGTCTGGGCCTTCTCGGTGTCAACGCAGATGAACGAGATGTTGTCGATGACGGTCACTTTGAAGCCTTCTTTGGCTGCCTGTTCTACGCTCTCCAGAATGGCCTGATCCTGGTCAACGGTGTCGAGCAGCTCTGAGTCCACTTCGGCGCGGTAAAGGTTGGCCGGGAAGTAGTGTGTGCTGCCGGTATCGTCGTTGGTGTAGCGCTTCTGGAATTGCTTGCTGGACTGCTCGCAGTCGATGACTACAACTTTCTGGGTGCGGGCGATGGATTCGGCAACTTGCATCAGAAAGAGGGATTTGCCTGAGTTCGGGGCGGAAAAGACGAAGGAGATTTCGCCTTCGACGAACATGCCGTGGTAGTAGTGCTCGGGGTCGGGCTGTGCCTTGGCGTCGTCGATCCATTTGTTGGCGGACTGGAGGCGGAGTCGGCCGAGCTTACGCGGTGCGTTGCGGGCCTTCTTTACCTCACCCTTGATGGCGTCCACCGGATTGAGGGCTTCTCGATTACTCATAATTCTCCCTCCTCGATGCGTCTGACGTCGGACTCCAGGTAATAGACGGAGCGCCCGACGCGGATTGCTTTGAGGTAGCCGGACTGGTCCCAGCGCCAGAGGGTGGTGTCCCCTACCTGCAGGCGTTTCTTGGCAGCCTCGCGTGTGATGCGTACCTCTTTCTTCTGTTCTTCGTGTTGGACGATGAGTTCGCCAACGACTGTCCGGATGGCCTCCTCGAGGTCATCCCGGTCCATTACAATCTGAATTGCTTTCGATTCTTTTGTGTTTACGTTTATCATACGTTTGCCGGCTCCGGGCTGACATAGCCATTATCTGTCTCCGGTGCGCCGGGGAGCGTCGCTTCCATCACTCATGGCACAGTGTTTCCACGACATTGCAAAGTTCGTATGAGGGATTTTTGCCGCACAATCCCGCAGATAAAAAATTGACTCCCGGAATTCGTTGGAATTCAAGGAGTTAATCTGCGGTGTTAACCGAAAGTTCTGCGGCAACCTGCGGTGACCTGAGGCCTCAGGTTATTTGATGGAACCAGATAGAATCTTTGTATCGATTTTGGAAATCTGCTTGGTTGTGTCGTTGAGCTTATTCAGGTCGTCGGGAGTCTCGCCTATACTGCAGCAGGCGATGTAGTACCAGTTGCTTCCGAGGTGATGGTTAAGACGCTTGATGATGAACTTGACGGCTCCGATGAATCCGGCTCGCTGGCCAGCGTTCTCTGCCCGCTCCATCATCGTGGAGAAGTCGGCGTGGTCAATGGCTGCGGTGAATTCTTCGAGGGTAGTAGCGGTGAAAGCCTTCTCGTTCCAGGCGTCGTAGAGCTTCTTGTAGTTGATACGGCGGGTATGCTGGATCTTGGGCTGCTCGGGCTCTGGTTTGGCGTCTGCGGCGGGTTGCTCGGGCTGGGCCTCGGCGGGTTCAGGTTCGGGCTCCTGGGGTTTCTTTTCGGGGACGAGCGGGATGGCCTCGCAGTCCTGGAAATACTCGACACCCATATCGAATACATTCTTCTCGCAAACGTCGTAAAAGAAGCGCAGCATGGCCACTTCCGTGCGGGAGCTGGCACCGCACTGGCGGCGGATGGCGTTGCAGCGGCTGGCGTAGCAGATCTGGATTTCTTCCTCCAGGGACAGAAGCCAGGCAATGACAGCCTGGTCTATCTCATCGGCATTTTCGGATGCTTTCTGGATGCGCTTGATATAATCCGCGAAATAGCCGTGCAGGAGGCTTGTCATCGGGTTGTAGCAGTTGCGGAAGGCTTCGTCCTCTTCCCTGCTACCGCTGATGTTGTTCATCTGGATGCAGAAGGTAGCACACTGCTCGGCAAGGACCTGGGCAAAGCGGCGGCGGTTCTCGTCCACCTTGACAATGGCCCGCTTGGGGAATTCAAGGCCGAACTGATCTGAGAACTTATCGCGCAGTTGGTCGTATTCATCGCCCCACATATTGTATGGAACCATAGCTGCAATCGTCGGCGTGACTTCCGGCTTAAGGTCGCCGTACATATTCGGGAAAGCACTGTAAAGGGTCTCCAGAACAACAAGTTTCATCGGCCAGGTATCCACGGAGGGGCGTTCGGCCGGATCTCCGGCGTAGTAGTGTTTCCCTTTCTCATAGATGGTTGGAATGGCCTGATGTACCTCGTCGATGATGGCTGCGGTCTTTTGCATCCACTCAAAGAGCAGCTTGAAACCAACGTGAGGATTGCTACGGTATAAGCGCTGGAGGCGGATGCTGTAGGAGTCCAGAAGGCCGAGAATGAAGCGAGGATAGTCCTCGAAGATCACTTCGTCTTTCTGGAATTTGTTCTCGGCGTCGTAGCAATGGGAGAACATCTGCCTGATGATGGAGTCGAACGACATCTGGTTGGCCCAGGGGTCAGTGAGGACTCCGCCGTGGAATTCCATCCGTAAGGACGCAAACTGCGGCAGGGAGCTAATCTCGAAGTCGTAGAGGACGTGTTGATGGGTGTCGATGCCGTTGTGATTCTTGAGCGCAGCTGATTTGGTGCGACCGGACTTCTGCGTCTCTTTCGGTGTGTGCTTGACCTGAGAGTCGGCCAGCTTCAAATCCTTCTGAGCTTCTTCTGTTAGCGCCTGCAGTGCGGCACCGACCGGACCGGCGACCCATTCTTCTTCATCCCTGGACAGGCCATCGTATATCTTGAAGTCGGTGTATTTGGCGTTCAGGAAGCGGAGGCGCTCCTTCGGGTCTGCGATTTCATGTGCTTTGGCGCGGATCTCATCGACATCAAATGACAAGGCAAACTTGACAAGGGCATCGGAGATTACGCTGTCCTTGAAATAGCGCTTATTCTGGCGGCGAGCTATGTCGGCGTTAATGTAGTTGATGACGAATCCGAAACTCCATTGGTCAGGCTTGAGAATGTCAAGTAGTGCTGGTTGGAGCAGGTCGCTGTTCCAGGTGTACTCGCCTGGCTGCGGAGTGTATGTTTCGACGGTTTCGTCTGGATCAGGAGGAAAGCTTGGCTTGGGTAAAGCGTCCTGGACGTTGGATGTGTACCGGAGGTGCGAGTTGAAATAACGACGGGTGTGCAGCTTGCTTCCCCTGATGGGGATCAGTGCATGCACGATCTCTTTCAGGTCGGAAGCAAACTGTACTTCCTGCTCAGCTGTAAGCCGGAATCCGGCAGGAATATCGTAATTTTCAAGATTGTCCAGTGCTTTCATTGTGGACTACAAAGTTACTGATTTCTTGCGGATTCATCGACAAGAATGTTCAGTTCTTTGTCCACATGGTACTGAGGCTGCTGGAAGGCCACATTCATCAAAGCGAAGTGGTCGGCCATCTCCATTTTGGTATAATGATGCACCGCATCGCTCCCCTGACGGTGGAGTCCGGCTGCGTAAAGATTGACTTGAACTTTGCTCATCATGTCAACGTGCGTTTTACGCGCGAGCTTTGACGAGGCGGCGTCATAGAGCGGGATGCTGACATTATCGTGCTTCTCCACATCGTAGGTCGTGACCTTGCGGTCAATGCCGCAGTGCTTCATCAGTTCACGGAGCTTGTCATTGTACAGCGCGAGTTGGTTCGACTTCATGACCAGGCCCAGGTTGAACTTGGTGCGCATAATGATGTCATAAGCCAGCTTGATAATGGGCGTCTTGATCTCCTGGTTGGTGGTCTGGGTGTGCGTTGTTTTGGACGGGATGTAATGGATATATGGTATTCCTTCCGGAGATACGGAGATCTTGTCCATAGACAGGCGGCGGAAGTCTCCTATACGGCACCCGAAGCAGGCGTTCAGAAGGAAGGCGTCCTTGATCTCTTTCAGGTCATCCGGCACCTCGGTTTCTATGACTTTCTGGAATTCTTCGTGGCGCAGGAACACGGGATCATCGAACATAACGCGAAGGATGGTCTTGCGTTTCTCGGCCGTGAGCCGACGGAAAGGAGACTTGGTGATTTCATCATTGGCTTCCAGCTCATTGAAGAAAGCGCGGAACATCGAGAGGACCTGAACGACAGAGGTATTGGAGAGTCGTCGCATCGGTTTGCGTTGTACTTTCTCTTTGGCATACAGTGTTTTATACCTCGGCACATAAAGGTATTCATCAAATACAAACTGACGGAATTCGAGCAGAAGTTCGGTGGTGAATTCCTGAACCGTGAGCTTGCTCATGCCTTTGATTGTGAGGAAGCGGTGGAGCTTGCCAGCATAGCACTGGGCCTCGACATATCGGGAGTCACCGATGACACCATCACGGAGTGCTTCCCTTTCATGTCGCAGGAATCGCTCGACCATTGTTTCGGTCACCTGCTCGCGCACCTCTACTATAGGATTAAGCGCTCGCTCTATCTGTGTCTCGAATACTTCGCTGGTCATGTCAAGGCCATCCTCCTTCATCTTTTCGTAGGCCTTGTGCATGGCGCTCATGTGACGGATGATTTCACCATTCAGCTCTTTGTTGTAAACCTCGACTCTCTTTTTGAGATCGCCGTTGTGTTCGTACTTCTCCAGATCCTTGATTTTTGCCAAGTAGCCGGTCTTGTGATACAGCGTTATTTTCCGACCGTCCACCAGCCGGAATCTAAGACGGGCAACCCCCTTCTGTTTGCCTTCCCGATAATACAGTGTTATGCGCTCCATAAGTGTCAAATTTGTCGTTGTGCAAAAATAAGCATTTTGCACAACAAAACCAAATTTGAGCGAATTTTCAATGGAAGTGAACGGAAGGCTTTCGTTTTGCTAACTATTGAATTTCAATACATTACCTTTTGCAAGATTCCGTATTGCTTCCTTTTCATTTCAGAAATTAATTTCTGCATCGGAAAATGAGTCGTACTCTTTTCTACCGCCGGATCGAGAAGGTGCATCTATAAACCGACTTCATCTGTGCAGTACTCTTGAATGGCTGTATCGAAATCCTTCGCCCCACCCGTCTCCCCGAATAGTTTCCTGAGCAGGCGCACGCGGGTGTTGGTGATGGCCTGGGGAGTTGCAATGGTGAGATTGGCAATCTCAGAGGGAAGGAAATGATGGACCGTCAGCAAGCACACCTGTTGCTCCTTGGAACTGAGTGGAGACAGCAGTTCCCGTAGCTTTGGACGCATGGCGTATGAGAGTTGGGCCAAAGCATTCATGTCATCATCAGGTGCAGGTTTACCTTTGCCTGCAGCAGCATGCAGGCGAGATACAATATCCTTTAATTGGCGGGAGTTCTCCCGCTGTTCACGCTCCTTCATCCGCCGCATCTGGGTGAGTTCCGTCCGCGTCAGATTATATTGCATCTGATTTTCGGCAAAACGGGCATTGAGCAGGTCAATACGACGTCGGTTATACCAGATGATGAGGGCAGAGAGTACGATCACGAGAATGATGGCGGCAAGGAGGACGATGACCATGCGATACTGCCGCCGCTCTTTAAGTTGCTCGTCGAACTGCGTCTGCAGGTCGATGACAGCGGCGGCGTCGTTCTGTTCATAGAGGTGATGATAAACCTCATTCAGGCGTTGACTGAATTCTGCCACACCACGCAGGTCACCCTGACGCTTCAGATAGGTAATCAACTGCCGATAGGACTGGATGGCAACATCGGGAGACAGGGAGCCAGACAGTCTATACCATTGCTGGATCGCTGCTGCAGTATCTCCCTCTGCCATGTAGATGTCGGCGAGCAGTTTCTCTCCTCTGTCGGTTGGAGAGATGAGCCTGGATTCTATCAGGCAGCGTTTCGCCTCCTGGCGCTGCCCTGTGCTCCATATATAACTGGCACGATTGACCAGATAGGTGGCCCGCACTTCTCCATGCGTGTCTTCGTAATAGGGCTGTGCCTGTTCGGTATAATACCGCAGGCTGTCTTGCTGGCCCAACATGTCGAAGGTCATGGCTATATTATTCAGCGTCTGAACGGTCCATTGTCTGTTGCCACATTGCCTTGCAGCCCTCAATGCCTGCTTGTAGTAGCGAAGCGTCAAGGCGTGGTTGCCCACATTGTCGTTCACGTCGCCAAGCACGCAGTACAGGTACCACTTGAAAGCCGGCAGGTCCAGGCCGCCGGATAGCAGTTCAGCCCGTTTCATCGACAGCACCGCTTCGTGCACCTGCTGCTGCCGGTACAGGATGATGCCATGGTGGAGCAAAGCTCTGGAGAGGTGCTCATCGTCCCCTTGACGCTCATAGAAGTCTCTACTGGTACGAATCAGCGAGTCTGACGCAGTGCTGAGCCCGCTGCGATGCAGGGCTTCCGTGTAGAGAAGACCATAGAGTGCCCGGTCGGCAGCGGTCATCGTCGAGTCGTTATAATGGGGAGACAGCATCCTGACGACCGAGTCGGGCTGGGTGAAAACAATCTGCGCCGACCTGCACAGCAGTTCATTGTGGGACTGCTCCTGTGAACAGCCCACAATGACGAGTGCGAATAATGCCAGCGTGAAGGGTTTCATTACATCCGAAATACAATGGGAAGATTGTATTTCACTCTGACCACATTGCCTTTCTCCTTGCCTGGCGTCCATTTGGGCATGGCTTGCACCACCCGGATTGCTTCGGCATCGAGCGAGGGGAACACCTGCTTGGCCACATGCACATCTGATATACTGCCATCAGTTTCCACAATGAACTGAACCATAACCCGCCCCTCCACTTTCTGCTTTGCGGCATCTTCGGGGTACTTCATGTTGGTTTGCAGGAACGCTATCATAGCCTGCATGCCACCAGGATATTCCGGCATCTGTTCTACGGTGTCGAAGACCTTCTGATTGGTCTGCGACACCACAGTCTTTTGCGCATGGGCCGATATAAGGCAACATTCGGCCATCAATAACATGAGAATCAGTTTCTTCATTTTCTTGCGGTTTTTAATCGTTCAACAATCTGTGCTGTAGTCCGGACGGAGCAAAAGTAGATGATTTCCCGTGAGAATCAAAGAAATTGATTACACAATATTACACGCCATGCGGGGACGCACCTTTACTTTTTTTGTCCCCCGAAGGACTTTTTCACGAAAAAAGTTTGGGGCCTCAAAAAATTCGGGGACAGTAGGGGGACAAACGTGAAAAGGTCAAAAAGTTAAAGTATTTATTTACAATAAGTTATAGACTTTCCCTATTTTCTGCATCGGAAAATAGCAAGCCCGAGCAACCATTGCTGATTACCCGGGCAAGAGATTACCTTTCTATTTCTAATCTCAGGACTCTTATAGGTCTGTTCTCGCCTTGATACTGGGTTGCATCGATGCAGGTTTCGCCGGTGGGGACGAAGCCGCATTTCTCCATCACCCGGCCAGAAGCAGGATTATCTACGAAGTGGCCGCTGATAAGCGATTTGATGTCTGTTGTCTGTCGGATATGGTCTAACATCAGTTGCAGAGCCTCTGTGCAGATGCCCTTATTCCAATAGGGCTTGGCCACCCAATAGCCGATGAGCGGTTCATTCTCACGGGCCGGCAAATCACACTCGCACGAAGGTCCGTAGCCCATAGCACCAATCGGCTCCCCCGTTTCCTTCAACTCGATTGCCCATGTGTGCAGCGCATCATTGAATACGGTGCGGATAATCTCCAGGCTCTCTTCCACACTTTGATGCGGTGCCCATCCTGCACGAGGCCCTACATCAGGATCGGAAGCCCACTTGTACAGAACTTCCGCATCGCTGTCCCGCCAAGGGCGTAATATGATACGATCTGTTTCCATTATTTTCTTCTTAAATAAATACCTTCATGTCTTGTTATTATGAATGTACAGCGGTCGCTCCCCCTAAGAATCGTATTCTCAATCCGAACATCGAATTGGCTGTCCGGTTCAAGTTGCGATAAGATATATAGAATGCTCTGTCGTGAGCACTCACATTGCTGCGGATGGTTTCTCAGCCCACATTTAACTTTAGGGCACGTACATTCCAGATAACTCAGTTCATATACCTTCCCAGGCTCAATCACCCTACCCGTATAGCACTTGCTGTTGTACCCTTCCGTATATATTCTGTCAAAATCACCATTATACTTGGCATATATTTGCTTATGTATCTGGAGAACATGATCTTTTACACATTCGATGGCTTCTTCTCTATAGCACATACTATTCAT
>JBGUQW010000151.1:0-3877 GCA_045131435.1 Prevotella sp.
TTTCTGCTCATGTTCCTGTTCGTCGCGTTGTAGGAACTTTATTACAGCCAACGCAACGAGGGCGAGGACGATGATGTCGACGATAATATTTTTCAGCATAGTCTTATTATTTTTCTATCCAAGTGTTAATATTAATATCTGTATGGTGATGATGCGCAGGAACATGGCAAAGGGATATACCGTGGCATAGGCTACAGCGGGCAAATCGCTGGAGGTGAGTTGGCTGGCGTAAGTCAGTGCGGGGGGATTGGTGTGGGCTCCGGCAAGTACACCAATAAGGGTGTAGTAGTTGAGATGGAGCAGCATGCGGCCAACGATTCCGCAGACGAGCAGCGGTATGATGGTTATGAGGGCTCCTATCCCTACCCATCTCAGACCTTCGGCGGTAAATACGGTGCTGACGAAGTCGCGCCCGACACCAAGTCCAACGCAGGCCAAAAAGATGCAGATGCCGAGTTGACGGATCATGAGGTTCGAGGAGACTGTGTTGTAGGTGATGAGCTTGTATTTGGGGCCGAAGTAGCCAATGAGGATGGCGACGATGAGCGGGCCGCCCGTGAGTCCAAGTTTCAGGGGATGACTCATGCCTGGCAGCCTGAGTGGCACATCGGCAAGCAGACATCCGAGGGCGATGCCAAGGAAGATGGGAATGAGGTTGGGTACGTTGAGCCGCTTCATCTCGTTACCCAGCCATTTCTCCGTATGACTGATGGCCAGTTCGGTGCCTACAATGGTTACGCGGTCGCCCATCTGCAGGCGCAGATGCGGAGCGGCCACAAGTTCCACGCCAGAGCGATAGACGTGGGTGATGTTGGCGCCGAACTGGGTGCGGATGTGCAGCTGTCCGATGGTCTTGCCATTGATTTCCGGCTTGGAGATCAAGATGCGGCGTGACACCTGTCCGTGGTCGCATTTCTCCCAGTCTACTTCCGACGGTTCACCAAGAAAAGCTGTGATGGCCTCAATATCCTTCGGTGCAGCGGTAATCAGAATCTGGTCGCCCAAGGAGAAACTGGTCTGCCCGTTCACCATGTCAGTGTGCTGTTCTTCATCGTTTCGCAAGAGACGGGAGATGACGAAGTCGCGTCCCATGATGTTGCACAGTTCGATGACGGATTTGCCGACAATCATCTGATTGGTAATGCGGACGGTAAAGGGCTTGACGCTCAGTTCGCCGGTGTCGTCCTGTCCCTGACGCGCCTTTACTTCCTCGCGCATGCAGTTGATGCGCAACAGGAAGCGCAGGACGAGGAAGCACACGATAGCACCCACGACACCAACGGGATAGGCTGCGGCGTAGGCAGTGGCAATCTCAGGAGCATCGGCGCCGTGCAGGTCGGCGGCGGCCTGCTGTGCGGCTCCCAGTCCGGGCGTATTGGTGACAGCACCTGAGAGAATGCCCGTCAGCGTGGTCATCGGAATGTCGGTGATGCAGAAGACGGTCAGCGTCACCACAATGCTCATCAGAATGGTTCCTATGGCGAGCATATTGAGTTGAAGCCCGCCTTTGCCGAACGAGGAGAAGAAACCCGGACCTACCTGCAGACCGATGCTATAGACGAAAAGAATCAGCCCGAAATCTTTGAGGAAATGGAGCAGATGCTCATCTATGCTGACAGGGAAATAGCTGAATGCGATGCCTACGAACAACACCCAGGCCAATCCCAATGAGACGTTGGCCACCTTGAGCTTGCCCAGTATCAGTCCAAACGTAATCGTCAATGACAATATCAGTAGTTCCATCACTCCACATCTATGTTGTTATGACGGACAAGCCACTTCACGAAAAAGAATCCAATAACGAACTCCAAAGCTACGACAAGCCAACAATAAAAACTTTCCATGATTACTTTTTATAATTTCTGAATTTTTCGGCAAAGGTACGCCGAATCATGGAAAGCAGAAAGCGTTGACTATGGGAACTAAAGAAAGCGGCAATCTGCCGGAACAAGATTGCCGCTATCGGAAATACCAATAGCCCAAGGGACTTGGAAATACCGTCCTGGACTATATTGGATTCTATACCGTTTTCAGGCAGATTGCGTTTGAAAGGGTGACCTCATAGCCTTTGGTGTTTTTGCCAACCTTAACAATGAGTGCGTCATCAAAGAGTGATCTTACTAAGGTAATTGCTTTCTCGGGAAGAAGTGATGCAGGAACCGCCTGTTGTTTGCAGTCTATGTTTTTCCATATGCCATTTTCTGTGAAATTCACCTCGGTACCATCGTTAAGGTAAATCTCATATTCCGTATCCTTATATTCAACAAAGCTGATTGACTGAAGGGGAAAATGCTTCTGAACAAACAGCTTAACATGGATAGGCAGATCATTTGCGAAAACCATTCTGCTGCTTGTTATTTCTTCTATAAGTCGAGTCATTATTCCGAGAAGTTTCATAACCAATAATTTAACTTGTTTCATAATTATTATTCTATTTTTCGATTTCAAATTATATAATACACTTTCAAATCTCAGGGCTTACTGTTATAGTGTCTGACTAACAATGCGACGCCAGAGAAGGCAATCACGAACTCAAGGGCTACGACGACAATGTACTGCATAATGCTGATAGTTTTTAATGATTCATAATTCTGGTGCAAATATACGGATTATCCTCTAAAGGCTGGCGGTTCGGTTATTGGTTGTTCCGAAAGGTGCTATCGAAAAAAACAATAAACGATTTTCCAGCCAGATTGTAAGTATATTCAAAAATAATTCGTACCTTTGCACCCATGATACAGAAATGTGTCACCCGCGAAGGTGCACTTAGCTGTGCTTAATTGGGAATGTGAGTGAGAATCTCCGACTGTCCCGCAGCAGTGAACTCCGTTATGGCCCGAAGCAAGATGCCATTGCCCGTTTGGATGAGAAGGCGCTTCGAGGTGGAGGAAAGTCTGAAGACCAGCCTTCTTGTGGATGAAATGCCGAACGACCCTCGATGTAAGGGCGAAGAGGTGCAAGCTCTCTCTTTATTGGCTCAGCGCAGCAATGCGCACATACGTGTATTATTATATAAGTTCAATGGGGAGACCCAGTCGTGAGGCAGCATCTCCCTTTTAAATAAAAAGGAAATGAAATCGACAATAGTAATCTACGGACACGAGTCCGAACTGACCAAGGCTAATGCCAAGCGCATCGCCTTTCTTCTTGGAGCGCAGACAACCTGCACTCGCCACATCGGTGAGGCCATTATGAATGGTGTTGAAAACATCGTACTATGTCTTCCTTCGCTTAACGCTGAAGGAGCAGAAAGGGAGTGGCAGGAATTCATCGACACCTTCCGCAGTATGAACCTCACGGGTAAAAGCTTTGTCATCTATGTACCATCGGATAATCCTGATCCAAACAGGCTGAATGATTTGAAATACGTGCTCTACCAACGAAATGCAAAACGCATTATCAACCAGTCTGTCGACATTCAGCATTATTCAGTCGATGACTGGATCTGTGCCATATCCCGCAGCTTATAATATATAGATAAGGTATGGAACTACGTCAGTTGAAATCCTTCCTCCGTGTGGCCGAGACGCTTAACTTCTCCGTGGCGGCCCGCGAACTATTTATCACGCAGAGTACGCTCTCGCAGCAGATCCTGAATCTGGAGCACGAATTCGACCAGCAACTCTTCGAGCGCAACAGCCACGAGGTGCTGCTTACCGAAGCCGGGCAGATGCTGGTACCGTTAGCCCGCGAGTGTATCTACGATGCCAACACGCTGTTCCAACGGGTGCAGGAACTAAAACAGATGCTGATGGGCGAACTGAACATCGGCGTCACCTTCTCCTTCAGCAGCATGATTGCCGAGACGATGGCCGACTTCCTTAAAAAATACCCCAAGGTGAAACTCAACGTCTGCTATGCCTCGATGACAGATCTT
>JBGUQW010000152.1:0-1654 GCA_045131435.1 Prevotella sp.
CAGACAGCGAACCAACTCCTTCAGAAAATCTATCGTCAGGGCTACCAGTACAAGAAAGCCGGAGTCATCGTCATGGGCATCGGTGCAGATTCGCCTATACAACAAGACTTGTTCGATATTAACGCCGAGCAGTTCCAGAAGATGAAGCGTCTCGACGAGGTGGTAGACAGGATTAACCGAATGCATGGAAGCGAGACCATCGTCCTCGGTTCCCAGCAATATACTAAGAAAGATGGCAAGGGTAAAGCTGATGTATTTGCCAATGCCATCAAGCACGATTTCAAGAGTCCGTCGCCGACTACGCGCTGGGGCGAAATCATGAAACTCAATGCCAACGCTAAGAAAAAGAAGGAATGATAGAGATTCAAGAAGCTATCAAGAGCCAGGCAGCAGAGATTGCCAGCCTGATAATGACAGCCATGACGGATGATTGTTGCTTGTATTTCTGTGGCGAGGGCTACGGAATGGAGGACTTCCACAAGATGATGACGATGCTTGTCGAGCGCGATGATTCGCAGTACAGCTATCGGAATACCTTGGTAGCAATGGATGCAGACAAAGTGGTTGCTATCTCCGTTAGCTATGATGGTGGACGTTTGCATGAACTGCGCCACGCCTTTATCGAGGCTGCCAAGGAGCATATCGGCAAGGATCACTCCGGCATGGACGATGAGACGCAGGCTGGCGAACTATATCTTGACTCGTTGGCCGTGCTTCCAGAATATCGCCGTCAGGGTATTGCCCGAAAGCTGCTGTTGGCTACCAAGGAACGGGCTAATTGTATGGGCTTACCGTGTGTCGGACTCTTGGTAGATAAGGACAATTCAGTCGGCGAGGCATTATACACCTCTGTCGGCTTTCACTATGTAAATGACAACCAATGGGGTGGTCACCCTATGAAACACTTGATATTATAGAATATGGCATACATGAATCGTTTTAGCCAGTCCGATGAAGGACGGCGTGATGAACTTATCAGAATCATCGAGCATTCTGTGGAGAAACTGACTCTGGCCGAGTTGGAGGCACTGTACTATGATATGACGACAAAATCATATATTAACGACTGATATAATATAATTATATGCTTCTTTTAACAGCAAAAAACTAAAAATTCGTTCAGTTTCTGCTATTTTCCCAGTTTTTTGTAGTACCTTTGCATCCAAATATAAGAGGATGCTCCTAACCGTAAGGCTGGAGGAACCACGTGAGGCACCGAAAGGTGAATGACAGGGAACAGCCACCATCCTCTACCAACATGAGGGATGCCTCCAACCGCAAGGCGAGGTGGATTTCGCGGGCACCGTTAAGGTGATCTTTCTCAAACGGCTACATCCCTCAACACCATAAGAGGATGCCCTAAACCGTAAGGAAGGGGGGATTAAATTCTATACCAATCGAAAGATTGTCCCCAAAATACACCTGCCACATCCTCTTACAACATTATAGAGGATGCTTCATGTCGTAAGACTGAAGGATTTGATAACGCCAGAAATGGTCAATAGAAATTGGGACATCCTCTATCAGACAAGAGCTTGATCGAAAGATCAGGCTCTTTTTATGCCATAAAAATACTGCCACCCATCACAGGCAGCAGTATCTAACAGCATCAGCTATATTCGGCGTGGCCATGAAACCTCGGAAACTTCAATGA
>JBGUQW010000153.1:0-2415 GCA_045131435.1 Prevotella sp.
AAAACCGAAAAATTGAACACTCCGGCCAAGAGCGCAGCAGCGCTGCGCCGCGGCAGGGGGGTTTGGGGAACTCCCCAAGCACGGAGGCAAAATTTGAAATTTGAATTCTACGACCCGCTTTCAAAAAATGTGACAGTCAGCTTAAAGCCTTCGGAACTCGACGAGCTGCGGCTCGCGCTCTTGGACGCGACGCTCGCGAACTCGCCGAACAGCGAAAAGCCGTTGGTCGATGTCGAGGCCGTGCGGGCTGCGCTCGCTCAGGAGATTGCAGCCGATGAAAAATACGCCCGCGAAAACAGGTAGGGTAAGATGTCCAACCGCGCCGAGAAAACGCGCTGTAGGCAATCCTAGGGGCATCTCCGCGCGCGCTTTTTGGCCGAGAGCGGAGAAACTGCGGCAAAGGCGGCCAACAGCCCGCCCGCCGCAGCCGAGTGCCGCGTGGCACTCGGAGGGGTTCTAGGGCTTTGCCCTAGCCCAAGGACTTTTGCAAAAAGTCCATATTGGGCTACGGACTTTGCAAGCCTCTTGACAAAGGACGTGCGGGCGGGGCAGAATGAACCCGAGCGCGAGACCACACGCGGAAACAGCCGACCGGTTTAGGGCGGCCCGCGGGGGTAGGCTCGCAGCGAGGAGGCTTTGCCGTGTTCATTGTTTGCCACGCCCGAAAAATCAAGACGGAGGTCGGGCTCATAAACGTCCTCAAGCACAACTCGCGCGAGGACGTTGACCGCCAAAACCCGCCGGATTGGATCAACAAGGACTGGTCGCCGGATTCGATCCACAAGGACGGCGAGCCGTGGGCGGCCGCTCTCGAAAAGCGCCGCGCCGCTCTCAAAGGCCTAAAGCGAAAGCCGCAGAAAAACGCTGCGGCGGCGATTGAGTTCAACATCTCCGCCTCGGAAGGTTTCAAGGATTGGGGGCGCTACTTCCGCAACGTCCGCTCCTACCTCGTCAATAAATACGGCGCGGAAAATCTGCTTTCGTGGGCGGTGCACACGGACGAAAACACGCCGCACGTCCACGCCGTTTTCGCGCCAATCATCAAAGACAAAAAAGGCGAGCGCAAATATTCCTCGTCCGAATTTCTTGGCGGACGTGGCGGCCTCCAAAGGCTGCAGACGGAAATGTTTTGGTATTGCGGCGCCGCGGTCGGATTGGATCGAGGCGTGGAGGGCAGCCGAGCCAGGCATTCGGACGCGAAGGACTTCGCGCGCCAAAAAAAATTGGTCGAGCAGCGCGAGCGGATTGTCGCGACCCGCGAGCAAGTCGTCAACGAGAACGCGCAGCGCTTGGACGATTGGAAGGAGTTCGCGAGCGAGAAGAACGTGGCGGAATTCTTGGCGTGGGCGCAGAAGGGAATGAGCGGCGCCCTCTCTCCGAATTATGTGCGCGAGTTTTGCGCGCGCGCCGGAAAGATTGTCGGCGGCCTCCACGCGCAGCTGCGCGAGTTGGATCAACTTGCGGACGTGGCGGCAATGTATCGCGAAAAATCGCCGGAGGAGTTGGAGGATTTGGCGCGGACGTTGCGCGAAAAGCGCTGCTCTTGCGCCCAAGAATTGATTGAGCGAGAGGCGGCCGCCGCGCGCAAAAATCGCGGCTATTCCGGCCGGAGCCGATAAATTTTTTTTCAGCAGAAGGAGGAGGGGGAGGCCGCAAAGCCCATAAAATAAGGCTTTGCGGCTACGCTACATATAGCGTCCCCCCTTTGAAAAAAACGCTTGACAAATCAAGCCTTTTCAGCCGATAATAAAGGCACGGACTAACCACCCGTCAGCGTACGCATTAAAAGTTTTGAAGAGAACTTGAGTAAGTCCGGCGAAAGCCGGCGACGGCAATTTTTTTCGCAACTGTTTTTTAATGCGGACAGTTCGGCGTGGTGGCCAAGCGGAAAAAACCGGACTTACTCAAGTTCTTTTTTTTTCGCACCTCGGCGTGTGCCACATCAGACCGTTGCGCGCCTTGTGTGTCCGAACCCTACAAGGGGAACTCTTGCGATAGGGGTTTGCTCAGCTGAGTCCGGAACGACAACGCGAAACGCGACACGGTAGGCTGCGCATTTAAGGCGTGCGGGGAATGGGGAAAGCGCCTAGCGGAGCGGCCACACGAGGCCGATAAAGTTTCCTCTGTCGCTCTCAATCGTGGTTTGAGAGCGGCTGCCTATGGCTCCATACCGTCCTAACGAGGGCGAGAAGAGACGCGGCAACCTTGCCCAACAACTCGGAAGCGCTAGCCGCATGCCGAGGGAGCGAGGTATGCCCATTCACCACCCGAGCCTTCAAGAACGATGAAGCCCTCTTGGACTAAAACTCATAGGACTATGAGTTTTACAAAACCGAAAAATTGAACACTCCGGCCAAGAGCGCAGCAGCGCTGCGCCGCGGCAGGGGGGTTTGGGGAACTCCCCAAGCACGGAGG
>JBGUQW010000154.1:0-4899 GCA_045131435.1 Prevotella sp.
GCAAGTGTGTTAAGCATACACTTGTAGTTCTTCACGCTCTTGATGTTTGTACGAGCCAGCCAGCCTTCAGTAAAGCTAAAGAAGTCCATAGTCTTGACTTCCTGCTTCTTGATTATTTGCTTAGTGACGTATTCACCATCACTAGGGCCAACGCTCTTGACGTTTTGTTCTACAGCCTCCAGATTCTCTTCAAGCTCACCTTTGAGCTTTTCAATAGTCCTGGCTTTGGATACGGACTTTATTTTGCCCGTCTTTTCAGAATACTCAGACTCGGCCAGTTTTACGCCGGTCTTGACTCTGCGTCTTGATTTACCCTGTCTTACTAACAAGTAAACCTCTCTTGTCTTCTTGGAAGTTAACTTCCCAAATTCAATTGCAATCGTTGCCATAACTTTAACTTTTTAAATTGTTAATTCTGGAACGATCCTTGCGTCATTTCATTCTCGGATGCCGCTGCATCACCTCTCTTGCGTCAATCGAAATCTTACTGCGTCATTTTGTAAGTATTTCGAAATTTTCGATTTCTTTACATGTCCTCCGAAATTTTTGCGGCTATTTTGCGGCTATTTTCAGATTTTGCGGCTATTTTGCGGCTATTTTGCGGCTATTTTTTTTCCAAATTTGGCTGTCATTTCCAAAAATGGAAACTAAATTTCGGGGCATAAAAAATCGGGAATCCCCTTTGTTTACTGGGTTTTCCCGAATTTTCTACCTTGGGTGCCCGGTGGGACTCGAACCCACGACATTCAGAACCACAATCTGACGCTCTAACCAACTGAACTACGGGCACCATGAAAATGAACTCTGCATTACCTTTTCGGTTTTGCGGGTGCAAAGGTACGGGAAAAATTTGGATTGACCAAACATTTCCCGTACTTTTTTTTCAAAAACCTGCACTTTTCGTGTTTGAAGGATGGAGTAGGGGACTCTTATCCGTTCATGGAGAGCAGGAATTCCTCGTTGGAGTGTGTCTGTACTAAGCGGTCGCGAACGGTGTTCATGGCCTCGATGGGGTTCATTTCGGCAATGAACTTGCGGATGATCCACATGCGGTTGAGCGTGGTCTGATCCTGCAGCAGGTCGTCGCGACGAGTAGAAGACAGCACCAGGTTGACAGCAGGATATACGCGCTTGTTGGCCAGCATGCGGTCGAGCTGGAGTTCGGAGTTACCTGTACCCTTGAATTCCTCGAAGATGACTTCGTCCATCTTTGAGCCAGTATCGGTAAGTGCTGTGGCGATGATGGTGAGTGAGCCACCACCTTCGATGTTACGTGCAGCACCGAAGAAGCGCTTGGGTTTCTGGAGGGCATTGGCATCGACACCACCGGTGAGCACCTTTCCGCTGGCAGGTGCTACGGTGTTGTAGGCACGAGCCAGACGAGTGATGCTGTCGAGGAAGATGACAACGTCGTGTCCGCACTCTACCATGCGCTTGGCTTTTTCGAGCACGATGCCTGCAATCTTGACGTGGCGGTCGGCGGGCTCGTCGAAGGTTGATGCGATGACCTCGGCATTGACGGTGCGGGCCATATCTGTCACCTCCTCAGGACGCTCGTCGATGAGTAGCATCATGATGTAAGCTTCGGGGTGGTTGGCAGCAATGGCGTTGGCAATATCCTTCATGAGGATGGTCTTACCGGTTTTGGGCTGTGCCACGATGAGTGCACGCTGTCCCTTACCGATCGGTGCGAAGAGGTCGACGATGCGCACCGACGGATTGGTGGTGGCAGGGTCGCCGCACAGTGTGAACTTCTCCTCAGGGAACAGTGGTGTCAGGTGTTCGAAGGCCACACGGTCGCGTACTTCCTGCGGATTGCGTCCGTTGATGCTGATGACGTTGGAGAGCGAGAAGTATTTCTCGTTGTCGAGTGGGGGACGCACGGTGCATTCCACCACGTCGCCAGTCTTCAGAGAGTAGCGCTTGACCTGTTGTGGATTGACGTAGATGTCATCGGGTGACGACAGGTAGTTATAGTCTGATGAGCGCAGAAATCCGTATCCGTCCTGCAGCAGTTCCAGCACGCCGTTAGCTGTGATGAGGTCTGCGAAGTCGTAGCTGCCACCACGTTTCTGGTCGTTGCGCATGATTGGTGCCACAGGCTGATCCTGCTGAACGGACAGGGGACGGTCGAAGATGTCGACGCTGGGAATGGCTGACTGGTCCTCGATGGGCAGGTCGACGGTGACGATAAAGTCTGTACCGTCGCCAGGGTCGCCCTCCCATACACCGTTATCAACAGGTGCTGTCTGGGTCATCTTCTCCTGCAGTTGACCGATCATCTCCGGAGTGAGCTCCGCGTTTTCCGTGTCGGCGACAGCCTCAGGGACGAAGTCCACTTCTGTTTCGCCTGCAGGTTCTTCGGCATTGGCGGTCTCCTGGACAGCAGCCTCTTCCGCCTTGTCGGCAGTCTCTTCAACCTGAGCAGCCTCGGCAGCAGCCTTCTCAGCCTCCAGCTCCTTCTTCGACTTGCGTCCGCGCTTCTTGGGTGCGGGTTTCTCTTCAGCAGTATCCTGAGCGGCCTCCTGTGCAGCCTGTTCAGCTATCACAGCTTCCAGCGAGGGCTTCTTGGATTTCTTTGCTGGCTTCTCGCTGTTCTTGTCCAGACTCTCACCTTCGCCATCCTTGACGGTATATACCTTACTATTGTCTTTGGCTATGCGTGTGCGCTTGCGCTTTGGTGTGGGCACACCGGCAGCCGAGTTTTCTGCTGCTTTGTCCAGAATGGCATAGATCACGGTTTCGAGCTCGTCGTTCTGGCTGACCTTCACGCCCAGCTCATCAGCAATTCCCATCAGTTCAGGAATTGGCATTTTCTCTAATTCTTCTTTCGTGTACATATAATATACAGTAATTCGTTAATGACTCTTGGAATAAAAATCGACTTGATTTTGGAAGAAGTGCTTCGCGAACGGAAACACATTTTTCTGATTTCGCCTGCAAAGTTACGAATAAGTGGGGACAAAACAAAACAAAAACCACTTTTTTTTGTTTTTTTCAATTAAAATTCCTATCTTTGCAGGCAAAAGGACTCTCTTTGCAGTCAGAGACTTGCAAATTGTTTGTTGAGAATTAAATACAACTCAACGACTCAGACACTGACATACTATTACGATAACAAACGCGGTGACCGTAACGGAACTACGGAGCTGTATGATCCTACCGTTCCTCGTTTCAAGGGTTATTATAGTAAAGTGACAAAAGCTGTCATCGACCCCTCGATGAAAGATGCTCCATTGACTACTATGAGACGGCTGTTCTATGGAGGTGATGATAACAGTTTCTTTTACTTTTTATCTGAAATGACAACCATCGAGGGACTGGAGAACCTGAACACTATTAATGTGACGGATATGAGTGACATGTTCCGGTGGTGTACTGAGCTGACCTCGCTCGACCTCAGCCAATTCTATACTGGCAGTGTGACGACCATGAACAACATGTTTGCTAGCTGTGGTGAATTGGAGTCGCTCGACCTTTTATCGTTCGATATCTCAAAGGTTGAGAACACGCGTGACATGTTCAGTAGCTGTTCGAAGCTGAAGTCCATCTACTGCAATGGCGACTGGAGTACTAGCGAAACGCTGACACAATCAGAAAACATGTTCTATGGGTGTACCGTTCTGGTGGGTGGACAGGGTACTACGTACGATGCCACTAAGGTCGACAAGACCTACGCCCGTCTGGATGGTGTCGCAAGTGCTCCAGGCTACTTCTCCAAGAAGAAGGATGTATATACTGTGTACGATGCCACGACTCACACGCTGACCTATTATTATGATGAGAACTTCAAACAGGGCAATCAGTACTATGAGCTGTACGATCCCATCAATAATCCTTGGGCTCAACGTTTCGAGGTCTATCATAACGATGTAACCAATGCCGTGATTGATGAATCGATGGCGAATGCGAAGTTCACCTCGTTGTACAACATGTTCGGCAGTAGCTATTTCCTCGGCAGTCTGAAAACGATTAGTGGCTTGGAATATCTCAATACCGAAAATGTGACGGATATGAGCAATATGTTCTTCTGCTGCGGTTTGGAGATAGTTGATATTACCTCTTTCAATACTCAGAATTTGAAAAAGACAGAACAAATGTTCAATAACTGCTGGGGACTGACCACTATTTATTGTAATGAAGACTGGAGTAATAAGCTGACCGAATCCGAATTGATGTTCACAGGTTGTGCGAATTTGAAAGGTGGACTGGAAACAGCTTATGACTACGAACATAATGATGCATCCTATGCTCGTCCCGATCGTGGGGCTGATGCTCCCGGCTACTTCACCATCAAGGGCGATGCCAATGGCGACGGCAAGGTAACCATCACCGATGCCGTTGGAATCGTAAACAAGATTTTGGGCAATCCCTCGACCCAATTCCACGAACCTGCTGCCGATGTGAATCACGATTATGAGATCACCATCACCGATGCAGTTGGTGTGGTCAACATCATCTTGAACGATATTGGTGAAGCCCTCGCGCCAGCTATGGAGACGCCACAGGAACAGGAGCCTGTCGTTGAGCCGGAGTAGGGCGGTGTAAAATGTTGTTACCATTTTTTGCGCCTTAACGGGCACTCGGGCATTCGGGTACTCGGGCACTTCAATAAATAAACTTGGCCGTCCTTCTGGGCAGCCAAGTTTTTTAATACCCTCTGCAGGACCTTAGAGATTATTTATGAGCGTCTTATCCTCACCATTCTCCTTTTGTCAAAATCTTTCTTGTGCCCGAATGCCCGAATGCCCGAATGCCCGTTAAGGGCTATTCAAATTAACAAATCAATATAAAATATATTATTTATATAATATATATAATATATTTTAAAGTTCAATTTCTTCTTATCGGGCATTCGGGCATTCGGGCATTCGGGTATTTCGCTGAATCTCCTTTGTA
>JBGUQW010000155.1:0-3056 GCA_045131435.1 Prevotella sp.
CCGCGATAGGCTGTCTTGCTTGCCGCGATAGGCTGTCCTGCTCACCGCGAGAGGCTGTCTTCGCCTGCCGCGATGGCCTTTTGTGCCGAGGAAGATGGCCGTTTGTGGCAAGGAAGATAATATCTTGAAGTAAGCAAGATAATATCTTGAAGTTAGGAAAATGGTAGTTTGCCTTGGTAAGTTAACAACCAAATAAGGTGCTTAAATTTCTTTAAAGGCTGAGGGTTTTGGTTGCTAATGACGAAAAGTTTTCGTTACTTTGCATGTATTAATACGCAAATATATGATAGAACTGAAGAATGAAGAGCTGACCGTTCGCGTCGCTGAGTTGGGAGCTGAGCTCCAGAGTGTGAAGAACCATGAGGGTCGGGAATATATGTGGCAGGCAGGACCAGAATGGACTCGCCACTCGCCGATACTGTTCCCCATCGTATGTAGCGTAAACAACGAGACCTACAGGGTCGATGGCAAGGAGTATCACCTGCCCCGTCACGGATTCGCTCGCGACACCATGTTTACCGTTATCAGCCAGTCGGCAGAGAAGGTCACGCTGGCTCTCCATGAGTCGGAGGAGTCGCTGAAGGTTTATCCTTATTGTTTTAACCTCGCTATTACTTACCGCCTGGAGGGGAACCGTATTCATGTGATATGGCATATAGAGAATACTGACAGCCAAGAGATTCACTTCCAGATTGGTGGTCATCCTGCCTTCAATATGCCCGGTGGTAAACTGGAAGGTGTCATCAAGTTGGATAATGAGGAGCCCATGGACGTGCTGAAGAGCTATGCCGACGGCAGTCATGACATGGTGGAGGTGCCTCTGGATGCCGATATGGGCATCATGGAGATTTCGAATAACTTTTTCCGAAATGACAGCGTAAAAATCCACAATAGTCAGACACACCGTGCCATGCTGTTGGATACCAATGGTGAACCAGCAGTAACGGTAGACTACAAGACACCCGTCTGTGCCTTCTGGAGTCCTTATGGCAAGCAGGCTCCCTTTGTCTGCATAGAGCCCTGGTACGGCATTGGTGACCCCCGAGATTTCCAGGGTGAGTTCAAGGACAAGCCCCTGATGAACCACCTGCAACCTGGTGCTTCGTTCATGAGTCGCTATACCATCACCATTGGTTAGATTTCTTTTGTTCTGCTCTCGATTTTTTGTAACTTTGGCTTTGCCGAAGTTACTTCCGCTCGAAAATGCAAAGAAAAACAAGCTTTTCTTTTGCATTTTGCTCGCTTATTCGTAACTTTGCACGTCGAAACGTTAAGAATTCAACTTGAACATATATATAATAAGGTATAAGATATGAACGAAGAAAACAAAAACAGACAAGGGCAGCTACAGATTGAGTTGCCACAGGAGGTTTCACAAGGCGAATATGCTAATTTTGCCATCATCACTCACTCGTCGAGCGACTTCATCATCGACTTTGCCCGCGTGCTGCCTGGCGTTCCCAAGGCACAGGTGAAGAGTCGCATCATACTGGCTCCCGAGCATGCCAAGCGACTGCTGGGAGCGTTGCAGGAAAACATTGTGCGCTATGAGCGCGAATTTGGCCCGATTAAGATTCCCAACCAGGAGTCACGTACTATTGCCCCCTTCCCTGTAGGCAAAGGAGATGCATAACCAAAGATAAGGAAGTATGAAGCAGAAGTATATATTCTCGCTGCTGCCAGCACTGTTTGTCAGCATCATGCTGTTGACATCCTGCAGCAAAGACTACGTCAGTCCGCTGAGTGGCAAGACCATTAGCGACCTGACCTTTGGTCCGGAGTTGAGTTACCAGACAGTCAATTTTGACGGTCAGGACATGTCGAATATTACCGCAACGTCATCGGAGGGTTGGTGTCAGGCTTACGCCAAAGACAATGAACTATTGGTTAACGTCATCGACAATTACACATATAGTGACCGAACCGCTACTATCGATGTTGTTGATCAGCAAACCAAAGACCACCTCACGTTCAAGGTCACCCAGAAGCAGAATGACGCCGTTATCGCCGATCCTGTGATATACAGCGCTCCGTCAGACGGGGGCATTGTGACTGTCACGCTTCAGAAGAACGTCGAGAATTGCGAGGTGCTTCCAGAGGTAGACTGGATTACTGCCAAATCACGTTCGTACACTCGCGGCCTGACCGATGCGACCATCGAACTGGTTGTTGCGAAGAACGAAAGCGAGAAAGACCGCGAGGGTCAGGTAAAGATAAAGTCTGCCAACAGCGAGGCCTATAGTCTTATCACCATCCGACAGCTCTTCGCTTACAGCCTGAAACTGGAAAGTGACATTGCTGTGGTAGGAGAAAATGGCGGTGAGATTGAAATGACGGTCTATGCCAATTTCGACTATCGCGCTGAGATATCACCCACATACAAATGGATTCAGAGTGGAACGAGGACGAAGGCTGAGCCTGGAAAGTATGTTCACAAGTTCACTGTTTCAGCCCTTCCCAGCGATATGGACAGCAGAAGGGGCTTGGTCTATTTTGTGAACAGCGACTTGTCATACAGCCGTTTGTTGACGATAGAACAGAAACGCGAGTAAGCTAAAAGCAGAACGCATAGAGCGCCACCCTATCGTTAATTAACTTTAAAACGCTTATTTAATGTTAAAAAACATTAGATGAGCGTTTATTTGTTCTATATATATTAGGTGGAATGGAAAAATTGTTGTACCTTTGCAGCCCGAAACGCCTTTTTGCAGGGATGCATGAGGTGTAACTGGTTGAATTTGAACAAAATAATATATAATCAAAATTAAAAATTAAAGTATTATGCCTACAATTTCACAATTGGTAAGAAAAGGCAGAAAGGTGCTCGTTGACAAGAGCAAGTCACCTGCGCTGGACTCATGTCCCCAGCGTCGTGGTGTCTGTGTTCGCGTGTACACAACGACCCCGAAGAAGCCTAATTCGGCTATGCGTAAGGTAGCCCGTGTTCGTTTGACCAACCAGAAGGAAGTCAACAGTTACATTCCCGGAGAGGGACACAACTTGCAGGAGCACAGCATCGTGCTGGTTCGTGGCGGTCGTGTAAAGGACCTTCCCGG
>JBGUQW010000156.1:0-4262 GCA_045131435.1 Prevotella sp.
TCATCAAAATTCAAATCTTTCATCGTCACTCTTTCTTTCCGTAATGTGTTTTTTACTGAATTGCAAAGATAAGCAATTATTTTGAAACGCGATTGTTAATGAAGGAAAATTCGATGAAAAAATGTTTAAGGAGTTGTTAAGCGGGTGTTAAATCATTGCCTGCTTCATCATTACTCTATATATATGTACGCGCGTACGCACGTGTGCATGCGCGTAACCCCCAAGGCTGTTGCCGCAATGCCCTAAACATCGTACCTTTGCACCGGAGTTCTTTCAAAAGTCTGGCCGGTGCAAGCGGAGGGTGAATAGTCCGGAATATGCCACTTGAAGCGTGTTACCCCGCCACTAACGAGGAGCTACCCACCGAGTAAGGTGTAGTTTTAACCGAGTATTAATTTTAAATTTGTATTGCGTATGACAAGAAATTCTATTCCTATCAAAGTCGGTGTTCGTCGTAACAGCAACACCAAGAGCCCCGCCTACGGCAAGTACTATCCTGAGGTTCTGAACAACGAGACCATCTCGACCCGCGCCCTGATGGAGCACATCATGAGCCATGGTCTGGGAATCCCTCGTGCCATCGTGCAGGCAGTGCTCGTGCAGCTGTCTGAGTGTCTCACCGAGCTGATTCTGCAGGGTCAGCCCGTCAAGCTGGACGGCTTCGGCACGTTCAAGCTGTCGGCCATCTCGCAGGCTGCCAACGGTCATCAGGGAATCATTGAAAGCGAGCTGAAGCCTGGCTTCGACGTCACCCCGTACATGAAGGGTCTGCGTCTGCTCGTCATCCCCGACAACACCGAGCTGGACAAGCTGACTTCGACGGCCAACCTCGCGAAGGCTTCCGTCAGCTTCGAGGGTATCATCACCCAGGGCGACGCTGGCGAGACTGCTACTGGCAACAGCAAGGTAGCGAAGGTTGTTACCCCGCTGGCCGTCTGGTACGAGCAGAAGCAGAATCCTAACCCCTAATTAGAGGAAGGAGGTGAATGATGGCTTCACTAAAGTCTCGTTTTCTCTATTCCCTCCCGAGTCGCGAGATTCGGGAGGTTTTCACTTTTCACTTTTCACTTTTCACTTTTCACTTTTCTCGTTTTCCTATTTCACGAAATATTTTGAGGGCATTATTTCTCCTTTAACAAATCTGGACGCAGGCGTCGTGTGCGCTCCAGTGCCTGTTCCAACTCCCATTCACGGACCTTGGCCTCATGGCCGCTTAGCAAGATCTCGGGCACCTTCCAGCCTTTGTAGTCTGCCGGACGGGTGTAGATGGGGGCTGCCAGCAGATCGTCCTGAAAACAGTCGGAAAGGGCACTCTGCTCGTCACCGATGACGCCAGGAACGACGCGTACAATGGCATCGGCTATCATGGCAGCTACCAGTTCACCGCCCGTCAGCACGAAGTCGCCGATGCTGATTTCTTTGGTGATGAGGTGGTCGCGCACGCGCTGGTCGATGCCTTTGTAATGACCTGCGAGAATGATGAGGTTACCCTTCAGCGACAGCTCGTTGGCCATGTGTTGGTCGAAGCGCTCTCCGTCGGGTGATGTGAAAATGACCTCGTCGTAGTCGCGCTCAGCCTTGAGTGCTGCGATGCAGCGGTCAATGGGTTCACACTGCATCACCATGCCGGCACTGCCACCGTAAGGATAGTCGTCGACGCGACGCCATTTGTCCAGCGTATAGTCGCGCAGGTTATGCAGTCTGATTTCCGCCAGTCCCTTCTTCTCGGCACGGGCCAGTATGGATTCATGTACGAAGCCCTCCAGCATTTCGGGCAATACGGTAATAATGTCAATCCTCATAATATGCTTTTATTTTTTCAATCTGTTTTTCACCCGCCTTGCGTCCCATCTCATAGACCTTTCGCATCTGGTCGGCATCGTGGGAGATATGGCCTATGGGTATCGGCTCGTCAGGACGGATGACCATGCAACGGCCTTCGCGCTCTGCCTGAGCCACATAGTCTAACTGTCTGTTATACATCTCATGGCGCACGTCCATGGCATGTATCATCTTTGGGTATTTCCGCAGTGCCAGACGCATCAGCGGCATGAGCTTGAGGTGCTTCTTTTGATAACCCTGCGGCTGGGTCAGGATGACCACGTTCTTCTGATAGCCTATTGATTCGAAATACTCCAAAGGTATTGAGTCGCCAACACCGCCGTCGAGCAGCTTACGTCCTTGCAGGGGCACTACCTTCGAGACCAGCGGCATCGAGGCCGAGGCGCGGATGTAATCGTATGCCTCGTCGGATGCCTCCGTCAGTGGCTGGTAGACGGCTTCTCCTGTTTCTACGTCGGTGCATACCACGACGAACTCCATGGGGTTGTTGTTAAAGGCAAGGTCGTCGAACACGTCATACACTTTGGGGATGATGTGATAGCCGAAGTCTGCATTATAATAGTTGCCGGTGGTCAGCAGCGAGCGTACACCGCTGTATCGTGCATCACGGGCAAAGCGCATGTTGTAGCGAATAGCTCTCCCTGCCTGTCGTGACTTGTAGTTGCAGCCGAAGGCAGCACCCGCCGATACACCGATGAGTCCGTCGGGCCATACGTCATGTTCCATCATGACGTCGGTGATGCCTGCCGTCCATAGTCCGCGCATGGCTCCACCCTCCAGCACAAGTCCCTTCTTTGTATGTTGAACGTTGGGCATTGAATGTAGGGGTTACCTTAAATACGGGTTATATTTCAGTTCGTCGCCAATGGTGGTCTGTGGTCCGTGGCCAGGCAGTACGACGGTGTCCTGTGGCAGTCGGGCCACAATGTTGTGCAGACTGTTTTCCATCTCTTTCCAATTACCCTCGGCGAAGTCGGTGCGGCCTATGCTCATGCGGAATAGGGTATCGCCGCTGAACACGGTGTTTTCCTCTGCACAATAGAAAAGTGCACAGCCGTGTGTATGTCCTGGTGTCTGTATGACGCTCAGCGTATGATTGCCAAAGGTGATGGTATCGTTGTCTTTCAGCTGTCGTCCTATGGGTGGCTGCTCCTCGTCAATGTCCATGCCAAACAGGCTGCTGGCCTGTTCCGGCAGATGCTCTACCAGCGGTGCATCCTCGGCACACACTTCTGGCTTTAGTCCGTATTCCCGAAACAGGAAGGCGTTTCCGAAGTTATGATCCAGATGACCGTGGGTAGCCAGCAGATGAACGGGTTTCAGACCATTCTGACTGATGTAGGCCTTGACGGCCTCTTTTTCTTCGTCGTAGTAGGCACCACAGTCAATGATAACACACTCCTTACTCTCGTCACTCACCACGTAGCAGTTTTCCTCCAACGGGTTTACTGATATTCTTTGAACTTTGAACATTGATCTTTGACCTTTATGATAATAAACAGATGGTAGCTTGCCTATTTCCTTACAGTGGCAGATAGATGATGCTCTTCTCTTTAAACCACTCTTCGCTGAACCATTGGCTCAACGAGGCTGACTCGACAATGCGGCGGAAAGGCTGTGTCTCGGCTTGCAGGTCACCGCCTTTCAGACAGATAACACCATTGGGCAGCGCATTTTGCTGCTCCTTGGAAATATTCTTGCGGACAATCTTTACCAGGTCGGGTAGGGGCATCACAGCACGGCTCACCACAAAATCGTACTTACCCTTCTCGTCCTCGCCGCGCAGATGTTCGGGGTGGCAGTTTTTCAGACCAATGGCATCAGACACCTCCTGAGCCACTCGGATTTTCTTGCCAGTGCCGTCGATAAGCTTGAAATCGCATTCAGGAAACAGAATAGCCAGCGGAATGCCAGGAAATCCTCCGCCAGTGCCAAAGTCCAGGATTCGTGAGCCTTTGCGGAAAGTCACCATCTTAGCAATGGCCATCGAGTGTAACACGTGGTGCTCATACAGGTTGTCAATATCCTTGCGTGAAATGACATTGATCTTGGCGTTCCATTCACGGTACAGCTCGTCGAGCATCGTCAACTGTCGTTGTTGCTCCTCAGTCAGCTGTGGAAAGTATCTCATTATCTGTTTCATGCCTGCATCATTACGAAAAGTAGATAGCTAAACAAAGAAAAAACACCCTGTTTACGGGTGTTTCGGAATTGTTGTTTGTAGTCGATAGGGGAATCGAACCCCTATGCCAAGATTGAGAATCTTGTATCCTAACCATTAGATGAATCGACCAGCATTTGAAAGAGCGCTTTCGCAGAGAAATCCCCCCGGTTGCGGAAGGAGGGGGATTCGAACCCCCGGTACGGGAACCCGTACGGCAGTTTAGCAAACTGCTGGTTTCAGCCACTCACCCATCCTT
>JBGUQW010000157.1:0-1501 GCA_045131435.1 Prevotella sp.
TGTATCGTCCTGAAAAAAGTTTACCAAAAAAGGAAACTTTTTATGGAATCTAAATGCTACCGGGCGATGCAGCGAGCCCAAGGAAAAATGCTGCGCGAGTACTTCTCCGGAGTACCGGTGGAGAGTCTGTCAAGAAGGTATGGTTACAGTGTCAAGAAAATAAAGACGCTGGCAGCTGACTACAAACAAGGAAAATTTGATATCTTTGACAATCCGTTGAAGCGGAGAATTGCATTATCGATTATGACTCATCAGGAAGAAGTCCAACTTCTCCGAGACAAAATCAAGGCTCTGGAGAATGCACTCAAACTCTCGAATATCAAGGCCGAGGGTTACGAAGTGATGATGGGTATCTTGAAAGACGAGTATGGCATCGACCTGTCAAAAAAAGTCGAGGCCGAACAGTCGAAGAACTCAAAGAACGTCACCCGGAAGTAAGCCTTGATACTCTTTGTGGACTGTTCGGCTTTACCAGGCAGGGCTTCTGGAAGCAAAAACAAGTCACTTACGCAGACGAAATCGACAATACGGCCATCATCAGTGAAGTCAGGCTGATCCGTGAGGGCATGCCCCGTCTTGGTGTACGCAAACTCCAGATTAAGTTGGCCGATCATGGTCATGAGATAGGTCGGGACAAGTTGTTTGACCTTCTACGGGAAAGCGGCCTGTTGGTCCACCGCAAACACTATCGCATAGTCACGACCTACTCGAAGCACTGGATGAAGAAATGGTCGAATCTTATCAAGGAGATCGTGCCGTGTCGTCCTGACGAGGTTTGGGTCAGTGACATAACTTACATCGAGATTGTTCGGGGCTCAAAAAAGACTTTCATGTATCTATCTCTTATCACAGATGCTTATACACATGAAATCGTGGGCTATGCCCTTCATGACACACTGGATACGACAGGCCCTTTGAAGGCGTTGGCCATGGCCCTTTCAAAGTATCCCGAAGGGGTATTAAAGGGACTTATACATCATTCTGACAGGGGATGCCAGTACTGTTGTCAGGAATATGTGAACATGCTCCAACAATATGGTATCCTCGTTAGCATGACGGACAAGGGAGATCCCTACGAGAATGCTATTGCCGAGCGCGTGAACGGGATATTGAAGACAGAATGGTTGTACCACATGAAGCTAACATCACCAGAAATGGCGCGAAATACTATCGATAAGATCGTCTACCTGTACAACAACGAACGTCCTCACGAAAGCATCGGTAATCTGACTCCTGCCGCTGCCAGGTCAACCCTGCTCAAACCCAAGAAGCGTTGGAAGAACTACTGGAGACTCCGGCAACAAGCAGCCGGCGAGGAGAGCCCTTCGGACCAGCTCCCCGCAGCCGACTGCATTGTAGCCGCCGCGCCTGGCCGTTGCGCGGCGGCGGTGCCGGTATGATAAAAATGATGCGAAAATGTTGTATCTTCGCATCATCAATGTAAACCGATATCAGGACATCAATGTCCTAACTACTTATTGTTCAACATCGGTAAACTTAT
>JBGUQW010000158.1:0-2401 GCA_045131435.1 Prevotella sp.
ATGGCAGAATCAAATCTTCAGCGCAGTGTGACCACTGCTACCGCCAGAAGACTGGCGACCACCACCAAGACCGCCCCGCAGATGGGCAGTATCACACCGAGACTCCTCCTGAAACTGTTACCCTGGGTACAGGTGTCAGGCGGTACCTTCCGCGTGAACCGCACAAAGGTTGAGCTACGCAAGAGCGAGCGACTGCCTATTCAATATCTTGACGGTGTACCGTCGTTCTCGGCAAAAAGCCTGAAGGCCATTCCTCTGTTTTCAGAGTTCGACGACGAGATCGTGAACCGTCTGGCACGTAGCTTCGAGACCGTTGAGGTGGAATTGGGCAAACTCTTTGTGGAAGAAGGTAAAGACAAGCAGAAGTTCTTCATTATAGCCAGCGGACAGGCTGAGGTCATCAGCAAGGGTCCTCACGGTGAGGAACTGCGTATTGCCCTGCTGGGCGACGGAGAATTCTTTGGCGAGGCCGACCTGCTGGACGATGCAGAGTCGACTGTCAGTGTCCGTGCCGTGACACCGACGGTGTTCCTCGGTCTGAAGCTGAAGGAACTGGAAAAGTTTATCAAGGAGGTACCCGACTTCCGTGAGACCTTCAACAAGGCCGTAGACAAGCAGTTGCGCCTGAAGGCTACGGTGAACGACCACGGCGAGAAGCACATCGACCTGGTGAGTGGTCACGAGGAGGACAATATCATTCCTGAAACCTACATCGACTACGAGGAAAATCCCACGGAGTATAGTCTCAACACCCTGCAGACGGTTGTCCGTGTACACACCCGCGTCAGCGACCTCTATAACAACCCCTACAATCAGTTGGAGGAGCAGTTACGTCTCTCTATTGAGAGCATCAAGGAGCGTCAGGAGTGGGAACTCATCAATAATCAACAGTTCGGCTTGCTGGCCGCTGTTAATCCCGCCTATCGTATCTCGGCACGCTATGGCACACCGACTCCCGATGATCTCGACGAACTGCTGTCATTGGTATGGAAGGAGCCGGCTTTCTTCGTGGCCCATCCGCGTGCCATCGCCGCCTTTGAGCGTGAGTGTACATGGCGTGGTGTACCCCCTGTGACAACCGACCTGTTTGGTACGAAGGTCATTTTGTGGCGCGGCGTGCCCCTGATTCCTTCGGACAAGGTTGAGGTGGAAGGTCAGTATCTGACTGGTCGTGGCGTAGGAACCACGAAGATCATCCTTGTGCGTACTGGCGAGCAGAACCAGGGTGTCATCGGTCTGCATCAGAGCGGTATCCCCGGCGAGATTGCTCCGTCGCTGTCAGCCCGTCTGATGGGTCTAGACAAGTTCGGTGTGGCTTCTTACTTGCTCACCAAGTACTTCTCGTTAGCTGCCCTCACCGACGATGCAATCGCAGTGTTGGAGAATGTGGAGGTAGGCTACTATCACGATTATCAGCATAGGAATCTAGTAGAGAAATAATGATAGATATTCAGAATATTAACGGTTACGGCATCGAGGATCCAGGCTTTGCGCTGCTTCAGGAAGCCGCCAAAAGATTCAGTCCCGAAGAGGCTGGAGAAGTTCATCAGAGTGTGCTGCCTGATGAGACGCTCCACCTCGAGGAACTGGAGGCGGGATTCAAGCAACTGCTGGCTGGTGGAAACGGCTATGCTGACCTGCCGTACATCGGTGACGCTGATCTCGCGCAGCCCAATCCAGCCCATTCTGGGGAGGGTGCGGGTGCGGCGGCTCTCGTGCCTCAGGATAACGGCTTCGGCATCGGAATTCCTGAGACAAAGAAGTTGCGCGAGCTGAACTACGAGGAGGTGGACACGCTGAACTCGGAGGAGATCAAAAAGGATTTCCCCGTGCTGAATCAGCAGGTGAACGGCCACGACCTTGTATGGCTCGACAACGGCGCCACGACGCAGAAGCCCATTCAGGTCATCGACAAGATCAGCCACTATTATAAGAATTACAACTCGAACATCCACCGCGGTGCCCACACGTTGGCTGCCCGTGCTACTGATGCCTACGAGGAGGCCCGCGAAAAGGTGCAGCGCTTTATCAATGCCGCCAGCAGCGAGGAGATCATCTTCGTCCGCGGCACTACTGAGGGTATCAACCTCGTAGCGCAGACCTACGGACGGCAATACCTGACACCAGGTGATGAGGTCATCGTCTCTGAGCTCGACCACCACGCCAACATCGTACCCTGGCAGCAGGTGGCCCACGAGAAGGGTGCTACGCTGAAGGCCATCCCCACGGACAAGAACGGCGACCTAATTCTCTCCGAGTTCGAGCGCATCATCACGCCTCGCACCCGCTTTGTCAGCGTGGGTCACGTGAACAACACGTTCGGCACTATCAACGATGTGAAGCGTATCATCGACATCGCCCACTCGCACAACATCCCCGTGCTGATTGACGGTGCACAGTC
>JBGUQW010000159.1:0-4216 GCA_045131435.1 Prevotella sp.
GCGAATGACTCCGAATATCTCGCATCACAACCACAGAGCTCTGCTCTGGTATTCAGGGGCTTGGGGGCGGAGCCTACCAACAAGCATCGTGCACTTGGTTTTACCAGTGCCCTGCTTGCTACTATTATCCTGAGTTCGGGAGCATGGGATGTATTTTTCTCCCTGTTCTAACAAATGCATGGTTGTGTCCAGGGGCACGCCAGCAGATGTGATAGATTCCATCCCGTTTCCTCTCTTCAATGGTGATTCCACTATTTGCGTCTATCATGATTGCTGCCTTCATTATCGCAACCTTTTCCAACAGGCAGAACTGTAAAGCAGAAGCAGCCCGGGGGCTGCTTCTGTGGAACACATTAGATGAAAAACATTATCAGATGTAAAAAATGGATCAGTTGACGTTGTGTTCCAATACATACGCCCTGTGCTCTTCAGGAATTTCATCCCAAAGCTGTTCTGCTTTTCCCTGCCAGCACGCCGCGTAATGATCGCATTTCCCGCAGAGATGCTCCGCGCTTTCCGGCGATTGCAGGTCGGTGGATTTAGCCCCGGTTTTTTCGATTATGCCCCGCAGCTTATGGGGATTCTCCAGCATGGGGCAGGGCTGGAACATATTGTCATTAAAGGGCTGCCCATCGTGATATGCCTGGAACAAGGGAGAGCGCAGCGCCTCCAGGATGGTCTTTTCCCGGATGTTGGAATCGGAGTAATGCACAAATACGCAGGGATCCATGTCGCCGTTGGCATTAATGTGGAAATAGCGACGTCCACCAGCAATACAGCCGCCCACATACTCGGCGTCGTTCTGAAAGTCCATGGTGAACAGCGGCTTGCGCGAACGCAGCTCCCGCAGACGACGATAGACTGCCTCACGCTGCTCCGGATTGGGCATCAATTCCGGCACTGCATCGTTTCCTACGGGCATATAGTGGAAATACCAGATGAAATACGCGCCTTTTTCAATCAGCATATCAAAGAATTCCTCTGACCTGATGCTTTCGTAATTGACGCTGGTATAGCAGGAGGAAATGCCATAGATCAGCTTCCGCTCACGGAGAATATCCATGGCCCCGATCACCTTGTCGAATACGCCCTGGCCTCGGCGGCTGTCGGTGGGTTCCTGGAAACCTTCCAGGGAAATGGCGGGCACGAAGTTTTTGACCCGCAGCATATCATCGGCAAAGGCTTCGTCGATCAGGGTGCCGTTGGTGAAGCAGAGGAACACGCAGTCGTCGTGCTTTTCGCATAAGCGTATGATGTCGGCTTTGCGCACCAGCGGCTCGCCGCCGGTGTAAATGTACATATACACGCCCAGCTCCTTGCCCTGGCGGATGATGTCGTCGATCTCATCGAAGGAAAGATTCAGCTTGTTGCCATATTCCGCCGCCCAGCAGCCGGTGCAGTGCAGATTGCAGGCGGAAGTGGGGTCCAGCAGGATCGCCCAGGGAATGTTGCAGTTGTATTTTTCTTTCAGTTCCTGCTGCTTGGGCCACCCGATCATGTTTTCATTGATGAAGAAATTGACGGCTACGGTTTTCAGCACTTCCTGATCCACGTCGCCAATCAAGTGGCGGATGTAGCGGTAATAGGGATTTTCCGGATTCTCAATGGCGTCCTTCACCTGCTCCAGTTGATGGGGATACATTTTCCCGGCGTACTTTTCCGCCCAGGAAAACAGCTTGCGCATATTTTTCTCCGGGTCTTTGTACAGATAATTGAACGCTTGCTCCAGGCCAAATTTTTTCATCGTTGTTGATACGCTCATGTTTTTCGTCCTTCCTTTCGTCGATGTCGTAAGGGCTGGTTCCTGACCAAAATATAACAAGACGCGACAGAAAATGATATAAACCGCAAATTGCAATAACAAGTTGAACCTTGACAGTTGAATAGTCCATCAGGCAGCACAGGAGTAGATCCGGTCCAATTCCGCCTCGAAAAGCTCATCCGGGGTGTGGTAGCCGAGAGCCTTCCGTGGAAGCCCGTTACACCAGACCTCGATTTGTGCGATCTGTTCGTCGGAGTAGCTGTCGATCCGTTTCCCCTTTGGAATAAACCTGCGGATAAGACCATTATGGCGCTCCACAGAGCCCTTCTCGCATGAGGTGTAGGGATGGGCGAAGTAGATCAGCGTCTTGCTCAGGCCCTCCAGATCGGACAATGTCGCAAACTCAGAACCGTTGTCAGTGGTGATCGTCTTAAAGACATCATCCCAGTGCTCCACATACTGGGTGCGGACTGCCAACAGGGCATCCATGACACCGTTTGGATCGCGTCCCGGAACGCGGATCATCCAGTACTCCCGGGTCTTTCGCTCGATCATGGTCAGCAGGGCGTCATCGTTATCACTTTTCGATCCGATGACGAGATCCGCTTCCCAGTGTCCGAACTCGCTGCGATCATTTGCGGATGCAGGACGTTCCTCGATGCTCCGGCCAAGAACCCGTTTGTTTTTCCGGTTTCGAGCCTTCTTTGGCGACCTGCGAAGCTTCTCTGGAAGATCGATGTTCTTGATTCCCAAAAGGCCAAGATCGGTGTAACCATAAAGGGTTTTAGTACAGACGATCTGATCTCTGGTGAATAATCCATCTTCCAGAGCGCGGCCGACACAAGCATCCAACGACCACCCCTCTTCGAAGAACTTCTGCTCCACAAAAGCGATAAAGTCAGTTTTCTGGAGGAAGTCATAGTGCCGGCAGCATGACTGACGATTATGTTCGTAAGCATCCTGCCCGGCAGAGGCCTTGTAACGCAGGATATTTCCTTTATACAGCGCCACAGTTCCACGCTTGATCTCATTACGAACAGTGTTCGGCGCACAGCCGATCTCCTGCGCGATCCTGGCGGGGCTCCAGCCATCTTTGAGACGGGTTTGGATTAAAACCCGATGCTCAAATGTCAGATGTTGTCCCTTCCTGTGCTCAGTTGTAGTAGAATGTAGGTGGTCCATAGGGATTTCCTCCTTGTGAATGTGGTTTGGTCACTTACATTCTACCAAAGAGGTTCCTTATGGACTTTTCATCTTACATGTTCAACTTGATTCTACAATCGGCCCACTCATTTCAAATACTCCTCCTTATAAAAATTTTTCCGCAGAATTGCGATGTTCTTCTCAAAATCCTCCATGACAGCCTGAAAATCGAAAGCCGCCGCCCCCCGGTACCGGGCTGCATAGCCCTCGGCCATCAGAAGCAGCATTTGAAAGACCGGCTGGGCATTGTTCTGTACCCATTTAGATATTGTAGCCTGACCAACCCCAAGTTGCTCAGACAGCCACTTGTTGGTTAAGTTCTTTTCGGCGATAATCACCCGGAGTCTATTCAAATGTTTCGGTTCCATACATCTAAATTTTGAGGCAAATATACTAATAAAAAGTGAAATAATTTTCTTTATTAGAAATTTTCTTCTAATTGATGCCATATTTTAACACTTTTAGGTCATAATTCATATACATTGGGGTATTCGCTTCATACTTTTCCTCACGTTGATGACTCTTTTTTGAGTGACTTCACTTCACCTTCGATGCAAAGTCCAAATGACAAAATCGGAAAATTTCGCTTGTTTTCCATGTTAAGATTTGTTAAGCTGATGTTTTCATTCTGGGGTTTCTGAAATTTTTGTTTCCAGTTTGTTCCTTTTGCTATTTTGTGCCTTCAATAGTTTCTGAGTATCAGATACTTACAAAAATTCAGCAGAATTTGAAGAAGTCGATCATGATGATCATCGGCGCATGTGTCTTCCTGATTGCCGCTGCCCAGGCTCTGCCTCTGTTCTTCGGCATCGAAGACGGTGTAATCACTGGATTCTAAATGAGCAGTACAGTGAACACCAGCTACCCGGAGTACCCAGTTTTCAAGGGGTTACAGCGACCCCTTGAATTCATGGGCCTCCGCGGTCGCTACATCTACTGGGCGGCGGTCACTGCGGGCTGCGCCATCCTCTCGTTCATCGTCATCTACTCGCTGCTGGGCTTCGTCGCCGGACTCATTGTGCTCACGGTGATAGCAGCCATCGGCATCGCCCTCATCATCCTCAAACAGATGAAGGGTCTGCACACGAAGAAGGAGTTTCAGGGCATACTCATCTACCGGCGCGACTCGGAGATATAGCCCGACGATACGCCCATACTTGAATAAGAAAATACGTAAATACAACTATACAGCAATACCACCATGACGCTATATGTCATCCTAACGTTCCTCTCCGTCCTCGCGGGCATGGC
>JBGUQW010000160.1:0-1657 GCA_045131435.1 Prevotella sp.
AAGAAGTATTGTGATCGTCGTGCTGCTCTGATTAGTTGGGGCTATCGGTTCAATGAGCTGAAGGGCGAGTTGAAGATTGCGAAGCTGATAGATCATGTGTATAACCTTTGTGCTGCATCTGCCAAGCAGGCTGAACATGAGAACAATCTGGTGCTGGATACCCTCAGACGTCGTGCCGTGTTTTATGCCACGTGGTTTACCATTCCGAGAATTGTAGCCAGAGCGATGACGGAGAAGCCAAAGAGAAGAGGGAAGAAGGCTGAGGTGCCTGAGACAACGAACCCTTTAGAGAGGCTGACTGTCACGAAAGATGACCTGCAGTTTGCAACGCTGATTTATGATGCGATTATCTATTGGCAGGATGCGTTCTTTGGCCAGATGCTGCTGGACTCCTGGGAGAATGGCGAGAGGCAGTTTGTGCCGAGAGTCAGGACAACGGATAATGCGCAGAAATATGCTTTGTTAGGGGATGAGTTCTCCTTTAAACAGGTCAAGGAAATCTTGAACCTCACGCCCTCTGCTGCAAATAACCAAACTAGTCGTTGGGTAAGTTCTGGCTACATTGAACGCTCCGGTCGTGGCAAATATCGGAAACTAATTCGAGCCATTATCTGACTATGGAATATGTTGAAATGCAAGCGTCGGAGATGGAACCCGACAAGAGTTACCTGGAGCGGCTGCTGTTTCCTACAGCTGAACTGCTGACCAATTGCAAGATGGAGATCAATCGTAGCTACAACGCTGCGCGGATAGAAGGCCCCTCTGTTGTTATCATGCAGATATGTATAACGCTATGGAAGAAATTCATCTACTGCGGTATGTCGTACGACAAGATCATCCTCACACCTGTCAAGGCTTCGGAGAGTACTCATTCAGACAGACTGATGATGCACCTTTCGGCCTTCGAAGAAAAAGTTTATAACAAAGTAATAATTAGATTTGAAACATTATGATTAGAAAAGCAAATGCAAGGCTAAAGTCTATTACAAGACCTATCGACCACATCATCGTGCACTGCACGGCAACGAAAGCAGACAATGACTTCCATGCCCAGGACATCAACGACTGGCACAGAGCCAAGAGTTGGAGAGGCATCGGCTACCATTACGTCGTCGACATAGACGGCCAACTGGAAGTCGGCAGAGAGATCTCTGTGGCTGGTGCCCACTGTAATGCCCCCAACATCAACGCCACGAGCATCGGCATCGTCTATGTGGGCGGACTGGACAGCGAAGGCAATCCTGCTGACACGCGAACACCAGCGCAGGAGGCTACGCTGAGGACGCTGATAACAGCCCTGAAATCCATCTGGCCGAAGGCAGAAGTCAGTGGCCATCGCGACTGGGCCAACAAGGATTGTCCGTGCTTCGACGCCACGTCGGAATATAAGGACATTACGGGCCTGCCAATTAACTTAGTTTAACAAAAAAGTCCCCTTACCCCCTTGCTGGGGTGGGGGATTTTACATACCTTTGCACTCAAGATGAAGAGCATCATAAAATAGATCAATTGAAAAATAAATAGTAAATCGTAAATCGATAAATTGTAAATTAACTCTATGTTTAACTAAAAATTTTAACCATTATGTCAAGTAATTTTGTAAAGCTCGGTATCAACTACCGAAAGAACATGAACACCAAGTCGCCCAGCTACGGCA
>JBGUQW010000161.1:0-1621 GCA_045131435.1 Prevotella sp.
AAGAAGTATTGTGATCGTCGTGCTGCTCTGATTAGTTGGGGCTATCGGTTCAATGAGCTGAAGGGCGAGTTGAAGATTGCGAAGCTGGTAGACCATGTGTACAAACTCTGTGCGGCATCCGCCAAGCAGGCCGAGCAGGAGAACAACCTGGTACTGGATACCCTTCGCAGGCGTGCCGTGTTCTATGCCACATGGTTTACTGTTCCCCGCATCGTGGCGCGAAACATGAAAGCTGAGAATCCGCTGGAGAAGTTGAAGGTGCTGGATAGCGACTTGCAGTTTGCAACCCTCATCTACGATGCCATCATCTACTGGCAGGATGCATTCTTTGGTCAGATGCTGTTGGACTCTTGGGAGAATGGCGAGAGGCAGTTTGTACCGAGAGTCAGGACAACGGAGAATTCGCAGAAATATGCGTTGCTTAGCGAGAGTTTTACATCCAAACAGGTGCAGGATAGTCTTCAATTGACGAAGGCAGCTGCCGGTGTCCAGATTAACCGATGGATGAAGTCTGGATATATCGAGCGTTGTGGGCATGGAAAATACCGGAAGATTCTGAAACAAATCGTTTGAAAAGATTAAAGATTAAAAATTAAAAATTAAGATTTGAGAATTGAAAATTGAAAATGGAATTCGTTGAAATGCAAGTGTCGGAGCTTAAACCCGGCAATAGTTACATAGAAAAGCTGATTCATTCAGCGAGTGAACTGATACCGTATTGCAGGAAGCTGGAAGTAGACCGTGACAGCAATGCAGCGCGAATAGAAGGACCATCCATCGTCATCATGCAGATATGCCTGGAGCTATGGAAGAAATTCGTCTACTGCGGCCTGTCGTACGACAAGATCCTCATCACCCCCGTCAAGGCTACGCAAAGCAGCTATTCAGACAAGATGAAGATGCTCATTGTGGCCTATAAGGAGAAAGAAAAAAACAGATCAATAATTAAATTCAGAGTATAACTATGATTAGAAAGAACAATGCAAGAGTGCGGACAATGACCCGCGAAATCAATCACATCATCGTACACTGTACGGCGTCAAAACCTAACGTGGACCTGCACGTAAAAAACGTCAACGACATGCACCAGGACAACGGATGGCGAGGTATCGGCTACCACTATCTGATTGCGCTGGACGGGACGATAGAAGTAGGCCGTGACATCGCTGTGGCAGGAGCCCACTGCAATGCCCCCAACATCAATGCCACCAGCATCGGTGTGGCGTACGTGGGAGGACTGGATGAGGATGGCAGTCCGTGCGACACCAGAACGCCAGCCCAGAAAGTAGCCCTGCGCCACCTGCTGACCCTGCTGAAATCCATCTGGCCGAAGGCAGAGATCAGTGGGCATCGCGACTGGTCAAACAAGGCCTGTCCGTGCTTTGATGCGCTGAAGGAGTATAAGGATATCGAGGCTTTGCCCGTTAACCTTAATTAACATAATAATTCCCCATACCTTTTTGCACAGGTGTGGGGATTTTCGTACCTTCGCACTGTGAAAATTAACGCGGCAACGGCCGCATAAGTCTAACCTAAATTTTAACCATTATGTCAAGTAATTTTGTAAAGCTCGGTATCAACTACCGAAAGAACATGAACACCAAGTCGCCCAGCTACGGCA
>JBGUQW010000162.1:0-2173 GCA_045131435.1 Prevotella sp.
GAAAGAGCTAACAAGAAGTAATCACGAAATTAAAAGAGTGTAAATTATGAGTCGTTCATTAAAAAAAGGCCCGTACATCAACGTATCGCTCGAGAAGAAGATTCTCGCTATGAATGAGAGCGGTAAGAAGAATGTCGTTAAGACTTGGGCCAGAGCTTCAATGATTTCCCCGGATTTCGTGGGACATACAGTTGCAGTTCATAATGGTAACAAATTCATCCCTGTCTACATTACCGAGAACATGGTAGGACACAAACTGGGCGAGTTCTCTCCCACGCGTCGTTTCGGTGGCCATGCCGGTAACAAGAAGTAATCCCAGGGAGATTAAAGATTAAAAATGAAACATTAAATATGGGAGCAAGAAAAAGATTAGCGGCTGAACAGAGAAAAGCAGCCAATAAGACACAGTATTTTGCAAAGCTGAAAGGCTGCCCCTCTTCACCCCGTAAGATGCGCTACGTGGTCGATATGATCCGCGGTATGGAGGTGAACCGCGCACTCGGTGTGCTGCGTTTCTCAAAGAAGGCTGCCTCAGAGAATGTAGAGAAGCTTCTCCGCTCGGCTATTGCCAACTGGGAGGCTAAGAATGACCGCAAGGCAGAGGCCGGCGAACTGTATGTGAGCCGTGTCTTCGTCGACGAAGGTGTGACAATGAAACGTATGAGACCGGCACCTCAGGGCCGTGGCTACCGCATTCGCAAGCGTTCAAACCACGTAACTCTGTTTGTCGACACTAAAACTAATGATTAAGAATAAGTTATGGGACAGAAAGTAAATCCGATTAGCAACCGTCTTGGTATTGTCAAGGGTTGGGATTCAAATTGGTTCGGAGGCAAGGACTTCGGAGATAACCTGGTAGAGGATCAGAAAATCCGCAAGTACCTCAACGAGCGTCTGGCCAAGGCCAGCATCTCGAAGATTGTCATCGAGCGTACGCTGAAGCTGGTTACCATCACTATCTGCACAGCCCGTCCGGGTCTGGTCATTGGTAAAGGTGGTCAGGATGTCGACAAGCTCAAGGAAGAGCTGAAGAAACTCTACGATAAGGAGATACAGATCAATATCTTCGAAGTGAAGAAGCCCGAGCTCGATGCAACCATCGTAGCCAACAACATCGCTCGCCAGATAGAGGGTAAGATTGCTTACCGCCGTGCTATCAAGATGGCTGTGGCTAACACCATGCGTGCTGGAGCAGAGGGTATCAAGGTGCAGATCAGCGGCCGTCTGAATGGTGCTGAAATCGCACGTAGCGAGATGATCAAGGAAGGCCGCACACCGCTGCACACCTTCCGTGCTGACATCGATTACTGCCAGGCTGAGGCTCTGACTAAGGTTGGCCTGTTAGGTCTGAAGGTCTGGATTTGCCGTGGTGAGGTTTATGGAAAGGTAGACCTGGCCCCCAACTTCACACAGGAGAAGGGTGCTCCCCGTCAGGGTGGCCGCGACAACGGTGGCAGAAGATTCCGCAACAAGAAGAAGTAATAAATCGTTAAAGTAAGAATCTATCATGTTACAACCTAAGAGAGTAAGATATAGAAGACCGCAGGACGGACGTGGCAACAAAGGCAACGCCCACCGCGGTACGCAGCTGGCTTTCGGCTCGTTCGGCATCAAGACGCTGGACGCCAAGTGGATTGACAGCCGCCAGATTGAGGCAGCCCGTGTTGCCATCAACCGTTATATGAACCGTGAAGGTCAGGTGTGGATTCGCATCTTCCCGGACAAACCCATTACCCGCAAGCCTGCTGACGTGCGAATGGGTAAAGGTAAGGGTGACCCCGCAGGATGGGTGGCTCCCGTAACCCCGGGTCGTATCCTCTTTGAAGTAGAAGGCGTACCTTTTGAGATTGCCAAGGAGGCACTCCGCCTCGGTGCCCAGAAGCTGCCTGTGAAGACTAAGTTTGTTGTTAGACGCGATTACGATAAAAACGCTTAAGGTATGAAGATGAATGAAATTAAAGGTCTCGAGACCAAGGAATTGGCCGAGAAGCTGGAGACTGCCGTCGCTAACTACGACATGATGAAGATTAATCACGCAGTGACTCCCATGGAGAATCCATCACAGATCAAGGCCGCTCGTCGTGACATCGCTCGTATGAAGACAGAACTCCGTCAGAGAGAACTTAACAAATAATAATGGTCCAGATGGAAACAAGAAATTTAAGAAAGACAA
>JBGUQW010000163.1:0-31931 GCA_045131435.1 Prevotella sp.
CCGCGATAGGCTGTCTTGCTTGCCGCGATAGGCTGTCCTGCTCACCGCGAGAGGCTGTCTTCGCCTGCCGCGATGGCCTTTTGTGCCAAGGAAGATGGCCTTTTGTGCCGAGGAAGATAATATCTTGTGGCAAGGAAAAGGGGAGTTCCCACGGAGGGAACGTGAGGTTTCCCTGGGACAAACGTGAGGTTTGTGCCAAGGAAACGTGAGGCTGGTGGCATATTTTTATGCCCCAAAAGTATGGTGATTAGAAAAATATTTGTTATCTTTGCACACATAAAACCTGAAGCAATGGAAAATATCAAGCGAATAGTATTGACGGGAGGACCCTGCGCGGGCAAGACCACAGCGCTGGTGCGCATCATCGAGCATTTCTCGAATCTCGGTTTCAAGGTGTTTACGGTGCCTGAGGTGCCCACGATGTACAGTCAGGGCGGGTGGAGCTACCTGACGCCTAACCACGACCTGTATTATCAGGGCGAGCTGGCCATTCTAGAGACGCAGCTGGCGCTGGAGGACTCGTTTATGCGACTGGCTGAGACGTGTACGAAGCCGACGTTCGTGGTGTGTGACCGTGGTACGATGGACATCTCGGCCTATATTGCGCCAGAGATGTGGCAGGAGCTGTGCGAGAAGTGTGGCACGTCGACCAACGCGTTGCGTGGCCGTTACGATGCCGTACTGCATCTGGTCAGCGCTGCTGATGGTGCTGAGCAGTACTATACCGTTGCCACCAATGCCAACCGTTATGAGCAGGCCAACGAAGAGGGCTTGCAGTTGGCTCGCGACCTGGACAAGAAGGTGAACAGGGCCTGGACGGGGCATCCGCATCTGCGCGTCATCAACAACCACGACGACTTCGACACGAAGATTAACCGTGTGCTGAAGGAAATCAGCCATGTGCTGGGCATTCCGCAGCCGATAGAGGAGGAGCGTACCTATCTGGTCGAGATTGTCGGCGAGTTGCCTGAGTGTGTGGAGAGCGAGATTACCCAGACTTACCTTGTGGCCGATCCTGACTGCGAAGTGCGTCTGCGTCGCAGGGCCTGGCATGGGGGAGAAACCGTCAACGTCCACAAGACGAAGAAGCGCATCTCGGCTGGTGAGGTGCTCGAAACGGAGCGTCAGGTCAGCAATGCCCTCTACGAGTCGCTGTTGCAGCAGGCCGACCCCTATCGTGCCACCATTCGCAAGACACGCCGCAGCTTCATCTGGAAGGGTCAGTATTTCGAAATCGATACGTTCCACGAGCCTGTCGACAACCTCGTGGTGCTCGAGACCAAGGGTGTGGCCAACGAGGAGAACGTCAATTTCCCACCGTTCATCAAGGTCATCAAGGACATTACGGGCCATCGTGAGTACTATAACTATAATATTGCTCTGAAACGTTAAACGATGAACGATGAACATTGAACGTTGAACGTTGAACAATGAACAATAAACAATAAATAATATGAAGCGCAGGACATTTCATCATTTATCATTTATATTTCTCATTTGTCTGGCTTTGCCAGCGAGTGCTCAATGGCGCATTGGTGCCACTGTAGGCTATGGCTACAATGAATACAGCGTAGACCGTCACTATATGGTCGACTATCGTTACAAGGGCCTCTGGGGAATGACGGCAGGCATAGCCGGACAGTACGATATCAAGGACTGGCTGGGCGTGCGTGCTGAGGTAAACTGGGCAGAGAAAGGCTACAGGCTCAGTCGCAGCCATGCGATGAGAACGGTGGACAACAAGACGTACAACCATTATCTGCAGGTGCCTGTGATGGCATCGTTCAGCTTTGGTGGCAAGCAGGTGCGCGGCTTCGCTAATGCCGGTGTCTATGGTGCCTACTGGCTTGTCAGTCACTATCGTGGCTTTGACGTGAATGCGGTGTCGGACAGGACTTATCTCATAGAGAAGAACCTGGAGTTTAACGACGACAGAGACCAGCGCTGGGACTTCGGTTTGGTAGGCGGCGTTGGTGTGGAATACCGTTTTGCCAATCATTGGTCAGGACAGTTAGAGGGTCGCTGCTACTACAGCACCACCAGTAGCCAGAAGCGCTATCAGCGCATCCGTGACCCTCGCTACAATACGTATACGGGCGTGCTGGCCACTGTTTTCTATCACTTCTGATAAAGCGAAGTTATCGGAGTTAAAGAAGTTAACGAAGTTATCGACAATACTTGATGCAAGAGTTATGAATCGCCATATTAGGATATTTAATTTTTCAATTCTATTCGCAGCTTTGCTGCTAACTGGTTGTCGCGATGATGCTGACCACCTGCTGTCGTACGGACAAAGCGATAACCTGGTGTTTAACGATGCCCAGAACAGTTTCGCCGAGAAGTTCAACATCCTTTGGGAAGGCATGAACTGCAACTATTCGCTGTGGGACTACGAGGCCTCTTTCGGACTCGACTGGGACAAGGTGTACGACGAGTATATGCCCCGCTTTAAGGCTCTGGACGAACGGACGGACAGCGTCAAGGATGACGAGCTCAGGGCACTGCTGACGGAAGTGGTGGCGCCCTTGCACGACGGCCATCTGGTCATTCAGATGCAGAACCATCATACGGGCAAGTACCTGACGCTGTCGCCCAATAGTCTGCGTAATGAGAAAGAACGTGCCGACTATCAGCTCAGCAATCAGTTCCGTCCCAGGCTGCAAGGCTATCTGCAAGGCGAGAATGCGATGTTGGACTATGCCCAGTGCAGTACCAACATCGGTGAAACATACTTTCTGGTCGACACTGTGACCGTGCTCAACAAGATTGCACAGCTGGAGGCCATCGCTCAGCCTACGGACTTGGAACAGTTCCTGCTGACGGAGTTGCAGAGTTTCATGGCCGAATATCGGGCAGTCGTCTACAGTGCTGACCCCATCGGCGACTTCAACCGTCTGAGCACGCGCTATGAAGCCTATCAGATTCCGGGATTGACCACGTATGACGCAGCAGCCGCGGAATATGATCTCCAGCTGAAATATGCCCTATTCCCAGGCAACATCGCCTACTTCTATCTGAGTGGCTTCCTCTTGTCGGCGTGGATTGACGATGGCGTATCGGCCAGTTATTTTCCCAATCCGTCGGAATGTATCAAACGTCTGAAAAAGAACGTCCTCACCGTCTGGCTGAAGTGGTTTACCACCGTACAGCGTCTGCACAAGGAAGGAAAGCTGGGTGGCGTCATCGTCGACGTGCGTGGCAATGGCGGTGGTATGGTCAACGACTATCAATACGTGATGGGTTCGCTGATTCCCAACGAGGTCTTTAAGGTGGGCGACGCTCGTTTCAAGAACGGTGTAGGTCGCTATGACTATTCGGTCCTGATGCCACAGGTGATGAATCCTCTGAACGTCGAACGTGAGGCCATCACGGAACCCATTGTGGTGCTGTCCAATTGCATGTCGGTGAGTATGTCGGAGAGTACGGCAATAACTGCCAAGCTGTTAGACAACGGCCGTTTGATAGGCACGCAAACATGGGGCGGCTTGTGCTTCCTGACCAGCGATCCTAAAGACTATTCGCTGACCTATGCCAGCAGCATTGGCGAGAAGAATAAGACGCCCGTCTATTGCTATATCCCCATGATGGCGCTGTTCGTTGATGGCATGGGCATCCGCGAGGGTGTAGGCATTACGCCCGACATCGAGGTGCCCTTGGACGTGACGCTTTTTCAGCAAGGCCGTGACAGTCAGCTGGAGCGTGCCCTGCAGTATATCCGTACTGGAAACTGAATGAAAGAGCCTAATTCAAAGATAGCGTCACTTCCTGATTGCAGTCGATTCTGACCTTCTGGTTACCCACGATAAGCCATCCTTGTCCCTCAGTGGCATGCACCTTCACCTGCTGGCGATCCATATATACGTGGATCATGCCATGTGGGGCGGGGACGTCGCCCTCCATCCAGTCGAGGTTGCCTAACGAAGGACGTATCTCGAATTCCTCATAGCCAGGCTTGGTGGGACGTACCCCCAGATAATACTTGCCTAACAGGTAGATGGGCGAGGCTCCCCAGGCGTGACAGAGGCTTTTGCCGTAGGGACGTCCGTACATGGCCAGATGCTGCGTGCCTGTTTCTGAAGGATTGTATTTCTCCCAGAACGAGGTAGCACCCTCGCGAATCATGCCACCCCAGTAGTCTTTCATCTCCTGAAGCACCTGCGCTTGCAGACCGTCAATACACAGCGTCTCGAGTTCGTAGAAACGCATGTAGGGTGTGGTGATGGGGTCGATGGCGGGGTTGAGCATCACGCTATGCATGATCTCACGGCGCTCTTCCTCGTAAGCCAATCCGTAGAGGATGGCAAACATGTTGGGGAACTTCGTTATCTGCGTGTTCATCTGTCCCTCCTCAATGGCGTGGAGGTAAGCACGCTTGTCGTAGCTCCAGAAGGTCTGCTTGATCTTGTTGCGCAACTCTTCAGCCTTCACTCTGTAATCGCTCTTGTTGATACCCAGAAGCTTAGCACAAAGAGCCATTGTCTCCATAGCCTTCATGAGCAGGATCTGCTCAAAACACAGCGTGCCTCGCTTGTGCATGGGGAAGTCCACCCAGTCCACGAAGATCCAGTCGTCAGGCTGTCCTTCAGCCATTCCGTCCGCATTCAGGCGTCCTTCGACATAGTCCATGAGCGTCACCATGCGAGGCCACATCTCACGGACGAAGTCGGCATCGCCAGTATATTGGTAGTAGTCGAGCACGGACTTGAACCAGTAGAAGGTGTAGTCCATGATGGTGTTGACGTGAGCCGTCACAGGGTCTTTGCCACGCAGCTGACGGATGGTACGCTTGACACACTCCGTATCGAAGCGCAGGTAGTAGTTCATGAGGTACGACTGGATGGCATCGCCACTCCACGTCCAACGGTCGCGCTTGATACCGTCCATGAAGAACTCGCGGGTGGTCAAGTCCATCGTATAGGCTGCCACCTCCCAAATCTTGTTCATCTCCTCGTCGCTGCAACGGAACGAACCACTGTGCTCTTTGTCGAAGGGTGCACATTCGTAGTCCATAGAGACACCATCGTAGCTGGCGCCTTCTTCCTTCTCAATATAGACATAGCGGAAGGCCTTGGAGGCAAGAGCGTGTGTTGCGACTGAGTCGAAACAAACTGTAACCCCACACCGTTCCTGTCCCCCTGTGAGGACGTCCAACGTCTCGCAATGTTCCTTGTCGAGGGCCTCTTCGCGGCTCTCGCCATAGTAGACATTAACGGCCCCTTTGAGATTTCTGACATTCAAGTAGCCGAAAGTCTCACGACCGAAGTCATAGAGCGTGCCGTTTGCAGAGATTGCGTCGCTGGCGACAGGTTGATGTTCCTCGCATTCCAAATGGAAATGAGAGGGCGGTGTATCGATATCGTTGAAGTTCCACGAAGCTGCAGGCACATAGATGCCGGAGCCGTGGGCCACGCCGTTCTCGTCAATCCAGAGCTTGTCTTCGTAGGTCGCCAGCCAGCTTGAGTCCGTCTTGATGGTCTTTCCTTCGATAAAGAGGGCTGGGGGCGTTGCCTGGTTCCATACCTTGATGTTCATGCGGTGCTTACCCTTGGGAATCCTGTATTCGCTGCAAGGGAACTGCAGCTTTCCGTCGAGGGCAAAGTTATACTGTCCCTCGCAGGCAATGCTGATGGTTTCTTCCTCATCGAGCACAAAGGCTTTCGAGAACTCCACAGTCACGTAGTGCGAGTCCTGTTTCCAGAACGGTGGAAACATCGCGCCACGCTCCGTTCTTCTGTTGTTGAAAATATTACCCAGCCATACTTCGAAGTCGCCCGGATACCATATCCAGGTGGGGAACTCCCCCAAGTCCTCCAAAGGGAGGGAGGTATTGTGAATCGTTTCGCTCATTTGATAATTCCAGCTTTGTTTTTGATTTGTTCGTTAACTTGCGGACCGTTGTTTTCCCACACGTTGCCAGGACCATTGGCGTTCTTCAGGAATTTCTCCTCTGGGGTCCAGTTGTCCTTGATGGTGATGTTGCTGCTTCCCTCGTCAGTATAGAGGTAGAACCAGTGGTTGGGGTCGTGGACGTAGGAGGGTTTGGCAATGTCGCGAACCACATTCTCAGTAATCATCGTACCAGGCTGGTTGCCCAGTGTGTAGATGCCTGCGCAGTCGTACATGTGCTGGGCATAGTTATAGATAAGGTTCGCGTGTACCTTATTATCTTTCATGCAGACAAGGTCGCGGTTCCAACCCCAACCCAGCGAGATGCCCGTGTACGAGACCTCGTGGATGGTGTTGTGATGGATGTTGATGCCTGAGACATAGCCTGCACAGATGGCCACACAGCCCCAGTCTTCGTTCGTCACGTCATAGAACTCGCAGTTGCTGACTTCTTGTCTTGTGCACACCTCACGGAAATCAGTGGGCTGATAGGGTAGGTGGGTTTCCAGTCCTTCTGGCGAGAACGAACCACAGACGTAGCCGTTCATGGCAATATCCGTAAATGTACAGCGTGTAACGGTTCCCCCGTGACACCCTACCACGTAGTCCAATCCAGATCCGCCCAGATGTTCGAAGCGGCATCCGTCGAAGTTGACGTTCTCAGCATGGCGCAACTCCACAGCAGCATCGGCACGTCCCAGCCAGCCCTGATTGTCGAGCTTGTGGTTGTTCGGACGGTCTATCTGTGGGCGCAGCTTATAGGCCTCGATGAGATACATGCCAGCCTGAAGGGGGACGTGGCCCTTTTCAGAGGGACGCATCCACGTGGTATGGCTGAACGTCACACCCTTGATGGTGATGTCCTTGACGGGATGCTCTGCACTTCCAATGACCTCCACGAGGGTTTCTATGACAGGAACGATGAACGATGAACGTTGAACGTTGAACGATGATTCTGGCATGTAGTAGACTTTGTGCTCACGGACATCATGGTACCACTCGCCAGGTTCGTCAAGCAATGCTTTGGCATTGGTCAGATAGAACGGCGACGGATGCCCGGTATTGGGCGTCATCGGTGATGGCCACGGGTGTTCGAACTGCAGCTTCGCCTCAGGGTTGTGGAAGGTCACGGCGACGGAATCGCCGTGCTCAGAGAGGCTTTTGATGCGAAGGTTCGATGTGCACCACATCTCGTGCAGAACCATCTCCAGGTGTTGGGTGTTGGCTGTTGGGCGTTGGCTGTTAGGTGACAGCTTCTCCACCGCCTCCTTAGGTACCCACAGCACCTGGTTCTTCTTGTCGTAGGTCATGATGCGGTGCATCTGCTCGAAGGGGTCGCCATCAGCACAGCTCACGGGAATGTCACGAGCTCTTACGGCTTTCTTCCCGTTCACCCACATCTGGCGGAAGTCAATAGGACGTCCGTTGAAATTGGGTACATCGGCCACCAGAAGTTTGCCCTGACGTTTCCAACCGTTGATGGACATGCCGCCACTGATGACTGCATTGTCGCCTACGATGGTCAGTCCGCTGTCCTCAGGACGCAGGCGCAGTGGTTCATAAAGGTAGTACGTGCCCTTGCTGAGATGGATGGTGACCTGCTGCGTCTGTCCCAGACGACGCATCTCACGGGCTTTGCGCACAGCATCTGTCAACGACGAGTCGGGCGTAAGAAAAATATCGTCAGCCTGCATGGTTATACCCCATAACAGGCTGGCGAATAGACAAACGATTTTTTTGATCATTGATTAGTTGGTTTGTTTGAAAAGCGGTGTAGGTGGACTACATCCCCCACATGTCTATGTTGGCATCGAGTCCGGCAAGGAGATACCATTTTGCCAGTTCCTGCTCATAGTAGCGTAACAGATAGAGTGGGGCCTCTACCTTTCTCTCAAGTGGTGCCAGCAATTCAGTATCAGTGGTGTCTGGTGCTGACGAGCCTGTCACGTAGTTCACCACCTCCATGATGTCCATAATGCTGATGCCTGAGTCGTCCAGCATCTCATAAGCATCTTGCAGTGTCAGGTCGACCTTTGCCAAGACTTCTGTTATTTTGCCGAGGATATCGAAGAAGCTGGCTCGGTTTGCGCTTGCCAGCTGTCTGACACTGCCATCAGGCTCGATAGAGCCATCTTCAAATCCTTCAGCCAAGTCGTTCTGCAATTCCGGAGCCGAATCTATCAGCTTGCGCAGGTCTAATCCCCAGCTTTCCAGATACTTGATGACCTTCATCAGATTCATGTCGCCTACCACGTCATGGAAGTAGCGATTCTGTTCGCCCTCATAGTAGAGCACAGGCCAGAACTGGATGGCTGCCAGCGTCTGGATGGCCCATACTATGGCCGACTGCTGGTGCTTTAGCTTGAAAACCATGGTATTGGTCTGCAATGTGCTCTTGCCAGGCACGAGACTGGGCTTGAAACCCTTTTCCTTCATCCAGGGAATGATGCTGCGAACGCTCTGTATCGGCACGTAATTGTCATGACGGGAATGCTCAACGTAGTATCGTTTCGTGATGTCGGGCTCCCAACCTTCGGTAAGGCTGATCTCCTTCAACTTCGCCCTCAGCTTCTGAGCCATTTCGCTGTTCAAATCCATAAATTCGGGGGTCAGCACTTCGTGGATAGAATCCATTGCCATGACACCGACATCAGCGACAACACTCTTGTCCTTAGCCTTGAAATACTCCAAGGCTTTCGAGGCCACAGGCTCCTTGAACATATCATTATAGTCGATGCCCAAATGGTAGTTCTCGTTGACGGAGATAAGCATGAGGATGACGTCGGCGATGTCGTCACAGGCATCTCGCTTGACGTAAATGGAATAAATCTGTTCGAAGTCGAGAGGACCACCGCCTGAGAAAGTCTTGTCGAAACGGATGTCCCTGTACTTGTCGTCTGTGTCAGTCAGTCTGCCTGCATACATGCTCACCGTTCCTCCCTGCGAGAATCCCATGTTGAACAGGTATTTACCCTGTGGCACCTGCCTGTCCTCGAAGAGCTGACGGGCTGCCAGCAGTCCGTCCAGTGCATTGCGGCTGTTGGTATCACCACTGATATACGACACATTGCTATCGATAGACGATCCGTAGCCAATGTAGTCAGCAGCTACGAATATGTAGTTGGGACGCAACGGACTTGCCAGCGGAATAGTAAGGGCATCGAGCGAACTGCCACCCTGTGAAGGAGCATCGGCAGGGGAACCGATGGTGGGGTGGTTGTACATGATGACACCGTCGCATGGGGTACTGCCGTCAAGTACATCGGAAGGAATCAAGATGACACCACTGACCTTCACTTCTTTCCCGTCGGCATCAGTCGATGGGTATTCATAGACAATATGTTTGATTTCGCGGGAACCTAACGATATTCCGCTAATCTTTGCTTTTACCGTTGTGTCACGCTCGGAAAGAATGGTATAAGCTTCCTGTGCAGCACTGGAAAGTGCTGTGGCGAAGAGAGCCAGAAGTATAATTGTTGTCTTTTTCATTGTCATGTATCCTTTCTGATTACTTGATAATACGCTTTTCCGTTTTGTTACCCTGCTGCTCAATATAGATGCCAGTCTGTGGCTGGTTGATGTGCTGACCATTGAGGTTGTAATAACGGCTGTCTCCAGCTTCACGGTTCAGTTCTTCAATACCCGAGGGCTTGTCCGGATTCTTCACCCTGAATTTGGCAGCTACAGGCCAGTGATCGCCCAGAGGCTTATCCTGGTACACATATTCCTTAGTGTCAACAGAGATGGCTATAGGCTCGATACCCGTACCTATAGTGGGGTTGATGTAGATAATCTTGTCTAACATCTCATTGTCTGCCGGAGCCTCGGTGGATTCTTCTGGGGGATAGACACCACCACGCTGCAATTCCACCCACACGTCAGAGGCTGTGCCACGTCCGGAGTCGTTGATGGCATCAATAAAGTCATGCTTTACCTCGTCATGGCTATAAAGGCTGTTTAAGTCGCCAGTAATGATGATGGGGCGCGAGTCAAGGTGCTGTAGCACATCGTCCTTCAGCTGTGCCCACTGTGCCATACGGGCATCATGATCGGGAACGTCTTTCCCTTCGGCCTCGTCATCGTCCATAGAGGCGTCCATGTGCATGTTATACACCACCATGCGGAGTCCGTCAGACATCGTCACATCGTAACGACGGAATCCTTTGGTGATCAACTCGTCGTTGGCATGACTGAACTTGCCGAAATTGTGTGTCCAAGGGGTACGGGCTGACAATGCTACCTGTAGGTCATTCTTCCATGCTGCCATCAGTCCGTCGCACTCAAAGCGATGGTTCTGCAGATGAAGGAAGTCAATCTGGTGACGACCGTCAAGGGCACCTACATCACCGCTCCACTCATCCATCTTATAATCATCCTCCAACCATACAGAGAGCACGCCATGAAAATTGAAGTCCTCCTGCATCATCACCAAATCGTAGCCTTTATTTGCCAAATACTTACCGATGCGAGCCGACCCGGCATCACCAGGACCATCTGCATTCAGATTGATCATTAATAATTTCTTAGGAAGTCCGTCAACGTTCAGCGTTGCGATAGTAAACTCATTAGAGTCCTCTTGTGCTATCATCGACACAATGCCGCATGAAACAAGAGCGGCCATTAATAATAATTTCTTCATCTTCTCTCAATTTTTTGAGTTATCTTGTTGCAAAGACACAACATTGTTTTATTTTGCAAAGTAGCGGACGCAGTTGCGGAGTGCGGTGGGGTTGCCCATGTCGTACATGACACCCTTGAGACGGACGCCCATCATGCCGCTCTTCTGACGAACGGCTTCGAGGGCTGACGTGAGCTCGATTTCGCGCTGGTGGTCGTTGTCTTCATCAGCACGCTGGATGTCGGCCTCGAGCTGTTCGAAGACCTCCGGCGTCAGGATGTACTGACCGAAGACGGAGTAATACTCCTTGTCGCCAGCAGCATTGCGTACACCGAGGAAGTCCTCAGCATAGGAGGCCTTGGGCTTCTCGTTCATAACGGAGACATTGAGGATGGTATGCTCTTTATTCTCCCAGACACCGCTGAGGATGCCGTAGTGGCTGACCTCGTTCAATGGAATGGCGTGGATGCTGACCATCAGTTGGTTGTAACGCTCGTATTCCTCAATCATCTGCAGGGCACACGGCTTGTTCGACTGGCTTCGATAGAGAGTGTCGCCAAGCAGCAGCAGTACTGGTTCGTTGTTGGTAAACTCGGCGGCCTGATAGACGGCATGACCGAAGCCGCGCTTTTCGTGCTGGTAGACGTAGTGCAGACGTTTGCCAATGTCGAGGATGCGGTTTTCGTATTCCTGAGCCTCTTTGTTGAGTTTGCGCAGGTGTTCGTCACTGAGCTGACGCTCGAAGAAATCGGTGTACTGGATGCGCTCCTCCTCGCTACCCAACACGAGACAGATCTCCTCGACACCACTCTTGACGAGCTCCTCCAAGAGAATGAGGATGACCGGACGTACCATACCGTCAGCACAGGGGATGGGGAAAAAGTCCTTTTTCAGGGCACGGGTGGCAGGATATAGGCGTGTGCCGAAGCCTGCTACGGGAATGATGGCCTTGCGTACGGTATGGACAGGGCGCAAGGTTAGGGGATAAGCCTTCATTCCTTGGGCATTGAGATAGTCGATGAGCTGTTGCTGGTCTTCGGCACTTCGAGCCAGGAACTGTATGCTGCCATCGCCATGCGAGCCAACACCCTTGCCGCCATAGACCATTGGCTGAATTTGTGGGTCTTGCAGTACTTGGTGCAGCTTGGGTGCCCATAGTGCTGGCGACATGGGTGCGATGTACTTGTCGAACATGGCCTCAGCCTCTGTCATCAGCTTGCCAAGCATCTCTGCATCACCACTGGCCATGCACTTGATAGCCTTGTTGACGATGTCGTGGTTCCATTCGCCCAGTGCCTTGTGCAGGTTTTCCTCTTCTGGTGTCGATGCGAAGGGGTATGCTTTGTTCAGGTCAGAAAGAATCTTGATGGTATCCTTCTCGGCACAAAGGTCAGCAAAAACCCAGTAGAGCGTTTTCTTCACATTCAGTGACTTTACCTCAATCTCGTCGCCATCGAAGGTCATGAGATTAGGTTTGACACCAAAGGCACAGGCCTGGTCGAGACGTCCGCAACGGCTACTGGTGCGCAACTCACCTACGTAGGCGATGTTCATTTCGCCCAAGGTGTTCAGATTCAGATTGTATAGAAGATTGAACGCGCGCGCGACCAATACGCAAATCGCTGCTGACGAGCTTAGTCCACTCTTCATGGGCAGTGTCATATCGGTGATGCGGATGCGCACACCCCCAACCTTGTACCATTCGAGCATGTAGCTGGCGACACCTGCACAGTAGCAGAAGAAGGAGCCCGACTTGGCCACACGCTTCAACTCGGCTTCGTTCATGCGACACGAGAAATCGTGCCACACTTCATCGATTTCAGGGGCATCGCTGTGCATCTCAAAGATGGACGACTTCTCCACTTCGGCATAGATGCCCTGCTCTATTCCTGTCACAATGGAGGCACCTGGCATGATATCAGCATTCATCGTACGATAGTGACCAGCCCAGTCAGTATGTTCTCCAAACAGACAAAGACGTCCTGGAACGAATAATTTCAGCATTATTTTCTTGTTTTATGAGGTTATAAATATGCACAAAGGTACGAATTAGCGTGCAAAAAACCAAAGAAAACCTTGACAAATTACGGAAAAACCTAACTTTTTGGTTAAAATGTTTGGTCGAATTGATATTTTTATATACTTTTGCAGCCGATACAATAACAAAAATTATTAATAAACATCAAAATCTATTGCCTATCGACGAGAACTCTACTTCATAAAAGATAAAAGATATGAAGAATTATGCAGGCATGGCTGACGAAGAGTTGGCATTGCTTTACGTAGGAGGAGACAATAGGGCGTTTGATGAGTTATTAGCTCGCAATCAACAAAAGCTCTATAATTATATTTTGTTCGTGGTCCGTGACCCCGAGCAGGCAAATGACGTGTTCCAAGAAACCTTCATGAAGGTTATCATGCGCCTGCAAGAAGGAAAGTACACTGACTCCGGCAAGTTCTCGTTCTGGCTGACACGCATTGCACATAACGTCATCATGGACTGTTATCGTCAGCAGAAGAGCGAGCATGTTGTGGAAACGTCGGACGATAACGACTTGAGCAACCTGCGCTGTGATGACCTACTGGACATCAACCGCGAGAACGAATATGTCAATGCCCAGGTGCTCAATGACGTTCGACACATTATGGATGCACTGCCCACAGCACAGCGTGAAGTGGTCTATATGCGCTTCTATCAAGAAATGTCGTTCAAAGAGATTGCCGAAACCACAGGTGTCAGCATCAATACATCGTTAGGACGCATGCGCTATGCACTCATCAATATGCGGCGCATGGCCAAACAGCACCAGATTCAGCTGACGCTGGAAATGTAAGTCGAAATATCGAGGCATCGAAACTTCGAGGAATCTTTATAATGCACGTAAGCCGTGAATCCGCTCTTCCGGATTCTCGCTACCAAAGACATAGCTGCCGGCTACCAGCACGTCAACGCCTGCTTTGACAAGGCGCGGAGCGGTTTCTTGTTGAACGCCGCCATCGACCTCTATCAGAGCTTTTGAGCCACGCTCGTCGATAAGCCGGCGTAGTCGCTGTGCTTTGCTGATGGTGTTTTCGATGAATTTCTGACCTCCAAAGCCAGGATTGACACTCATCAGCAACACCATGTCTACGTCACAGATGATGTCCTCCAGTAGGGAAACAGGTGATGAGGGGTTCAGCGTGACACCTGCTTTCATGCCTGCATTGTGGATTTCCTGAATGGTACGATGCAGGTGGGTACATGCCTCCACATGTACATTCATCATCATTGCTCCCAGTTTGGCTGTCTGCTGAATGTATTGTTCGGGGTGAACAATCATGTAATGGACGTCAAGGGGTTTCTTGCACTTCTTTGCTACTGCTTCCAAAACAGGGAAACCAAACGAAATGTTGGGTACGAAGACACCATCCATCACATCCAGATGCAGCCAGTCAGCCTCACTGCGATTAATCATTTCTATTTCGCTGTCAAGATGCAGAAAGTCAGCAGCAAGCAGCGACGGAGAAACCATTGTAGCCATTCGTCATTTTTTTGTTTGAATTACACATGCGCGCAAACTGTTTGATAAACAGGATGGTGGCAGGAGAGGGTTGAAAGTCGTTCTGAGTAGAATGTTGCATAGGCAATACTTTTTTTAATGTTTCTACTAATGAAACGTAACATATTGCCATTTATTATGTTTGACAGCAGAATTATTTTACGTGATACAATTCTATGTCTTTCATTCCATTCAGGAAATCACGGACAGGCATGCGCTTTTTGCCTGCCAGCTGCAATTCCAAGATCTCCAGCCATTCGTCGCCAGCACTGATACACAGCGACTTGCCTTTCTGCGCGATAGTGCCACAGTCCTGTCCTTTCAGACTGGTCTTGCGTGTCTTGTAAACTTTCAATACTGTTTCTTTGCCATCAGGATCCACCAGTGTCGTCCATGCGCCAGGTATGGGACTTAGACCACGTACGAAGTCATGCACCTGCTTAGAAGTATTCGTCCAGTCAATCTCGCAGGTTTCCTTGAAGATTTTGGGGGCTGTTCTGATGGAAGAATCGTCAGACAGAACGTTCTGAGCAATGGAGACCGGATGGCCGTCTGCAGCGATGATAGCATCGATAGTTTCTAAACAGAGCTGGGCCCCCAGGTGCATCAGTCCGTTGTAGACATACTCTACGTCAGCGTCGTCAGGAATAGGGTAGGACTTCTTCATGATAATACGTCCCGTGTCAATGTTGTGGTCGAGGAAGAAAGTGGTGACACCTGTCTCCGTCTCGCCATTGATGATGGCCCAGTTGATGGGAGCTGCTCCACGGTATTGTGGCAGGAGGGCGGCGTGGACATTGAAGGTGCCGTATTCAGGCATGGCCCAGACCACTTCTGGCAGCATGCGGAAAGCTACCACCACTTGCAGGTTGGCATTGTAGGAGCGCAGCTGTTCGACAAAAGCCTCGTCTTTCATCTTTTCTGGTTGCAACACGGGTAAACCGTGCTGGACAGCATATTGCTTGACAGCAGAAGGCTGCAAGACACTACCGTGACGGCCTACAGGCTTGTCCGGCTGAGTAACCACAGCAACGATGTCGTATCCGTTCTCCACCAGTGCACGCAGTGTTTCGACAGCGAACTCCGGTGTCCCCATGAATACGATTCTCAAATCACTCTTATTCATGTTCTATACCAGTGTATGTTCTTCTAAATACTGTTGCACCTCATCCTTGTAACTGTCAGAAATGGGGATATACTCTTGTCCGAAGACAATGCGGAAACGGTCAATTTGCTGCACTTTCGTCATGTGCACGATATAAGAGCGGTGTGTGCGCAGGTATTCTGGACGGGGCATATAGTCTTCCAGTTTCTTCATATTCATCAACGACATAATTTTTGTACCGTCTTCCAGATAGATGCGAACATAGTCCTTCAGACCCTCAATGTAGAGGATGTCATCCAAGGAGACACGGATAAGCTTGTAGTCGCTTTTGACAAACATAAAACGATCCTGCAAGGTGGCTTGCTGACGCTGGGATACAGAGAACCAGTCGAGAGCCTTGTTGGCGGCTTTCAGGAAGTCGTCATAGGAAATGGGCTTCATAAGATAGTCGATAGCGTTGACCTTATAACCTTCGATGGCATACTGCTGGAAGGCAGTGGTGAAGATTATCTTCGTGTCACGGGGTAAAATCTTAGCAAACTCGATGCCGGAGAGTTCAGGCATTTGGATGTCGAGGAACAACAGCTGTGCCGGATGGTCACGCAGCTCTTTCATGGCTTCCAGGGCTGAGCCGTAGGTTCCTATGAGATTCAAGAACGGAGTTTTCTCGGTATAGCTCTTCAGCAGTCCTGCTGCTAAAGGCTCATCGTCGATAATGGCGCAATTAATAGTCATATTCTCTTTATTATATTAATGATTACTTATTATATATCAAAATCGTTATTCTCTTTTAACTTGCTAGTGGGTTCCTTCCAGTCAAGAATCTGAATACGGGAATAATATTCCTTTCCGTCGTCTGTGACACCCTTGGTCCACTTGTAGTGTTCATAGTAGGCCAGTTCCAGACGGCGCTGAACCTGTTGCAGTCCTATGCCGTGTCCGCTATGGTCACCAGCAGCCTTTGGGAAGTTGGAGTTTCGTATCTCACAAGTGATCTGGTCCTCGTCACCTTCGATGGAAATGTGGATGTAAGAGGGCTCTGTAGGTCGGACACCATGTTTGAAGGCATTCTCCACGAGTGAGATGAAAATCATAGGAGCGATAGACACATTGGAGCCGCACTGGGCATTAAACGTTACCTCAACAGACTGTGGCAGACGGATACGCATCAGTTTTACGTAATTCTCCAGAAATGCGGCCTCATCCTTCAGAGATACGGTGGGCTGCTGATAGTCGTATAGAATGTGGCGCAGCATCTTGGAGAGTTCCTGAATTGCCTCCTGAGCCTTGGGGGTGTCGAATGCCGTCAGGGCATAGATGTTGTTCAGCGTGTTGAGCAGGAAATGCGGGTTAATCTGGTTGCGCAGGTTCTTCAGCTCTGCTTCCGAACGTGCTGCCTCTGCTTTGTTGCGTGCTTTCTCTGCCCAATACCAGCGCTGTGCCAAAGCAATACAGGTAGCTGCAGTGGCAAAGATACAGAAGTTGATGCCGTCGCGCACAATGAACAAAAACCTGTCAATGGCATCAGGCACTCGCTGCTGTGTCGCACTCGTCTGGAACGTTTCGCGTACAAAGTCCATCCAATATTGCTGCAGGATGGTGAAGCTGATTACCATAACTGTGTTGATGAGTAGGTAGTAGCGATGCTTGCCTGCGGCGAAATACTTCGGTGTCAGCCACATGTAGTTGACATAGAATATAATCATCAGCAACAATGGTGACATACAGTTCATTAGATACTGGAGCATTGGCATGCCCGTACCTCTCATATACTGTAGTGGTTGCAGGAACAAGTATGCCCAGAACACTACATGCATGAATATTTTTATTCTCCTGTCCAGCATAATCCTTCAACTCTCAACTCTTAATTCTTAACTCTTAACTATTACTCGTGTCTGATAGCTTCGATAGGATCCATATTGGCAGCTTTCTGGGCAGGGATATAGCCGAAGAGCACACCAATAAATACGCAGACGAGGAACGATACATAGATGCTCCACGCAGGCACACTGGATGGCATACCGAACGATGATACAAATGTGCTGGCAGCTACTCCCACGAGAACGCCGATAAGACCACCCGTAACGGATATCAATACCGACTCGATAAGGAACTGTAGTGAGATGACAGGGCCTGTGGCACCTACGGCCATACGCAGACCAATCTCTTTTGTGCGCTCCGTTACTGACACTAGCATGATGTTCATGATACCGATACCTGCTACGAGCAGTGAGAAGGCAGCAGCCACCACAAGAATGATGGTCACCGTATCCATCGTTGACGACATGGTCTCCATCATCTCCGCCTGTGAACGGATGGTGAAGTCATCGTCGGCATCCTCTTTTAACTTATGGTTGTCACGCAGCATCTGCGTCAACTCCTCGATAGCTGCATCAGACAACTCTTCCGTCACTGCCGAACAGACGATGCTCGAGAACCATGTCTGGGCAGCTATACGCTTCATCACCGTTGTATATGGGGCAATGATGACATTGTCCTGATCCATGCCCCACGAGTTGTAGCCCTTCGACTTCAGCACACCCACGATACGCATAGGAATACTCTTGAAACGGATGGTTTTTCCAATGGGGTCGGTATTCTCGCCTAATAGCTCCTTAACGATGGTTGTACCCACGACACATACCTTTGCTGCCTTCTTGATGTCCTCTTCCGTGAAGCAGTCGCCTTCTTCAATACTCCATTGTTTGATGTCCAGATATTCTGTTGACTCACCATACATCGATGTGTTGGTGTTGTTGTTGCCATAGATGACCTGTCCTGAGGCTGTGACTTCAGGGGAAACCTTCGTCACAAACTTCTTCTCACGCATGATGCGTTCATAGTCGGCCATCTTCAGGGTCTGCATGGCGGAAGGGTCTTGTCGTACACCACCACGCATATCGGCACCCGGACGGATGGTCAGCAGGTTTGTGCCCATCGTAGACAACTCCTTACGGATACTCTCTTTTGAACCTTGTCCGATACTCATCATGATGATGACGGCAGCCACTCCGATTATGATACCCAGCATCGATAGGAACGATCGCATCTTGTTGTTGGCGACGGCCTTCAGGCTTACCTTGAATAGGTTTAATATATTCATTTTTTTCGTTATATCGTTATACCGTTATTTCGACAATTATTAGTCATCTTGTGGTGCAGGCAGCAAGGCGAGTGCTTCTGCTGCCGACTTGATATTTGTGTTCACCGTGTCCTCGCGAATCTTTCCGTCACGCAGGTTGATGTTACGGCTGCTGTATTCGGCAATTTCAGGATTGTGGGTCACAAAGATGATGGTGTGGCCCTGCTTGTAGAGTTCCTGAAAGAGCACCAGCATCTCGAACGATGTGCGTGTGTCGAGGTTACCTGTGGCCTCGTCAGCTAATAGTACGGCAGGGTCGTTGACCAAGGCACGGGCAATGGCCACACGCTGCATCTGACCACCGGACATCTGGTTCGACTTGTGATACATACGGTCACCCAAGCCCACAGCTTTCAGGGCGTTGATGGCCTTCTCACGGCGTTCTGTTGCTGAGATGTCTGAGTTATACATCAGCGGTAGTTCTACATTCTCCAAGGCTGTGGTCTTCGCCAGCAGGTTGTAGTTCTGGAACACAAAGCCGATCTTGCGATTGCGCAGATGGGCACGCTGTGTCTTCGACATGGTGCGCACGCTGATGCCGTCCAGGAAATACTCACCGCTGGTGGGGGTATCCAAACAGCCCAACTGGTTGAGCAGCGTAGACTTGCCTGAGCCGGATGTTCCCTGGATGGTGACAAATTCGCCCTCGTAAATCTTGAACGAGACGCCACGCAGGGCCTTCACCGTCTCCGAGCCTACCTGGAAGTAGCGCTTGACGTTCTGCAGCTCTATGACTACTTTTCTGTTATCGTCCATACATTTTACTTCTTACATCAGACATCTTACTTCTTCTGCTGCTGGTTGCCACCGTTCTGTTTGTTGTTGCCTCTCGGACGCGGCATGAAGGGATTCGTGGTCTGCTCGGCAGGCATCTCCTCAGCCCCACCACTGATGGTGAAGTCAACAAGTACCTCTGTGCCCTCACTGATGCCGCTTACAATTTCCGTTAGCAGACCATTCGTTGTACCAGTCTGCACAGCATGGGCCTTGAATGTGTCGCCTTCAAGCGTCCACACCTTCTGTGGAGCCTCTACATCTTCTATCTTCTGGCCTTTATCCAACAGGGCCTCATTGGGTATGAAGCGCAGGGCCTTGGCAGGAGCAGCCAATACGCCGTTCTTCTCCAGTGTATAGATGGTGACATTGGCTGTCAGGCCGGGTTTCAGCTTCAAATCCTTGTTAGGAGCCGAGATGACTACCTCATAGGTTACCACATTGCTTGATGTGGTGGCCTGCTGGCGTACTTGCGTCACTTGGCCATCAAACTTGTCGTCTGGGAACGCATCGACAGTGAACGTCACATGCTGACCTTCCTTCACGCCACCAATGTCAGCCTCGTCAATATCGGCAATGACGCGCATATCGGTCAGGTCTTGGGCGATGGTAAAGAGCTCAGGGGTATTGAACGAAGCGGCCACCGTCTGACCTTCCTCTACAGCCTTCGACAGTACGACGCCATCGATAGGCGATGTGATGGTGGCATAGCCCAGATTGGTCTGGGCCTTCTGCACGTTTTCCCTGCTCGATGCCACTGCCTGACGAGCCTTGTCGTAAGTCAGTCTGGCATTCTCGTAGTCGTTAGCCGAAACGAGTCCTTTTTCATACAGCGTCTTATACCTATTATAATTAGACGTCTCGTAGTTTAGCGTGCTTTGGGCACTCGACAGATCGGCCTTGGCACGATTCAGCTCGCTGATGAGGTTGGTCTTGTCAAGTTCGGCAATAATCTGTCCTCTCTTAACCACGCTGTTATAGTCGACATAGAGCTTCGCAACAATACCTGACACCTGCGTACCAACGGTCACAGAAGTTACAGGCTCGATAGTACCCGTAGCGGTGATGCTGGTCTTGATGTCCTGCTTCTCTACCTTGGCCGTCTCAAACGACACTTTCTGTTCTTTCTTGCCACCTGAACACATCCAGATGACGAGGGCGATGATGACTGCGGCACCGATGCCCATCCATAGTTTCTTGTTTTTCATATCTCAATCTTTCTTTTTACTTCGAAAACTTAAATCTTCATTTCTTCTCCCTGATAGAACTTCAGTAGCTGCATGGCCAGAATGGTGATGTATTTTGACTGCAGCTTATTCTGCTGAGCCTGCAGCAGTTTGTCCTTGCCCGTCATCAGCTCCACGATGTTCTTCAGTCCCAACTGAAACTGCTCTGACAGCAAATCGTACGAAGCCTGTTCGCTCTCCACCGTGGTCAGGGCCGTACGGAACTTCTGCTGGTTGTTCTGGGCGTCCAGCCAGAAGCCCTCGATGGTGCTATACAGCTGTTTCTGCTTGTCCTGCAGTTCGAGTTGTGCCTGTTCCAGGGAAATGCGGGCACTGTTGACGGCTGTCTTGGCCTTTCGCCCGTCTATAATGGGTATGCTGACGCTGACACCTGCAGAGGCATCGAAATTGGTCTTCATCTGCGATCCCCAGCTGTTCGACGACATCGAATTGGTAGAGGCCCCTAATCCCCCCGTCATACTGACCGTGGGCAGCCAGCCGGCACGGGCTATCTTCACTTGCAGTCCGCTTGACTCAATGCCCAACTTCGAGTTCTTGATCTCAGGACGCAGAGCCAGAGCGGCCTCATAGACAGCTGCCAGCGAAGGAATCTCGGCCAAGGCTTGTTCGTCAGTCGTATGGGGAATGGCAATCTCGAAAGCATCCGTGCTTGTGATCTCCAGCAACTGCTTCAATTGCAGCTTGAAGTCAGCCAGATTCGACTCGGCCTCCACGATATTGTATTCGTCAGTGGAACGTTGGGCTGTCAACTGAGCCAGATCGGCCTTTGACATTTTTCCTACTTCTACCATCGTCTGGCCACGTTCCTCGTTCTTCTTGCTGGTCTCCAGACTCTGGCGGTGTACCTCGATAGCCTCGGTCATATAGAGTATCTTAACGTACAACTGGGCTATCTTCTCCTGAATAGAGTTGACCGCCTCGTCTGTCGACAATGCTGCCTGCTCCTCGGTCAAGCGGTTTTTCTTCAGCTGGTTAACGTTCTGCCAGCCATTCCATACCGTCCACTGGGCATTGAGGCCATAACTGCCGTTATAATAGGTCTTCTTCACCGATGTGTTCACCGTGCCGTTAGTCACAGTCGCAGTACCGGCATCCTGCCAAGGACGGTAGCCCACACTCTGGTTGGTCGATGCCGACAATGTCGGAAACAATGCTGCGGCAGACTGTTTGCGCGTTTCCGTTGCACTCTGCTGTTTCAGTCTTGCTTGCCGTAGCGTAATATTGTTCTCAATAGCATAGCTGATGCAGTCTTCCAGCGTCCACACCTTCTGCGATGAGGCCTCTAATGAAAAAAGAGACAAGGGCAAGAGGTACACGATTCCTTTCGCCCATCTCATCATGTTGATTGAAATGATCCTTTTCATATACAATTCTTATGTCATTTGCCTTTAAACGTCGATGCAAAGGTATATATTATCGACGAAACTGCAAAAACTTTTAGACGTTATCGATGTGTTAGTAGAAATAATTCTCTTTTTCTTCGATAAAAACAGACTAGTTAACGGTTCTTTGTAGTCTTATCGCATCATTGATGTCTTCATGTTCATTATTTTGTAAGGAATTGCTGCTTTTTTTGGCTATTTGGAATTTTATTCGTATCTTCGCAGGCAGAAATGGAAAAAATGGTAACTATACTCGGACCGACAGCCAGTGGGAAAACATCATTGGCTGTAGCATTGGCTGCAGAAATCAACGGTGAGATTATCTCTGCCGACTCGCGTCAAGTGTATCGGCGTATGGACATCGGAACGGGCAAGGATTTGGCAGATTATTTGTTGCCAACAGCCATCCCCTACCACCTGATTGACATCTGCGAGCCTGGCACGAAATACAACCTGTTTCAGTATCAGCAGGATTTTGCTGTGGCTTATCAGGACATTGTGGGGAGGGGCAAACAGCCCATACTCTGCGGAGGAACAGGTTTGTATATTGAGGCCGTACTGAAGGGCTACCAACTGTCACCCGTCCCTCAGAATCCAGAGCTGCGGGCCGAGCTGGAAGGGAAGTCGCTGGAGGATCTGACGCAGATGCTGAAGGATCTGAAGGCGAAGAACGGCTCCGTCATGCACAACACGACGGACGTAGACACGCCCCAGCGTGCCATCCGGGCCATTGAGATAGAGGAGTATAACCTGCATACACCTACGGAGAATCGTCAGATGCCACCTGTCGACTCTCTGATTATCGGTGTCAACATCGACCGTGAGGAGCGCCGCAGGAAAATTACAAACCGGCTGCAACAACGTCTGGAACACGGTATGGTGGAAGAAGTGAGGGGGCTGCTGGCCGAGGGCATTGCTGCTGAAGACCTCATCTACTACGGGCTGGAATATAAATATGTGACGGAGTATGTCGTGGGGCGTCTGACTTACGACGAGATGTTCCGCCAGTTAGAGATTGCCATCCACCAGTTTGCCAAGCGCCAGATGACCTGGTTCCGGGGCATGGAGCGTCGCGGCTTCACCATCCATTGGATTGACGCCATGCTGCCGATGGAGGAGAAAGTGAAACTTATAATGGATATTGGCAATTCACAGTTCATCCCGTGACCGGAGCCACATGGGTCGGGTTACTAGATATTACTAAGATTTGGCGGAAAATGACATTAATACACATAAAAATTTGGCGGAAAATGACATTTTGGGAAGAAAAAGGATGCCTCTCGCTATCTTTTCTACATTGCGCAGTGTAGGAAAAGCCTGCATCCCCCCTGACTATCAATATCAAGTGTAGGAAATGCAGGATTTTCATCTTACTATAGTAGGACGCCTCACAGTCATCTGTTTTGGCATCGTTACGAAATCAATTCAGTCCAATTAGTGGCTTATTCAGGCTCAATGGTCTCTGTATCCTCAACATCCGGCTTTTCCATAGCCGGCGCATTGCTGCTGCCACTGTTCAGGATGATGTTCACCACACCCACGGCGTCGGTGATGGTGATGTTACCGTCCTGGTTGATGTCAGCAGCATCATCATTGAAATCGGCGGAGGGATTGCCCAAGATACAGTTTACTAATCCCACAGCATCGGTAATGGTCACCTTTGTATCATTATTGACATCGCCCATTAACCCAGCAAGTTTATAGAGGATAATTGCTTTTGCTGTTTTGTCATACCTGCGTCCATACCCTTCTGGCAATGTCATCTTGATATGAGCCATATCAGCTGTTGTGAGCGTATATCCTTCAGCCCCTAATACGATTGGAGTCTTTTCTTCCACATCAGAGGCCTCGGCAATAACGATGGTAATGTCTTTTGTCAATGCACTTGTCACATAGATGCGACCACCTTGCTTGTTCTGCAAATTGCTGACGGATACTGTACCATCAAGATACACATTACCACTATTGACAATCTGCCCTTCATTAGTGGCAACAACAGTTCCTGATGACAAGACAAGCGTAGCATCCGCTTGGTTGGTAATGACGTAGGAACCAGCATCGAGAGTACTGTTGATGAACTTCAGCTTACCATTATTAACAATGCCGCCTTCATCAGAATTCGCAACAGCACGACGTGGTGATGCTGTGGCTGTCTGACTGGTCAGATTGACATTGTTAAACGACATACTGCTTGCTGTGGACTTCATAAATATCGTTCCACGATTAAAGCTGACTGCCACAGTGTTGAGCGTTCCATCAATAAACAGCTGAAGGTCGTCTTTTATATTAGTTGTGCCGTCAACCAGCAAACCGTCCGGTTTTACAGGGACAACAACAGGATTCTCTTCCGTTCCGTGTTCGTCATCACCAAGCCCATCAATGAAGTCCTGCAAGTCATCAGAGTCGCTAACAGGTTCGACAAAGCCGTCTACCAGTAGTTTAACCTTCAGTTGGTCTTTAGGATACTCTTCATTCTTCACCATGTTATATACCACACCATAGTAGATTCCGTCAGGCAAAGCAAATGCTGCCGAATGTTTGGGATCGATATTCCAACAGAGTCCAGTCATGACGTATCCAAACTCATCATATAGCTGAATTGTGCAGGCTTGGTTGGCCTTTAGCTGAAGGGCTTCTTCGTCTTCCAAATCTATGCGGAAGGCTCCGAAATCGCCAATAGGCACTTTGTCGTAAACTACAGAACCATTTAACGGCAAAGGCAATATGTTCCTATTCAGGTTATCACTCATGGTGAATGATGTGGTCACGGGAACACTCAGTCCGCCACTCTTCTTCTGGAACTGCAGGGCAAAGGTCACCAGTTGTTCACGGTCAAGGTGTGCAATATTTGTCTCTTCATTAAAAGTAAACGTGCAGCCTTTCTCTAAGTTTCCAATCTCTGCAAGTTCGGGGATTTCTATGACGAAGTCGTTCATCTGGTAGCTCATCTGCTCACCTATGGGGACATACGTAGCCACTTGGTTGAAATTATAGCGGTATGCGACAATAGGACCATCGGCTGCATCGGGGTCTTCATCAGGGATATAGAACAGATAGCGTTTCAGACATCCCCAGTCGCCTCTGGAATTACGAGTGCGGAAGTTCAGGTAGTGCAGGCCGACTGTTAGGTCCTTTACATTTTTAACAATGGTATAACTTCCACTGCTGTTCGTCACCTGCTTACGAGTAGAGTAATCATCGTCTATCCAGTACTCGTAGGCTGTGAGTGTAGCAGTTGTCTCGACTTCTTCTGGCACATAGAACAGATAGCGATTCAGAAAACTCCAGTCGCCATTGGTATTTTGGGCACGGAAGTTCAGATAGTGGAGGCCAGGAGCCAGGCCACCAACATTCTTTACTATCGTATAACTGCCACTGCTATTTGTTACCCGCTTTCGTGCTGAATAGTCATCGTCTATCCAGTACTCGTAGGCTTTTAAATTAGCGGCAGGTGTTTGTTGGTCGGGGACGTAGAACAGGTAGCGGTTCAGAAAGCTCCAGTCACCGTTGGTATTCTGCGAACGGAAGTTCAGGTAGTGCAATCCTGCCGCCTGACTTCCGATGTCAAGCGAAATCGTGATGCTGGCAGAACTACTGTTTACTGCTTTCCGTTGACTATAGTCCTCGTCCACCCAATATTCATATCGCTGCAGGGCCTGTCCGAACATTAGCAGCGGACAGAGAGCCAACAACCATATCGTGTTGAGTAGTCGTCTCATAGCGTTTCTCCTCTTTTACTTTGATTCTACTGAAATGTTGACATTCAGTCGCTTGGTTGTGGTATTCACGTTCAGATTATAACTGGTCACCGTAGGCACAGAAGGAACAAGAGTATAGGGGGTGGTGCCGCCAGTGATTCCGACTGGGGTGCCATCAGAGCCGGTCATTGGAGATTCAGTACTACAATTTTGTTTAATATAAGAACTTATATCAGACACATCGCCCGATAAATAGCAATAAGAGAAAAAGCAATTAGTTACAAATGTTGAATTACGTATATACACATTGCAATTATTAAAAGTTGCCCCCGTTGAGAAAGAGAATCTATCAATATTGCAATTACAAAATACGACATCGCCAACATTAGAGACAGACCCACCACATTGGCCTATCACTGAGTTTGCAATTCTTGTATTTTTTAAATATGAACTAATACCAACATAGTCCGTATTATAGTTTGAGATATTTTGATTACACCTGTCAATAAACGCATTATCAGTTTGATTAGAAGCAGAAAAGCTCCTAAAACTGCATTTCCGGATGTTAACTCCATTTGTGATGGCAGTCAATTTTACGGCACCAATTATATTCAGCCCATCCAACACTCTAGCAGTAAACGTTCCACTTGCTGATATAGTCACATCACCACTTATCGTTGTATTCTCACCCGCTCCAATCACCGACACACGTTTTGAAATTGTTATACCGCCAGAGAACACTCCCTCGTTCAGATAGAGCGTATCACCATCCACAGAGGCATTGAGTGCCTTCTGAAGTTCATCGGCATTATATAAAGTTACGAATCCATTATGCTGCAAGGCAACCTTTGCTGCCTGTGCCTTTGCTTGTGATATGCTTAACACAGCAAGGCAAACCGTTAAGTATATATACTTTTTCATAGTTTTCTGTTTTGTTTGTTATTCAATAGAAGTGGGAGAGCGCCATCAATGATGCTCTCCCACGTAATAATGTTACTTATTTTGTTGTCACCTTGCGAACTGTTCCATCATTCATGCGCTGTATATTTACGCCCTTACTGCCTTCGCCGACCTGACGGCCTGTGGCATCGTAGGTTTGCTTGACAGTTGTCTGATCAGAACCAGCGTTGGCAATGCCAGTGGTCTGTATGATGGTGATGCAGCCACAAGCACCGTCGTAATGCCATTCGTAGCCTTCAGGCAATTCTATCTGAAGTTTGTCAATATCTTCCTGTGTCAGTGTGTAGCCATCGCCACCCACAACAACCGTTGCACCAGGAACAATGTTCTCAACGGAGAATATCAAGCGAAGCGTAAATGTCAGCTTCTTCAAAATATAAATGCAACCTCCCTTTACACAATAGATATCGCCACAGCTGACTGAGCCGCCACCATCAATATAGAGGTCGCCCTCGTTCCAAATCCTGCCTGTACCACCATCGCCGCATGTACCACCATAGTAGTAGAAGTGACCACCTTTATAATTATAGATGATGTAGTCGCAGCTACAAGTACAATAACCGCCATACCAATAATGATAACCATAGTTGTGGATACCGCCATGTACAGTGCCGTCATAATGGTAGCTACGTCCGCCAGGACCTGTCCAACCACCACAGGTACCGCCACTCAGCCAACCACCACGGATGTAGATGGTGCCGCCAGTGCAGTACCAGCCATACTTGCCACCAGAGCATTTGCCTCCGCCATACTCGACTTCACCGCCTTCTATGTGGAATACCGTTTCATCACAGCTACCATCCAAATACTTAATAACAACTTTACCGCCAGGCATCACGTGGATGAAACGCCAATAGTAGATGAAATAGACATGCCAACGGATGTAAAGTGTACCCCAAACCCAGATATGCTTTCCTTGGCAGCCACAGCCATGCCACCAAGTCCAATCGAAGATAACATGAGACCCTGGACGTATTCTGACATCATGTTCGCCCTCATCGACAACCTTGTCACAGTCTTCTTCTGCCTCAGCATCGGTCATTCCTTCCGGTTTTCCATTGATAAACCAGTACAGGTCGTCCTCTGGGAACTCAACATCCTTCTTGACCGTCATACCATCGCAAGGAACTTCTACTGTATATGGGTCGTCTTCACTGCAACCGCAATGTTCGCCCTTGTCGTCTGGGTCGTCAATGAAGTCTTGAAGGTCATCATAAGAAAGCTTGATGACTTGATTCTTGGTGTCTCCAACAAGATTATATTTTGCATTACCCTGCCATTGAATTCTCTCCTGCCAAAGATTCTTAATACCAACCCATTCACGTGTGGCTTTTACAACAGCGTCTTTACTGACTTTTTTAGGGGCTTTGATATCCATTATAGGAGGATCAACTTCTCCAAGATTTACAACATTGCTTTTTCCGGTCAGTGTAACTATCAACTTCATGATGGGATAATTATCAAAAGTAATGTCTGATGCCGAAATGAAGACGGCTCCTGTGTCATGAGCTCCTTCGAATATTAATCCTTTTTTGTAGGTAATTGAAGCGTTTGGTGCTTCACAAACAATAGCTCCATCAACGGTAGGAGTATAATTGTTTTGTACGTCTCCTTCTACAGAGAGAACATCATTGTCTGAAGTCATGACGATGGCATCAGGATAACGTCCCTTGCTCGAATCGTAAAAAATACTGCCATATACTGCTCCCGTCGAAAGGATAGCCAGCTCTCCTCCATCCATGAATATCGATTCGCGAAGGTTTGAGCTTTGACGCGCATTGATGGTTGCACCTGTTGATATCTCTACATAGCTGCCACCGCCCACATGCATGATTGGTCCGTCCAAGCTCGCATCACGCGTCAATGTTCCATTGATAAACCGATAGGCATTGCCATTGGCAACATCCAGTGTAGTCTTGCGATTGGTGGAAGAAAATTGAGAAAGGTCCACATCAATAATATTGTCGGGTGCACGGTGCTGCCCTGCCGTCCGTGTGGACACTTTATTAATGTACTCCTGCAGGTCATCTTGTGCCTGCACATTGCCAAAACATGCCATCAGCCCAATGAGGACCAATAGCCGTAACTTGTTAATAGTAATAAAATGTTTCATAATAATTATGTTTATTAGTTAGGTAAATAATGTTTCTTTACTGTTCCGTCACTCATGCGTTGGATTTTCAGACCATTACTCTTTGAGTCTATGCTACGGCCTGTAGCATCGAAGGTTTGTACGACGGTGGGCTGTTCTTTTGTTGTTTGTAGAATGCCAGTCGAAGTAGATAAAATGATGCTGCTCATGCTACTATCATACCTCCACTCATAGCCTGTGGGCAAAGACAGGTGAATATTGGAGGCATCGGTAGCAGAGAGCGTATAACCCTCACCTCCAGAAATTATAGGTATATTCGTCTCTATGTCTGAAGCATCTGTGATGCTGACATTGACATCTTGAGTCAATGCACTGGTAACATAGATGCGTCCACTATGCTTGTTGGTTAATCCACCGATTTTGACAGTTCCGTCCATAATAACGCTACCACTGTTGTCTATTATGTCTGCCTGGCTACCAATTGTAGTATTCTCCTTTACCACCAGTAATGCCCCTGATAGATTATGAAATATATAGTTGCCTTCGTTCAAAGTACTATTACTGAACATAACCTTCCCCTTGTTATTAATGCCACCCATGTTGCCTTCAGCACGCATAGATATTGGAGCTTGCATTCCTGGAAGTGAATTGATTGATACATTTTTGAAACCCAAATAGCTGCCTTGACGATTAAGATTGATAGATCCTGAGCCAAAGTGGACAGGTAACTTGTTTTCAACAGACTCTCCACCATCAATAAATAGTTGTAAGTCATCATTGATATTCACTTCATTGCCTATTGTCAGCCCTTCATCACTCACAGGCACCACTATTGGTTCTTCCTCAGTTCCAATATAATCACCCAATCCATTGATGAAGTCTTGCAGGTCATCAGAATTTGTGATCAAAGGCATAGCTTCCTTATAAGTAAGATACCCAGGGTTACTTGGACCGCCGTCCACATGGGCATATTCTACACCCACGTGGTTAGCATCATATACCGTTCCTGCCCCGCCGACAATATTGTCACAACCTTCGAACATTGGCTCTGTTGAGGTGATGTTACTTGTATTCCAACCATTACTAACATATATGGATGACAAGTTTCTACAGCCATTGAAAATGTTTCTCATACCTAAATTCGAATCGCTATCTGTAACATTCCCTGTGTCGAAATTTGTCAAATCCAATACTGTTATATTATTACAATTATTGAACATAAAAGCCATAGCTTTAACACTGCTTGTATTGAAAGAGCTTAAATCTATCGACATGAGACTGGTACACTTGTAGAACATGTATCTCATATCAGAAACAAGGTTCGTATTAAAGTTACTAATATTAATTCTTTCTAAACAGCTACAATCATAAAACATCTGCTCCATAGAAATTACAGAACTTGTGTCAAAATTGCTAAGATCAAGAGAAGATAGATATCTACATCTACTGAACATGCCTGACATGTTTGTTACATTCCTTGTGTTAAAATTGCTCACATTTAATTCTGCTAATTGCCTGCAGTTGTAAAACATACTATTCATGTATTTAACATTGCTAGTGTCAAAATTGCTCACATTCAATTCTGTCAACGAAGAACAACTAGCAAACATACTGGCCATAGATAAAACGTTACTTGTAACAAAGTTACTTACGTTTAGGTTCGACAAAGCAATGCAGCCTTGGAACATTGCCCCCATATTCGTCACGCGTCTTGTATCGAAGCCGTTAATGTCAATTTTTTTTAGTTTATTACAACAATAGAACATTGAACCCATATTCGTCACGTTAGTTGTATTAAAGTGGCTGACATCAACTCCCTCAAGATTACTACAATCTCCAAACATTGAACTCATATTATCAACATTGCTAGTGTCAAAATTGCTCACATCCAAACTATTTATTTTTTCACATTTCCAAAACATACCAGCCATATTTGTAACATTGATAGTATTAAAACCACTGACATTGAGTTCTATCAAATTTTGGCATGAAGAAAACATACTTCCCATATCTGTGACATTACTGGTGTTAAAATTAGCGACATCAAGTCTCTTTAAATTCTCACAATACGAGAACATTGCGTTCATATTCGTAACACTGCTTGTGTTGAAATGGCTAACATCTAAGAATTGGAGAGTATTACAATTATAAAACATAGCTTGCATAGTTGTCACGTTTCCCGTATCAAAGTGGCTAACATCTAGAGCTTCCAACTTCTTACAAAATTCAAACATATATCTCATATCTGTAACATTACTAGTGTTAAAATGAGAAACATCAAGAGTCGTTAAATTCAAACACTGTTCAAACATATAACTCATATCTGTAACATTACTAGTATCAAAATGAGATACATCTATAGTTTTTAATTCACAACCAGAGAACATCCAGCTCATATCTGTGACATCACTGGTATTAAGATATTGTAAACCAATTATTTCCGATAATGTAGAATTAAGATATTTCCCAAAACTAAACCAAGAATAGGTACTCGTAGGACGTGCATCTATAAAGGAAGGAGATATTACAACCTTTTTTGTGTTTAGTGTGTTGTAACTCCACTCACTCCATCCTGGTACATTTTTAGCAGTATTCATATCATAAATCGTACCATTTCTTGTACTTCGTAGGTCATCGTAATAAAACGTGAGAACTCTATTATTATAAACTGCATAAGCCTCCTTGGCAATACCACGAACAGGCATTATAGCCATCAAAACAACAACTAAAAGAGCATTATGAAATGTCATAAACATTATGTAGTTTATTTGAGCCTATCACACCCCAGATAAGCATCATTAATAGTATGTTTTAGGTTAGCTTACGGCACAAAAAAGGCGTAGGTGTCTGTTCTCTGCCCATCCTGGAATCGCAGGCTCTCGCATTGCCCAAACCACACAGGATAGACAACGCAGTTAGCCCACGCCAGAACGAACTATATAATATATAATAATATGGTATATAGAAACACCCCACGTAGACGTCTCGTTGTCATCTGTCTGCTGTGGTTTTACGGATTTGCGAGATTCGTGTTCCACAACGACAGACGTTCGAAAACGTCTTTCTCATACAATAAGACCGCCCGCTTTACCCTAAGGGCTAACAAGCGATGGTGCAAAGATACGAATTATTTCTGAGCCGACAAAATGCAATGTCGAAAAAGTGACAAAATGAGTTGATTTTTGTTGTTTTTAACACCAAAGTAGTGCAAAAACAGACTATAAGCTATCTCAAAGCCAAACTGGCGTCGAAAAGGATGCCACTTTCGGGTCTTTCCGATGATGGTTTCGACCCGAAGGTACGGCACTTTACGACCGTTCCGATGATACTTTAGGGGGGTAAAGTGCCATCGGAACACTTCGTAGATGACGTTTGTTCACCTCGAAACCATTATCGGAACAACCCTAAAGTGATATTTCCTTGAGTGACGATGACACTAGTGACACTAAAAATCATAAACTCTACGCGTACCGCGTATGCGCGCGCGG
>JBGUQW010000164.1:0-46093 GCA_045131435.1 Prevotella sp.
TGAGCCTTGATGCCTGCATAGATATCAATATCTTTAAACTGTTTACGCATAATTCAAGTCTCCTATTCTTTAAATACCAAGTTTCTGATTATATTCTTTCAAAGTCTCGAGCACATTGCACTTTACGTGGATGTAGTTCTCGATGCCGGCAGCCTTCAGATCCTCCATGCAAGCAGGAGCACCGGCTACGACGAACATCGCACGACCATCCAAGTACTTGAAGGCGGGGATAGCATACTCAGCATACTCATCGTCGGAAGAGCAGATCACAACGATATCGGCCTTAGCCTCGAGTGCAGCATCAACACCCTCTTCTACGGTCTTGAAGCCGAGGTTGTCAATCACCTTGTAACCAGCACAAGCCAGGAAGTTGCAAGAGAACTGGGCACGAGCCTGACGCATAGCCAGATTACCAATAGTCAGCATGAAGGCTACAGGAACCTTGGTTTCTTCTGTATGGATGCGGAGGTCCTCGAAGTCAGCTGCCAGACGAGTGGTCTCGAGTTTTTTGAAAGGAGCCTCCTCACTACTTGCGGCACAACCGCAAGCCACCGAACAGGCGCGTTTGCCTTCGCTCTTCTCCGTGAAGTTAGGGAACTGGTTGGTACCCAGCAGGAACTCCTTACGCTTGGCAGCATCGCCATGACGCTTGACGTTGGTGGCATTAATGTCGTCCTGAACAGTGCCTTTCTTGACAGCCTCCAGGAAACCACCCTCATCCTCGATCTTCAGGAACAGCTTCCAGCCCTCCTGAGCCAGAGCGTCCGTCAGATGTTCAATATAGTAAGAACCAGCAGAAGCGTCGACGATACGATCGAAGTGGCTCTCCTCCTTAATCAGCAGCTGCTGGTTGCGTGCAATGCGCTCACTGAAGTCAGTAGCCTTCTCGTAGGGTGCATCAAACGGAGTGACCACCATTGAGTGGACACCACCCAGAGCAGCACTCATAGCCTCAGTCTGCGAACGGAGCAGGTTGACATAGCTGTCAAACAATGTCTGATTGTACGTCGAAGTAGTAGCATTGATGGTCATCTTGCAGGCGCAGTCACACTTCGGCTCGTACTGCTTCACTATCTGAGCCCACAGCAGACGGGCTGCACGGAACTTGGCAATCTCCATGAAGTAGTTCTCAGAAACGCCCATAGAGAACTTCATCTGACGAGCAGCGAGGTCTACATCGACGCCAGCATCTACCAGCTGCTGCAGGTATTCGTTACCCCAGGCAAGGGCGTAACCCAATTCCTGTACGATGTAGGCACCAGCATTGTTCAGGGTCTCTGTGTGAACTGTCATCACATGAGCCTTCGGATAGTCTTTCAGCACTTCAACAATCTTCGGACCCTCAGCCAGCAATGCTGTCACATCCTTACCCTTGGTAAGCATAGCCTCGATGGGGTCGAAGCCAACAGTGAACGACAGTTTCTCCTTGTCGAAGCCCTTCTTGGTGAAGTAGGCATCAACAATCTGAGCCAGTTCCAAAGCATGACGCGGACAGGTGCGGAAGTTCAAATCCACAATCTCGCAATAGATGTCCTGTAACAGCGTCTCGATGAACGCAGCACTGACATCACTACCCTTGATGCGGAAACCCAGCGAGTCGATACCCTTGTTTAGGATGTCAAGTGCCTTCTTGTTGGCCTCTGCAGCATTCTCGACAGCAATGTTCTGACGGACATACCACTCGTTGTTGTCTTTCTTGTTGCCACGCACAAACGGGAACTCACCCGGTAGTGAATCGGGGGTCTTCAGATCCTTCAGATCTTCACGACGATAGAAGGGCTGCACGTTAAACCCTTCGTTTGTTCTCCACACGAGTCGCTTCTGGAAGTCAGCACCTTTCAGGTCCACTTCAATCTTATCCAACCACTCCTGTTTGGTAGGCGCGGTAAACTCGGTGAAGAGTTTTTCTTTGTTAGCCATAAATTAAACGTTTGTATTATTATAATAAGTTATGTTTTAGCATTTCAATTTGCAAAGATAATAACAATTTCTTTAACCGACGAACTTTTTAATAATTATTTCATCTTTATACAGAAAATAGTCTAAAAGTGCTTGCGAAACTGAACATATTCGTCGCATAAGGTAACATAGCTGCTGGGACCGTTGGCATTATTCTTTTCAAACTCAGACAGTCTTGCAAAAGCCTTCCACTGTGATGCGTGTTGGTTGGGCAGAACCTCATAGCTACTGAGAGCGCTGTTCCATTCACCAAGCGAATACCATAGATTATCATGCTGCAGTTCACCATAGGCAAGGGCAAAGAGGGCTCGTTCCTTTAACTGCGGATCAGTAGTCTTGGCCGCTTCGTTCAGCAAATCCATGATACGGACATAGAGGTTGGTCTCGTGAGGAACAGAGTCTGAGGGTTTCCGATAGTTGTCAGGACTCTTACCATCGTGCAGGATAAACCAGCAGTCACCCGTCTCGTTAACCTGAGCATAACGTACGGCAAGGTCATAGCAACGCTGCTGGCGAGCCTTACCTTTCAGCACATTCAGCTCGCCCTCCAATTGTTGCATCTCCCGGGCAAAGGCGAGTTTAGGATTCTCCTTCATATTCCACTGGCGATCACCATAGACCACATTTTCGCTGATCCACTGGCGCTTCAGCCAAGGCTCTACGTTGGTCTTACGAAGAGCAGCATAAGGGGCATAGCCCTTGCTGTTGTAAAAAGAAGCAGGCACCTTGCTCAGCCACTCAATAGCCTCACCCCATTGGCAAAGGCGCAGATATTTGGTTCCCAGCAAATCTTGCAGACGGAAATCGTTGCCCAAAACATTCTGCTTTCGATTGGTATCCTGTAGATATTTGTCCAAGCCAGTCTTAGGTGCGGCCTCCAAATAACTGGTAATGCGCATCAGATTATCGATGGATGTCGTATCAATCATCGTGTCATAATCGCTATAGTCGCCAGACTTGTAAATAGCAGCGGCAATATCCTGTCGTCCCTCGTTCTCATAGTGTTTGGCCAGCACCTGCTGTACAATACGCGTATAAGCACAAGAATGATAGTAGGAATAATGTTCATTCTGCTTCCAATTGTCGTGGAGCCACTGCATCTCGGGGCCTATCCAGTTGTCGAAATCGGCACTATGAGGTTTCGCAAGTGCCGTCTCAATATAGATGCGGATAGCTCGGGCACAGTCAGCCATTGGTTCAGTACCCTGCATGCCAACAGCCTGGCGGATATCGGCTAACGACTGTTGCTTGTTGCCGAACATGTATTCGAGCCACGCCTTAGCAGTCTGCCACATAACAGGCACCTCCGTTCGCTGTTCCTTGACTACCTGTTGACAGAAACTCATCATTTGTTTTGCTTCAGCTTCCGTGATATCCCGGATAAAGAGTTTGCCAGCCAGTCCCCCCATGTCGTACTTGGCATCATAGGCTTCCTGCGCATTGTTGACGAAGTCCTGCATCAGGAAGGGTAACACGAGCGTGTTGGGATTCTTCAGATACTCCTGACGAATGGCAGCATACGAACGCTTTTGATAGAACAGCGTCATCAAACTCCGATAGTCACCCTGATCAGCGAAGATTTCTACAGCCTCTTCTGTCCGACCTGTTTTGTAGAGGGCACCAGCATAAATATTCTTCATCATGTCTTTATAGACTGTTTCTATGTACTGGCTGGCTGTCTTCTCCCAAAACGCCACATTTTCAGCATGACGATTCAGCAACATGTTTGCACGCATATAAAGTAAAGCATGCTGACTGCGCAAACGAGTTTTCAGCTTAGTGGCAGCGTACGTCCTGACAGCTTCTAACGAAACCTTTCGCTGTGCCAGCTGCTGCTTCGTGGGATAGTCCCATTGTTCCCGACTCACCTGTTCGGCACAGTCCAAATAGCGAGCCAACTGACGTACATAGCTCATCATCAGAGGGTCGTTCTTCGACTGTGCTGTGGCAACAATCTTGTCGGCATCGAAGTAGAACCAGTCTTCCTGAGTCATGCCAAGATAGACTTTCCAGTTATCGTTGCAGATTTTCTGCATACGATTGCTGAAGTCATCGTTAGAACAGAGCATATAGAGGTAGTAGTTGTATGAGCCGCCTCCAGCACAGGCCAGCAAAGGCAATACTACAAATGCCAATAAGTTAGTGATGATAAATCTTCTCATAGGTTTCTTGCTTATATCGGTTTATATTTTCTTTGTCGAGATGATAGGTGACAACAGCATTACCCAATGTAGGACGTTTTTGTTCTATGGCAGTCTGTACACGCAGAATCTCATCGGCTTCAACGGTATGGGTGACATGCACGCCCTGGATAGTGCGCAACCAGCTGAAAACGGGATAGGCTGCTGCCATAGGCAGAGGATAGTCGCTCACATAGCGAAGATAGGGTGTGACATCGCGAAGATCCAAGATAGGGTTGCGTTCGGTATAATTCTGCGGATTGCCCGTATTGTAGACCATCAACACGCCATAATCCACTGGAGGAGCCTCCATAGACAGCTGATGCAGGCGGATGGTAGCAGAAAGACATCCACCCCATGCTTTCTTGACATCTTCCAGAAAACGATAGTACAATCTGCGGCTCTTCGCCGTATAGTCACAGTCAATCTGTATCTCCCTGACGCCCTCAATGTCGTTGGTTTCGTTCATCTGACGTATACGCTGCACCAGCTTCTCGGCCAGACTCTCATGCCATTCATGCATACAGTTCTCAGTTATATACACTGTAGGAACGACTTCGACGTCTTGGGGGAAAGAAGAAGAAAAGCTGATGGTAGCATTGGGCACAGGTCCATCCCCCTCCCGATTGATGACCACATCAAAATATCGACAGTACATTTTCCGGATATGATACTTTGCCAAGAAGTCCCTTTCCGTAGAGTCGAGTCGCAATTCCGTACGCCAGTAGTAGATGGAATTACTTCTATCCAAATCATGCTGTTCACTGCAGCCTATCACGACCAACAGTAAAAACAGCCATCCTGTCATTTTCTGATAAATCATGGTGCAAAGATATACAAAGTTACATAAAAAGAGCGAAAAAGCAACAATAATTGTTTTTTATTTAAAAAAAGATGCACATAATTGCGCGTTTTGAGCAAAAAATTAGTAATTTTGCACCCAGTTTATAAACGACAGGTAAGTTATGGAATCGTTTCAATGGTTAAAAGACTTGTTTCTGACGACTGACTCGGTGGCACATATTGCGTTGCTCTATGCCGTGGTTATAGCCGTAGGCGTATATTTGGGGAAAATCAAGATTGGCGGTGTGTCGCTGGGTGTTACCTTCGTGCTGTTTGCAGGCATCGTAGCAGGACACATCGGATTTACAGCCCCCACCCCCATCTTAACTTTTGTACAAGATTTCGGACTTATACTTTTCGTCTTCATGATTGGTTTGCAGGTCGGTCCGGGTTTCTTTGAGACGTTCGGGAAACAAGGCATCAAACTCAACGGACTGGCAGCAAGTGCCATCCTGCTGAACATTCTGGTCATGTTTGCCTGCTACTACATCTTCTTCGATACGAGTAACAAGACGAACCTGCCCATGATGGTTGGTACGCTGTATGGTGCCGTAACCAACACCCCCGGTCTTGGTGCTGCCAACGAGGCATTGGGAACAGTATTCGGAGCAAATGCCCCGCAGATTGCCTCTGCCTATGCCTGTGCCTATCCATTGGGTGTGCTGGGTATTATTGGCGCCATCATATTAATAAGGTATATTTGCAACATCAAGCTGGAAAAGGAAGAGGCTCGTCTGAAGGCTATGGAAGAAACCAATGCCAACAAAAAACCCTATAAGATGCATCTGGAGGTGACCAACCAGTATTTAGAGGGCAAAACACTTTTACAGGTCCACGACTTCCTGAACCGTGACTTCGTGGTATCACGACTGGTTCATGACGGCGAGCTCTGCATTCCCAATCGCGATACCATTTTCCACATAGGCGACCAGATGCTGGTGGTATGTGCCGAGGCTGACCAGGAGGCCATCATGGCTTTCATCGGTCCAAAGCTCGACATTGACTTTGAGCAGCAAGACCAGCCACTGGTGTCAAAGCGTATCCTGATTACCAACCCGAAGGTCAATGGCAAGACACTGGCCTCGATGCACTTCTCGAGTGTACATGGTGTGAATGTCACCCGTATCACCCGTCACGGCATCGACCTCTTCGCTTCTGCCGGACTTCCTATGCAGGTAGGTGACAAAATTATGGTTGTTGGCCCTGAGGATGCCGTAGAACGGGTGGCAAATCAGATGGGCAATTCTCTGAAGAAGCTGAATGCCCCCAATATCGCTACTATCTTTGTAGGTATTTTCCTCGGACTCATCTTCGGTTCGTTCCCACTGGCTATTCCTGGCATGCCCGTTCCTGTGAAACTCGGTTTGGCAGGTGGTCCGCTAATCATTGCCATCCTCATTGGTCGCTATGGCTATAAGATACATCTGGTGACCTACACCACGACGTCAGCCAATATGATGCTGCGCGAAATAGGACTGGTACTATTCCTGGCCTCGGTGGGTATCAAGGCGGGAGCTGGATTCTTCGAGACAGTCATCGACGGTGACGGACTGCTCTATGTGCTGACGGGATTCCTCATCACCATCATCCCAATCTTGATTATTGGTCCGATAGCACGCATCAGATTCAAGTTCAACTACTTCACCATTTCCGGTATGATAGCAGGTACCTATACCGATCCGCCCGCACTGGCCTATGCCAACAGCATCTGCTCGAAGGAAGCACCAGCACTGGGTTATTCAACGGTCTATCCGCTGTCAATGTTCCTCCGCATCTTTACGGCACAAATCATTGTGCTGTTCTTCTGCGGATAGAAGATTAGTACGACGATTATAATAATACACAATAAAAAGCAAAATGAAGAAAATCAGATTCCTGTTAGGCTTGCTGTTCGTCTTCGCTTCGCAACCGATACTGGCCCAAATGGATGCCAGTATCAAACTGAACGAGGTAATGACCGTAAACGAGACAAGTCTAATTGATGAATACGGAGCTCACAACGCCTGGGTGGAGATTGCCAACATCTCGCATTCAACGTACAACATCCGGGGTATGTATCTGACCACCGACCGTTCCGTACTCGACAAAACGATGAGCGTGCCTGAACGAGTGAAACGCATGAGCCAGATTCCCAATGGTGATGTGCGCACTAACCTTAGTGGTCAACAGCTCGTCGTCTTCCAACTAAACAGCCAGCCAGTACGTGGCTCGCTGCACCTTGCTGTCAAGGTGGATGCGACAAAGCCCACGTGGATTGCCCTCTACAACGGCAATGCCACTCAGCTGATTGACTCCATCACAATACCAGTATTGCAGGCAGACCAGTCGTTTGCCCGCATAGGTAACAATGGTACGGTTCATGATTGGGAGGTAAAAAGTGCCGATCGGGTTACCCTCGGTATCCCCAATGTCACCACCGTCAGCGAGTCAAAGATAGAAAAGTTTAAACGCGAAGACCCATACGGCTTCGGTATGGCATTGATGGCAATGGGCATCGTATTCTTCTGCCTGGCATTGCTTTGGATTACCTTCACCCTATTCGGTATGCTGATGCGCCACATGGAGACAGCGAAGAAGGTAGCGAACACCCAGCCTATCAAGCCCATCACCAAAACCGTAGAGAAGACGATTGAGGTTGGTCACAAGACTGGCGTCATTCTGAAAGAAGGTCTTAACACAAAGGGTATTGACAAAGAGGTTTACATGGCAGTCATTGGACTGGCATTGCGCCAGTATGAAGACGACATTCACGACGTTGAGTCAGGTGTCATTACCATCAAACCAAAAGATACCGGATGGGACGATGAATATAGCCAGATGACTCATTTGCACGAGGCTTTCATTCCCAGCAGTCACAACGCTCCAAATATTCCAACAACCCCCGAATTGCACTAAACAACTATGAAAAAATATCAGTATAAAGTACAAGGTGTAGACTATGAGGTAGAAATCACCGAAGTAGAAGGTAAAATTGCCAGAGTAAACGTAAACGGCATCCCATTTGAGATTGAGATGCAGAAACCCATTAATGCCGCTAAGCATCCTGCACTGGCTGCTACAAAAAGAGCTACTTCTGCAGCCCCTGCAGATGTCACCCCCGCAGCTTCTTCCGAACCAGTCTCTGCACCAGCCAAGCCTGCTCCACAGCAGACTGCAGCGCCCGCCGGCTCTGGCACTCCCGTTAAGGCTCCCCTGCCTGGCACTATCAATGCTATCAACGTCAAAGTAGGTGATAAGGTTAACGTTGGTGACATAGTCATCATACTTGAGGCTATGAAGATGCAGAACAATATTGAGGCTGAACAGGCCGGCACCATCACAAGCATCACTGTCAACGTCGGCGACTCCGTTATGGAGGGGGCAGTTATGCTGACCATAGGATAATTGACAATTAATAATTGATAATTGATAATTGACAATTATGGGATTTACAAACTTTATCGTTGAAAACTTCAATGAGTTTATGACTTACACGGGCTTTGCCAACGTAACGGCAGGAAACCTCATCATGATAGTTGTAGGAGCCTTCTTCATTTGGCTGGCCATTAAGAAAGATTTTGAGCCCTTATTGCTCGTACCCATCGGATTGGGTATTATTCTCGGAAACATTCCCTTCCGTGCTGATGCAGGACTGGAGATAGGCCTCTATGAGGACAACTCCGTGCTTAACATATTTTATCAGGGTGTACGACAAGGGTGGTATCCACCGCTCATCTTCCTGGGCATCGGAGCCATGACCGATTTCTCGGCACTATTGGCCAATCCAAAACTAATGCTCATCGGTGCAGCTGCTCAGTTTGGTATCTTCGGTGCCTATATGTTCGCACTGGCCTTAGGTTTCGAGCCTAATCAGGCAGCAGGAATTGCCATCATCGGTGGTGCAGACGGACCTACAGCAATCTTCCTGAGCAGCAAACTATCCCCCAACCTCATGGGTGCCATCGCTGTATGTGCCTATAGCTATATGGCACTTGTTCCGCTGATTCAGCCACCATTGATGCGACTGTTGACCACCAAGAAAGAACGTCTTATCAAGATGAAGCCTGCCCGCGAAGTATCGCAGACAGAGCGCATCCTATTCCCCATCATCGGATTGCTACTCACTACATTCATCGTTCCCTCTGGTCTGCCCCTGCTGGGTATGCTATTCTTCGGTAACTTGCTGAAAGAGAGCGGAAAGACAACGCGTCTGGCCAAGACGGCAGGAGCTGCCCTGAACGACATTGTGGTCATGCTGCTGGGTCTTACTGTAGGCTGCTCAACGCAGGCTTCTGAGTTCCTGACCATGAACACCATCTTCATCTTCGTCATCGGAGCTGGAGCCTTTATCATCGCCACCATGAGCGGTGTATTGTTCGTCAAGCTGATGAATCTGTTCCTGCCAAAGGATAAAAAGCTGAACCCGCTGATTGGTAATGCCGGTGTGAGTGCCGTACCTATGGCTGCCCGCATTTCAAACAACCTCGGATTGGAATATGATCGACATAATTTCCTGCTCATGCACGCCATGGGACCCAATGTGGCAGGTGTCATAGGCTCTGCAGTTGCTGCAGGTGCACTCCTTGGTTTCTTGTCGTAAGTTAAATCGTAAAACAGCGACTATTATGCGCAAGCCCCCTATCCAACTCGACGCCCATAGTGAAATGCTCATGGAGCAATACCGTAAGCAATTGCCATCACTTCAACTGTTGGCTAAACAGGCATATACCTTACTTAGCAAGAAGCTACACGAGCAAGGTATAGAACTCAATGCGATGGAATATCGTGTCAAGGCAGAAGAGTCGCTGGCTGGGAAACTGGAGCGAAAAGGCAATAAATACCAAACCGTTACTGACGTAACCGATTTGGTCGGTCTGCGCATTATCACATTTTACACTGATGATGTAGACAAGGTAGCTGCTATTGTCAAACACCTGTTTGATGTTGACTGGGCGAACTCCGTGGATAAGCGAAAACTACATGAGTTAACCAGTTTCGGATACAACTCACTCCACTATATCTGTCAGATGAAAGCTAAAACGGCGACTATCGACGGCCAGCCGGTAGTAACTGGCATTCCCTTCGAGATCCAGATGCGTACTGCCCTCCAACATGTGTGGTCAGCAATCGAGCATGACATCGGTTATAAGGGTAAAGTCAAGCTGCCCCCCGAATACCGTCGTCAGTTCAGTCGACTGGCAGGTATGCTGGAGTTGGCAGATGATGAGTTCAGCCGTCTTCGTACCACTATGACCGAATACCGTCGTCAGATACAGTCATTGGTAAAGTCAGGACAGCTTGACGAGGTCGCCTTATCCACAGACTCCTTCCGCAGCTTTTTAGAACTGCGTCCTTTTGACCGTCTCAACCAGCACATTGCTGCAGCTAATCAGGCAGAGATTTTCCCGATGCCACTAATGAATTATCTGAAGGCGATGGAGCTGTTTGGTTTCCAGACGCTTGGCGATATCCAACGCTTCATTGACGAGAATAAGGACGACGCATACCAGTTGGCATTGTCGCAGCTGGCCGTAACCGATTTGGACATCTTGGCCGAGAATGTGGGTATACAGAATCTCTGCTTAGTCCATATCTTGAAATCTGGAAACGGACGTGTAGGCTTGAAGGCTTTCTATGACCTGATGAATGGCAAGAAACATGACAACACGCCATTGGTCGACAGCACTTTGGAGCAGGCTAAATCCCTGCCCTTTATGCCAAAGGACATTTGACCATTATCATTGACTGACAGGTATAACCACTCTGCTAGACTTAGTAGATATTAGCGTCTGCGACGACTGCGCTTTCCTGCCTTGGATGATTTACCACGGCGGGACGATGCTTTTCGGACATGACGCTTGGAATGTTTTGAACGCTTGTTGGACGCCTTAGAATACTTTGAGGTTTTCTTCTTCGCTGTTGAGTCTGTCGAGAGACTTTTCCACGTAACACACTCCTGAGCCGTCATATATGGAACATGATCGACAGGATTACGCTCACAATATTTCAAAATGGCATAATAGTCAAAGTTCCGACGCTCATGATTGTCATAAAACCATATCTCCACTGCCGTCTTGGCGGTGGAAATCATCACGATATCCCGGTCGAAGCCCACATACCAGCGAGCAAAGGCATGACTCCTGACAAACGACTCCCAAGTAGGAGCGCCATAGTGTTTGCGCATCCACTGCATCAGTGTCGAATAATCATCACGCTGGCTGCGTCCCTGTTGCTGACGGGTTGTGAGCATCAGATGATTGATACGTGTCGAGTCTTTCGAGAAATGTACGGTCAGGAATACTTCCAGTCCCGCTATTCTTCCTGACAACTGATAAGTATTCGAAATATCGACTCCCATCATACGGTGCATGCCTTTCCCCTCCAGCTCCTGCACCATCTCCTCTGGAGTAATCCCCAAAGAGAGGTCTGCAAATCGGGTATGTTCTTGAGCACTGACTATTGTCAACGAAAACAAAAGACCCCAAAATATGATATATTTCTTCATTCAGTAATATGCTTTTTATGAAAAACAGGCTGCAAAGGTACGAATTTTAGGTGAAAAAGTTTCATGTTTCACTTAAAATGATTATCTTTGCAGTCAGAATGACTAAAAAACAGCTATTATCGGCATTGCTGCTACTAACAGTGTTAGTCGCCAACGCTCAACAGGAGATAGTGTTTACGCCACAATGGACGGCGCAAGCACAGTTTGCAGGCTTCTATATTGCAGAGGCTAACGGTTACTATCGTGAAGCAGGTCTCAACATAAAAATACTGCATCCCTCTGCCTCCAATCCCTGCATCAATCTGTTGAAAGCCGGTAAAAGCCAGATAATAACTCTACAACTGCTGACAGCCATCCGCTACATTGACGAAGGAATGCAGCTTATTAACCTCATGCAGGTGTTGCAGAACAATTCCCAGATGGTTGTCTCGCACAAACCTCTGAAGAGTATCCAGGACCTGAAAGGCAAGCGAGTGGGCTGCTGGAAGGCTGGCTTCGTCGAGCTGCCATACATCATGAACAACCACCAAAAGCTTAACATCGAGTGGATACCCTATGTTTCAAACATCAATCTCTACATCTCGAAAGCCATTGATGCAGTAATAGTTCAGAGCTACAACGAGTTCTTCCAGCTGATACTGGCAGGACAGCGCTTTGAGGACAATCAGCTCATATACATGTCCGACATTGGCTACAACATACCTGAAGACGGCCTGTACGTCACAGCCGAGTATTACAAGAAACACAAGACGGAGGTTGACAAATTTGTGTCAGCCACGAAGAAAGGCTGGGAATGGGCTGCTGCTCATCCTGACGAGGCCCTTGACATAGTGATGGAAACCTGTCGCAAACACGGTGTCAAGACAAACAGACCCATACAGCGATGGATGCTACAGCAGATGATAACGTTGACAAAGGACAAAAAGTCCGGTAAACGCACCTTCCGTCTGGATCCTGATGCCCTGAAGCTGGCCACACGCCTGATGCTTGACAATGGCTATGTAAAGAAAGAAATAACCTTCCAACAGATAACGCAGCCATGAAGACATCCAACATATTCAAGTCCCCGCGTTCAATAGCCGGACGTCTGACCCTGCGTGTGATACTCACCATACTGCTGGTGTTTATCATCATCACGGGTGTCATTGCTGGAGTTGCATGGTTCGCCGGCATTAATATGGGCGTGCTTCATTACGATGGAACCCAGAGCACTTCTACCGAGAAGATCGGCAACGTGTTTACAGCCGTTGAGACTGCCATTTCGAACAATGAGCCGGAAGTGAAAAAGTACCTCAACAACCCTGAAAGCATGTACACCATCGTCGAGCGTATTCTTCAGATAAATCCCAATATCGTTGGCTCAGCTATTGCCTTCGAGCCCAACTACTTCCCAGAGAAAGGCACGTGGTATGCCCCTTATGCCTTCAGAAAGGATTCCGTCACCATTGAAACCAAGCAGTTAGGCAATAAAGATTACGAATACCACTATATGGATTGGTATCAAATCCCCAAGTTACTTGGCAAGCCTTACTGGAGTGAGCCTTATTTCGATGAGGGAGGCGGTGAACAGCCAATGACTACCTATTCGCTGCCACTCTACGATAGTTTTGGGAACATGTTTGCCGTATTAACTGCTGACATATCGTTAGACTGGCTGGCTGACTTGACCCATCGTCTGGATAGCATCAACAACCATGAAAGAAACCATCTGACAACAGCTACGGGCCATTCTTACAGCTTTATCATCGGACGTGGAGGTACATACATTGTCCATCCCGACAAAGAACGCATCCTGAACGAGACCATTTTCAGTTACTGCATGGAGACCGAGAGCGCAGAAGATGACTCGGTGGCCTACAAGATGATTTCCGGAGAAAACGGCTATGAGAATTTCTGGGAGAATGGCAAGATGAATTTTATCTTCTATGCACCTGTTGAGCATATTGGCTGGTCCATTGCCACTGTTGTACCACATGATGAAATCTTCGACACAGCAAACATCATCAGTATTGTGTTCCTTACTTTGATGGTTGTCGGACTAATAATCGTTTTCTTTGTCTGCTACCTGACTATCAAGCGCCTCACTCAACCGCTGACACGCTTTGCCCACTCTGCAGACGAGATTGCCAAAGGCAATTTCCGTGAAGAGCTGCCTGCCATCTACACCAATGACGAGATGCTCCAGCTGCGCAACTCCTTTGAAACTATGCAGAAGTCTCTGATTCAACAAATTGAAGAGACAAAGACCATCAATGAGGAGAAAGGCCGTATTGACAGTGAGCTCCAGATTGCACGAAACATCCAGATATCCATGCTTCCCAAGGTATTTCCGCCCTTCCCGGATCGTACGGATATTGATGTTTACGCCCAGCAGACTCCTGCCAAGGAGGTCGGTGGCGATTTGTACGATTTCTACATTCGCGACGAGAAACTCTTCTTCTGCATCGGCGACGTCAGTGGCAAAGGCGTGCCTGCCTCACTCTTTATGGCAGTTACCAGAGCCCTGTTCCGTTCTATTTCCGCCCATGAGGCCTTGCCTGATCGCATTGTTAGTGCCATCAACGAGACTCTGAATGAAAACAATGATTCCAACATGTTCGTCACCCTATTCGTCGGTGTCCTCGACTTGCCTACTGGTCGCTTGCGCTACACCAATGCCGGCCATGATGCACCATTACTGCTTGATGCGGAGAATGCGCGTATTGGATTCCTACCTGTCAACTCGAATCTCCCCGCCGGTGTTTTGTCTAACTGGAAATTTACGTCGGAGGAAACAATTATAGACCCTCAAACCGTCATTTTCCTCTATACTGATGGATTGACAGAGGCCGAGGATTCAGAACACAGGCAGTTCGGAGAGGAGCGCATCTTAAATAATGCTAAATCAACCACTCCCCATCAGCTCATAGAAATAATGACCACTGCCGTTCATGGTTTTGTTGGCGACGCCGAGCAAAGCGACGACCTCACCATGATGGCTATACGATACACTAAACAACAGTTGGATGTAAGAATGCAGCGCAGTATTACCCTTACCAACAACATTGAAGATGTGCCGAAATTGGCGGAATTCGTCGATGTTGTCTGCGAAGCTGTAGGCTTCGACATGAGCACGACAATGAGTATGAATCTGGCTATGGAAGAAGCCGTAGTCAATGTCATGAACTATGCCTATCCTGCTGGTGTCCAAGGCAACGTCAACATTTCGGCGGAAGCCAATGACGAGCGTCTGAAGTTTGTCATCAGCGACACTGGGAAGCCTTTCGACCCCACTACGAAGTCGGAAGTCGACACGACGCTGAGTGCAGAAGAACGTCCTATCGGAGGTCTCGGCATTCATCTTGTGCGCCAGATTATGGACAGCATTAACTATGAGCGAACAGACGGAAAGAACGTTCTGACGCTTCGTAAGAAGCTTGTTTGAAGGCAATTAATTTTTTTTAACTAACACAATGGGATGGTCTCTAAGTTTTTTAATATATTTGCAGGTCTAAATAAGAAATGACAGACGTCATATTATCGAGTTTCATCAGTCTGTTTGCCCTCTTCGGCAAGGAAGAGCAAGTTGACGAGTCACGAGCCAAGGAAATGCTTGTGAGTTATTTGCGTCGTCATTTCGGTATCCGCAACATCGATCTGTACTTGGATTTGTACAGCGACATGCGCATGGCCTACGATATGACTGATGACCTCGACAGCGAGGCTACGGTGAAAGGCATCTGCTCCACCCTGCACGGCAAGATTCTCACCAGCGAGGAAGCATTATTGCTGCTTCGCCTCATGGAGTTTTGCAGCGACGACGGTTTGCAGGCAGTCAGCATGTTCGACACGATGGCTCGCCAGTTCCATATTTCTGACGAGCAGTATGCCGATTTCACCGACTATGTCAACAACAAGGAGTCTGAGCGTGTCAAGCTGCACCACATCCAGGGCTTTGAGAGTCCCATCAAGACGCTGCTCGATCGTTCCACAGGTTTTCTGATATTCACTTACTTGGGCAGCGATACGGTGTTGCTCAACGACGTTCCTGTGCTTTCTGGTACCTATCAGGTATGGCAGCAGAGCAGCGTGTTGAAGAATGCCGCCGGACGTCCTGTCTATTATTCGTCCATCATCAGTGCCTACAACAATGAAGAGCAGCTGGCCCAGTCCGTTGAGTTCTGTGGCCGTGACATCAACTTCCGCTTCCCGAACAGCGACAACGGCATGCACGACCTGAGTTTTTCGCTGAAGAACGGCGAACTCCTGGCTATTATGGGCGGTTCCGGCACGGGCAAGACTACTTTGCTGTCATTGCTGAACGGTTCGATGAAACCCCAGGAAGGCACTATCACCATCAATGGTCACGATATCGCAGAGCCCCAAGCCAAGGCTTTGATAGGCTTTGTGCCTCAAGACGACCTGCTCATCGAGGAGCTGACCGTCTATCAGAACCTGCGGTTCACCGCCAAGCTGTGCTTTGAAGGCATCTCCGACGACGAAATAGACCGCCGCGTGATGAAGACGCTGAAGGATCTGGGCCTTGATGCCATCAAGGACCTGAAGGTGGGTTCCGCCATCAACAAATACATCTCTGGCGGCCAGCGCAAGCGTCTGAACATTGCCTTGGAGCTCATCCGCGAGCCTGCCGTGCTGTTCCTCGACGAGCCGACATCGGGGCTGTCGTCTGCTGATACAGAGAAGGTCATCCTGCTGTTGAAGGAACAGACGTTGAAAGGTAAACTCATCGTTGTCAACATCCACCAGCCATCCAGCGACGTCTATAAGCTGTTCGACCGCCTGTGGCTGCTCGACAAGGGCGGCTATCCCGTGTTCGATGGCAACCCCATCGATGCCATCACCTACTTCAAGGAGGCTGCCAACTATGCCGATGCCGAGACCAGCACATGTCCGACATGTGGCAATGTCAATCCCGAGATTGTGCTGAATATCATTGACGAGAAGGCTCTCAGCAATAGTGGCGAGCCTTCTGACGAACGTAAGATGAGCCCTCAGGACTGGCATGAGCTCTACTTGAAGTATCGCCCCCAGATGGAGGCTCCCGCCACCAGCGATGTGCCTTTGTCCGACCAGAAGAAGCCCAACGCCCTGAAGCAGTTTGCCATCTTCCTGCAACGTAACATCATGACGAAGGTCACCAATGTGCAGTATCTGTGCATCACGCTACTCATGGGACCCATCCTGGCTGTCATCTGTGCCCTGCTCACCCGCTATGCGCCGCCTGAAGGCTATTCGGTGATGAACAACAAGAACCTCGTCAGCTATTTCTTCATGGCTGTCATCGTGGCCACATTCACAGGCATGAGCGGCTCTGCCGAGGAAATCATCAAAGACCGTGCCCTGCTGAAGCGCGAGCGTTTCCTCAACCTGTCCTACCACAGCTACATCTGGTCGAAGATTGTCTATATGGCAGGTATTTCCCTCATCCAGACACTGCTGTTCATTGTCATCGGAAATAGCATCATGGGATTGCACGGACTCTTCTGGACCTGGTGGCTCATTCTGTTTGCCACGGCCCTTTTGGCCAGCCTGACGGGATTGCTGCTGTCACAGTGTCTGAGTTCCGTGGTGGCCATCTATATCAGTATCCCCATGCTACTCATTCCCCAGATTCTGCTCTGCGGACTGGTGGTGAGTTTCAGCGATCTGACACCGAAGAGTACGACAGGCAATGTGCCACTCATCGGCGACCTCATCCCCTCCCGCTGGTCTTATGAGGCTCTGGCCGTCACGTCGTTCACCGATAACGACTATGAAGCACAGTTCTTCGATATCGACCGTGAGAAATACGAGAACCAGTTCTACAATATGGCATTCCTCTACGAGTTACAGTCGCAGCTGGAAACCATGAAGAGCGAGCGTATCAAGGGCAAGGAGGTTGACCCAAACCACTTGGAAGTCATCCGCACCAACCTGCCTCTCGTCACTGAATACTGTGGCATGCAACCCTACCAGGGTGACGAGACCTACGAGTCTCTCCAGAAATACATGAAGGAGGCAGAGGACATTCTGGCGAAACGCAGCAACGAGTTGTCGTTGAAAGGCAACAACATAACCACTGCCCTCATCCGTCAGCATGGCAAGGAGGCTCTACTCCAATTGAAGCGTGACAACTACAACCTGAAGCTGGAAGACTGTGTCATCGGTGCCGATCAACAACGCATGCTCGACGTCATCGACAATCAGATAGTACCCCGTACAGGACTGATTTTCCTGACTCCGCGCAACCACATGGGGCGTGCGCCCTTCTACAGCAGCGTGAAGATTGTCGGCTCCTGGCACATCAAAACCCTCTGGTTCAATATGGCCATGTTGTTGCTTATGAGCATCATCGTCACCATTCTCCTGTTGACAGACCGTCCTGGAAGATGGGTGAGAGAGTAGTTGAGATTTGAGATTTGAGATTTGAGAGTTAACAACAATTATTGAGAGTATAAACATTATTAATTAATAACTTAAATTTTTAAACAATGAAAAAATTATCAATTTTAGCTATTGCATTTGTAGCGATTGCCTTTGCAGCTTGCGGAGGCAAGAAGAGTGCTCAGGCTGATGAAGCAGCCGACAGCTTGAAGAGTTTTGAACAGCAGCAGATCGAGGCCAGCATCAAGATGCATCTCGACAGCATTGCCTCTGAGTTTGGTAAGATGAAGCAGCTTCCTTTCGTACAGGATGGTGCTCTGTCACTGACCAAGGAAGAGAAGCAGGTAAAGCCTGACTATCTGCTCGACCCCAATGTTGCCTTCGAGGCCACCACACTCGCTGAGAAATATCGTATCCTGAGTGCCCTGAATGTCGACAAGAAGATTGCCAGTCTCTATGAGATGCCTACCGATGAATACGACAAAGCCATCAGCAAGCTGATTGCTGACATCAACGATCCTTCGTTCAAGGCCCTCGAGGACGAGAACACCATTTACGAAACCACCACGACTCTGTATGACGAGATGGAGAAGAACGGTCGCATCAACTACTTCTGGCAGCTGGCAGCAGCAGCTCTCGTTGAGCAGCTCTACGATGCAAACCAGAACGTTGACAAGTTCATCACCGCTTTTGATGACGAGTCAGCAGCCAACGTATCATTCCGCATTGTTCTGATTCTCGACGCCATCAACCGTCTGTCTGAATACGATGCTGACATCGAGCCCGTTGCCAAGGCTCTGGCTCCCCTCGATGTACTTAACGCAACCACTGTTTCTGAGCTGAAGACTCAGCTCAATGAAGCTAAGGAACCTATTGAAAATGCCCGCAAAGCCCTTATTCAATAATAATTTACGACTATGATATTTGACGTTAAAGAATTAAATGGAGCCATGATGGCTATTGTTAGCGGACGTCTCGACACTCCCGCTGCTGTTGTTGCCCAGCAGGAAATCACTCCGTTGCTGGAGAATGCAGACAAAGTCATCACGCTCGACTGCAAAGACCTTGAGTACATTAGCAGCTCTGGTCTTCGTCTGTTCCTCACCATCCGCAAGGAGGCTTCTGCCAAGGGCGGTAAGGTGATTATCGAAAACATCAACGACGAGATCAAGAAGGTATTTATGATGACAGGTTTCTTCAACCTGTTTGAAATCCATTAATAATGGATACTTCAGGCAGACCGAAGATAGCCGTCATTGATGCTAACACCCTGGCTTCGCTGGGTATGCGACAATTGTTGCAGAACGTGATGCCTATCATGGCAGTTGACACGTTCGGATCCTTTACGGAGCTTGAGGCCAACCATCCAGACAGCTATGCTCACTACTTTGTCTCGATGGATATCGTACTGAGCAATCGTCTGTTTTTCAGCCAGCGACAGCGCAAGACCATTGTCTTGACGCTGTCGCTTACTGATACGTCTATGTTAACCGAATTCCATGCACTCTGCATCAACCAGCCTGAGCATCAGCTGATTCGTGACCTGTTGCACTTGCAACAGCATGCCCATGGCGACGGACGCAACCTCCCCCCGATTCCGCAAGTGCTGAACCGGAAAATCCTCACCGACCGTGAAATCGAGGTCATGTCGCTCATTGTTCAGGGTTATATCAACAAGGAAATCGCCGAGCGTCTGAACATTGGCCTTACCACCGTTATCACGCACCGCAAGAACATCATGGACAAGCTGGGCATGAAGAGTGTCTCTGCCCTTACCATCTACGCCGTCATGCACGGCTACGTTGATATCAATAAGATTTAAAGTTTCACGCTGTTGATATCTACCAGACCGTTGACGATGGCATAGATTGTCAACCCTGCCGGTGAATGAATCTGTAACTTACGTGCAATGTTACGGCGATGGGTAATCACCGTGTTCACTGAGATACACAGATGGTCGGCAATCTCCTTGTTCTGCATGCCCTGTACCACACCGATGATGACGTCGCGCTCACGTTCTGACAGCATCTCGACATTGTCCTGTCCACCTTTGAACACCATGTCCGTGATGTTCCGCGTGACGTCCTGCTGCTTGGTCTGACGCTCCAGCCGGCGGATGGCTGGAGTAAAAATATTATCTTCTACCTCGGCATGCTGACGCAGCCATTCCTCATTGTTATAGATGTCATAGAGCGTAGCCGTCAGCTGGTTGTTACGCAGTCCGTCAGCAGGCAAATACTTGATAATCATCAGTTTCAGCTCGCGCAGCTTCTTGTCCGTCTGCTCATGGTGCTTCGAGAAGGTCTCCACGGTATAGTCGCTGGCTGGCTTCCCGTCGATGAGCGACTGCACATAGGGGAACAGCGTCTTCTCCTCGTACTTCATGTGGCGACGCACTTCTTGCGCGTATTCCTCATAGAACTTCATGATCAGGCGTCCCAAAGGGTCGTCCTCGTTGATGCTTTCCTCCAGTTCACGTTGGATAAAAGGCAGCTGGAAATCCAAGTAGTAGGCATGGCTGGCCTTCAGATAGTGCAACAGGGTCGGCACGGAAATATTCTCGTCATCCTCGAAGTGCGAATACCCATTAATGGTGAAGTTCACCACTGCCAGGAACGTGTACGTATCAACATGGTTCATAGCACACGTCTCACGGACCGTCTTATCACCAAAACCCATATTGATACCAAACGAACCCAGTGCCTGCAGCACGCTGTAGTTGTCCTTGATAAGCGTGATCATCTTATCGTCAGCCTCATACATCTTCAGATTCTTCATACGCCTTTGCCTTTCTTCTCTGATACCTAATAATGATTAACGATGCAAAGGTAGTCATTTTCCGTGAAACATGCAAGAGCCGGAAACGGTTTCATTATTTTTCGGTATTGTGAAAAAACAGCAATCATCGTACCTTTGCATCGAAAAATAAAAGAGAAAAAGGGAAAGGTGAAAATGAATGATTTACTTCCCTAATATATAATAAGGTATATGAAGAAAATTATGATTTGTGCGTTCTGTGCTTTTTGCGTGACACTGGCCATGCAAGCACAGGAAAATGCAGCAGACAGCGTGGCACAACACGCCAAGAAGAGCCGTCTGAGTGTAGGAGGCTACGGTGAGGTAGTCTATTCGCGTAATTATTTCAGCGACCATGTCAGCCGATACAGTGAACCCGAGGTACATAAGGACGACCCCTCCCATGGCCGTTTCGACATTCCACATGCTGTGGTCTATCTGGGCTACGACTTTGGCAAGGGCTGGACATTCAGCACCGAGATAGAGTTCGAGCATGGTGGCAACGGTATCGCCTACGAGAAGGAGAACGAGGAAGGCGGTGAATGGGAACAGGAAACGGAGAAAGGCGGCGAGGTGGAGCTCGAGCAGTTCTGGCTGCAGAAGTCCTTTAAGCCATGGGCCAACATCCGTGCCGGACACATCGTGGTGCCTGTGGGACTGAATAATGCCCACCACGAGCCTCTCAGCTTCTTCACCGTCTATCGTCCTGAGGGCGAGAACACCATCATGCCCTCTACGTGGCACCAGACGGGTGTCTCCTTCTGGGGGCGCTATGGCGACTTCCGCTATGAGGCCCAGTTCCTGGCCGGTCTGAATGCAGACAACTTCACCAACACTGGCTGGATCAGAAAAGGCCACAAATCACCTCTGGAGTTCGACGTGGCCAACAAGTACGGTGTGGCTCTGCGACTGGACAACTACTCCATTCCCGGTCTGCGTCTCGGACTGAGCGGCTATTATGGACAGAGCATCGGCAACAGCTATCCGCGCAATGCCTCCGGTGTCGATGCGGAATACAAGGGCAACGTCGTCATCGGCTCGTTCGACTTCACCTACAAGGCCCACAACTGGATTGTCCGCGGACAGGCCGACTACGGCTATCTCAGCGATGCCGAGCAGCTGAAGTACGTCTACAACCGTCTGAACTCGAAGTCGCCCTTCAAGCATTCGGCCTACGTGTCGAAGAATGCCTATGCCGTAGGCATCGAGGCCGGCTACGACATTTTCTCGCAGATAGCCTGTCTGCGTGCCGACCGCCAGCAGCTCTACCTCTTCGGCCGTTACGAGCAGTACAACCCCTACGCCAGTAATACCAAGGGCACTGACTACGGCTATACCGAGGTGAAGCGCATGGCCTTGGGTCTGAACTACAAGCCCATTCCCCAGATTGTCATCAAGGCAGAATACTCCAAGCGTTTCCTGAAGAGCATCTACAACGACGAGCCATCAGTGAACATCGGCGTAGCATACGAAGGATGGTTCTTGTAGATGAAAGATGAAAGATGAAAGATGAAAGATTAAAAATAAAAATTAAATATTAAATATTATTCAGATGAAAAAGATTTTTATGTTTGGCATGGCTCTGCTGATGAGCCTCAGTTTCACTGCCTGCAGCAGTGACAGTGACAACAACGAGAATGGTAGCGGTACCGATACCGAGGCCAAGTACAAGGACAAGAGTTATGGCAATAGCGCCATCGATGCCTGCATGGGCACGATCACAGAACTCACCAAGGCCAACGCTGCCATTGCCAAGTCCAGTCTGTCGGCCGAGCAGGAGACTGCACTGCGCAACGTGCTGACCAATCTGGTCAACAACGTCATCGTACCCACCTATACCGATCTGGCCAACGATGTCGAAGACCTGGAGAAGACCCTCAACGGCCTGACCGTATCGACCATCACCCAGGCACAGATTGACAAGGCCTGCGCCGACTTCAAGGCTGCCCGTCAGCACTGGGAGCGCTCAGAGGCTTTCCTCGGCGGTGCAGCCAGCGACTTCAGCATCGACCCCACCATCGACTCATGGCCCCTCGACCGTGCCGAGTTGTTGGCCTATTTCAAGGGTGGCATGAAGGCTGAGATTGAGGACGAGTCCACCATCCTCGGCTTCCACGCCCTGGAGTTCATCCTGTTCCGCAACGGCCAGAACCGCAAGGTGGCTGAATTGCAGGGCAACGACACCTATAAGAACTTCGAGAGCATCAGCGGTGCCGACGAGTTGAAATATGCCCAACAGGTGTGCCGTCTGCTCAAGGAGCGTTGCTTCCAGCTGCAGGTGGCTTGGGAAGGTGAGAAGAACGCCAGCCGCGCGGCTGTTGTGAAGGCTGCCGGTCTGGACTATCAGACGGAGAACGGCCTGTCGTATGGCGAGAACCTCATCGGTGCCGGTCAGAACAGCAAGAGCAACTTCCCCAGCCTGAAGGATGCCATCGCACAGGTACTCAGCGATACCGATGGTTCCTGCTTGGCCATCTGCAACGAGGTGGGTACGGCTAAGATTGCCAACCCCTTCTCTGCTGGCGACATCGCCTATGTGGAGTCACCCTACAGCTACAACTCCATCACCGATTTCCAGGACAACATCCGCAGCATCCGTAACGTATGGTACGGTTCCACCAATGGTTCTGTGGCTAACAACAGCTTCGCCAAGTTCTTCCAGGCCGTAGGTGCCACCGTCGGTGTTGAGGATGCCTTCAACAAGGCCATCAGCAACATCGGCAGCATGCCCTCTCCCTTCGTCAAGTACTGCAGCGTCATCTGGAACAAGAACTTTGACGACCCCACCAACTGGGATTCCACAACATCAGAGTAATGTCGCTAACTTCGTTAACTTCGATAACTACTAAAAAATATGAATAAATCATTGCGACTACTGTTCGTGACCATGCTGGCAGCACCTTTGCTGTCGGCATGTTCCGACGATGACACAACGGAGAATCTGGGCCCGCTGAATCCTGAAAAGGAGACCTTCGGCAAGGCTACCGGAAACTTTACTGCCGACGAGTGGTACCCTGGCGGACGTCTGGGAACCACCGAGAGTGCCAGCTACTCCGACATCACACCGGCTGCACAGCAGGCCGGCATGGAGGAAGACTTCAACACCGGTGAGGACTTCTTCGAGCACCTCTACACCATCGACCAGGCTCCCCGCCGCGGTCTTGGTCCTGCTTGGGTACGCAACTCGTGCATCGCCTGCCATCCCAGCTACGGTCATGGCAAGCGCCAGACTGAATACCGCGCCAACACCGTGGGCAACGGCTATCTGCTCGTCATCTACCATCCCGACACCAATGGCTACATCACCGAGGTCACGGGTATGCCGCAGACCAAGGCCATGGATCCCTTCAAGGCCCCTATCGACGAGGAGCAGATCCAGATAGAATGGAAGACTGTCAGCGAGATGGAGAGCGGACTGCCCATGCAGTTTGCTGATGGCGAGACCTACGCGCTCATCTATCCTGAGGTCCGTATTCCGCAGTCGGCATTCAATACCGACCCCAAGCCCACCAACTACGACGTGCGTCTGGAGTCGACCATCGGTGTCTACGGCACAGGCCTCCTAGACGCCCTCACCGACGAGGATATCGAAGCCCAGTGGGCTGCCGAGGCTCCCTATGTGGAGCTGAACCCCGCCATGTGGGACAAGGCAGCAGGCAAGTTCAAGGCATCGGCCTACTACTCCGCACCTTACAACGACACGGGCACGTTCCGTGGCGACCATGGTCCGCTGAAGCGTTTCACCTATGCCATGACGCGTGGCACCCTGCAGGACGGTGCCGGCGCCAATGCCATCTGGAACATCACCAACGTCACCCGTTCCGACCGCCACTGGCTCTACACCACCCCCGCCTGGGCCAAGGCACAGAGCGAGGACAAGGAAGTGCTGAGCTACATTATGGAACACGGCAGCTCCGAGTCAAGCATCCTGCATCCCTTCTATGCCGACGGCACTGAGGAGGGCATCAAGGAGCGCGTCTACGACATTCTCTCCACATCGTCCATCGCCAAGAAGGAGACCTTCGACAAATACCTCTTCAATGGTGCTCCCTACAAGAGTCAGGACGAGATGACCGACAAGCAGTACTACCAGTTCATGGTATGGCACCGCGGACTCGCCGTCCCTGCAGCCCGTAACCTCGACGACGAGTATGTGCAGCGCGGCAAGGAGCTCTTCCAGCAGATGGGCTGCGCATCGTGCCACCGTCCGTCATGGCAGACGGGTGACGACAAGCCCTGGGTCGACGCCAGCATCAAGGCCTATGCCAAGACTGTCGGCAAGAACGCACAGGACATGCTGCCCCGCTATCCGCAACAGACCATCTGGCCCTATACTGACATGGTACAGCACCGCCTCTTCATGAAGAACGACATCCGCACCGGCTGGTGCCGCACCACCCCACTCTGGGGTCGTGGACTGAGCCGACAGCTCACTGGTGCCGACGACCGTCTGCACGACTGCCGGGCACGCACCGTCGTCGAGGCTATCATGTGGCACGGCTACTCCAAGCAGTCCGATGCCTACAAAGCCACCGAAAAGTTCTATAACCTGAAGAAGGACGACCGACTGGCTGTCGTCAAGTTCATCAACGCCATCTGACAACGGCAAAACAACACAAAAAAAACGTACAATCGTGATTTAACGGTTGGAAATGTTAAATGTGTGCCAAGGAAGGAAACACTGTGTGCCATCCCTTGGCACACAGTGTTTCCTTCCTTGGCACACTTATAGAATTACGGGCAAAAATTTGGTGGTTTGGTAAAAATATCGTATCTTTGCCGCCGACTATTAATATTGATGCCTATGATAGACGAAAACATTCTTCGAGAGAAAGCCGTCAAGTACACCGTCTGTTTCAGCGGTGACTGCCCCTTGCACGAGCATTGTCTGCGCTGGCAGACAGGCTTTTACACACCTGACCGTCTTTACAGCATCAGCTGTTTCAACCCCAACCATCCTGGTGCGGGCACTGACACTTGTCCCGGTTTCCGTTCTGACCAGCCACAGCGCATCCCGCGTGGTATGGTCCACTTCTATGAAGCCATGCCCGGACGTATGGAGGTTGCCATCAAGGCTCGCCTCATCAATCATTTTTCACGCGTCATTTATTACCGTTACCGCCGTGGTGAATACCCCATCACGCCCGAAGTGCAACAGGTCATCCTCAATGCCTGCCGCGAATGCGGCTGGACGGCTCCCCTCGTCTTCGACAGTTATAGTGACGAGTTTGTATGGTAAGGTAAAATCCATATTTGAGTACAACAAGCCGATTTGGGGACAACAATTTTTCTTATTTCAAGGCGACAAAAGCGGAATATCGAAAATAAACACTATCTTTGTACTCCGAAATTGAATTTGTCCCCATGACTGCAAACAGCATTTTGATTACAGCCGTATTTTTCGCGTTTTTGGTAGCTGCCGCTATCAGCATCTATCTTTCGTACAAGCAAACCGACACAATACTCAAAAATAACAACCAATTGGCTGACGAAGTGGAAAGCCAAAAGGAGCTGCAGCATCAACTTCGTAATGAACTCAGGGAGTTGAAAGAGCAGCTGAAGCCTCAGGACAGGATTTCGGAGTTGCAGCAGGAGACGGAGCCGCTGCGTGAAAACATAAATGACACACGCGAGATGAGCGACAACGAGCTCCGCTCATGGATTGACGTGCAGATGAGCGAGAGCCACATGTATACCGATCCGGATCTTACGCTGAAGGACATAGCGCAGCGGTTGGGGCTGACACAAAAACGAATCAAGCAGCTCTTGAAAGACGACGAGCGTTATGGCCGCCTGTACGACTACCTGACGGAGAAACGCGTGCTCTACGCCACCGAGCTAATCAAGGAAAATCCGCAGTGGTCGATGGATGCCATTAGCAAAGAGGCAGGTTTCGTGTCGCGCACCACCTTCCAAACCGAATTCAAGAAACGTATTGGCGTCACTCCCGCCCAATACCGCCAGCACACTCAGACCGAAGTGGTCAGAGTGGAATCAAACTAATACCTTGCGCATCGTCCAGCCAAGGGCTATCACAACGGCAATTCCTAAGAGATCTACGATGATGTAAGGAATCAGTTCGTAGAGCATAATGGGGAAAATAATCATTGTCATCATGTGGGCCACCATCAGGATGCCTACCCACTGCAGCCAACCACGATAGAAGAAGGCGATGGAGATGCCGAGGGGCAGGAAGACCAGCGGTGTGACAACGGCCAGTGCCAAGTTGATGATGGACTCTGGGAACACAGCGGTGATGTCGCCTGCAGCAACAACGACGATAAATAACCACCATAATATGGTCAAGGGCCTGACCAGCGGCTTCATGCCACGCATCATGGCATAATAGAGTATGATGTCGCCCGCCAGCACGATGAGCCAAACCGGTGCCTGGAGTCCATTGGCATTCACCCACTCAGATATGTCATACGAGGTATTTATTGCCTGTATCACAAAGAGTGCGAAGCCCACCTCGATGAGCCAGCGGGGCAATCCGCTTTCCACCTTATCAATAAAAATAGAGCGTCGCTTGTCGTTAGCCATCATCCGGACCGATTCGTTTAATGATTGATATTCCATTTTTTATATATTGTTGTTAATCGACTGCAAAGATACAAAAACTTTCTTTAAAATCGCCCTTTTAGTCAAGCAGAAATGCCTGTTTGTAGAACTAAATTCCGTTTTGAGGACACATAAAGACTTTGAGGACAACTACTTTCAAAATTCTTTTGGTTGGTTTCTTTTTTTCGCACTTTAATAGGTATATTTGCAAAAAGAGATAATATCTAAAACAATAATTACTATTAATAACAAACTAGAATGATGAAAAGAAAAATGCTTTGGGTACTTGGTGTCCTCTTGACAATAGCTGCGAGCCATGTCAGTGCACAGACTCTGGCGCCCTCAGTAACGGAAAACAGTAAGCTGGCACCCATGGTGCATGCCTTTGCTGCGCAGCAGGTTGAGGCAGCCAGGCGCGCAGGAGGACAGGAGACCCAGAAACCGGCCCTCTTCGTCGTACGCCTTTACCCCGAAGCAGATGCCAGCGAGGCTGGCCAGCAGATAGAGGCCACTGGGGCCGAGGTGAAGACGGCTATCGGACGTATGCTGATGGTAGCCGCAACGGCCCGACAGCTGCACGACATAGCCACATTGCAGGATGTGCAACTCATTGAGAAGCCCGTGAAACCCATGCTGAAGCTCGACAACAGCCGTAAGGCTACCCATACTGACGAGGTGCATACAGGCACTGGAGTCCAGCTGCCACAGGCCTATCAGGGCGATGGTGTCATTATCGGTATCATCGATGCCGGTTTCGACGTGACGCAGCCAGCCTTCAAGGACGAGCAGGGCAACCTGCGCGTCAAGGCAGCCTACTATCCAGGCATGACCAACGGAAAAGGCAACAAAGCAGTCGTGGATGGCAAGGAGCTGGAAGGCACGCTCTTCGATACCCCAGAGTTGTTGCTCGACACTGCACGTCTGAAAGACGACAGCCACTATCATGGCACCCACGTGGCAGGCTGTGCGGCAGCCAGTCCCATCAGCACCGTCAAGGGCATCACAGGTGGTAGCCTGGCAGGTATGGCCCCCAAAGCCGAACTGATTTTCTGCAACACCACGCCCGACGATGCACAAAAGAGAAAATATGAACATTCAGAAGACGTTGACGATGTCGAACAGCTCAACACAATGTATTCTCTGAACTACATGGCCGACTACGCCAAGAAGGCTGGCAAGCCCTTCCTGGTGACGATGAGCATGAATACCCATAACGGTACGCACGACGGTACCAGTGCCGGCTCGCAGGTCTACAAGGCATTTTGCGACAAAGGGCACGTGATGACCATCTCTACCGGCAACGAGGGTAACGACAAATGCCACATTCATAAGACCGTTGACGCACAGCATCCGCTGAAGGCGCTCATGGGTGTGCGTGGCCTATTTGCTCTATATAATTATCTGTTTACCGACAAGCCTGCCTACATCCGATTTTTCATCTATGATGAAGACAAGAAGCAGGAACTGGCCACCACGGCAGTTCATGAGCTGACGAACGGCCTCTCGTCGAAGGCACTGAAAACAGACGATGCGGAAGATGTCGGCACGGATGCACTGAGCAAGGATTTACAGGCACTTCTGAAAGACCGATACACTAGCGCTGGCGGTGGACTGATTGTCGTCAACGGTATAGGTGCAGGTGTGGCTCCCGACGGATCACCCCGTGCAATGACGCAGACCGTTATTCAGTCGAGAGGCAAATTCAACTTCCTCCAGCAGCAACTCGGCATAGAGATAACATCGGCCAACGCCGCCGAACAGCGTGCATGGAATGAGGAAGGAGAATTTCTGAATGCCGAAGGCTTCGATGTGGCAGGCAACGATGTGAGCGTGGGCGACCTGAACACCACTGGTGTGCCTATCGCCGTGGGGGCCTGGGCAGCCAGCAATCTGATTGTCGACAAACCTGGCGAGGCTGCTGAGCCCGACGAAGATTTCAAGGTGGGCGAGATTGCCCCGTTCAGCAGCTATGGCACCGACTATGCCGGCAACCGTCATCCCTTCGTCGTCTCCCCAGGCGTGTGCATCTATAGCGCTGCCAACTCCTTCTATGGCGACGGGAAGTACGAAACCGCTGAGGTCAGCAATCGCCAGTCGTTCAGCAACCAGTTTGTGGGACAGAAAGAACCTCGTGAATACTGCTGGATAAAGACCAACGGTACCTCGATGGCGACACCCATTGCAGCAGGCATCATTGCCCTGTGGCTGCAGGCCGCCCACGACAAGGGACGCACGCTGACCAACGACGACGTGAAGGCCATCATCCTGAAGAGCGTCGATACCGACGACAACACCACCAAGGCAGGCATCCGTGCCGGTCATGGCAAGATCAACGCCTATAAGGGTATTCTCGAAGTGCTCGGTCTGCCTACCGCCATTCCTTCGCTGAGCAAAAACCAGCCTGAGACAGTCACCTTCCGACTCGTAGGCAATGTGCTCTATGCCGACGGTGCCGACGACGGTACTCCCGTCACCATCTACAGCCTCTCGGGCATGGTACTTCAACGGACCACCGTGCAGCAGGGCAACATCACGCTTCCCGGCCTGCAACGTGGCGTCTATGCCGTCCAGCTGGGCCAATTAGGCTCAACACTAATCCGCAAATAATGACATAAAATAATAAAAGCTATAACAAACTAAACTCAGAAATAATAATGAAAAAAACGCTATTATTAACTATCATTGCGCTGATGGTCTTAACGGCTAAGGCAGCACCGACCATAACCCAGCAACAGGCCAAGGCAAAAGCCCAGGCATTCCTCGAACAGCGCCAGACCAGCGGGAATACTATGCGCAGAAGCGCTGCTGTCGAACTCCGCGAGGCTGCGACAGGGCTCTCAGAGCTCTATGCCTTCAATGCCGAGGGCGGTGGATTTGTCATTGTCAGTGGCGACGACCGCACACTGCCCGTGCTTGGATATAGCATGACGGGAAGTATTGATGCCGACGACATGCCCGACAACATGCGTTCGTGGCTTCAGGGCTATGCCGATGAGATAGCCCATCTGAGCAAAACATACACCGCTCCACAGCAGACAGCCACGAGTTCGTTGTCACCTGTTCAGCCCTTGCTCAAGACCACTTGGTATCAGGTGGAACCATACGACCTGATGACTCCCCTCTACGAAGGTAATAAGTATACCTGGAAGGGCAAACGTTGTGCGACGGGCTGTGTGGCGACGGCGATGGCGCAGGTGATGTACTACCACCAGTGGCCCCAGGATGCCACCACCACCATTCCTTCCTATACGTTCAACTATCAGGTAGGGGAACCTTGTACGTTGCCGGAACTGCCTGCAACCACCTTCAAGTGGGACCTGATGCTGCCCGACTACACGAGCCAGCAGCCAGGTACGGAGGAACAGCGTATGGCCGTTGCCGAGTTGATGCGTTACTGCGGGCAGGCCACCAAGATGGACTATACCCCCGATGCGTCGGGTACGCAGCACGAGTTCATAGCCAATGCCCTTCGACGCTATTTCGGCTACTCACAAGGTATCTACTGTGCCGACCGCGCCCATTATACCATCGAACAATGGCGCCAGCTGATTTGGAATGAGTTGAACCAGAAGCGTCCTGTCGTCTTTGCCGGGCAGAGCAGCAGCGGCGGACATGAATTTGTCATCGACGGCTACGACGGTAATGATATGTTTCACGTCAACTGGGGCTGGGCCGGAAAGAACGACGGCTACTTCGCCATCAACGTGCTGAATCCCGACGACAACACCAGTGTGGGGTCTGCCGGCAATACCAATCTCGGCTTTGCCACCAACCAGCAGATTCTCGTCGGCATTGAGAAAAGTACCGGCACCGAGACTGTTGTGCCCGAAGTGGTCAGGAAATTAATCATATATAATGAGCCTGTTGCCCTTGACACCGCATTGGTGTACGTGGCGGCATATACCGATTTTGAGTTGAGGAAAGCGTCATATTATATGGGACTGGGCATCAAGAATGCTGATGGCTCCTGTACCCTCGTAGCGCAGAACGACACGGCAACCAGTTTCGTTAACGCCCAATTGGCAGAATTTGTTTTTCCGAAAAGAAAACTGACGCTGACCGACGGCTCCCACACCCTCTACCCGATAGCCAAGGATGCCCAAGAGCCCACTGCGGCATGGGAGTTCTTTGGCGCTCCCGGCGAGTGCTTTACTGTGGATGTGAAGGATGGGCAGGTTACCATTCATCCCAACATGGTGATGAAAATCATCAATGCCTATTTCGAGAAATCGCCTGCCACCCCGTTAGAGGAGAACACGCTGATACTGGTGGTCGAGAACCAGGGCGACAAGGAGGTCAGCACAGTCACTCAGCTGAACGTAGGCAAAACGATTGGCACAACCTTCGTACCTGCAGTGGAGAAGAGTGAAATGATGCGCCCCACGCAACTTGAGAAGGGTGAGCGCGTCACCCTGCGTTATCCCATGGTGGTACCCTTCAAGGGAGATATGGAAATATTCCTTCTGGGATTGTCGGACAAGATAACCTTGGACAAGACGGTCGTCAATATCGAGAAAGATCCCCACCTCTTCGACCTGAAGGTGGTTGACTATAAAATTGAATATCGTGATCGTTTCGACCTCAATGCGCTGATATACATCAAGAACGATGACACACGCACGTGGAAGAAGCCATACTCCATCTCCATGCAGTCAACGATGGTAGGCGAAACAGGCAGAATTTCGGGTTCGAATTACGATACCATTCCTCCTGGACAGACCATGGAGTTGGACGCCAGCGAACTGGATGGTATCTTTAGCACATCCGAGAACCTGAATGACATACGCATCCTCATCGGAACATCGTATGGCAAGTTCGTTCAGGGCACAACCCTGCTCGATGTCACGGTCAAGAAGGGCACCACCGTGACACCTTCGGGAGTAACCGGCATCAGCACTATCCATCGTGAGCCGTCCAGCAATAACCTGATTTACGATTTGCAGGGTCGCCGCGTCAACGGCCAGCCTGCTCGTGGAATCTACATCATGAACAACAAAAAGATTATCATAAAATAGAGATTCCAATATCATTTTTTATTAACTATTTAAACAATTGTAATTATGAAAAAGATTTTAGTTTCATTCGCTGCTGTACTCTTTGCAGCAATCATGACAACAACTGTGTTCACCTCTTGCGGCGGAGACGACAATGACAACACTGGTGGAGGGTCATCTGCCGCTGCCGCTGCTGGCATGAAAGTGAAATACTATGTGAAGTTTGACTCGCAGTCAACATTCGATGCCAACGACGTAACAGTGGAATACACCGATGCCAATGGCAAGACCCAGACGCAGACTTTGACAAGCCTGACTGAATTCAGTCCAGATCCCGTCACCCTCAAGGGCGTACCCAACAAGGCAGAGATGAAGGTGAGTATTGTTCCCAAAGATAACTTTACGGAAGGGAACTATGATGTGCAGTTCACCTTTGGCATTGGAGCTGTAGCAGTTGATGCCCAAGGCAGGGAAACTGGTACCATTAAAATTACGCCAGAGTACATCTCACATACGGCAATTCGAGCTGAAAAAAAGCGTACCATCACGAGAACAAAGACGGTATCTATCAGCAGTGACGGAAGCATCAATGTCAATTGATACAACTCCCAACCCTATGGGGCTCCCTCCTGTTACTAAGCAGTGAGGGGGCTTTTTTATCGCGCTTACTCGCTGCTTTATATCACCTTCGGCGCGACGGCAAGGGGGAGGCAATGATGCTTGCATCAATTGCCGAACGTGAGTAGTTTCGCAGCCTCTGGCTGTAAAGGTACAAATTTATTTCCAATTATGATGCACTCGTTCTAATCTTTTTGAATATATTAAGGCTGAGTGTTGGTAGAATGAAAAAATCTTTGTAACTCTGGCTTCGCTGAAGTTACTTAGCACTCAGAAATGCTCAAATATATTTGGCATTTCCTTCGTTTTTTCGTAACTTTGCAAGAATTCTCAGCTTTTCTTTGTATAAAGGCAGTCTGGGGGATTGATGAAAATCTGGGTTACGAATTGGAGACCGTACTCAATTCCGCATTCTGCTATAAACTGCATCAAAGAACACCCGATGTTGAGCCTGCAACCATTTATGACTCATCATCGGGTGCAAAATTACGAATAAGTGAGCAAAATACCAAATTTATTTGAGTATTTTCGAACGTGAGTAACTTCGAGACATCGTCTCAAAGGTAATCATTCTTTCTGAAAGAACCAAATCTATTCTCATCTTTTTCTTCTGAGCTTGCTCAACACTCTTGAACTGACTGCGGCATCTTTACTGGCACTTGCCAAAAAGGTGCGTATTAGGCTACGTCCTTCTATCGAAATAATATGCTGATTTTTCTTATGTATCGAATTATTTTACTACCTTTGCACACATAATTCATAACAGATAGATTACTTATGGCAAAGATTAATGTCCAGAATACAGAGATAACCGTCGTATCACACAATGACGATGACTACATTTCGCTGACCGATATGGCTCGTAGTCAGTTGCAAGAGCACATTATTTTCCGTTGGCTCAGTCTGAAAAGCACGATTGAGTACCTTGGAGAATGGGAAATGCTCTACAACCCCAATTTTAATTGTACCGAATTCGGTACATTTAGAAATATGGCGGGTAGCAACAACTTTGTTCTGTCAGTAAAAACATGGATAGAAAAGACAGGTGCCATTGGTATCTTTTCTAAAGCGGGTCGCTATGGTGGCACTTATGCCCATCGCGATATTGCCTACCACTTTGGCATGTGGATAAGCCCGAAATTCCAACTGCTACTGGTCAAAGAATACCAGCGTCTGAAAGCAGAAGAACAAAAGATGTTGGGCTGGACAGCAAAAAGAGAACTATCCAAGATTAACTACCATATTCATACCGATGCCATTAAGAGCCATTTGATTCCAGCAGAAATTACCGCTGCGCAGGCAAGTATCATCTATGCCGAAGAAGCCGATGTTCTGAATGTGGCCATGTTTGGAATGACAGCCAAGCAATGGCGCGAGGCTAATCCTGACCTCAAAGGCAATATCCGCGACTATGCCACCATCAATGAATTGATATGCCTTTCAAATATGGAGAATATCAATGCCGTACTTATCAACGAGGGGATTCCGCAAGGAGAAAGACTCATCAAGCTCAATCAGATAGCTATCCAGCAGATGCAAGTGTTGGAAGGAAATAACGATCGAAATCTGCTAAGGTAGAAAAACAAAACATGGCATGCAATGAGCCGACATCAGGGTTTGTCAGATCGGATGACATCCTAAGAACAGACCGATTCACGGACTTTTCCACCGTGCCCAGCAGAGGATATAATCTGCTGGTACGAGCAAAGCGTCATGGACGGTGGTGGATGCTGAAAGGACTGAAGGAATCCTATCGGAATGATGCCGTCTATCAGGTTCTGTTACAAAAGGAGTATGAGATAACCAGCCAGTTGCAGCACCCGATGATAGTCTCCGTCTTTTCCCTTGAAGAGGTTGAGGGATTAGGACTTTGCATAGTAATGGAGTGGATAGAGGGCCTGACGCTGAAGGAATGGCTGGCACAGGGGAATCACTCGCGAAAACAGCGCCGCCACGTGGCAGACATGCTTTTTGAAGCCTTGGCCTATGTGCAAAGCCGACAGACACAGCATCGTGACCTGAAGCCCTCGAATATCATGCTCACCCACGATGGGCAGCACCTGAAGCTCATCGACTTCGGACTGTCAGACACCGACAGCCATACCATCTTGAAAGCTCCAGCAGGCACAGAGGGCTATATGGCACCTGACGGGCCGTCTGACATTTATTCGCTGGGGCGCATCCTCCGTGAGCTACGCTTGGGATGGTTGTCGCTTATGGTTATCCGTAAATGTTGTGCGCCAAGTAATCGGCGGTATACCGATGTTGAAACCATCAAGAGAGATTTGCACCGTTGCTGGCTGGGGCCCAAATGGATTCTTCTCATCATCTGCCTTGTAGCTTTGGCAACTGGTCTCTATCAGACGAACCATACGCATACACGACAAGGACTGCAAACGGTCAGCGACTCGTTGAAAGTTCTCAAAGAAGAGAGCCATGCAAAAACGTCTGATGAGCAGGCAGCAACAGACTCACTACAGCTTCAGACAGACAAAATCCGCGAACAGAAAGAGTCAGAACGGGCAACCATCCAGAAACGCCAAGATGGCATTGCTGCTGCAAAAAGAAAGATTGACCAACAGATGGCTGCGTATGGCATCCAGCAGATGTTCGACACAGTAACTTGCCAGCGTAACATCACCATCCCATTCTTAAGAATTACCGATGAGCTTATCAAGGAAACCAAAGAGCCTGAATTAAAGGAATACATTCAGGAACGTTACCGCAAACCTTGGCTTAAACGGATGTCAGAACTGCCCTTCGAATAATTTAATCGCATACTTCAATCACCACACCGTCCTTCTGACCCGCCACATAAACCATAGCAGACAGCCCTTGATGCACAACCTCGTCTAAATACAGAGGCTCGTGCTGTATCATCAAGTGGCAGCGGAAAGTATCACCTACACTTAGTTTTGTGTTTACCGCCTCAATAACCTCAAACTGACTATTACCCAAATGTCTGATCACGATTCTGCGGTCTGGTCGCCAAGTGATGACGAGCCGCTGCCCACGCCTCATGTTTTCCGTTGTAATCTTTTCCTCTGACTTGATACCACTTTGTACCTCGTCCGATCGTTCTGCTTTCGCACAGAAGTCCTCATAGTTCTTATATCCCACAAATCGTGCCAGCACATCCAGTGTATGTGGGCGTATTTGTACTTTCTCGTTCTTCAGATATCCCCAAAAACGTTTCAACGTAGTAGGTGATAATCTCTCGCGTGTATGCAATAATAATAGGTGGCTCAGTTGCTCAAAGTCACGCGCCTCTGTCAACTGACGACCCAAAATTCTTTCTACCTCTTGTTTTAGCAATTTCTGTTTCATGCTGCGAAATTACAAAGAAATCATTAAATCTGCAAGGGCAAAGACGAAAAGGACAGAAAAGGACTTGCCAAAAAGCTTTTTTCAGACTAAATTTGCCCACTAACAGCAAATTTTCGGCTCACAATGATGCAACTTTCGAAAAAAATGCTTATCTTTGCCCTGTCGTTTGTGAATAGCATTCGACGACATCGAGGAGAGCGAATAAGCTTTGACCCGTCTGAGAACCTGGAAAATTCGAAGTATGCGGGCGAGAAGTCTGAAAGCTGCTTCTCCTGCAGTAGCATTTATACTGCTTGCTCCCATGTGGAGTCAGCTCACGTAAATACCTGCAGGTGTGAGCTGATTTCATTCTTACGCATACGGGTATTCCAGGACCTTCAGACTAAGGATGTCAGAAGGCTCACACTCATTGTGTAAATTGTACGTCAATAACTAAGAGAAGATGAAGAGAACTAACTCGTTTGTATTATTTGGCCGCGCATTTAAAAATGCCAAGAATGACTTTTGGGTATCCATTCAAGTGTTGTTTGTCGCTACTGTCATTTTAGCATTGCTTTTCTATTTCGTAGAGCATACGGCACAGCCAGAGGAATACAAGAACCCATGGGATGCTTTCGTTTGGGCCATTACTCGTTATATTGGTGACCCAGGTAAGTTTGCAGGTAAAGGGCCTGTTACGCTGACGGGGCGATATATTGATACGTTCATCGGCATCCTGAAGATTCTCATCTTTGCCGTTCCTGCCGGTCTTGTAGCCAATGGCTTTAGAAAAGCGATGGAGGATGATAAACGCAAACGCCAATTGACAGGTTATAGCGAGAGACTGAGAAAGGCTTTCCGTCGTAAACAGTGCCGTTATACCCGTTATAAGGTGGTACCTCGCTTTGTATCCATTGTGGATATTGAGGCTGCACAGCGTATGACAACGAAGGATATCCTTGACACCATCGATTTCTGCCAGGATTTTCGTCTTCGTAATCTGGCAACGACCCAAAACCTGAATGAACATCCTCAAGATCGCCTTGTTGTTGAGCATTTTCCATTGGAAGGTCATACCTCCTACGGATGCAAGATCGATCGTGGATCGGATATTACGATTGTTTCAACTTCCAGCGTGTCGGAGGCTGGTATAGGTAACTTTTCCTATTACCTAGCCCTATACGGTGGCTTTAATTATATCAGTAAGGAGTTCGAGCAAAAACCAGATGAGCCTCTCAGTTATTATCTGATTGGTGATGAGCATGCAGAGCCTCAGTTGGAGGACTTCTTAAAAGATTTAAGGGCATTGACCCGAGGAGAGAATAAATGGGCCATTATGATGCTTTCAGCAAGTGGAGCCGAAGAACCACAGCATCCTACCCAGTTCCATTTCGTGCATCAGGTGCAGAAGAAACTGGAGATCCAGCCTACAACAGCTATACAAGAAGAAAAGTTCATCCAAATGTATCAACTACTCAGTCAAATGCTTGAAGAGGAGTTTCAGTTGAAGTCAGACCTTGATGAACTGTATCTGCCTGTTGGCAAGAAGAATATAGCTATGCAAATTGGTGGTGGAAAGGAATGCAACGCCTTCACACTACGCACAGCCTTCAGTGTAACTGAGTGGGATGACCGCTATATCGCCATCGTCCGTAAAATGGCTGAAATTATCAATCTTCAAATAGGTACAGGCAAGGCTATAGAAGAAGATAAAACTTGGAAAGAAAGTGCTATGGGTTTTTAGAAAAAAATACAAAACAACAAACAATATTTTTAGCATGAAGACTATCGAATTCTTTAGTGCAGCATTTTTGGCAATCGCATTTGCCAGTTGCGGAGGTAACAAACAAGGTAACGGACTGACAGAAGGCGCTTCTGGCGACATGGAGGCCTACGAGAACAGCGATGTGAACGCTATGGAGCAGGCCCGTCCTACAATTATGGTCATTCCTGGCGACCAGACGTTGCAGAATTTTAAATGCCTAACGACACAAAAGGCTAACGGGCGCGACTACATTCTTCGCGACTACAAGAACTATCTGTTGAAGGACAATCGTGCTAAGCGTATCATCTCGACTATTCAGAACGAGTTAAATGCACAGAACTATCCGATTAGCGATTTTGAGCAGACGTTGAAACAACTGGACACTCAAGAGGCTACAGATATGGCAGATGGTTTAGATAAGGATGCCAAAACTCAGCTACTTACTGTGGCTCAGCCAGATATTATTTTAGAGTTGACTTACGACACCAGTCGTGACAAAATGTCAATGACCAGTCACAACTATAGCCATAAGGGCGAGAAGAACATCAGTTTCACTTTGAATGCACTCGATGCCTATACCAATAAGGTCGTGGCAACCATGACCGCTAGCAACATCAAGAGCGAGTCAACGACTGAGGCTATCCAGACTAACATCAAAGAAGGAATGCCAAAGTTCCAAGAGGACATCACCAAGTACTTCAGTGACATTCTTACCCGTGGGCGTGATATCACCGTTCGTGTGGCTGTTGAGAAGGGTTGTAATGTAAATCTCTCTGACGAGAGCATCGAGGGCGACACCTATGCCGACTGGATTATGGATTACATCAAGACCCACACCGTGAAGGGTGCCTATAAGATGCAGCGCAACACCGATAAGGAACTCTACTTCGTGAATTGTCGCATCAAACTCATCAACGAAGATGGTACTCAATATGGCGTATATGACTGGACACGCGACCTGCAGAAGAATCTGCGCAAGAACCTCGGTCTGAAATGCACCAACAAGGCTCAAGGCTTAGGCGAAGTACTCATCAGTGTTCAAGGAATCCAGTAAGAACCTTTTAAGACGATTGAAATATGAAACGTATATATAATATAATAGGTGTAGCACTGATGGCAGTTGCCATTATGTCATGTGGTGGACAGCAGAAGCAGGGTACAAAGTTCCAGCCCAAGGAGCGTGAGTCATCGCTGTCAGATTCTGAGCGCAAGGCTGCTATTGCAAATAAGAAATCTGAGTTGGATAGTTTGAACCTCGACATCCAGACGCTTGTATTCAAGAATAATGTTAAACTAACTGTTCTTCCCCCCGCTGCAACAGGAGATATTACAGAAGAAACCTCCACACTCATAGCTAGTAAGATGTTGCAGATTACTGCTCAGAATGGAGTGGGAGGTTATGGTAATTCTCCCGCTTTTGCACTTGCTGTAGTGATGGCTCCAACAGAAAGGGCTGCTACTGGCAATGTTCCCCAACGGATGATGACCAAGTATTCCATCACATTCTTTGTCTCTAACATGTTAACTGGTGACGTCTATGCATCACATAGCGAAGATGTAGAAGGTGTTGGTGCCACATTTCAAGAGGCTACTCGAAATGCTGTCAATGAAATCAAAAATACTTCGGCTTTGCAGCAAATGTTGAAAACAGCTTCAGAGCGTATCATTTCTTGGTACAATAATGTTCAAGGGTTTAAAGCTATAATTGAAGAAAATGTCAGCAAACAGAATTATGAAACAGCTTATGCCCTGTTGGCCTCTGTGCCCAAAGAGGCGACAGCATGTTTCGACTATGCACAAAAGCGTCAGGGACAGGTACTTGAGGAAATGAATATTCAGAAAGCGGCTGAGACTTTGACAGAATTGAGGAATGCGATAGCAGCGGCTGGAGATCAATATGATCCGATGCCTTCAGGCTATTTAAAGATGATTCCTACCAATTCGAATCAATATGCTGAGGCTTCTAAGCTCTACGACAATTATGTGAAGCATATTCAGGATGTACGTCTTGAAAACATCAGACATGAGCAGAAGATGGAATTGGAGCGCTTAGCCCTTGAGCAAGTAAAGCTACAGCATCAGCAAAAAGCCTCCATGGAGATTGCAGAAAATGCTGTATCCAAGCCGTCTACCTCATCAGATTCAGAAGCTAGACTATCTGATTCTGGGACAAAACAATCTATGGGAAATAAGGTTGTCGAGTCTTTCAAAAAGCATCCGCTTCTGTGGGGTTTAGGCATTGGTGCTGTTGTAACTGGTGTAGGTGGTGTTGCCATGTATGCCTCACTACCAACACTTACTAAAATTGGACTAGCATTGTTGTAAAAAAATCAAACAGAAATAGTATGGCAATACACTTTATATTGGACGACATTAGCGGTTCACATGTTAATAAAAATGAGCTTAAAAAAGCGATAGGAGATATTTATGGTGACAGGGATTATAAAAACTCCTTGGAGACCATTGAAATCAACGAAGAAACCAGAGTCATCAGGTACGATGTTTTTAAGGATTGTATTAATCTTACAACCCTTATTCCTTATAACCATTTGAACCGCTTTACACTAAAAAAGGAAAATCCACATAGCGAGTATACGGATTTCAGTGAGTTCAAAGAACTTGAAAGAATTGAGGACAGTGCGTTTGAGGGGTGTTCAAAGTTAAAATTCTTGTGGGGAGTTCGCTTTCATGACAAGCTAGAAGAAATTGGTCGACATGCCTTCTCTGGTTGTAAGGGTATAACCGGTGTTTTTTTAGATAACATAAAACATGACATTGCACTTGGCGATGGTGCTTTCAGAGACTGTAACATCCAATCTGCGAATTTCCCAGATACAATTACAAATCTGCCATCTGAACTTTTCAGCGGTAATCCTGATTTTGAGAAATTTGAGATTCCGAAGTCTGTGATAACCATAGGTGATGAGGTTTTCTATGAGACTAAAATGTCTGGGAGAATTCTGATTCCCCAGGCGACAACATCTATCGGCCGTGAGACTTTTGGCAAATGTACAAAACTTGAATCGATCACGCTTCCATCTGGGATAAGTTCTTTGGGCAAGGGATGTTTTAAAGGGTGTACATCCCTGCGCGAAGCTAATCTGTCATTCCAGATGAAATCGATTCCCGATGAATTGTTTAGTGGTTGCAAATCATTAGAACATTTTACATGGCCAAGCAATCTGAAGGTTATAGGAAAGAATGCTTTCAGGGATTGTACCAGTCTGACCGAGATTGAGATACCTGAGGGCGTAGAGGAATTGAAGAGTGGATGTTTCGAAGGCTGTTCAAAGCTAACAACCGTAAAGCTTCCTTCAACGATAAAAAAGATTGCACTCTTTTGTTTTGCAGGATGCAAGAAACTGCAGCCGTTCGTCTTCCCCAAAGGAATCGGAATGTTGCCTGAGAATTGCTATTCGAGTTGTTCTTTTACTCATATCGACCTGCCTGAAAACATCACTGTAATTCCCAAGAATTGCTTCCGCAACTGTGGAAATCTTCAAGAGATTACTTTACACGGAAACATCACAGCCATTCATACTAAAGCTTTCGATGGTTGCAACTCTTTGAACAATATAGCTCTTCCTTCCTCATTAGAGAAGGTCGAAGAGGGTGTCTTCCGTGGAATGACGACTCTTACAATCACTGGCAACATCACAAACCTTGTCAACGGGATGTTTACAAATTGTTCGACCTTGAGAAGCATAAAATTGTTGGCCCCTATCACTGTTATTGGAGATGAGGCTTTCAAGGATTGTGAACTATTGTCAGAAATTGCTTTGCCAGCAGGACTAAAAAACGTCGGAGAGCATGCATTCGAGAACTGTAAATCATTGCTGCAAATCGCACTGCCCGACGATGTCATTCTGGGTAATCAGGCATTTTTCTATTGCGACAAGCAACTCATAGAAAATATAAAGCAGCAACCTGCTTTTGGAAAGCAGCCCTTGGTAATACAAAAGGAATTGGGAGGCTCTTTTAAGTCAAAACACAAGGAAGGCATCAACACAGGAAAGTCAATAATCTATTTCCTGATTGGTCTTGCCGCAGTAGGCCTTATAGGTGGACTCATACAGGCAATACCATTCCTTAGTAATCTTCTTTTAATAGGGGCAATACTACTTGCATTTATCATTTATAAGTATCTTAAAAATTGACAGTTTATGCATAGGACACTTCAGTTCGGCATTTAAAATTCATAACAATAATGACTAAAGACAAATATGAAACGAATAATGTTTTTGAGTTTTTGCTGTTTAGGAGTCTTTTTGCTTACGGCATGCAGTAGTTCATCACCAAAGAACGAAGAAGAAAAGATAACGGTGACTGGTGCCGATGGTAAGGAATATACAAGTTACCAAGAGGCTTGTAGGGCTGGTGATTTTGAGTCAGCTCATAAATTTTTAGACATTTTACATGATAATTATATTAAACACTATGGAGGAATGAGTGATTACAAATCTTCTATGCTTAGTCGTGAAAGAGAAAAATACCATTCTTGTTTAAATTTTATTTTCAAACAGGAAATGATGTATTTGGCAAGTGAAGGTAGCGAGCAGGCTGCTGACAAAATTATTTATTTGTTAACTGAAATTCCTGAGGAAGGCTCACCTCATGCAGAAGGAAAGTGTGATTATGGCGAGATAGGTGAAATTTATTCTCAAGCCTTGGATCACGTTACGTATTATAAATATGTTTCTAACTATAATGGTTTATGTAATAAGGTCTTGGATTTGGCCATCTCACAAAACAATCATTATCTTGCAAAAAAAGTAATAACAATGTATAAACAAAATGTAGAAAACGAGGAAGGAGAAAGGGTTGATAGTTCTACTCATTACTATTATGTAAAATATACATGGGCAGACAAAGAGAAAGCTATCGCTAAATGCAAAGAGGCTGGAATAAATCTATAAAAAATATGGCAAAGACTTCAAAAGAGAAATATAGGCTCAGCATGGCTGGTGAATATGGTGTTTGTGCTGAACTCTCGAAAAGAGGATTCGATGCAAGCATCACTTTTGGGAATGCTAAAGCAACTGATGTCGTGATAATTTTAGAAAACAAGTCTTTTAGGCGAATAGAAGTAAAAACTACGCGTAGCACAAGATTCGTAACAGGATTTTTTCAGAAGTATTATGACAAAACGCAGACAGTTCATCCTGATTACTGGATATTAGTTCAAATAGACGCAGAAAACGTATCACACTATTACATCCTTACCCATGAAGAAATGGGAAAAGTACAGATGAAACGTAATGAAATGGACGACTGGGAAAGGATAAAAGGCTGTGATAATGTTTTATTACGCAACTTGGAACAGTTTAGAGAAAAGTGGGAAACGTTAGAAAACATCTAAGAGAAAACCGAAACGCTTGAAAGGGAGTAGGTGATTCATTAATTTAAAACAACATGGCATTTGATTTTCTAAAAAAACTATTTGGTGGCGAAAAGTCGGTAGACTCAATAACAGAGTCTTTTGAAAAGAAGCTAAACGATATTAGTGACCGCTTTGATAAAAAAGATAGCCCTGAAGTTGAAGAAAAAGAAACACATCAGGTTGAGATGGGTGGCAAACTGTATCGTATAAAAGGATATGGGACTATTGAAGTGAGCAAGAATAACGGAAAGAAGTGGGAATTGTACACAGAACTTCCCATTTGCTGTAATGGGTTAAAAGTGTCAGATAACGACAAGTTGATGGTGCTTGGATACCGTGACTATAAAGGCTTGAAAGAGAATCTTAAGGATTCGTGGGCTGTTGCAAAAGAGGATCTTGCCACTCAAGCTACAAGAGATAAGGATGAGGAAGAATTCTGGCAAACTCGTGACCGGTGGTACAAGTTGGATGGTAAGGGGAATGTGAGCGTTGCTAAAGACCAAAATCAGCCCAATCTGTTCTTCCCTCTTGAGACTGTGGACGAGATGATGTTGATTGATGATGAGGAGTGTCATGTCCGTGTATATGAGATTTGCCCTCGAGACACTTTCTATAGTAAAGATGGTATTAAATGGGAGGAATTAGGTGAAATGCCCAAGGACTTTAAGGAATTCTCAAAAGAAAATGGTACTGTATTTGCTGTTGATGTGGCTAATAACAAATATGCTTACTTTGAAGGATGGGCGCGTGTAGAGTATGAGACCGATTTGGAAGTGTTTGAAGATGACGAACTATATGAAGACATAAAACAGACATTCTACACTTATGACAATGAAAAAGAAAAAGTAGTAAGTAAGAAGATTCATTTGCTCTTCTTGAAAGGTGAAATTGGAAAGTTAGGTGCAAATATTGTCTATATTACAGACGACGGAGAACTCCAGACCCATTCTTCTTTGCCAGGAATGATGGAGAAACTTCCTAAGAATGTTGAGTCATGTTTTGGCGAGGTCATTATTACGATGCCTAATGATAAGAGGTATATCTACTTCGATGGAAAATGGAGAGAAGTGTGTGGATGGGAAGGAATCGGACCGTTCTGTTTCAAAGCCAAGATTGAAGTGAATGACTCGTTCTGGGACAAGGTAGAAACACCAATAGCAGAAGACGAGAAAGGAAATCCAAAAAATCGTACTCTCTATTACAAGATAACAAAGAACAATCTGAAGAATGTCTATTATAGTGGAGATGGTAAAGAGTGGAACTTCCATTCAAAACTTCCTGAAGAATTCCAGGCTTTAACATCTTCAGATTTCTTCCATGGTGCTATGGTTCTTGGTACTATTATTTATACAAAGAAGAAGCATCATTATCATTGGGTTCTTAAGAAGAAAGGCTTAATTAGCAAAACCTATTATAATGAGTGGGAGAAATATGACGGAGAAGGTCTTTTGGAAGCCGTTAAAGTATGATCATTTTGTCAGCAATGACACGACGCAAGCAGATTTATGGGATGAACTGCGCAATCTGAAAGAGTGGAAGAAGTCCGAGGAAGAAAATAAACAATAAAGTATATGCAACTGCTACGACAACTCTATGCTATTCATAGTCCTACGGGCTGCGAGTGGGCGATGATACAGTTTGTCAGGGAGTATGTTAATAAGCATATTCCTGAAGCAACATTCCATTTTGACAAGCTTGGAAATCTGTATATAACAAAAGGTGAGGCGGGTGTAGGTTATCCTACGCTCGCCTGTCACCTTGATCAGGTTCAGACGTTGCATAGTGAGGATTTCGAAGTAAAAGAGGAAGATGGGATACTCTATGGTTGGAGCGAACAGAACCAACGACGCGAAGGTTTAGGTGCTGATGACAAGAATGGTATTTGGATTTGCCTTCGTTGTTTGGAGGAGTGTCCTCGATTGAAGGTCTTTATGGCTGTCGGTGAAGAAAAAGGCTGTATTGGAAGCAATCGTGCTGATATGTTGTTCTTTAGTAATAGTCTTTATGTCCTAGAACCCGACTGCAAAGGCGGTACAGAGATTCATACTAACTTACGAGGCATTCCTTGTGCCAGCAAAGAGTTTGAGGATGCTCTACAAGCAGAGGCACATGGGTATTCTATTACTGATGGTAAGGGCAGTGACATTCTCGCTCTGACGCTTAACGATATTGGCGTAAGTTGCGCAAATATCCCTGCAGGCTATTATTTGCCTCACAAGGATGATGAATATACTGTCATGAGTGAAATAGAGCATGCGCTGAACTATATCAGTCATTTATTGATGACCTTGAATTGTCGCTATCCACATAGCTATAAGACAGAGACTCAACTAATAATTGAAAAGTACTTGTAATTGTGGAAGTATTTGCAATCATAGGACTTCTATTATTAGTTATCATCATCTTTGCTGGTGGTATCATAGGCTGGATATTTAAAGGAATAGGTTCAATCTTCGAGCTACTGCTTGAAGGCTGGGGCTCGTGCTTAAGAGTTGTTGCCTGGATTGTCTTGATTCTTCTCTTTTTGTTGGTATTGGCCTTGTAAATGATTTCATTGGGGCCGGAATAAAGGAGTGATATGCGATGAATAGAAAAGAAAGAGAGGCAGAATTCAAAGCCAAGATTGCTAAGCTGGATGCTTACGTAGAAGAGATGAATGCCAAAGGCAATCTGACAGACGAGGAGTGGAAAGAGGTCTGGAGTGCGATGCTGCAAACCAATAAGTACCTGAGAGCTATCGGAGCCCCAGAGTCAGCTATGTATGACATATAGTTTGGCAATTTGACGGACAGCATTATAAATATCACTTTATATAGCAAAGACGGTTGATTTCATTATGAATGG
>JBGUQW010000165.1:0-12115 GCA_045131435.1 Prevotella sp.
AGCAGCCACCCTCGAAGTTGAACACACCCTCGTCGTCCCATCCGTGCTCGTCGTCACCAATGAGCAGACGCTTAGGATCGGTAGACAGTGTGGTCTTACCAGTACCAGAGAGACCGAAGAAGATAGCGGTGTTCTTACCCTCCATGTCGGTGTTGGCAGAGCAGTGCATAGAAGCGATACCCTGCAGGGGCAGATAGTAGTTCATCATTGAGAACATACCCTTCTTCATCTCACCACCGTACCAAGTGTTGATGATAACCTGCTCACGGCTTGTGGTGTTGAAGGCAACGCAAGTCTCTGAGTTCAGACCCAGCTCCTTGTAGTTCTCAACCTTTGCCTTAGAAGCGTTATAGATGACGAAGTTAGGCTCGAAGCTCTCCAGTTCCTCAGCGGTGGGCTGGATGAACATGTTCTTTACGAAGTGTGCCTGCCAGGCAACCTCAACGATGAAGCGAACGCGCAGACGGGTAGCCTCGTTGGCACCGCAGAAAGCGTCGACGACATACAGGTTCTTGTTGCAGAGCTCCTTGATGGCGATATCCTTAACGGTCTTCCAAACGTCCTCAGACATGGGGTGGTTGTCGTTCTTGTAACCCTCAGTGGTCCACCATACCTTGTCCTCGCTCTGTGCATCCTTCACGATGTACTTGTCCTTAGGAGAACGACCAGTGTAGATACCAGTCATTACGTTAACGGCATTCAACTCGGTGTTCACACCCTTGTCGAAACCTTCCAGACCTGCCTTTGTCTCTTCCTCGAAGAGGTACTCATAAGACGGATTGTGAGCAATCACGGTTGAACCGGTGATGCCATACTGTGTCAAATCTAACTTTGCCATATTACTAATTGTTTAAGTGAATTATTATCCTTGTTCTTTAAATCGCCTGCAAAGGTACGAAAAAGATGAAAAATGAAAGATGAAAAATGAAAGAATTTGTGCGCACACAACTCTTTTTTGGTTAAAGAAGTTAAAAAAGGAACGGGTAGTGACGTTTTTGCTACTCCGACATAACAATTTTCATTTTTCGTTTGGGTTTTTGATCTCTTATTCGTACTTTTGCAAACGATATGAAAACGAGAATCATCTGGTTGCTGAAGTTTTACGCGTTGACGGTTTTTATATTCATTGCCGCCAAGGTGGTCTTTATGCTTTGCAACGATGGTAAGGTTGCTGACATGCCTGCTGTCATCAGGCACGGGTTGAGTCTCGACCTCTCGACATCCCTTTATTTTCTGATCGTACCCTTCCTGGTGACGATGGTGAGCATCTGGGTAAAGATGCCCCGCTGGCTGTTGAAGCCTTACTATGCCCTGCTGGCTGTGGCCTTTGCCCTGGCTTTTGTGGCTGACACCAGTCTCTATCCGTTCTGGCATTTCAAACTCGATGCCTCGTGTCTGCAGTATCTTGAGACGCCGACTGAGGCGATGGCCAGTGTCACCACAGGTTATCTGCTGGTGCGACTGGTGGTTTTCCTGCTGGTGGTGGCACTCATTTACCTGGCTTATGACTGGATCTCGTCCTCTCAAACCTCAAATCTCAAATCTCAAATCTCAAATTGGATAGAACTGCTGTTGTATATCGTGATGATTCCTCTCATCGTCATTGGTATCCGAGGAGGACTGGACGAGTCGACGACCAACATAGGACAGGTGTATTTCTCGCAAAATCAGTTCTTGAACCACTCGGCTGTAAACCCTGTGTTCTCGTTCCTGGCATCGTTTGAGAAGACGGCATCGAACAATACGGTGTACCATTTCATGGACGACGCCCAGTGCCAACAGATCATTGACAAACTGTTTACGACGACCTCCGTCGACAGCGACGCACTGCTGAACACGCAGAAGCCTAATATCATCGTCGTGCTGTTGGAGGGCTGTGGAGGCACCTTTACAGAGATAGGTGGTCGCAGCGACATCACCCCCAACCTGAACCGGCTGGCCAAGGAGGGAGTCTATTTTGCCCAGTGTTATGGCAACACGTGGCGTACCGATCGTGGAACGGTGTGTACGTGGAGCGGCTATCCCTCGTTCCCAACGATGTCGGTGATGAAGATTCCCTCTAAGTCACGTACTCTTCCCAATATGGCACGGACGTTGAGTGACAGCCTGGGGTATAGCACCTACTATCTGTATGGTGGCGACGTCAACTTCACGAATATGCGCAGCTATCTCATCGGTGGTGGCTTTGAGACGCTGAAAAGCAAGAAAGACTATACCGCCGAGGAACAGAAAACCTCGCAATGGGGTGTCTGCGACGGCATCACCTTCGAGAGTCTCTTCGAGATGGCCTCAACAGCCCGGGAGCCTTTTGTCATCGGTTATTCCACGCTGAGCAGTCACCAGCCCTGGGACGTTCCCATGCACCATTTCGATGACGAGGTGCTTAACGCCTTCTATTATCTTGACGACTGTCTGGGCCGTTTTGTCAGGAAGTTCCGTCAGAGCGAGCGGTGGAAGAATACCCTGCTGGTGCTGTTGCCCGATCACGGCATTCCCTATGAGGATATCGGTGAGACGCATCCCCTGAAAAACCATATCCCCATGATTTGGATTGGCGGAGCAGTCAAGGAAGCACGTCGCATTGAACAGATGTGTAACCAGACCGACCTGCCTGCCACATTGCTGGGACAGTTGGGAATCCGTCATGACGACTATACCTTCAGTCGTGACGTCCTGAGCAAGACCTATACAACCCCCTGTGCCATCCATACTTATGACGATGGCTATCTGATGTACGACACCACTGGCTATGTGTGCTACGACTTCATTGGTGAGCGAGTGGTTGGTGGAGAAGGCAACAACCAGCAACAGCTCATGCAGTGGGCCAAGGCCATCCTGCAGGCAGCATCTAACGACTTGAACGAGCGATGAAGAGAAGGATCAAAGAACTATTCAGCCAGAGCTATGCACCAACAGTAGCCGTCGTATGGAATCTGCTGCAGATCTTTGGTGTCTATCAGTTAGCCCGTCTGGCATATTTTTTTGAGAATACCGACTACCTGACCTATACCGCTGACATCTTCCGAGGCGGACTGGTGTTCGATACCACCGCCATCCTTTACACCAATGCCCTCTACATCGTCATGATGCTCTTTCCACTGCATCAGAAAGAAAAGCCTGTCTACCACCGCATCTGCAAACTCCTTTATGTCATCGTCAACAGCATCGCACTGGCTGTCAACCTGATGGACGCGGTGTACTTCCAATATACCATGCGACGGACGACGACAACGGTGTTTGAAGAGTTTCAGAACGAGAGCAACCTGGGCAGCATTTTTGGCAAGGAGTTCCTGAGCCATTGGTACCTGGTGCTCCTCTTCATCTTCGTGGTGGCAGACTTGTGGAAAAACTATGCCAAGCCTACTGTCGACTTCCGTAAGCATGCGTCCAAAGCGTTCTACTATACGGTTTGTGTGGTGTCGCTGTTAGTGGCCATTCCACTTTCAGTAGCAGGTATCCGCGGAGGCTTTTCTACAGCTGTCCGACCCATCACCATCTCGAATGCCAACCAGTATGCGGCACGTCCCATCGATGCGGCACTGGTGCTGAACACCCCGTTCTCGCTCATCCGCACCATCGGCAAGGATGTCTTTACGATTCCCCAGTACTTCCCCAGCGAGGAACTGGCAACCATCTACACCCCCGTCCACCACCCATCACCCATCACCCATCACCCATCACCCATCACCAAAAACATCGTCGTTCTCATTGTCGAGAGTTTTGGCCGCGAATATATCGGTGCCCTCAACAAGAGTCTCGAAAAAGGTACCTACAAGGGCTATACACCCTGTGTCGACTCCCTCATCAGCCAGAGCACGACCTTTAAATATTCGTATTGCAACGGACGCAAGAGCATTGACGGCATGCCCAGCATCCTGTGCAGCATCCCCATGTTCGTCGAGCCCTTTATCCTGACGCCGGCATCGATGAACACCTTTACCGGACTGGCTGGTATCTTGGCGGACGAAGGTTACCAGACGGCCTTCTTCCATGGTGCACAGAACGGTTCGATGGGTTTTCAGGCCTTTGCCAACAAGACGGGTTTCCAACACTACTATGGGCGCACGGAGTACGAAGCTGCTCACGGCAACGATGACTTCGACGGTACGTGGGCCATCTGGGACGAACCGTTCCTGCAATACTATGCCGAAGTGATGTCGAAGATGAAGGAGCCGTTTATGACGGCCGTCTTCACAGCCTCCAGCCATCATCCCTTCGTGGTGCCAGAACAATACAAGCAGCAGTTCCCAGAGGAATCGCTACTCATCCATAAGTGCATCCGCTATACCGATATGGCCATCGGCCGTTTCTTCCAGACAGCCAGTCGTCAGCCTTGGTTTAAGAACACCATTTTCGTACTGACCAGCGACCACACGAATATGAGTGATCATGCGGAATATCAGACTGATTTGGGTGGATTCTGTTCTCCTATTATTATATATGACCCGTCGAACCCTGTTGGTGTGATGCACGACAAGGTGGCTCAGCAGATTGACATCCTGCCAACGGTATTAGGGATGCTGGGCTATGACAAGGGTTATTTCGGCTTTGGTATCGATGTGCTTAATACCCCTCAGGAGGACACATGGGCTGTCAACTATCTGAACGGCATCTATCAGTATGTGAAACATGGGCTGGTACTGCAGTTCGACGGCCATCAGACACGTGCCGTCTATGCTCTCAGCGACTCACTGATGCAACAGAACCTGAAAGGCCATGTGGCACAGCAGCCCCAAATGGAACGAGAGCTGAAGGCCATCATCCAGCAATACATGGAACGCATGAAAAAAGACGGGTTAAAGGTCGACTAATTGGACTTCTGAGACTTGGGCATCACCTTTCCGTCAACCACTTCATAGAGACGGTCGAACTCCTCGCGGGTACGACTCCAACGCTTGTGACTCCATAGCCAGTACTCTGGTGCACGACGGATGCTCTCTTCCAGCATCTTGAAATACATATCCGTCAACTCGAAGTCCTTCATCTTCTTGGGTTCACGGGTCATCAGCTTGTAGGTGGCCACATAATAGCCGCGTCGTAAGCGCTCTATGTCACAATAAATCACAGCATGGTTCATCTTGCGCAGGATGCGGTCGGTACCTGTCAGCACAGGGGTGTCATGATTCAGGAAGTCCACCCAGTGGTGGATATTGGTCCAATAGGGTTTCTGGTCAGCAATATAGCCGATAATGACTGGCTGCTTCTCCTGTTGGCTCTTTAACAGGAAGCGCAACGTATCCTGCATCGTGATACAGAGGGCTCCATGACGCTGTCGCATCCGCAGGAACAGGAGGTCGGTAACCAGATTCTCCAACGGATGGTAGATTTGTCCGCACTGTGCCTTCGGCGTTACCCACAAAGGCATTGAGGTGACCCACTCCCAGTTGCAGTAATGTCCCAGATAGATGGCACACGACTGACCTTCCTCTACGCACTTGTCAAAGATTTCAACGTTCTTATACACCATTCTCTTCCGCAGGTTCCTATCGCTGATGGTCATCATTTTCAATGATTCTACCACGTAGTCGCACAGGAAATGGAAGAAACCGCGTTCAATCTTCCGCAGTTCCTCAACGGATTTCTCCGGAAATGACGATGAGAGGTTTTCGCGCACAACTTTTTTGCGATAGCCCACCACATAGTAGAGCAAACAGTAAATGAAGTCGCTCAGACGGTAGAGCACCCAAAACGGCATAAGCGAAATCAGATACCATATACATAGTACAATATAGTATGCTATCTTTTTCAGCGTCACATATCGTTCCTTGTTATATCCCATTGGCTTGTTGGTGTTTCTTGCTTAATCCAAAGAATCGGCGTAGTTTCTCCCACGGCGTCAGGTGCCACGAGTGGGCACAGAGGTGGATGGCATAGCTGTTCTTCGTCACTTCATGTTTGTTGCCGGCAAAGATTTCCGACGGATAGATGTGGATGCGGTCAGGCAACTGCTGGTCAATATCCTTATAGACAAAACCCTTGCGCTCAGCCACACGGGCATAGATATATGGTGACAGCACGTCAGTGCGCAGCGAGCCGTCGTCTTTCACGAAGTGCTTGTCCTGATACCAGTCCATCACTTCCTTGACAAAGGGACAGCCGGCTTCAGCACCCATCACAGCTGCCTGAATCTGGATGCCCTGTATAAAAACGTCAGCTGTACGGTGTCCGTCAGCGTCCAGATACTGCATGGTGCCACATTTCTCTATCTGTATGGGGTGATACTCCATGCTGGAGAAGAACGAGTTGTCGAGGAAGTCGTCGAACTTCTTCAGCAGCACCACGTCGGAGTCCAGATAGATGCCACCCTGCGTATAGAGGGCATACATGCGGATATAGTCGGCTGCAAAAGCCCATTTGCGGGCTTCAAAGGCCTCCTTGACGTAGGGCACGGCATTGATATCGAAGTTATGGGTGTTCCAACAGACGATGTCATAGTCTGGGTGAGTCTTGTGCCACGTGTCCATGCATTTCCGGATTTTCTTCGGAAAGGGCTCGTCGCTCAGCCAGCAGTAATGTATCTTCTTTGGAATCATCTGATGGGGTACTAATCGTGTTATTTGTCTGCAAAAGTAGTGAAAAGCAGGCAAATTACCAAAGAAAGCGTATTTTTTCTATCTAAAAATTGCTAAATCGGACTTTTTTCACTACTTTTGTCTGCGTTAACAATCAAGAGCAAGAGAAAGGTATGGCGGAAGTGCAGGTACTGGTGATACACGTTCGAGGTCAGGAAGACCGCAAAGCATTCATCCAGAAACAACTGGAACAGGTGGCCTTGCCCTGTCATTATATCCTTGACGGCAACGTGTCAGACCTGACACCGGAGATTCTTGACCGTTGCTTCGTCGACGATGGCAAGTCCGATACCATGCATGGCTTGTTTCCACGAACCAGCTGTGCCTACAAACATCTGCTGGCCACACAGTACATCCTCGACCACCAGTTGGACGGAGCCCTCATTGTCGAAGACGATCTGCGCTTCTATCCTTCGTTCCACAGCCTGTTCCCTCAGAGTATCACCGAGTGTCAGGCGAAATATGCCGGCCAGCCCCTCATCATCAACTACGAGGAAAGCAGTCTGCTGCTGGTGCCCAGGAGTCAGCGTCGGAAGGGTCAGCTGCTCTACCCTGCCACCAGAGACCGCTATGCCGGGTGCTACTATCTCAACCGGCAGGGTGCCCAGGTGGTGATGGACTATGTCAATGAGCACAAGAGCGATTGCAACAGCGACTGTCTGCACAACCGCCTGATCCAGTCGGGTCAGTTGGTGTCACTCTGGAGCCATCCTTGTCTGGCCTGCCAGTGTAGTGCCGATGGCAGTATGCCCACGATGATTCCCACCAAGCCACGTCCACTGAAGCGACTCAAGTGGTTCTATAAACGTCTGTATAAACACCTCCTTTATTTTCTCCGATAACAATGATGGATAAAAGAAAGCTCCACTATATGCTGAACAGTGGGAAAAACAGCAACCTGAAGTATTACGTGCGAAGCTATCTGCGCGAGTATACTCCCAAGGTTTTCTCGCAGTGGCGACTGAACCATCTTCTGAAACAGGTCGACAGCCATCCCAACAGGGAGGTGATGCTTCAGCGTGCTGCCTACTACTGCAAACTGACTGCCAACAGCGACTACAACCGTCAGGACTGGAATCTAAAGGCCGTACGACTGTGCGATCAGGAGGTGACAGGGCAGAAAGCCTATTATTTCGATGCAATGGAGTATGCGCGTTATTTCTCACAGGACCTGCGTTGGATTCTCGATGCTGGCGACAAGCCCTATGTGGCTCCTGAGCCTGCCATCGTGAAAAACCGTCCCATTGTGGAGCATAACGACAACTCCGTCATTCTCAACCTCGACAAGAATCGCCACTTCCTGTTTGTCAACGACAAAAAGCAATGGCGCGACAAGAAGAACGTCGCCATCTTCCGTGGTGATTTGGGACCACGCAAGCAAAACCGCGACGTCTTCATGACCCGCTGGATGGGCCATCCGATGGTCGATGCCGCCTCCACTAACCGTTCGGAAACACATCCGGAGTGGCAGAAGCCCAAGCTCACCATTGGCGAACACCTGGACTACAAGTTCATCATGTCGTTAGAGGGCAACGATGTGGCGTCGAACCTGAAATGGGTGATGTCCAGCAACAGCATCGCCGTATCGCCACGACTGACGCAGGAGACGTGGTTCATGGAGGGGACACTCGTCCCCAACTACCATTATATAGAGGTGCGCGATGACTTCTCCGATTTGGAGGAGCGCATGCAGTATTACATCGGGCATCCTGATGAGGCTGAAGCCATCATCCGGCATGCCCACGACTATGTCCGCCAGTTCCAGGACAAACAACAGGAAAAGCTCATCTCCCTGCTGGTGCTGAAAAAATACTTTGACATAACGAATGACGACTGAAAAGTTCAAACAGATTGCACGACTGCCGTTCTGGCGCAACACCTGGACGCTGTTTTCACTGTGGATGCTCATGGTGGCCGTCTCCGTAGGCCTCCACATGCACAACTTCAACAACTTCCTCATCTATAAGTTCTGCTATTGGCATGCGGTGGATGGTGTGAGCCTCTTTGAGAATCATGGCGACCACTACGACGTCAGCCACTATGGGCCTCTCTTCAGTCTCATCATCGCACCCTTCTCTCTGATTAGCAATACCATCACCTCGATGAGCAATCCTCTGCTTTGGATTGACGTGTCTCTCTGGCATCTGGCACTGGCACTCTTCCTCTGGTGGGCCATCCGACAGAGCACGCTGACAACAGAACAGAAGGTGGTGGTCATCTGGCTCACGGCCCACGAAATGCTCAACGCCCTGGGTATGTCGCAGTTCAATGTGGCTACTGGTGCCATGATTCTGCTGACCTATTCAGCCATCCGACGAGGCAAGGACATCTGGGCAGCCTTCTGGATAGTGATGGGCGTGCTGGTGAAGGCTTACGGCATCGTGGGTCTCATCTTCTTTTTCTTTGCCAAGAGCAAACCGAAGTTCATCATGTGGCTCGTCATCTGGACCATTGTACTCTTTGTACTGCCCATGCCCCTCTTCGGAGCCGACTATATCGCTGGTCAGTATGTGGAGTGGTTCAAATGCCTGAGCGAGAAAGGCCAGGAGAACCTGCTCTCCGATTTCCAGAACATCAGTCTGCTGGGAATGGTGCGTAAGATTGGCTATGCCTGCTCAGCAGGACTGCCTGCTTACTACGCCGTTTTCGAGAGTGCTGGCAAGAATCCCGATGTCACCAATTGGTGGTGGTCAACGTGGAACGACCTGTGGATCCTTGTCCCTGCTGCCATCTACAGCCTGCTGCCTCTGTTGCGCATCAGGCAGTATCGGCATCACGCCTTCCAACTGATGTTACTGGCCTCGGTGCTTATGTGCGTCAACATCTTCAGTACGGGAGCCGAAAACAGCAGTTACATCATCTCCATGCTGGGTGTCGCTATCTGGTTCATTGCCGTACCTTGGAAACGCAGTCGACTGGACATCGCACTGCTTGTGTTCTGCTTCATACTCACCTCGCTGTCGAGTACCGACCTCTTCCCTGGCGACCTGCGCACCTACGTCATCAGGGCATTCTCGCTGAAGGCCCTGCCCGTGGTCATTATCTGGCTGAAACTGGTATGGGAGATGTGTACGAGAGACTACTCAGACAATGCGACGGAACCAGTAGTCGAACAGCTTAAAGTCTGACAGGCTGAGCTGTCCGTCCTTCACCTGATCCATACGACAAAGCGGAATGTCGCGATACATCGCTGCCACCAGCGAATAGGTGCTGGGGGGACCGATGACGTAGTCGCATTCCGACAGCATATACAGGTCCTCCACCGCATTGCCACCCAACAGGTGTACCTCTATCTGGTCGTCGTTGCCTAAGAGTTTCCGATAATCCTTTGCCGACAGCGCCGGATCGTTCGTGGAGAGGCAGACGCAGACCTTCTGGTCTGGCATCAGCGCAGCAAACTGACGGATATAGTCGGCGTATGTCTCGTCATCGTAGCAGTAGATGCCGTGCTTCCATTCGGCATAGTCGCCACGACGGATATGCACGCCCAGTCGCACACCCTCCCAACGCAGCATCTTTTTCTTCACAGGCTCCGTATACTGTGGGTCAATAGTAAAAAGGTCGCAAATATCATCGCGGTATTTCAGAAACAGGTCATAGAAGCGCACATACCAGCCGCTGACCACGATATGCCTGTGGTGCAGCATCATCTGCTCCAAGGCCGCAAGGTCGCACTCCGCATGCTTGAAGCTGGCTGTCGGCAACACCTTGATGGCTGCCAGCAGCTTCGCTGTCACATACAGCGGAAAGCTCACCAGGTTAGAATGGGTAATCTTGAAGTACGGATACTTGTAGCTGAAACGCATCGACATCACCTTCCGTCCATGTTCCCTGCCCCAGGCATAGACATGGGCAAACTGCAACAGGTTGTTGCACATCTGACTTTTATCTCTTGCAAATATCATCGTTTCAAATGGCTGTCATCGTACTTTTCTCTTTTGCGCCACAAAGATAGACAATTAATATGAATATTCCAAAACTTTGGCCGAGAGTTACAATTTTTTTTGTATATTTGCAGCATCATTACAGAAAGAACACGTTTGAAAATGAAGATCAATGGAATTATCACTTGCCTGCTCTTCTGCTTCTGTGCAAGCATCTCTGCACAGCAGAGGGCTGAGGTCGAACTGGAAACGACAGAGGGCAACATCCGCATAGCCCTCTATAACGAGACACCACAACATCGCGACAACTTCCTGAAACTGGTGCGTATGCAGGTGTACGACTCATTGCTGTTCCATCGCGTCATCAAGGACTTTATGATTCAGGGTGGCGACCTGAACAGCAAACATGCACTGCCTGGCCAGCGGCTGGGCTCTGGCGAGCTGGACTATACCATTGAGCCAGAGTTCCGGTTGCCACAGCTCTATCATCGTCGAGGGGTCGTGGCAGCTGCTCGTGAACCAGACAACGTGAATCCTGAGCAGCGTTCAGGAGCATGCCAGTTCTATATCGTATGGGGCAGGATACTCAACGACAAGCAGCTGGCAACCATACAACAACGGCTGGATTCCGCCACACATGGACAGGTAACGCTGACTCCCGAGATGCTTGAAACCTACAAGACTGTGGGCGGAACACCTCATCTCGACGGCCAGTATACCGTATTTGGTGAAGTCACCCAGGGCCTCGACGTGGTTGAAAAGATCCAACAGGCAGCTACTGACAAATACAACCGTCCACTGGCTGATGTCCGCATTCTTCGCGCCACCGTCATCAGCGATCCCTTCGCCCCCAAGCCACAACCCGCAAAAGCCGTCTCCCGGCATCATGGTCGCTATCCACGGTCTTGAGGCAGAGGAATGGATTTGCAGTAACCCATGCCAGTAACGTGACATATCAAACGACCTTCCTGATTCGTCACACGGACTTCTACGGAAGGAATCTTGGGATGATGAGATACGTTAACAGCCTCTGCACGAAGCATGTCACCCTCTTTGGCACTCGATACAAACATAATACTATTATTGATGCCGAAGGTGAGCTGCCCCCTGCAGTTCATCAGTGCTGCTATTGCCAAGTCGGCCAAAGTAAACAAAGCCCCTCCCTGACACACCTGTCCACCATTCAAATGTTCTGATGTCACCAGCATCTCGGCAACAGCATGTTCAGTATCAACCTCTGTCAGCTTGCAACCGGCATTGGCTGCAAAGCGATCAGTCCTGTTCAGTATTTCCTTGATATTCATTGTTACCCATAACTATAATTTCACTCCCCCGTCCCCGTGGCATCTTCAATGAGTTGCTGCATATAATTGAATCTTTCTATCTTCATGGCTTTCAGTTATTTACGTGTTATTAATACCGTTTTTGTTACGGATTTGTGTCAATTTTGCCAAAAATCCGTTGCAAAAGTAGGAAATAAAAATGAATTATACAAGAAATCAGGCAGGAAAATTCACAGCATCGGATTTTTCTTTTAACATGTAATGACCATATAATTAGCCATATAATTTACCATTAACTCAACTTTCGCAAGTTCCGAATAATGAAAGCAAAAACAGAGAAAACTATTTTCAGTGCGCAGCCATTGTTTTTTTAGTG